>JBGPCF010000076.1:0-30497 GCA_041481635.1 Terriglobia bacterium | reverse complement strand
GGTTCGCGAAACGCCCGGTGCAAGTCGTAAAGAACCCAGCTAAGGGCTATGGCAATCAGCGCGATGACGGTGAGGAGAATCTTCAGCCATTTTTTCATTAATGTAGTCTCCGGATAAGCGCGGCTGCACCGCGCACTTGACTCATCATTTTCATTTCGACCGACCCGGGATTGTCCTGCTGAGCATCCGATCCAGCAGGCACGCGAGTTTCCCCGTGCTGGACCCCGATACTGATCGGCGCTTCCGGGCAAGGTGGGGCTTCAATTTCGCCCATCGGTTCTGGAGGGGCACCAATTCTATTCGCACATGGTCTTGTAGGAATCCTTGAGTGCCGCCATGATTCGCTTCACCTCACGAATATCTTCTTGAGAGGTATGCTTTGCGGTTATAGGAGAATTCCTCCATTACAAATCTTAGATGTTTCGCACTTCCCTGCGGCTTCAACACAATAACAACTGCCGCATCCACAGGGGCACCCCCACGTTCCATCCCCAACGGCCACAGGAATTCAACCCGGCCCCCTTGAGGGGCTTTTGCAATTCTTTGCGTGGAACGAGTCGCGCTAAGGCAATCAGCAGGTAGCATAGAATTTGTGTCGTTCAAACTCCGCGGATTTCAATGGGCTAATCATCCACTTCTTACTAATCGATGGGGGCAACGTTCGATGCTGGAATCCAGGAAGAGCCGCAGAGACTCAGAGACAGAGATTCTTCGCTACCCACTGCGCCAGTTGGCCATGAAGGCCGCATCTCTCGCCCAAAGAAATCGTAACCGGGAGGTGACCTTTTCTCGTGGGCGCCGTCTAATCGGGTAAGACCGAGCCACCAAGGTTGGCGGCGAAGTCGGAAAAAGATTGGGGCTGTACAGCCGGAACACGAAATTTTGTGAAACTTTTTGGAGGCACGGCCCGTATTACATCATAGAAAAGGGCGAGGAGTAGAAGAGGAGACTTATGAAGTTGCGACTGGAAAAAGAACCGATCATCGATAACGTGAGGAAGCATCCCGCCGAAATGGTGGAAAAACTGCACGACCTGTTGCTGGCTGGCGCGCCCGCCCATCCCGATCCGCACCGCAAGAACTTTTACGAGCTCGAAAACTGCTCGCAGGTTTACTACATTCACCTTTCTCCCGTGAACGGCAAAGTGATGTTCCTAGCCGTGTGGGAAAAAGACCAGACCGAATCAGTCATTCCGGAAGAGATTTCTGAGACTCTGCTTGCCTGCTGCGGAAGCTGCTAAGGATATCGCCTTAGACTTGCGCCGCCACCCTCGAGTACTTTGGGCGGGGCGACAGAGACCCAATAGAAAATACCATCAAGTGAATTCGCCCGCGCCGCACGGCTGCGGCTATAATGGCCGGGCGAGTTCCCATGCCTCCCTCACGCGATCCTGACCTGCTGCTTGCGCTGCAGCGCGAGTTAGAATCGTTTATTCGATCGCTCGCCCACCCAATCGTTCTTGAGGATGAAATAGAGCTGTTTGACTTAACTGCCGCGCGTTGGAAGCTAACTGTTGAATTCGGCAAGTTGCTTTTTGAGGCGTGGAACGCATCGCGGTCCGTTGCCCGGCGCATCGAGACGATTGCCTACCGCGACCACGGCCGGATTGGCGTCTTTGCACGCAAGCCGGGTGGCCGGGAAACGGGCACGCTCGAGTTCAGTGAGCTCGAACGACCACCAAAAGCCGGCCGCTCACCGGCTGCCGAGCGGACGCGGTTTCGCAAGGAATTCCTTGCACTCCTCCGACGCGAATATCCGAGCGCACAATTCGAGCGGGTCAGCAACCGCTCCGACCTCGAGCATTCTTTCTCCACTTGTTATACGCGCGGGCTGGCACGGCAGGGCCGAACCGGTTGGGCGTTTCTCGGCGTCGCAGAAAGTGAGCCTTTGTCTGCCACAGACTCCGTGCTCGCTCACGGCCTGATTTGGCTGGACTGGCTTCGCAATCAATCCCAGCACACGACCGTGCCGGGTCTTAAAATATTTCTTCCCCCCGCGGCTGTCACCCTGACGGCCCACCGCGCCTCCTGCTTGAATAGCCGCGCTGCACAAGTGGAAATCTTGGAGTGGAAACTGGGCGAAGAGCGCGCCACCCCGGTAGACTTGAAGGATTTCGGAAATGTTGAAACTCGACTCGCACAGAGCCCCCAAATTGAGCTTATGGTGGAGGCGCATCGCCCGATTCTGCATCAAGCCATTGGCGACTCACTGGATCGGATGGACCTGGTCGCAGACCCTTCCGGAAACTTCACCTCTTTGCGAATACATGGACTGGAGGTCGCGCGCGTAGAAGGCCAGATCAACCCTCAAGTCTATTTCGGCCTGGAAGGAAGTTATCGAAAGCTCGATGAAGACAACCGCTCCGAGTTTCGTCAATTCTTGAGCGACGTTTTCGATGTGCGCAGCGCGCGCAGCCGAAACAAATCCCACGAGTTCTACCGCCTCCAATCAGAGCGCTGGCTGGAGAGCCATCTCTTGCGCGACATCACGAGGATTGACTCGGAATTTGTGCCCGAGTTTCTCTATCCTCAAGTGCCCGCATTCTCCGCGATGGACCGGGGCATCATCGACATCCTGGGAGTGACGCGGCGGGGGCGTTTGGCCGTGATCGAATTGAAAGTTCATGAGCAGATCAACCTGCCCATTCAAGGGCTGGACTATTGGCTGCGCGTCAAATGGCTTCTGGACCGGGGCCAATTTCAGGAACGGGGATACTTCCATGGAATGGAGTTGTCGAATGCTCCGCCACTCCTTTATTTGGTTTGCCCGGCCTTCCGCTTCCATTCAACCACGGACGTAGTGACACGCTATCTTGATCCTGGCATCGAAATTATTGAGGTCGGCTTGAACGATCAATGGCGCGAGGGCATCCAAGTCCTCTTTCGTCGGGCCACGCGGACCGTCCGCTGAAGGTATCGTGATACGCGGAATGCTGATGCCTACAGGATGATCGGGTGGCAGTCGCAGGAATCATCTGGGGCTGGCCGCTGCAGTTTTCTCTGCCGCTGCAGTTTTCTCTGCAGTTTTCTCTTGGCGAAGACGAGCGATTCTGGTATAGGTCTGAAGCACGCCTTCCCCTGCACTGGGGAGCTGGGCCTTTCTATGCGCATCAAGTTCTGGGGAGTCCGGGGCTCCATTCCCACGCCACAGCCTGAAAATCTTCGCTACGGCGGCAACACACCCTGCGTGGAATTCCGGTCCGACGGAGGAAGCCTGCTGATTGTCGATTGCGGCACAGGCTTGCGTGTGCTGGGTAAATCGCTAATGCAGGAATTCGGCGAGCGCCCGATTCGCGCCCATATTTTCCTCAGTCACTATCACTGGGATCACATCCAAGGCGTGCCGTTTTTCGCGCCCCTTTACCGGAAGACCAACGAGTTCACCTTCCACTCATTCAACGTGCTGAAAGACACCATCGATGGCACACTGCAGGGCCAAATGGCCCGCCCATATTTCCCCATTACCATGAGCGCCATGCTCGCCCCGCGGCACTTTTCGGAGATCAACCCGGGCCCCATGAAGATTGACGATTTCACGGTCGTGGCGCGCGCCATCAATCACCCGCAAGGGTGCCTCTCGTTCCGCGTGCAGAACAACGGTAAGGCCGTGGTGTATGCCACAGACAACGAGCCCGGCGCCGCGAATTTTGACCGTGGCATTCGGGACCTGGCGCGCGGCGCCGACCTCCTGGTTTACGACTCCCAATACAGCGAGGAAGAAATCGGCAAGGACAAGAAAGGGTGGGGGCACAGTTCGTGGGAAGAGGGCGTGAGGATCTGTGAAGACGCGGGCGTGAAGCAGCTCATCATGTTCCATCACGACCCGGACAATGACGACAAGATGGTCGATCGCTTGCAGGAGCGGGCGCGGGCACGCTTCGCCAATTCAATTGCCGCATTCGAGGGCCTCGAGATCACCCTTTAAAATTGACCCTGCGCGCGCACTCCCATCAAAAAGTCTTTTCCGAATCCAGAAGCAGCGTGACCGGCCCGTCGTTCACCGACTCTACTTCCATCATAGCCTGAAAGCGTCCCTCGCTGAGGCTCACCTGACTGCCACGCAGAAAGTCTTGCATTGAATTGACGAAGGCCTGGTAGAGCGGGCGCGCGCTTTCCGGTGATGCAGCCTGCGAGTAGCTTGGCCGGCGGCCCTTGCGGCAATCGCCGTAGAGGGTAAACTGCGACACCACCAGTACGCCGCCCCCCGCTTCCAGAATCGACCGGTCCATGCGCCCCTGCTCGTTATCGAAGAGGCGCAGGTTGACGATTTTCTCCGCCAGCCCGCGGCCCACCTCTGGAGTATCCATGCCGGCAAAGCCGACCAGCACCAACAGGCCACGACCGATTTGGCCGACCACCTGACCTTCCACGCGAACTTCCCCCCGACTTACCCGCTGAACGACGACTCTCATTCTGCCCAGCATCTTAGCCCAAGTTCAATTCCCATGCCTGCGCAAAGCCGTTTCTTAATCTCAGGGTTGCCCAAGAATTTTTCCCATTCAATTTCAAAGGTTTGAGGAGGTGAATGGTTTTGCTGACAGGCGCCCTTAAAGTGGGGCAAAAAGGGTCATTTTTCGAGTTGTTCATTTTTTGGGCAAAAAAAGCAACTCGTAAATTCATTGATTTCATATATATATAAATAGTTTTATCATTTGTTTCATATGTAACCATAGTTTCAATCCTGATTCGTACTCTTTAATCATGGAAGGAGACAGACCGACGCCTCCAGAGGGTGGCGCCCAGATGGCCGGAGCAGTTTGCCCAACCGCGGAACGGGGTTCGGAATCAGCCCCGCCTCGTGAGGCGAGTGCTGCAAGCGCACAGCACGGTGGAATGAACGTTTCCAGCCCGGTGGCCTGCGGTGCGGGGTACACCTTGGCGGAGCATCGCCTGGTGGCGCGCGTTTTCCAGCGTTGCAACGCGGCGATACTTCACGCGTGCGAATCCTCCTCAGTGCCGCCGGAATTTCTCGGCGCACTCACCGCCAACGAGTCCGGAGGCAATGCCCACGCGGCGCGGTTTGAGCCGGCGGTTTACCGGCACCTGGCGGCGGTGATTGCGGGCGAGTCGCCCTCGTATGGATCGCTCGCCGCCGACGCTCTGCAAGCCAAGGTCGGCCACATCGCGCACCGCAAGTCGGAGGATTATCACGGGCAATTTCTCAACCCGCCGTTTGCCGCGCAACATCGAGCCACGCTCACCGAACTGGAAGACGAAACCTTGCGCGAGCTCGCCACCTCCTGGGGCTACACCCAGATTATGGGTTACCACCTGGTGGGGCGCGCGGGCATGGTGCCCGACCTGCTCGAATCCGATTTCCATTTTCATCTTGCGCTCAAGTTGCTCGCGGAATTTGCCGCGCACCACCAGTTGGATCTCACGCGCGAGTTTGCCGAGATGTTTTCCTGCTGGAACACCGGGCAGCCCTTCGGGAAATGTTTCGATGCGCTCTACGTTGAACACGGACTGCGGCGCATGGGGTCATACCGGGAGTTGGTGAACGCGGAGAGGTTGAAGGTCGAATTGAAAAGTAAGAATTAAGAATTATGAAGTCAAGGAAGACACACTTATGACCAGACTAATTTGGCTCGGAGTTGGAATGGCGTTGGGCGTAGTCGCCACACGGGTTTACTGGAACAAAGCGATCGGCTACGCGAAGGCGAAGAACCAAGAGTTCAGGGCCTGGGTCGCCAACGAATTTCGAAAGCTCTGAGAAACATTGGGTGATTGGGCGATGGAGTGATTGCGCGATTTAAAGGCTCTTTGTCTTCCAATCACTCAATCGCACGATCACACAATCACTCAATTCTTCCAAAACGGTTACGAGCACCGGAAATGGAACATGGTCCCAATGAAGAACTTTCTCTCCCGCTTATTCTCCGAGTCTGGTGAAGCGAGTTTCAGCCGCGTGGGGTCCTTCTTGGCCCTCATCTTTTCATTGGGCTGGCTCACCTACATCGTCTGGAAGACGCATACCGTCCCCGGGCTCGAGGGTCTCACTTTTTTTATCGGCAGCCTCTACGGGGTGGGGAAAGCCGGGGAAACGGTGCAACGGGTGATGGGGAGCGAAGGAAAGAAATTATGAATTATGAATTGTGAATTATGAAATTCCGCTCCGGTTCTGAAATTTCGTTCTTCGGATTTGGATTTTCGAGTTTCGATTCTCCAATTTCCATTTTCCAGTTTCCGTTTTTGACTTTCGAGTTTCGATCTTCGAGTTTCGACTAAATACCGGTGCTGACATGGGATTTGAGAATCTGAAATCCACGATCGCAAACCTGCAATCCAAATTGTCGAGTCCCTACTCCCTACTGCCTACTCCCTACTCCCTCGTCTCAGTAATAGCTCTGGGCTCTCTGTCGATCGTCTTGGGCGTTTGGTGGCTGGAGCGCGATGCCAGCCTGCGGCGCGAAGGCGCGCTCATGGAAATTCAGCGGCAAACAGCCGCAGAAGTGGCGGCACTCCGGGCTCGCGCGGATTCCGCAGTTCGCGATGCCAACCAAAACAACGCGCGCGCGGCCAGCCAGTTGGAGGCCAGCCGCCGGTTGTTAGCCAGGCAGTCACAAGATCTTCGCGAAAAGTTGGACGCACTCCAGGCCTCTGAACAGACGCGAGTGGCCCAAGTGGCGGTTCTTCCTGCTTCGGAAATTTCAGCGCGGCTGCGCGAGCAGCTTGGTGAAGGATCAATTGAGCCATCGAGCGATCGGGCCATTGAGCGATTGAAAAAAGAAGAGCCTTCAATCACTCAATCACCAAATCACTCAATCACTCAATTCCCCAAGGGCTCGATGACTCAATCGCCCAATCACTCAATTCCACCCACCACAACCATCGCCCTAACTGATGAGGGCGGCCGTAAAGTGGAAACCGCATTCGTAGAGCTCGCCTCCTGCCGCGAGCGGTCCGGCCTGCAATCGCAACAATTGACCACCTGTGAGAGAGAAGGGGCGGCGGAGCGGGTGATGGTGGAGCAGCAGAAATCGTCCATCGCCCAGCTCAACCAGGCGCTCGGAGACAAGGACCAGATCCTCGCCAAGCGCGAAGGCGAATTCAAGGCGGAGTTGAAAGTGGCGCGCGGGACGTGGCTTGGGCGCGCCAGACGCACGGCTCTGCATGTGGCGATTGGGGTCGCCCTAGGGATGGTAGTTCGATGAGAGCTGGAAAAATTGGGTCATCGGGTCATTGCGCCATTGGGCCATTAAAAGAAAACGATTCTTCCAATGGCTCGATCACTCAATGGCTCGATGGCTCAATCCTCCGAACGGTGAACCCATGATTTCCTCTGAACTCGAGCGCGCCGCGTTGTGGTGGGGGCCGGGAATAGTTCTCTTGATCCTGTTTGGCTACGGCTTTCTGCGCCTGGCGCATTACTGGGTGGAAAAGATGATGGAGTTCAAGAAATTTCAGATGGAAGGCGCCTTCGGGATGGCGCGGCAATACGTGGAGCAGTTCCTGGGCACGCAACGCGCCCAGGCGGAAGCGCTCACGCGCCTGGCGGGCTCGGTGGAGCAGAAAGATTCGCACGACAGCTTTGAGCACCAGGAGATTCTGATTTCCTTGAAAGCGCTCAACCAGGATGTGGCGATGATCTGCCGAAGGAATGGGCCGGCGGGGCCGTAGGAGGGAGGTTTGTTGTCAATTGTCAGTTGTCAGTGGCCAAGGCCAAGAAGAAATTGGCGATTTGTGATGGGTGATTTGTGATCGAAAAAATACGTCCGTTGTCCGTCGTCAGTTGCCCGTCGTCCGGCAAGAGGTGGCAAGGCTCCGACAACAGGCTTTTTCCAATCGCAAATCACAAATCAGAAATCGCAAATGACTCACGGACAACTGCCAACGGATCAAGATTTAAAAGCGAGGCAAATTCATGAAGGGCGATCTGCGCAAGAAGGAATTGATTCGGGGCAAGATTCTCTACTACCTGTCTTTGGTTTATCCGCACCCCACCAGCCTGCCCATGCTGCAAGGCGAATTGGACATTTTCGGGTATCCCGTGCCCATGGACGAAATGGATTACCACGTGGCCTACCTGTCGGAAAAAGGGTTTGTGGCGCTGGAGCACGGGCGGGGGCCGGGGGCGCGCCATCAAGTCACGTTGGTCACCATCACGGCCAAGGGGATCGACTACCGCGACGGCCGCATCCCGTCGGACGAAGGCGTTTACCTGGAGCCGCAGTCATGAGGAAGAAAGCCGAATCCGCCGCCGCGGAGAAAATTCGCGACCTGGGTCCGCCCACTCAAATCATCCACCAGGTGCACCTGCTGCCCGAGGCCATGGCGCAGGCCCTGCGCGAACTGATTGTTCAAGGAGCGTCCCCGGAATTTGCCGCTGATGAATTGAACAAGCGGAAGGACTGGGATGGACCGCCGAAGGCGGAGGCGCACTCCATTCACCCGGTGGTCCACCCGGTGATCACCCTTCCGGCCGTGCAGCAATACTGCCGGGCTGACCTCGACCTGCAACGCGAGCGCGCCCACTACCTGGTGCAAACCTCGGAGGCGATCACGCGCTCCCTGAGCGAAACGGGCAACCTGGAAGAAGGCGATTCCCGCTACGTACACGCCGTGGTGATGACTGGCTTGACCAAAATCAATCAGGGCGACTCCTCCCTCAGCACCAAGGAAGCGATCAAGGCGCGCGACGAGGCGCTAAACCTCCAGCTTAAGAACCGGCTGTTGAGATTGCAGGTGCAAGACGGAGTACGGCGCGAAGCCTACTTGAAAGCCCAAAAAGATCTCAACTTGGCCAAGAAATGCTTTGTGCAAGCACAGACCCGGGAACTTCGCGACGTGGTGCGCAAGCTCGCCAAGAAGAAAAACCTGACGCCAGAAACTCTGCAGAAAATTCAGGAGACTTACGGGATTTTGGCGCACAACGTGGCTGGCACCGGCCTCGGGCCAAGCGTCGAGGAACTGCAAGCCCTCCCGGCTGGAAGTCCGCAGGCGCCTGATGAAACCCCTGAGCCGGAGCCGTATTACTTCGTTTCCCCAGAGCGCGTGGCGCAGGCGATGGTGCATCCGATGGACGGGATTAAGACACAGCTCGAGGAAGCGAGCGCAGCGGAGGAAATGCCTAGGCCGGACGACTTTCAGGAATCGGGCCAGTGAGGCGGGTTTGTAGCGCCGACCTTTAGGTCGGCATTGAGCGTAGCGAATAGGCTTGGACGGAAAATGCCGACCTAAAGGTCGGCGCTACAACGGCGCTACGACGGAAGAAGACGGAACAAATAAATGGATTCCACGAAACCCCGGCGGGAACGCCGGGAACCGAAAACCCGGAAACCCAGCTCCCCCCGAGGGGCGCATCGCGACCTGCCTTCGCCGGAAAATGTTGCTCTCCATCCGGCGGAGGCTAGCGCGCGCACGGGGCCTTTGGGCCGTGCGCCCCTCCCCGCCGCTCTTACCTTGCTGCCCTACCAGCGGCGGTGGATTGAAGACGCGGCACCGCTCAAGATCGTCGTCAAGGCGCGCCAAATCGGCTACTCCTTTGCCGCCACCCTGCGCGTGGTCTTCGAGTGCCTGAAGCGCAAGACCACTTGGATCCTGCTTTCCAAGGGCGAGCGCCAATCACGACTGCTGATGGAAAAAGTGCAGGAGCACATTCAGTCGTTCGGCATCGTGGCCCAGGCCAACGAGTGCGAATATTTTGAGGGCACCACCATCAAGCAACTGGAGACACGCTTCCCCAACGGCTCCGTGATCTATGCCCTGCCCGCCAACCCGGATACGGCACGCGGCTATTCCGGCAATGTCACTCTGGATGAATTTGCTTTCCACGCCGACGCGGAAAAGATTTACTCCGCGCTTTATCCCAGCATCACGCGCGGCTACAGCCTGGAAGTGATTTCCACGCCCAACGGTCAGCAGGGGAAATTCTATGAACTGGCGCGAAAGGCCGGTCTTTTGGACCGAGGAGACAGGAGTCAGGAGTCAGAAGTCAGAAGGAAAACCCAGGTCGGTTCCGGCGGTCTTTCTCCTGACTCCTGTCTCCTGACTCCTGACTCCTCACGCTGGTCTTCCCACTATTGCGACATCTACGAAGCCGTCCGCCAGGGCCTCAAGATCAACCTCCAACAACTGCGCGCGGGGTGTGAGGACGATGCCGCGTGGCGGCAGGAATTCGGCTGCCAATTCGTCTCCACGGCGGAGAACTTCTTTTCACCCGAACTCGTGGCGTCGTGCCTGAGTGGTCTGGCTAGTTTTGATACCCCACTTCAATTGCTGGAAAAAGGGAGTAGGGAGTGGGGAGTCGGGAGTAGGGAAGGAAGGACAGGTGCTGGGGGCTCGGTGCTAGATGCTAGAGAAGAAGGAAGCCCTACTCCCTACTGCCTACTCCCTACTCCCCCGTTCTTCCTCGGCATCGACATCGGCCGGAAACACGATCGAACCGTATTTTGGATTGATGAAGTGGTTCAAGGAATTGAGTCATCGAGCCATCGGGTCATTGAGCCATTGCAAGAAAAAGAGTCTTCAAATGGCCCGATCACCCGATCACTCAATGACTCAATTCTTCAAAGGGGCTCCATTTCCATCACTCGTCTCGTCCATGTTCTTTCCAACGTCACATTCGACCGTCAACTGGCTTACGCCCGCGAATTGCTCTCCAGGCGCGGGGGAAACAGCACGGCGCTCATTGTCCGCGCGGCTATCGATGCCACCGGGATGGGCGCGCCGCTGGCTGAATCCCTCGCGCAGGAGTTTGGGCCGCGTGTGGAGCCGGTGGTTTTTTCAGCGGCGGTGAAAGAGGACCTGGCGTACCGAACGAAGCGCCGCATGGAAAACGGCCTGACCCTGCTGCCCGACTCGCGCGATATTCGCCGCGCTTTTGCCGCGGTCAAGAAATTTGTGACGGTGAGCGGCAACCTGCGCTTTGACGCGGAGCGCACAGACGCCGGGCACGCCGACGAATTCTGGGCCAAAGCGCTTGCCGATTTGGCCGCGGAAGTACGGCCCACCGTCCACCTTTCCGACGGATATTTGGCGCAAGGCAAGCCGTTGATTTCGCCGAATGCGTTTTTGGCAGCAGGAGAAAATTGGGCGCGGACGATGACGGATTTTAGATTTTGAGAGAAAAGATTCTAACACAGAGGCCACAGAGAAATGCGGCACAGAGACCGCGGAGATAATAAGCGCCGAGGGCACGGAATGAAATCAGCAGTCCATCGGATTCCATTCTCCGTGTCCTCCGTGCCCGCCCTCTGTGCCCTCTGTGTTGAAAGCTTTTGCTTGAGGGAAAAATGAAAATCGGATCACTGGAAATCAATTGGAAGAGCAGGAATCTGGCTGAATCCCAGGTAAACCAACCGTTGGAGCGCACGTCCGCACAGGTGGAGTCGGCGCCCATCGGCTTGCCGGGCACGCCCATTTTTTCCGGCTTCCTGCAAGACTTTGGCGAATACAACTCAGCGCTCTCCGGACGCGCCGCCATCAACACTTACGAAATCATGCGGCGCTCCGACGCGCAGGTGGCCGCCACGCTGCTGGCCTGCGAGCTTCCCATTCGCTCCGCCAACTGGGACGTGCGGCCGGCCAGCGACAGCGACTTCGACCGCGAGATTGCCGCCTATGTGCGCGAAAACCTTTTTGGCGGACTCGAATACATTTCCGAGAGCGGCGTGAAAACCACGCAGTGCTGGGACGACGTGCTGCGCAACGCGCTCCTGATGCTGGCTTTCGGCGCCTCGGCGCACGAGGAAATTTTTGCGGTGGATGGCGACCGGATCCGCCTGGCGCGCCTCTCCCCGCGCCTGCCCATCACCTTCTACCGCTGGGTGACCGACGTGGACGGCGAAACGCTGGTGGCGCTGAATCAATACGGGTTCAAGAACGGCAACTTTATCAACGTGGAAGTTCCGGCGGAGCGCCTGGCCATTTTCACCTTCAATCAGGAGGGCGCGAACTTTTTCGGCCGGTCGATGCTGCGCCCCGCCTACATGCACTGGTACATCAAGAGCCAGCTCTACCGGATCGATGCCATCGCGGGCGAGCGCAACGGCCTGGGCATTCCCACCATCGAGCAGGGGCCGAACCCTTCGCAGGAGGATCGCGAGGCGGCGGCGCTTTGGGTAACGCAACTGGCGGCGCACGAGAAGACGGGCCTGTCATTGCCCAGCGGTTGGAAATTTTCTCTGCAGGGCGTGGCAGGCACCGTGCGCGACCTCTACAACTCAATTCAGCACCACAACATTGAGATATCCCGAGTGGCGCTGGCTTTCTTCATGAACCTGGGCATGGGCGCGCGCTCGGGCGGCAACCGGGCGCTGGGCGAGTCGCAGACCGATTTCTTTTTCCTCGCCGTCCAGGCGACCGCGGACTACGTCGCGCGCGTCCTCACCGCCACTGCGGTGAAGCGTCTGGTGGACTACAACTGGGCGGAGGCGGAGCACTACCCGGTGGTCTCCGTCTCCAAATTGCGCTCGCGCAGCTTTGCCCAGGTGCTCGACTCGCTTTCGCGCCTGGCGCAGTCCGGGGTGGTGCGCCCCTTCCCCGAGCTCGCACAGCATGTGGCGCGCGAGTTGGGGCTTCCGCAGCCGCCGGCTGTTAATAACGGGACCTAGCCCGAAGTTGGAGAAATTGAGCGATTGAGCGATCGGGCCATCGGGCCATTTAAAAAAAGAGTCTTCAATTGGCTCGATGACTCAATGACTCAATTCGAGTAAGAGGGAGGCAAAAAATGCACGCAACTACGACCGGAACAAAATCAAGTCCAACAACTGTCCGGGCGCGGGTGGGAATTGGGCCCTTGGGTCATCGGGCCATTGAATCATTGCAAGAAAAAGGGTCTTCCAATGGCTCGATCACTCAATCACTCCATCACTCAATTCTCCCAAGCCCTCCTCGGTTTGTCGTAACGCTGGAATCCCCACTGGCTCCCACCGATACATTGACCAGGATTCCCCTGGCCGTCACCGGCAAGTGGGTGCGCGATGGAAACGATTTCTCCATCACCCTGGAAGACCTGGAAGAGATCGTGAGCAACTTCCGCAAGCGTCGCAATGGAGAGATCAACGTGGACTACGACCACGCCAGCGAGATGCCGGAAGTGGCGGCGGGAGGACCCATCCCAAGCGCAGGACGCATTGTGAAAGTTGGGACAATTGAGCGATTGGGTGATCGGGTGATCGAGCCATTTAAAAAAGAAAAAGAGTCTTCCAATGGCTCAATGACTCAATCGCCCGATGACTCAATTCGCCCAATCCAAAGCCACTTGGCCCCGAACACGCGATACATCCTATGGGGGTTGTATGAACCGACCAGCCGAGCGCGTAAGTTAATCGAAAGCCTTGAGTACCGCTACATTTCGCCCGCCATCACCTGGGCAGGGCGCGACAAGCGCACGGGCAAAATCGCCGGCACCACGCTCACCAGCGTCGCCCTCACCAACCGTCCATTTCTGGAAGAGTTGCCGCAGATTCGGCTCTCCGATCCCGCCTATCAATTGGTGGACGTGGGCGAAGTGCATGTCGATACATCGCTGGGGGGAATTGAGCCAATGGGTCATCGGGTCATCGGGCCATTGAAAGAAAAAGAGTCTTCAAATGGCTCAATGACTCAATCACCCAATGACCCGATTCTTCAAAAGCAGTCAAATTTTGAAAAAGGAGGACACATGAAGCAAGTGAAACTTTCAGTCGAAGACGGCAAGGTGCGCGTCGGGCACGAAGACTTTACCGACGCCTACTACGCCGACCCTCAGGCGATGAAACAGTGCCTGGACGGTCTGGGCGATCCCGCGGACCAGCCGCTGGTGCAAGAACTCGCCGAATTGGCCGGAATGCCGGCCGCGGAGAATGGCGCTGCGGGTGAGGATGCGGCCAGCCCGGCCTCCGGCGTCACGCTCTCCGAGTGCGTGGCGGAAATCCGGCGTCGCCTCGCCGCGCGCCAGGAAATCTCGCTGGATCAGGCGGCAGTACTGCTCTCGGAAAACGAGGCGGCTGGGAAATCGATTCCCGCCGCGGACTTCTTCCGCTGGCGCGTGGAACAGGAGTTGGACGAGGCGGTGAAGAGCGGCAAGATGCTGCCCCGCCAGCGCGAAGACTGGAGAAAAATCGCGCTGAGCGACTTCCCCACCTTTCGCAAAATCGTTGCCGGGCAGAAACCGCAGGTGACACTGCGCCCCACGGGACTC
This sequence comes from Terriglobia bacterium, assembly GCA_041481635.1. Taxonomy (GTDB): domain Bacteria; phylum Acidobacteriota; class Terriglobia; order UBA7540; family UBA7540; genus DASYXZ01. The sequence goes on along the minus strand of JBGPCF010000076.1, from coordinate 16,373 downwards.
TCCGGCAGCGGTCCGGACGACCCACAATCCCAGGTAAAGCTGCTGGCCGAACAACGCATGCGCGAGCGGCAAATCTCATTCGGGCAGGCGCTCAGCGAAATCGGGCGCGAACAGCCCGAGCTCGTCCACCAGTATCGCAGGTCCGTGAGCGGTTAGAAGAAAGTGGCAGGCAAGGACAGTAGGTCAGAATTTCAGTATTTCAGTTGGTCAGTAAGCAAAGCACTGAAGTACTGACGAACTGAAATACTGACGCACTGAACTACTGACGTACTGAATCATCGAAATTCTGAGGCACTCAACAGGAGGATAGAATGGCAGGAGCAACGTACGTTCTCGACAAAACTTACAAAATTACCAACGCGACGGGCGTGGGCAGGTACCTGGCCGTCGTGCCCGGCACCAATGACGGCGATTGCCAGTTGCCCACCGGCGCCAACCAGCTCTCGTACGGGATCACTCAGGAAGCCCAGCCCGCCCAAAACGAGAATGTGATTGTGCGCAAATACGGCATCACGCGCGCCGTCGCCAACGCCGCCATCAACAAGGGCGATTACGTGGAGGTGGCGGGGACCACCGGCAATCTGCGCAGCGCGGACCTGGCCACCATCCCCGGCACGTCCACCGTGCACCACATTTTGGGAATCGCGGAAAGCTCGGCGACCGGCTCGGGACAGATTTTCTTCGTCTTCCTGTCTCCGAATCCCGTCGTGATGCCCAAGATCTAGAAAAACAGTACGTCAGTATCTCAGACGGTCAGTCTTTCAGCAACTGACCTACTGAAGCACTGATGTACTGACGGACTTCTTTTACGCGGGCTCGGCTCTGGCTGTCAGTAGCTGGAGTACTTTTGCCCGTTTGCAGGGAAGCGACCCGCTGACGGGTTCCCGGCGACGCCCGCCGCCGGGACGCCAACTGCATTCGGCACGGAGAATCAACATGCCTGATGTATCAATGGTACACGTGGATCAAGCGCTGACCCAGGTGTCAGTGGCTTATCACAACGGCCAGTTCATCGCGGACCAGTTGTTTCCCACCATCCCGGTGAACAAACAGTCCAACAAATATTTCATTTACTCCAAGGACCGCTTCCGCATCATGGGGGACTCGCGGCGTCCGGGGGCGCGGGCCAACGAGATCGAGTGGTCGCTCTCCACGGACACCTACTACGCGGAAGGGCACGCGCTGGCCCAGGCCATTCCAGACGAGCTGCGCGCCAACTCCGACCCGGCCATCGACATTGACGTCGACGTCACCGAAACGCTGACCGATTTGCTCTTCGTGCAGCGCGAAGTGGCGGTGGCCAACGTTTGCACCAGCCCCACTATCATGACGCAGAACACCACGCTGTCCGGGACCGGGCAGTGGTCGGACTACGTCAACTCCGATCCCATCGTGGCCGTGGAAGCGCAGAAATCCCTGATCCAGACGCAGATCGGCCAGGCGCCCAACTCGCTGCTGGTCAGTTTTCCGGTGTTCCTCCAGTTGCGGAACCATCCCAAGGTGACTGACCGATTCAAGTATACCCAGGTGGGTATTATCCAACCGGAGCATTTGAAAGCCGTGTTTAACGTGGACAACTTTATCGTGGCCGGCGCGGTGATGAACACGGCGGCGGAAGGCGTGGCGGACTCGCTGAGCTTTGTCTGGGGCAAGGCGGCAGTGCTGTTCTACCAGCCGCCCGCACCCGGCCGGCGCACCGTGTCACTCGGCTACCAGTTCACCTGGCTCTTCGGCTCCAACACCGAGGGGTTCCTGGTGAAGCGCTATCGCGATGAGGGGCGCACCTCGGACATCGTGGAAGTGCAGCGCTACTACGCGTTGAAAGTGGTGGCGCCCACCGCGGCCTATCTGTGGCTGGCGGCTGTGGCGTAGGAACAGGCAAAAAGTAGGTGGTAGGTGGCATGTCGAAGATAGGCCCACCTACTACCTACCACGTGCCACCTACTCGTTGACTGTCACAGATTCGAGGAGATGACTTATGGGGTACACCAACATCGACGCCGTGGCCGGACATTATCCGGGTTTCCAGCGCGGCGTGACCAATCAGAACCCGTCCGACACGCAGATCCAGGCGTGGATCGAGAGCCAGAGCGCGCGCATCACGGCGCTGGCCACGGGGCGCGGCTACGTGCTGGCGAATTTGTCGGCCACCAACCCGCAGGCCGTCACGCTGCTCGCCCTGATCAACGAAGTGGGGGCGGCAGCCGATCTGGGCGACGCTCTTTTTTCCATGATCGGCCCGGAGTCCTCACCGCAGGGCTGGGCCAATCCGGGCACCCTGCGGCGCACTTACGAAAACATGCTCACTGAACTTGGCCGGGGCGACTACGACAAATTGTTTGTCGCCCAGGCGCGCACCGGAGACGTTTTCCCGTCGCTCGGCGGCACGGCGGGCCAGGAAACCGATCCCGCCGACCCCGAGGACGACAGCAACTTGTCGTTCCGCAAGGGCGACGTTTACTAAAGGCAGTAGGTAGTAGGTGGCATGTGGTAGGTGGGCCTTCCCCATCTACTACCTTTGCCCTACAGGTTTTCAAATGCAGTTCACATACAACGCCAATTCGGAATCCGTCGAACAGGCTCTCGAGTCGTTCCAGAACTCGCTGGCGGACAACTCCCCGGCGCTGAAGCTTATCGCGGACGACTTTCGGGAAATGATCAGCGAGCAGTTTGCCACCGAGGGCGCCGCGGGAGGCACGCCGTGGGCCGGGCTCGCGCCTTCCACTCTTCGAGCGCGACGCGGCGGCTCCGGAATCCTGAACTCAACCTCGGTGCTTCTCGCTTCGCTGACCGACCCTGATTCTGCCGGCCACGTTGAAAAAACCGACGGCCAGTCGCTGTCGATTGGTTCGAGCTTGCCCTACGCCGTGTTTCACCAAACCGGCGCGGGTCGCGGCTTCGGACTGGCTTCCATCCTCTCCGGCCGCGGCCTGGGGCGCGGGCTGCCCATGCGGCCCATCATCGTGCTCACCGAAGACCGAAGCGCCGGTTGGGTTGACACGATGAGGCAGGGTCTCAGCGAAAAGGCCCTCGTCCTGGGCGGAAAGGAATTGGGAGGCAAGGAATTGCCGATTGCCAAGGGATGATTGCCGAATGAAGAGAAAGGGCGTCCGTGGTCCGTTGGCCTCGGCAATCGAGGAACGAAAGCTAACGACTGACCACTGACGACGGACGATTTCATGACACAACGTTATCAAGCACAATTCGCAAAGCAGGTGGTGAACCAGTTGATCGCCATCCTGCAGAGGGATCAGCAGGCGGCGCTCGCCATCATCAACACCACGCGCCCACCGGGACGGACGCTGAATCCTTTTGCCGCGTTCTTCAAGGAAGCGGCGCCCATTCAGAATTGGCCGGCGCTGGTGCTGGTGGCTCGCAGCACGCAATTCGACCAGGCTTCCGACGCCGACCTTCGCACCGAAACCCACACCTTCTTTTGCGCCATGGCGATTTCGGGGACCGACCCTGAGTGGCTGGCCGATGACGCACTGGACTACCTGCACGCGGTGGACATGGTGCTGACCTCTGTCCCGCTGAGGGACTTTTATCTGCCCCTCGCCATCAGCCACCGGACGATGCCCAGTGGCCAGACCGCAGGGCTCGACTCGACGATCGCGAAGATCCAGGACCTGCGCATTACGCGGCACGACCTGGGGGCGTTGGTGGCTCGCCGCGGAGGCACGCTGGCCCGCGGCCCGCAAATTGAATTCGTCGTCGAGGTGGAGGAGAGATGAGGGAAGAAATTAGAAGTGAGGAGCCGGGAGTCAGGAGTAAGAAGTCAGGAGTCAGAATGAAGGCTCTATATCGCCAGCTGGCCCCTGCCTTTTTCCTCCTGACTTCTGTCTTCGGGCTCCTGACTTCTGCTTTTGGAAACACTCACGTCAACGGGGTCTACTCGGTGGGCGCCAGTCCCGCCGTGATGGCCACGGTGAATGGGAACGCCGAATATGGGCTGGTGTTTGCCCAGCGTAATAAATCCATAACGTATAACAACGTTCTGTATGGCAACAATGTGGTTACCGCCTATTTCGATTTAAACGGCAATCTGAACGACGGAAACGGGAATCCGTGGATTGATTTGGTCCCTAACGCCAACGCCACGCCCGCCGACAGCTATTACGTGGTCACCATCAACATTCAAGGTGCCGTGCATTCGGAAATTTGGATTGTGCCTGACCAGTCTAGCGTCAGCGTGCTCACGGTCCGCCAGGCGACCGCGCCATCCTCTTCGGGGACTGTCCCACCCGTCCCCTTTTATCAAACCGTCCAGCAAGCCGGCGCCGGCCTGACGCAGCGCCCCACGCTGAATTTCGCGGGCACAGGCATTAGTTGCCTGGACAACTCCGGACTCGCGCGCACCGATTGCACGATTACCTCCGGCAGCGGGTCGGGTTCCGTAACGAGTTTCAGCGCGGGCACGCTCTCTCCTTTATTTACAAGCAGCGTGGCCACGGCAACCACCACTCCGGCATTGTCGTTCACGCTTTCCAACGCCGCCGCGCACCAGTTTTTTGGAAACAATACCGGAGGCAGCGCCGCGCCAACATTCGTCCAGCCCGCTTCCAGCGATTTGAGTGACGCGGCGGCTTTGATCAAGACTTCCACCACGGCAAGCGGCGATCTTTCTGGAACTTATCCCGGCCCGACGGTGGCCAAGATCAACGGCACCAGCGTTCCCACCAACGCTGCCGCTGACCAGGCCATCGTCACCACGGCGTCGGCGACCGGAGCGTGGAAGGCCCTCAACAATTGTGGCGACGCGACTCACGCCCTTTCCTACAGCACCGGCACACACGCCTTCGGATGCCAGGCCATCACGGCCACAGCGGCCGCCGGAGGTTCTTCGGGCCAGGTTCAGTGGAACAATTCGACGGCACTCGGCGGAATATCCAATCTGACTACCACGGGCACGGTGACGACGGCACTCACAGGCGCCGATTGGCTGTTTGCCGACCCGACCGACAGCACCAAAAAAGCGCAGCTTGACCTTTCGGGAATCACCACGGCCACCACGCGCACCGTAAATATTCCCAACGCCAATTCCACTACCGTGCAGCCGGACACGGGCGCCGCCCACAACTTCCTGACCGCAATTTCTGCCCTGGGCGTGATTTCAAAAACGCAGGCGGGGTGCGCAGATTTGTCGGATGCGGTAAGCACCTGCAATACGCTCCCCACGAACGTGGCGAGTGGCAGCCAGTGGAATCCCGCCGTCTATGCGGGTTCCGGCACAACGACGGTAGTGAGTGGCCTCGGTGGTACAACGTTCGACCCTGTAAACGGCTTTTCGTTGGGCGCCAATTCAGGCAATGCGGTGGCGGCGACCTTCGCGTGCTCAGCGAATGCCGGACATCCGGACTGCTTTCACTTCCTTCTGCCCGGGGGCGCGACGGGCATGGGGATGAATTATCTCGGAGGGGTTTCATTCGCCAGCGGCGCCAGCTTCGGAACCGCGGGCGGCCCAACCTCGATCACGCTCAATGGGACGCGCGGCTCGGCGACGATCCAGGTGGCCTCCGCGGCGGGCACGCCAAACCCGCTGCAACTCCCCCTGGCAACCGCAGGCGCGAGCCAATGCCTGATCAGCGATGGCGCCAATCCGCAACAGCTTTCCTGGGCGGCGTGCGGCAGCGGCGGTACGCAGCGCTGGGACCAGTTGACGACGGCCACGTCGCCCGTCACGTACTCGGCGGGAGCGACATCGACAAACCCAATTACATTTGCGACGACAGGCCTGACTACGAGTTTCACCGACATCATGACGCTCGCAAACACTACGGCTTCAACCGCGGGCGTGACGGAACAATACTCCCCGTGTCTCGCTTTGCAGGGGCATAGCTGGAGCGGCGCGGATAACACCCTGACGACCCGCATGTGCATGGCCACGGTAGGTGGCGCGGTGGGGTTCATCAGTTTTCGCTCCGGGGGCACCGAGAAAGCTGAAATTACAGCGGGTGGTGACGTGGAGGCCCAGACCGGATTTCAAATTGGTGGTGGGGCAACAAGCGGGCGCTATCTCAAAGGCAATGGCACGCGGTTCATTCAATCCACCGGCTCCGCCTCGGGCACGGGCAGCCCAACAAGTTGCACCAATCAAGTGGTGACTGCGTTCACCCTGAATTCCGACGCGGCGCCCACCACCACTTGCACAAGCCTCACTGGAAGTTTTCTGCCCAACCCCAGCGCATCAACGCTGGGCGGGATCGAATCGCTGGCGGCGGTGGGCTCGAAGTGGATCAATACCATTTCCACTTCGGGCGTGCCCAGCGCTACGCAGCCAGCCTTCTCAGACATCAGCGGGAGCGTTGCGGCATCGCAGTTGCCCAACCCCTCGGCGTCAACGCTGGGCGGTGTGCAATCGAAGACCTGCAGCGGCAGCGACTTTATCAACACCATTTCCACTGCCGGCGTTCCGGGATGTGCCACGCCGGCGGGCGGTGGGTACAACGTTTTCGACATGACGCAGGTCCAAATCCGCGATGAATTTTGCGGCACAGCCAGCCCTCTTTGGACAAAGAACGGAACGGGTACCGTTACAGGGCCTCTAGGTAACGATGCCAGCGATCCTTGTGGAACGCGGCTGAACAGCGCGGCGGGTGCTTCAACTTATGTGCAATTGGTTCAAACCATGATGGCCTATCCACTCGGCAGCAACGGTAACTGGGAAGAAAAGATCCGGTTCAAACTTTATGACGGGGCTACGAATGAAAGATTTTATATAGGCGCTGCCAGCGCGGCCGGGCTTCGTCCTGCAGATGGATTCTGGCTTCGTCTTGATGCGAACGCGACCTACGGAGACACGGCTTTTAAGGTGGAAACCTGCGCATCCTCGGCATGCACTGTCGGCTCGACAACTTACACCGCCGACACGAATTGGCACACGCTGGACATTAAATCGACCACCGCAGGGAGCATCATTTTTACCCTGGATGCCAACTCTCCACAGACGTTGAGCACGAACGTCCCCACGGCAAATTTATTCTTTAGTATTTTACAAGGAAATGACACGACAGCAAGTTCAATGAGATCGGTCGTTGGATTTTTTGCGGCTCAGATTACGGGGCTGGCGCGATGAGGATGAAATCAGGAGTCAGGAGTCTGGAGTCAGGAGTCAGGAGAAAGGCGTGGATGTTGGCCGTTCTTATTCTGACTCCTGGCTTCTGTCTCCTGACTCCTTCCTTGTCGCCCGCCCAGGTGGTGGTCAACGGCCCGGGCCTGGTGACGATCAACGGGAAGGTCACGCTAGGAAACCAGCCCGCAGCGATCGCTACGCTGTCGGCTTCTTCGCTCGGCTTCGCGACTCAGGCCGAAGGCACGACGAGCGCGCCGCTGGCCGTGACCCTGACCAATACCGGTGCCGTCACGCTGTCGAGCATCGCGCTCAGCATCACCGGAAGCAACGCGGCCGACTTCGCGCAGACCACCAGTCCCGCCACGAACTGCGGAGGCTCGCTGACATCAGGGTCCGTCTGCACGATTTCGGTAGCGTTCACGCCGGCGACGGGCGCCGGTGAAATGGGGACACTCTCGATCGCCGATAACGCGGGCAACACGCCACAGACTGTGAGCCTATCAGGGACCGGGCAGGCGGGCGGCGGCGGAACGGACATCCTCGCCGGAGCCGGAAATTTCAACAGCCCGAATAACTGTACGTCGTGCGCGCCGTGGAATACGACGCACACCTACTCGAACACGGCGGACCTTTCCGTAACCACTGGCGCGGCCACCACGCTGGCCGGGGGCTGGACGGGCGCCAGTCCGTTCGGGCTCTACGCGCTCGATATCAATTATCCCTCGGGCTCAATCGACATCAACCGCTACCTCTCCTACTACGCCGACCAACTCGACACCTATTTGGAGGAGTGGGTGCAATACTACGCCTATTTTCCGGCATCGAGCGCCGGGCTCTGCGGGCAGCGCAAGACGCTCTATCTGAAAACTGGCGACAACAATAATCTCGGCGGTGGCAGCTCCTACAACGGATTCGCAGTGATGACGGGAGATATGTTCACGAGCAACAAGGTGGGCGGAGTGTGGAATATCAAAGGCCGGTCGGACGCGGGCAGCTACGCGCTCGTTCAAGGCGGCGGCGCGGATGACTACGCGAACGCGACTCGCATGTACCCCGGCAATACCTATCGCATCACTTATCACGCCAGGCTGAACACCATCACGGCAGGCGTAGCGAACTCAGACGGGCTCGTTGAGCTGTACATCAACGGGACCAAGCAATTTTCGCATACCAACTTCAAGCTCTTGGGCAACCAAACCCTGCAGGACTACTGGAAGTGGACCGAAGTGGGCGTCCAGTTCGACCCGTGGACGTGCGACGGCACGGCCCAAATCAACACGAGCACCGAGCATCGCTTTATCGGGAACATTGCAATCTATTGGGGCTCAGCCGGGCCAGCCGTGCTGTGAGAAAAGGTGACGGAGTAATGGATCGAGTGACGGTAGGGATGCTAGGCATTCGCGGGTCTGGCTTGGCTTTTCGGGGCGCCGACCAGAGGCTTTGGCCGACGGGTCGGCCCGCCACGCCCATTGCAGTGTGTCCTCAAGCCTCTTCCTTCACAGACCCCTACGTTATGGGAGGGGGCAACTTCATCGCGGGCGGCGGGAACAAGGCAGACCAGACCCATGCTCTCATCGCATCGTTGGCGCAACTATTTCCTGATGGCCATTGGGGTTGCGTCGTGGATAACGGGGAGAGAAGTTTTTCGCCCGATACCGGAGACGGTAATGCTTGTCGGGATGCAGGCAAGAAAACTCTCTGTTCTCAGAAGCATATTCTTTGCGTAGAACTGCGGTAATTGAAGTACTGACCGACGGACCACGGCCCGCCCCGGCTCTTCCCGCCGGGAACGGCCCGGGGACAACGGGCCAAAGGAGAGGAAATCATGGCGAATGTCGATGCAACAAAAATCCATCAAGGGCCAGGCAAGCTATGGCTGGCTGTCTCGGTGCCCACGTCGGGCAATCGGCTTTTGATTGATGCCACAGGGACGCCCACAGGAGGCTCGCCGATTTTCGGTGGAGCCACGGAAGGCGCAGCCACCGTGGCCCTGGCGCCCAAGCTCGAGCAAATCATGGCGGACCAGGTGGCCGCCCCCATCGACGTGGTGATGACGGGCGAAGCGGAAACGATTGAAGTGACGATGAAGCAGTCCGACCTTGCCCTGCTCAAGAACTTTGTGGTCCACGGAGCTTACACCACCGGAACCGACACCGGCCTTCCGGCGGGCTCCCAAACCTACGAGGAGATTTCGTTTGGAGGCGTCATTCCCATCCCGAAAACTTCCGTCGCGGTGATTTCTCCGCGGCGCGATGTGGCCGGCAAGTTTGTGGTCAGCCAGCTCTACCAGGCTTACCAGGCGGAGGCTATCCAGCTCCCCTTCCAGCGCGGCAAAGAGACCACCTACAAAGTGAAATTTGACGGGCTGGCCGATTCGGCGCGCGTTGCCGGCGACCAGGTGGGGAAGATCTATAGACAAACCTAAAAGAATTGGGTGATTGAGTGATCGGGTGATCGGGCGAATGGAAAAAGAAGAGCCTTAAATCGCACAATCACTCAATCGCACGATCACTCAATTCCGGGAAAGGACGGCAATATGAGAATGAAGAATTCCAACGGCGTTTCAAGTCCAAAGGCCTGGCATTCAGCGATGGCGTCGGACCGTCTGGCGCGCGCCGAACATTTGCGGCTGCCCAGCGGCGCCACGATTCTTGCGGTGCGGCCGGATCCGCTCGAATGGATTCTCTCCGGGCGTATTCCGCAACACCTGCTGGGGGCGGCTCTGGAGGCTGGCCCCACCCTTTCAGGCGGCGCAGATCGCGAGATGACCCGCGAGGAAATCCTGGAGTTGGCGGCGTTTGCGCGCCAGTTGGTCAAGGCCAGCGTGGTTAAACCCGCCATCGGAGAGGGGCCGGACGAAATTGCATTGGACGATATCCCGATTCAAGACCGCGCGTTTATTTTCGAGTGGGCGTGCCGGGCGCTTGGGAACAAATCGGGAGTAGGGAGTAGGCAGTCGGGAGTAGGCCAAGAGCCTTTTTCTTCCCCAACTCCCAACTCCCAACTCCCTACCCCCGGGTCTGCTGGCCAACAGGAGGGCCTCTCCAGCGAAAAGCTGGAGCGGTTTCGTCAAGAGTGAAAACTTTGTCCTCGTCGCCATGGCCGCGCAGAAGTTCGGGTGCCGCCCCAGCGAACTCGTGGTTTTGCGCGATCCGGTCCTGGCGCTGGATTTCGATTTGGCGGCGACGGCGAGGCTGCTGGAAACCGAGCGCCGCGAGCCATTGGGCGACGATGCACCGACAACATCGGAGCTCTATTGGTAATTTCTGATTGGTGATTTGCGATTGCAAAATCACCAATCAGAAATCAGAAATCACAAATCAAGAGTGACCTATGCCGACTTCATCCTCTGCCGAATTACTAATCCGAATCGGGGCTGACCCGTCGAAAGCGGAAGCGAGCATCCAGCAGTTTCGCGCGAACTTTTCGCGGAGCCTTTCCGGAGTCAGTGCGGACCTTGCCCAGTGGTCGGCGCAAGGTACAGCGAACTTCAGCCGGGTCCAGCAAACCGCCCAAACGCTCTCCGACCATTTCAACGTGAACGTGGGCGCGGTGAACAACATTTTGGAGCGCAACCAGCAGATCGCCCAACTCTGGAAAACCCAACTGGTGGCCAATCTGACCGAAGTGTTGAACGTTTCCCAGGATCTGAGCGTCGAGCTGGAACGCAGCTTTATGCAATTCGATTCGGCTCTGGGGGCGAACATCGCCAACGCAATCATCTGGCAAAAGTCGATTGGGGATGCGTTTAGTAAGGCGGCCGTGCAGGCCATCACTTCCATCGCGCAGGAATCGCTGGTGCGGGCGATCTACTCGACGGCGCTTGGCTTTTACCTGCTCGCCATCCAGGACTACCGCGGCGCGGCGGCGGCGTTTGAGGCTGCGGCAATGTACGGAGCGGTGGGTGGCGCGGCAGCGTTGGCCGGCCGGGCCGTCGCCGGGACCGAAACGTCCGCGTCGAGTGCGAGCTCCTCCATTACCCGGTCCCAGAGCGGATCGTCCAAGGCGAGCAGCGCGGGAAACGCGGCGGGCGCTTCCGGGCAATCCGCGGCGCAGAAACCCGTCCAGATCATCTTTCAGGGCCCGGTGTACGGCGGGCAGGCGGGTATCGACGAACTGGTGCGCCACATCACGCAAGCCGTCACCGAGCGCGACGTGAACCTGGTGGCCTATACCGTGGTGCGGCAGCCCACGCTGAGGGAATAAGGAAAGGAGCCAGGAGTCAGAAACCAGAAGTCAGGAGAAAACAATCGCGCTGCCGCCGGACGATTCTTCCTACTGACTCCTGGCTCCTGACTTCTGAGTCCTCAGGCGAATAACACATGGCCAATCCACAAATCATTTACACCCCGGCGGGCGGAACTCAGCAGACCCTGAGCTTTGCCTCGCCGCCCCAGCAACAACCCGGCTACCGGAAGACGGCCGTGCGGCACGACAACGTTTCGACTTCCGGAGTGCGCGAATCAGTGCTGGAGCGCCTCGACCAGTTCGCGGAACTCAACATGGAGTGGATCCGCAGCGGAGCCGACCTCGCCAACTGGGCGTCGTTCCTCGACTGCGCCCTCACCGGCGCTGCCTTCGCGTATTACCCCGACGCCGCGGTGAATTCCTACACCAACTACGTGCTGGAAGATACCGAGGTGCAGGTCGCGTACAAGGCGGCGGGCGTGTATTCGCTGAAGTTGAAGCTTCGAGTGCTGGTCAGTTGAGCGCATGTAGGGCCGCCCCTTGGGTCGGCCCCAGGCCGGGGCAAGCCCCGGCCCTAAAAATGGATCAACGACAATGCCCATACTAACCAATCCCAGTTTCGACCGGCAAAACCAACAGACCGTGAAGCGCCCACTCTATATGGTCTGGATTGAAGGCTTGCCGGAGCCGCTCATCACATTTCTGTTGGACGCGGCAGGTCAAGTAACTTGGGGGGGTTACGGCGTGGGTGGGTACGGGACGACAGGGTATGGGAATTGAAGAAAGATTGACGGGTAAAGGATGAAGTTCAGTCATGCAGTGTTTCAGTTTGTCAGTTCGTCAGTACGTCAGTAAGGCTTCAACTGACGAACTGAAATACTGACCAACTGAAGCACTGGGGGTGAAGGACCTCGGACTATGGCTAAAGTATCCGATTATTATCCCGGGGATCTCGAGGGGGCGCTCGATCGCGCCATGACGTGGATGCTCTCGCGCCAAAACATCAATGTCTCGCCGTTTGTGGGCATCGCGGTGGCCACGCCCACTACGCCCGCGTTGATCGAAGGCGCGATGAATCCCACCCAGGGAACGGTCTGGAATTTCGCCCAGGTTCCCTGCCCGAACATCGTGCTCGATCCAGTCTTCGGAATTGACGCGGACACCCAAACGGGGCCGGATGGATTTCCCATCAACTATTCCGCTACGCCTCTGCTCTCCGGCAATTCGTTCGTGAATGTTCTGGCGCTCACCAGTACCACCGACCTGAGCGGGCGGGTCATGAACCTGGACCTGCCCGCCGACCAGTATCGTGTGGACGTGTACTCGCGCACCGACGTTTATTACTACCAGGGCTCTTCAGCGATCGCTGCGGACGACACCTGGGCGGTGGCTGGCGTTCACACCGGGATGGTGGTGGCGTTTTTGATGCCCGCCGGATCGGCGCAGCCCACGCTGGGATTTTCCGCGTCCGTGGTGAACGGCTGGGTGGCCCATTCCAATCTGGGCGTGGGCAACAAGCTGCGCGACTATTTTGTGCGCGTCTTTGCGAAGACGGATGTCGAGTACGTGCAAGAGGACAATATCCCTGTCATCGTTCAGGACTCCACCCACGCGCGCTTTGGGTCAAGCGTGGTGTCGGCACCCGGAACGCCTACGGCTCACATCATCTACAACGACCCTGCCTCGGGACTCGTCGATCTGTATTCGACTCTGCAAAACCAAGCCGTGTACTCTGACCTGCCCAGGTCAATTGAAGTTCCGCACGGCGACCCCGACTATGCGAATCCCGTCCTCATGGTGAGTTCGAACACCGCTTACATCCAGAACCGCTGCTGGATTTACGACGCGGCGCTGGCCATCATCGCATTCTCCACGGCCGGGCTTTGGGACGCCGCGCAAAGAATCGTGAGGCGGCTCAATAATCTACGCGACAACCCGGGCTATCTCCCCTCGTTGATGCTGGAGACCGCGCAAGACGGTCTGGCCACGCGCTGGTCACTAGCGGCCGGGGCGGGTACGGTCGCCAACCTTTTCGATGCGAGCGAGCCGCCGCCGCAATCGGGCGGATCCAACGTCATCTCATTTACCCCCACCAGCCTGCCCGCCACGTGGAATTTTGTGGGCGCGGGCCTGCCCGACTCGATCGACACAATCCTCGAGTGCCATTACAAATCCGACACGAACTTCACTCTCGCCATCGGGGTTACCAGCTCGACGGGCCTGGTGACCAAAATCAATCTCGTTTCGGCAGGCGAAGCGGGCTACGACGCGCCGAGCAAGACCCTCACGTCCGTGCTGGGATTGATCGCGGATGTCTGGCGTGTGGTGACGCAAAACCTGGACACGCTGATCGCCCAGCATGTGGCGGGCGAGAGGCTCGCTTCCGTCACCTCCTTCAAGGTTATCTTGCAAGGCGCGGGGAATCTGCGGCTGGACACTTTGTCCGTGGGCAAGCCGCAACCCGCGGGCTCCCTCAGCTTTTCCTACGACGTTTACAACGGCCAGGTGGACCAGGCCTACATTCGCTCCGGCTCCATCGCGTGGGTGGCGTATGCGTATGGCATCTACATGGAACAAACGGGGGATTTCCTGAATGCCGCGCTGGGCCTGCAACGGATGCTTACCTTCCTTTTCTCACTGCAGTCCACGGCGACGGACTTGACCCACAACCTGATTACCTTGGGCTGGGGCAAGTATCAGGACCCTGGCTACCAATACATTCCCGGCCCCATTGCCGTTGTCTCCACGGAACACAACGTTGATTGCTATTTCGCCTTCGACAAGGCGGCTCGCGTGTTGCCGACCGCAGCTCTGAACCTGCTGAACCTCGGCGTGATTAGTCCCGCGCAATATTCCTCCCTCATCGCCACCGCCGGCACGGCCGCGACCGTGGCCGCTCAGATCAGCACGGCGTTGTTGGCCCAACTCTGGATTCCGCAGAACGGTTCCGTGAAAGGCCATTTCGCGCAGGGCGCGTCGAGCTCCGGACTCGACACTTCGCTCGCCCTTGACGCCTCGGGCTCATGGGCCGCCATGTTCTGCCACCAGGTCGGCGACGACGCAAAAGCCGTGGCGTGCCTGGAATTTATTTTCGAAAATTTCTATTTGACCAACCAGCAAATTTCGCTGAGCTCGCAAACCAATTCGTTCAACCATACCTACCAGCAGTTGACGCCTTTCGACGGTTTCAAAACCTACGCCGACTCGGCAGGTGGCTATTCCGGCTCGCCCGGCTCAGTCTGGATGGAAGGCACTTGGGGCGCGCTGTCCGCTTACCTGAGCTTGAGTAACAATTCGAGCCTCCAGGCCTACTTCAACGCCAACTATGTTGGCGGACTGAGCGCTTTTCTGGGACGGCTCACCCGGAGCATGAGCATCGTCGGCAGCACAACGGGCGACGGCGTGCTCTCTTTTTCTCTCGGGGCGCGCGCCCTGCCCTGGGAATTTTCGGTGCGCAAGACGATGGCTTCCACCGCGTGGTTTTGGATTACGGGAACGCGCAACGACGTGCTCATCACCACTCCTGCGACACTGCCCGGGCGGCCGGTCCTGAAAACTCCCCAAGGCGTTCAGCAAAGCATCCGCGAATTGGACGGGCAAAGTTCCATCGGCGCGCTTGAACTTGAGACCATCGACAGCGCCGGCTACATGACCGCGTTGGTGAGCGGAGGAAAGCTCGAGGGGCGCAAGATTACGCTCTGCGTCGGTTATCCCGGCATGGTCTCGTCGGATTTCGTCACCCTGGCGACTCAAGAAATCGAATCCATCCAAGGCTTGCCCGACCTGACCGGTTTCGTGCTGCAGTGCCGCGACCTGACGCGCTCCGCCAAGACCAAAATCTTCCTGGAGGGCGACGACGGTTATGCCGTGTCAAGCACGCATCGACGCAGCCTCCGAGCGAACCCCATGGACGTGCTTCTGGTGGTTTTTCAAAATGAGCTGGGCCTGGGGCAGTCGCCTTCCCTGTCCGAAACTTCCTGGCGGATTTACGACCCATCGCGCTGGGACGCGGCCGGGCTGACCAACCCGACCCTGATCCGTCCCAACCCCACCATAGATGTGGAAACAATCCTCGCTTATCGCAACGGCATTTTTGCCGGATACCTCCTGGAGTTTAAGTTCCAACAATCGGTGGAGGCCAAGCAATTTCTGGAGTATGAAATCTTTAAGACGCTGGGTGGCTTCATGGTGGTGCAGGCGGACGGACGCCTGTCGACGCGCTTTTTCGTGCCGCCCTACAGTTTTTCGAGTCTGTTTGAATTCAGCGAACGGAACATCACCGTGCTCCCCGGCATCACGCGCCAGCCGATCATCAATCAAGTGACTTACCGGCTCGACTACGACGGGAGCCAATTCCAAACCGAACTGGTTTTCCTGGATGCGCCGTCGTTGCAGCAATTCGGCCTGGCAGGGCAGGACATTAGCGAATCGAAAGGGCTGCGCACGGCGCGCGGAGGCGCGTCACTGGCGGGTCTGACGGCCACGCGCATATTCCGCCGCTACAGCGGCGCCGATCCGGTGAGCGGTTCCCCCCGCGGCGGCGCACCCACTTCGTCCATCACCAGTCAATACATGACGCTGACCGTGGAGTCGGGCGACTTCGCCTTTCTCTCCCACCCGCTGATGCCGAATTTCCAAACGGGCCGGCGCGGCGTGTTCAATCAAATTGTGGAAGTCATCGACAAGCAGCCCAATTACCGCGACGGCACGATGACATACAAGCTCCTGGACTCGGGCTGGTTGAGCAGCAAAGTTCTTTCGCGAGCCGCCCCCACTGGCACTCCGGTTTTCACGGCCGCGTCGAGTTCACAGCGAGCGCGCTTTGCGTTTCTGGCCAGCGACACGACCCGGACGTACTCCGACGGCACACCGGCCAAAACGATTTTTTGAAAGGAGAATAAAAGGAATTTGGAATTAGGAATTGGGGTTTAGGGAATTAAGAATGCTCTTCCCTAACACCCAGCCCCTAGTACTACTACATTAAGTTAAGGCGGACGGTTTCGTTTGCGAATTACGCTGCCACAATACGCGCACTCGCCGGTCCAGGTAAACAACAGGCGTTGGATCTCACGACGTGTCTGTGGCAGGGTCCACCCAGAAGTTTTTTTTGCTG
>JBGPCF010000075.1:0-30588 GCA_041481635.1 Terriglobia bacterium | reverse complement strand
TCTCTGGCAACCATATTCAAGTGCGATTATTCTTTCCCGTGTGAAAACGGAAGACGCAAGGAAAGAAGTACCAAGTGGTGATAAGCTTCGCTAGGTGATAATATCCGGAGAATCGCGAGGCCACCGGGGCTAAAACTGTGGACGGCATCATTGTTCTCATTCTCGGGTTCTTGGGGTTGCTATTCCTCTTACCGATCGTCGCCTTTGTACGCGCCGGCCGCGCCGCGCGATTAGCCAAACAAAGTGAAAAAAATGTCCAGGAAATGACAGGGCGCCTTGCTGCCCTCGAACAACAAGTTCTAAAACTGACCAGGCTGATTTCCCGAGTGGAGGAATTGGAAAAGCAAGGCCAGTTCTCCAAGTTGCCTCCGGAGACGACTGCGCTTGAACCAGCGGTAGCCCCATCGCAGGCCAAGTCTGCGCGGCCCGCCACCGAGGTACCTGCATCTCCGCCCGCGGCCATACATGGGGAGCGCCCGGAAATCCCAGTGCCGCATGAGGTGCCTCCACTCACTCAGCCGACGCCTCCCACTTCACCAGTTGCGCCCTTCTCCCAAGGCAGCTTCATACAACTTGAAGAGGTGATGCGCGGCGGAGCGCCACCCGGGACTGTCCCCAAGGCGGCTCCATCCGCTGGCCCGCCAAGTGTTGCGCCAGTCGTGGCCTCCACAAAGAAGAAAGGGGAAAAGCTAAAGTCCGTTCTCAGCCTCGAAGAAACGCTGGGCACCAACTGGCTGAACAAGGTGGGTGTGATCATCCTGGTGATCGGCGTTGCGCTTTTCCTGATTTATGAACTGAGGGAACTGGGGGCGGGGGGCAAAGTGTTTGTGGGCTTTGCCGTCGGCACCGCAATGCTTGGCCCGGGAATCTTCTTCGAGACGCGGGAGCGCTGGCGCATCCTCGCGCGCGCCGGCATGGGTGGCGGGTGGGCGCTGCTCTATTTCACCACCTACGCGATGAATCACGTGCAAGCCACGCGGGTTCTCGAATCCGAATCCATTGATTTCGTACTTTTGCTCATCGTAGCGGCGGCGATGGTGGCGCACACGCTGCGCTATCACTCTCAAGTGGTAACGGGCCTCGCCTTTCTTCTCGCGTTCACCACCATCAACATCAGCCACGGCACCGTCACCAGCCTGCTGGCGAGTGCCATTCTTGCCCTGGCGCTGGCCGCAGTGGTGGGGCGCCGGCGCTGGTTTGAGCTCGAAGTAGTCTCGATCCTGGCCGTTTTCCTGAACCACTATTACTGGCTGCGCCCCATCATCGAGCCGATGGGGGACCACCACCACCCATTTCCCGAACTTACGGCGAGCACGGCGCTTTTAATTTCCTACTGGCTTATTTTCAGGTTCTCTTACATTTTCCGGCGAATCGATATTCGCAACGAGGAAAACGTCTCCACGGTTGCCGCGCTGCTGAACACTTTCTTGTTCCACTACGTGATCAAATACCAGTCCGCCCGCCCCGAGCTGGCGTTTTGGTTCCTACTCTCCGTCGGCACGGTGGAAATGGTGTTGGGCCAGTTGCCCATCACGCGCCGGCGCCGCATTGCCTTCGTCATTCTTACCACCATTGGCGCCACCTTGTTGATTGCCGCGTTCCCCTTCCGATACACCGGAGGCCGCCTCTCAGTCTTGTGGCTGATGGAGGCGGAAGCTCTGTTCCTGGCCGGCGTCTTCTCGCGTGAGATTGTGTTTCGATGGCTGGGAATGCTGGCGGAACTGGTGGTGGCCTGGCAAATCGTTTTCATGGACACGTGGCATCTCTCCGACGCCCGCGACCTGAAGGGCGTCGACTTCAGCGATCCGCGCATGGCCTTGATATGCGGCATGGCTGCACTCGTGTTTTATGCCAACGCGCACTGGGTGCCGCGCCGCTGGCCGGACTTGCTCAAGACAGATTTCGAAAAAACGTGCGTGCGATATCAGTCCTACGTCGCTGGCTTGGTTGCCGTCGTGGGCATCTGGGCCATGTTTACGGAACCGTGGCAGGCGGTCGGGTGGACGGCCATGGCTCTGGTTTTGGCGATCGCAGGCTCCCTACTCAAAATAGAGGAGCTGAGCGCCCAGGCCAATGTGTTTGCCTTGCTGGGCTTTTTCCGTTTGGTGGCGGTCAACTTTGCCGTCGTGGAAGTCTTATACTTCGATTTGCGCGCAGTCACCACCATTTCCATCGCCATCGCTCTACTCTATCTTTGCTCGCGTTGGATTGGCCATCCCGAGCGCGTCAAGGCCGTGCGGATCCCAGAGGCTTACACGTGGGTGGCGACTTTTGTGGTGGCCCTCCTGCTCTGGTACCAACTATGGCCCACCAGCGTGGCCTTGGGCTGGGCACTCGTAGGCCTCATCCTGTTTCAATTGGGCTTCGAGCGCGCTTCAACCTCATTGCGCTTCCAGGGATATCTCCTTTTCATAGCCAGTTTTTTCCGCCTGTTCTTTGTGAACTTCAACGCCGCCGGGCCGCCCGGCGAGTGGAGCCCACGCGTCTACACCACGATCCCGCTGGCTCTTTTGTTCTACTTCGTGTATTGGCGGCTCCAGGTCAGCCCACAGCGATTCCTGGATAGAGACGGGCGAATGAAGGCGGCTGAACTCCATTGCTATCTAGGAACCGTCACCATGGCCGCGGTGATGCGTTTTGAGTTGGACCTCGACTGGGTAGCCGCGGCGTGGGCGGGCCTGATCTTCATCTTCGCCCTAATTGCCTGGCGATATAGTCGGAGGATTTTCCTTCATCAGGGCCTTCTACTTGGCGTCGCGGTCTTTTCCAGAACCATTCTTCACAACTTTTACGAGCGGAGCTATTTCCCGCCACCTTCTCTTTGGTACGGACGATTCGCCACCGTGGGGACGACCCTCGTCTTATTGTTCTTGTCGCTCCTCGTCGCCTTCAAGCTGAAACTCCCGGAAACGGAAGCTCAGGGCGCGAAAAAAGGGAAAATCAGAAGAATTCTGGGCAGCTTCAGTCGCCATCCCGAGCAGGCCTTGTTCTTTGCCGCATTCATACTGCTGACGTTTTTCCTTTACCTCGAAATGCAACCCCACGGAATGACCACCGTGGCTTGGGGTGGGGAGGCCGTTGCAGTTTTCCTTTTCGCGCTCGCGGTCAAGGAGCGCAGCTTCCGGCTCAGCGCGCTGGGGCTGCTTTTAATCTGCGTGGGGAAAATAGTTTTGGTGGATGTTTGGGGCCTCACCCCGCGCGATCGCTACCTGACCTTCATCGTGCTCGGCATCGCGTTGCTGTCCGTCTCGTTTCTCTACACCCGTTATCGTGAAGTCCTGCGGGGGTACTTATGAAACGATGGGCCACATTCGCAATCATGTTCGCGCTGGTCGGCAGCGCGTTGGTCGTCAGTCAGAGGCAGAAGACTGCGGCCCCCGTGGGTCCCGATGCCCTGCTCTTCTTCGTCGCCGACACTCAGCACGAGTTGACGCGTTTGCCCGCCAAATTCACGAGGATGTCCGACGAAGAAGAAATCAGCATCGGCAATGACCTGGCGCGGCGTTATTTGAGCGAAGGGACATTTGTAAACCAGGATGCCAACACGAAGATTGTTCTGGCGTACGTGGACCGTGTCGGAGGCCGTGTGGCCGGCAAAGCTCAACGGAAACTGCCCTACAAATTCCACTACATCGCAGACCCTTACTTTATTAACGCCTTTGCGTTGCCGGGCGGGCACGTGTTTATTGGCGGCGGGATAATCGCACTGATGGACAGTGAGGACGAGTTGGCCAACGTATTGGGTCACGAGGTCGAGCACATCGATCATTACCATTGCGCGGAACGGGTGCAGACAGAATCCACTCTGCGCGACATCCCACTGGGCGAATTGGTCGCGCTCCCAGTGGAAGTTTTTGAAGCGGGCTACAGCAAGACGCAGGAACTCGAAGCGGACCGCGAAGGCACCCGCCTGGCCGTTAAGGCGGGATACTCGCCGCTGGGCGCCATCCGTATGTTCCAGGCATTCGACCTGCTCTTTCGTGAGCACGAGTCGCGGGCTCAATCTCCCGAGGATGAGCTTTCGAGCATCGCTTGGAAGACTCTGGAAGGGTATTTCCGGTCGCACCCCCAGCCCGCCGAGCGCATCGCTCAAATCCAGAAAATTATAATGGACGAGCAGTGGGAGCAGTTAAAAAACGAGCGAACGCTAGAAGTCGCGTACGTCTTTCTAACCGCGCGCGCGCAGAAGGCTTTGGACGCCAAGAATTACGCGGGCGCGGAAAAGGTGGCGGCACACTCACTGGAACTTCACCCAGACCAACCGGCGGCGGCGGCGATCCTGGCAGAAGCTCAATTCGCCCAGGCGAAATTTCCTGAGGCGGGCGAACATTACCGCAAGCTGGTGGATCAATCCCCGTCTGAAGCTGGGGCTGTCGCGGAGTATGTCAACGGAGTTGCCTCGGACGCCTTGGGGGCTGAGCATTTCGATCAGGCGGCAAAGTTCGCCAATGCCTCACTCGACCTTCAGCCCAATAACCCCAAGGCGCTGATTGTTCTCGCCGAGGCACAAATGGCGCTCTCCGACTTTTCGGGCTCTGCATCGAGCTACCAAAAGCTCAAGAACCTTTATCCCAGTGAATCAACCAGTGTCATCAATTACACCAGTTCGTTTGCCGCGAGAACCCTGCAGGCCCATAGATACTCGCAAGCCGGAAAAGTGGCGGCATACTGGCTCACACTCGACCCCGACCGCGCCGAAGCGTTGGCCATCCAAGCCCAGGCTGGACTGGCTCTGGGAGACTTCTCAGGGTCGGCCAGGGCGTTGCGAAATCTTCTGGACCTCACGCCCCAAAATCGGTACGTGGACATGAATCTGGTTTGGAGCTACGCGGATGCCCTAAGCGCAGAGCAATCACCTCAGGAGTCAGCAAGGGAGTTTGGAACGTTCATGGCGGAACCAAAGTTAAGCACTCCCGCTCTCAATGCGCAAATTAGAATCGAGTGGGCCGGGTTAATGTTGATGGCGGGGGAATCGAGTCCAGCGCAAGTTTTGATTAGCAACACCAAGGCGGCGGGTGGAGGTAGCGTGGCACCCGAGCACTTGGTCCGGCTGGCCTGGTGGTACTACAGGGCCCGGCAATACTCCGCTGCAGAATCACTTCTGCTCAGTCTGGCCGAGCAACGCACGGGCGACGTGAACCTGCAGCACAACTTGGCTTGGGTTGAGTTGGAGCAAAATGAAATCGACAAAGCCATGGTGCGATTCAAGATACCGGGTGACGCGACTTCAGCCAACTCTTCCCAATGGAACACGCCGGAGATGGGGCTGGCGATTGCTTTATGGAAAACTCATAGCCCCGACGGTGCCCTCAAAAATTACGAAGCCGCCACGCAGGCCGAGCCGCGCTGGCTTGACCCGCGCCTGGTCCGCACCTTCTTTTCGACCCTGGTAGCGCAATACGTCCGTGCGTTGGAGGCCGAGCACACCAAGCGGTTGGAGGCGAAGAGGCGGCATCCTTAAATTGCGGAACCTTGATTGTCCCTGCCGGCGGCTTTCGAAAACCATCAGTGTGCGCTCTCGCAAAAGGTTCGCGGTGTAACAAACTCAGCCAATGGGTTAAGCCTGTTAAGAATCATCATTTAGCGTATTACGTGTGATGTGTGACGTGCGTCACAGCGTAGATTTGGTGACAAGTTAGACTACCTGCATGCGTCCGCTGTCCGTAATCGAGCCCGGTCGTCCCTTTTCTGGTCCTGAAAGACTGAGGGAGGGAGGTGGTGTTTTTCGCCTCAATCCCTGCGAAATCAAGATCGACCTCTTTTGCAAAGGCATGGTGGTTGAATCGCCCTGTGACTTGGGTCGTGGCGCATGTGCTTTAAACCAAGGGGTGAATACATTTCTTGCGATTTCAGTCCCAGTGACATCAGTCACAGACGCTGAATACACGGAGGACTAAAACACCATCATGAACCTCATGGAGACGCTGCCAACAACCACCGCCTTAAGAGCGCGCCCGGACTTCAACGAACGTCCTTTCATCGTTATTTGGGAAACGACCCAGGCTTGCGATCTGGCCTGTGTCCATTGCCGCGCCAGCGCGCAAGCCCTGCGGTCGCAAGAGGAGCTCTCAACCGAGGAGGCCAAACGGTTGATTGACGAAGTTCACGCCATGAAGGCCCCCGTCTTCATCTTCACCGGCGGTGATCCCCTGAAGCGCCCTGACATCTTCGAGCTCGTTGAGTACGCGACCAGTTTGGGCATGAAACCATCGATGTCCCCCAGCGCTACTCCGCTGCTCACGCGAGAAGCAATTCGTGAGCTGAAGCAGCGGGGATTGGCCCGCATGGCCATCAGCCTCGACGGCTCTAATTCGGCCATTCATGACGCTTTTCGAGGCGTTCCCGGCACGTTCACGCGCGCCATCGATGCCATTTGCCAGGCTCGCGAAATTGGGCTGACCGTGCAGGTCAACACCACACTCACACCGCGCAACTTTGCCGATCTCGACACGCTGGCACAGCTCCTGGAAACCCTCGACATCGTATTGTGGAGCGTGTTCTTTCTGGTCCCCACGGGTCGCGGGCAAACGTCTGACTTGGTCACCGGTGAGCAGTTTGAGCAGGTGTTCGAGAAGCTTTACGAGATTTCGTGTCACAGCTCGTTCGATGTCAAGACGACCGAGGCCATGCACTTCCGGCGCTACGTCGCGCAGCGCCGGGCCGAAGTTCGGCGCCAGACCGGAATTACCCCCGCGCCCCACCTCCGCGCGAGCATGCCGGACGGGATTGGACGCGGGCCACTGGGGATCAGCGACGGCAAGGGATTTGTTTTTGTTTCACACGTCGGAGAAGTTTACCCGAGTGGCTTCCTGCCTCTCTCGGGTGGCAACATCCGCCGCCAATCACTGGACGATATCTACCGCCATTCTTCCCTCTTCGTTTCCCTTCGAGACACTGCAAACTTGATGGGGAAGTGCGGCGTTTGCGAGTTTCGTGAAATTTGTGGTGGCTCGCGCTCGCGCGCTTATGCGGTATCGGGCAGCCCCTTCGCGGCAGAGCCGTGCTGCATTTATCAACCCAAAGCGACGGCGGAAATGCCTACCAGCGTGGTCTGAAGGCATCAGCAAGACTTCACACCGGCGCGCGATCAGATCTCCGCAATACCCTGCCGTAATTCATTCCGCATTCCCGCTCGTAAGTCCCCATATTGGCTGAAGCCACCCTAATTTTTTGGGAAGTCGTCGGCGGTTGAGGGCGGGTCGGAACTCAGCTTGGGCGCGGTGAAATATTGTGGGCGCGCCTTTTGCCAGGGAACCATACTGAGTCCCGTGGGATCGAATAAGATCCGCCCGGCGCGAATGGTCATCAAGGGGACCAGCTTTGCGTTTCCGTCCAGGCGCGCGTTCCCATTATCGGTGTAACCGAAGTGTCCTTGCAGCAATTGGAAAACCGCAACATCCGCGGGTGCACCAACTGAAAGCGTGCCCAGAGCCTGGCGATGAATTTCACGCGCGGGGTTTGCTGTCGACCGGCGGATGACCTCTTCCAGCGGAACGCCCATCGACAGAAATTTGGACATCACATTCGTCATGCTGAGCGCCGAACCGGTCATGCTCGCCTCGTGGAGGTCGGTTGAAATGGAATCAGGAATGAAGCCCTGCTGGACTGCAGGCGCGGCGTTGCGAAACCAGAAACTTCCCGCCCCGTGACCCACATCGAAGATCACACCGCGCTTATGGGCTTCCCACAGGATGGGATTTACCTTGCCGTCCTCCAGGATGATGGGAAACTGCTGCGCGAACACATGCGTGTGGATGTCTCCCGGCCGCATTTTCTTCAATATCAATTCGTTATAACTGCGCTCAGGGGGGCGCGGCCAGAAATCGAACATCACGGGAACGTTCGCCATGCGTCCACATTCTTCAGCCGCATCCACGGCCGCCCAGGGCGTGTGCTCGGCGTCCCACGGCGTGGCCGTCCAATAGTGCGCCGTTTTCACGCCGACAATGAGGTTGGCATATTTCTTGATGGTATCAGCGCAAAGTTGGGGGTTCATCTGGTCCACTGCCTGCTCGAGTCCTCCATTCATCCCGTTGGCGACAATATCCAAGAACGCCAGCACTCGAATCTTCGCGTGGTCAATGACCTCCTCCTTTTCCTGGAGGAAAGTCTCTGCGCCTGAGGTGCCGGCATCCACGACCGTGGTTACGCCCGAAGTCAGCATGAGGTCAGCGGGAATTCCAAGGGGCGCTGTGTGCGTCCGTCCTGTGGGTGAAAACCAATCCAGCGGCGCGCCGCCGTGGCCCACGTGGACGTGAATGTCAATCAAGCCTGGCGTTACGATGAGACCGCTTGCGTCGACAACCTTCTTCGCATCATTCTGCGGAATATCCTTTTTTATCGAGGCGATCTTGTCACCGGTGATGGCGACGTCCATCACCTGGTCTATTTGATTGGCCGGATCTATTACACGGCCGCCTTTCAAGACAACGTCAAAGGGTGGCGACTGTGCCAGCGCGATATTGTGAGGCGCAAACGCAATGGCACATAGAAAGAGGGCCACAAATTTGAGCCACTTCGATGGGTGATGGCAATCCCTCATACTTTCGACTCCCTTGTGCCGCAGAGGTCTCTATCGGCCTCCTTCATAGATGTTCTTCTTCGATGGGTGCCCCATCCGGTGCACCCCCTGAGCCAGATAGCTCACGAGGTCGTCCAGTTCAACCCGAGTAAGGCGTTGGCCATAGTCCGAGGGCATGATGAGATTGTCGCTTCGCTCCAAGCGTTCTATATCCGACTTAAGCAGCATATGAAACGTCCCATCATCCGCGAGCAGTTGAAGGGAAAAATTGTCCTCATTACGCACGACACCGGACAGACGTTGGCCTCCGCGAGTGACAATCGACACCATTTCATGCTGGCCCGCACGCAATTTACCTGGATGGAGAATAGCGTCAATCGCCTCGCCCGGCGTATGGCTTGCTGAGTATTCCGTCAGATCCGAGCCCAGAAACCCACCCCTGCCGTGCATCATATGACATTTGCCACACCCGGCTCTACCAAAGAACAATTCCTCCCCTTGAAGAGTATTTCCATTCAGCGCCCCCCAACCAAATGGTCCTGCCACAGAACGCAAATAACTCACCATCGCGTTGATTTGTTGGTGAGTGAGTGAGTTAAATGCCGGCATGCCTTTCGCGGGTATTCCATCATGAATGATCTTAAAAACATCGCGCTCTGGAAGTCGCCGAACTGACGGGTCCGTCGATATGTTCGGCGCGTGTTCACCTCCACGCCCATCTAACCCGTGGCAGGATGAGCACCGGGTTTCAAAATCGTGTCTGGCTTTGACCATTGCCGTATTCGACTTGCCCCCCGTTGCGGGCTTCCGAGGCCGGGTCGGTTGCTGAGCTACGGAAGTTCCGGGAAGGGGCAGAAACAGTCCGGCCAAAAGGACTGCCGTGCACAACTTCATCATGGAACGCCACGAGTCAAGCCGCGTCATCATTCCCAATACTGCCAACCCTGACTCCTCGGGGACAAGCCGCCTTGCGCCAGCGATAGGAAATGTCGCCTCCCCCGCTGCGTAGCATACAAGCCTATCTCCCCATCCCGTCAAGCCGGATTATCCTCCTGTCCGTGCTGAGGTGTGTTGCGCTATGCCAACCTTCGTAGTATGGTGCGCCTTACTCATGCGCAGAATCTTCCGACTCTATTCGAACCGACTTGTTTGGGTGGTCACCTGTGGCTGCACGGTTGCGCTCCTGGTGGCCGCTGACCAACGCTACGAAGTGGTGTCCACACGGATCGACGTGACCGGGGAAACTCTTCGGGCAAATCCGCCAGCGGCGAATTGGCCCTCTTACGATGGTGATTATAGTGGGCGTCGTTATAGCAGCCTGTCTGAGATTACGCCAGACAACGTGAAGCAACTTCATGCGCAATGGGTGTTTCACTCCCGGAATTCAGACTCCCTGGAAGTCACCCCTGTGGTGGTTGAAGGAGTCATGTTCGTGACCTCCGCGAATGACGCCTTCGCGCTCGACGCGCGGACCGGGCGTGAAATCTGGCATCACGAGCGGGCGGTGACAAGCGGACTAGTGGATGACGCTTCCGCCCACCACAATCGCGGGGTGGCCGTGTGGCACGATCGCGTTTTTATGGAGACGGACAACGCCCATTTGCTTTGCCTGGATGCCCGTTCAGGCCATTTGATCTGGGATATTGAATTCGCCGACTCCACCAAAAATTATGGCGCCACCAGCGCGCCGTTGGTGGTCAACGATAAAGTGATTGTGGGACCATCGGGTGGAGATGACGCGGTCCGCGGATTCATCGCCGCTTTCGACCCTCTCACCGGAAAATTGGTTTGGCGTTTCTGGACGATTCCCGGCCCGGGCGTATTCGGGAACTCCAGTTGGCCCGGTCAAATGTATTTGCATGGCGGCGGCACCACTTGGATGCCGGGCACGTTTGATCCCGAACTCAACACTCTTTACTGGGGCACGAGCAACCCGTCCCCCGATTTTGACGGTCTGCCTCGTCCAGGCGACGACCTCTACACAGATTGCGTGCTGGCGCTCGACCCTGACACCGGAAAACTGAAGTGGTATTTCCAATTCACACCACATGACCTTTTCGACTACGATGCTGCCGAGGCTGCCGTGTTGATTGACGGAGCGTTTCAAGGTGAAAACCAAAAATTGCTGGTCGAAGCGAATCGCAACGGGTTCCTGTACATCCTCGATCGGACCAACGGGAAATTCCTTTACGCAACACCATTCGTCGACAAGTTAAATTGGGCGAAAGGGATCGATTCTGGCGGGCGTCCCATTTTGAGTGGCGTTGTGCCCACAGCGGCGGGGACAAGAATCTGCCCGGGAATGACAGGAGCCACAAACTGGTTTTCTCCGTCGTACAATCCGTCCACGCGCCTTTTTTATTTTATGGCGCTCGAAAGCTGCGAGATTTTCCAATCCAAACCTGAACCCTTTGCGATGGGGCGCACCTGGTATGCGACTGGCGCCAAACACATCCCTGGGGAGGCGGACAAGAAAATCCTTATTGCTTTCAGCCTGGAGAGTGGCCAGGTGGCTTGGCGCTATCCGCAAGTGGGTGATGGGGACTCCTGGGGCGGTACAATGACCACGGCGGGCGGGTTGGTGTTTTTCGGTGACGACGCGGATGCGTTCGAGGCGGTCGATGCACGTACTGGCGCGCCGCTCTGGCACTTTAATACAGGGCAGCGAATGCACGCGTCGCCCATGAGCTATGCCGTGGAGGGCGCCCAGTATGTGGCGATCGCGGCCGGCAGTGATGTGTTCAGTTTTGCGCTGCCGGATTAGTGGACTCGCGTATCATGGGACGCGCACGAAGATTAGAGAACTTTCCGAACCCACTCATCTGAAGGAGGAAATACGATGTCATCCATTCAATCCACACGCAGGAAGTTTGGCGCGAGACTCGCCTCTGTTCTATCCGGACTTGGAATTGCCGGAGCAGCTTCGAGAGCGTCCGCCGCAGGTACGCCAGAGACCCAGGGCGTTCAAAAGTTCAACGAGGAGGGCAAGCCGGTCAGCGGCACGCCGTTATTCGTGCCCATCGTGGCTCACAACGGAGTGATTTACATTTCGGGGCAGGGTGCTCATGACGACCGCCCCGCCGCCCAATGGGATATTGCCAGCCACACGCAAAAGGTGATGGACAAGATCAAAAATCTAGTTGAGCACGGTGGGAGCACCATGGACCGAGTCGTTCAACTCAGCGTGTTTCTCGCCAAGATTGACGATTACGATGGCATGAACAAGGTTTTCAAGACTTATTTCCCGAATGGCGGGCCTGCGCGGACTACAGTGGCAGTGGCAGCCCTTCCCGGAAATTCTCTGGTAGAGATCAACTGCATCGCGGCCGTAACCGGGAAATGAATGCATCCGAGAATTAGTCGTGCGGAACGGTAACGGCCCTGACCTGGAAAATCGGCCACGCCAAGAAAATTGGCCGCGGCGGGGGAGATACATTTTTTGTTTGGCAAGGAGGGATTCAAATGGCATTCAAGAACCGATGGACTCGTCGCACGTTCCTGGGCGCAACCGGGATGATCGCGGGGTGGGCTTCGGCGCCCAAGCGGCTCCAATCGACGGCGCGCGCGTTGGGTTCCGCCGAAACGACGGCGCCCAATATTTATGAGGAATTGGGAGTCACCACCGTGATCAACGGTCAGGGGACCATGACCATGCTTGGGGGATCGCTGATACCTGCGGAGGTCGAGGCTGCGATGGCCGCGGCATCGCAGCACTTCGTGCGGATTACCGAGCTGCAAGTTGCGGCGGGCAATCGAATCGCAAAAATCCTCAAGCTTCCTGAGGGGCACATGGCGCTGGTCACCTGTGGCGCCGCCGGGGCTATTACGATTGGGACCGCGGCCACCCTTACGGGTGACAACGAGGGATTCATCCGGCGTTTGCCTGACCTGGCTGGAATGAAATCCGAGGTGATCATTCAAAGGCGTCATCGCTACGCTTTCGACCAGCAGATCCGAGCCACTGGCGTCAGGCTGGTGGAAGTGGATAATCGCGATGACTTGCGGCGGGCCGTGAACGAAAAAACCGCCATGATGTTTTTCACCAATTATTTGAACGGCGCGGGACAAATCAAGGTGGATGAATTCGCCAAGCTGGCGAAGGAATTCAACATACCGAGCTTCAACGATGCGGCTGCCGATACGCCGCCGGTGTCCCGCCTTTGGGAATACAACCAAATGGGTTACGACATGGTCGCTTTCAGCGGCGGCAAGGCGATTCGAGGGCCGCAGTGCGCCGGCTTACTGCTGGGCCGGAAAGATCTGATTGCCAACGCCCTTTTGAATAGTTGTCCACATGAGGACACATTGGGACGCAGCATGAAAGTGGGCAAGGAGGAAATCGTCGGAATGGTAAAGGCTCTCGAACTGTACCTTGCGACAGACCACAACGCCCTGATGCGTGAGTGGTGGGATCGCCTTGACAGGGTCGCGGGCGAACTGAAAAACGTTCCCGGCGTGAGCACGTCAGTCCACGTACCGGAAATTGCCAACGTCGTGCCTCACATGCAGATCAGTTGGGACCCAAGGCGCATCTCGCTCACTCCGGACCAGGCTTTCGATTTGCTGAGGGAATCAAAACCGTCCATCATTTTGGGCAAAAACGAAAATGGCCTGGGCCTCGCTGCTTTCCAACTCCGCCCGGGTGAGGAAAAGATTGTAGCGGAACGGCTGGTCCGCATTTTCCGTGACCACCGCATTTAAGCACTCGCGAAATGTGCCGGGGGAGAGGGTGTTAGGGTCAACCGCCCACCGTTTCCCTTTCTCTGATGGCAACACTGGCACAAACTGCGCGTCGACCAAATAGAGAATCCGATTTACAACCGTCAAATGCGAACGATAGAATATCTCTTCGAACACCGTCGACCGCGACCAACCGTACCGAGCGAACCATGGCTGAAACGCTGGCAATATATCCCGGATCTTTCGACCCGATAACCAACGGTCATCTCGATCTAATTGACCGCGGGTGCCGCCTTTTTGAACACCTGATAGTCGCTGTGCTGATTAACCTGGAGAAGGAACCACTCTTCACCGTGGAGGAAAGGGTGGATATGCTCCGCCATGCCACCAAGGACAAAAGGAACGTTTCGGTGGACACGTTCAGCGGACTCCTTGTCGACTATGCGGCAGGCAAGAAAGCCACCGCCATCATGCGCGGCATCAGAGCCTTCTCCGATTACGAGTACGAGTTTCAGATGGCGTTGATGAACCATAAACTTTCGCCTACTTTGGAAACCGTCTTCCTGATGCCTGCAGAATCCTACACCTACGTCAGCTCGAGAATGGTTCGCGAGGTTTTCCTTCTAGGAGGCTCGGTGAAAGATCTGGTTCCACCCGTGGTGGAAGAACGGCTGCGCCAAAAAGCACTGACAAAAAAGGAGTAAGAGCAACGCTTATGCAATTCTCTGAACGCGTCTCCCGAATATCGGTGTCATCCACTGCGGCCGTGGTCATCAAGGCGGACAAACTCAAGGCGAGTGGTGTGGACTTGGTGGACTTTGGCGCGGGCGAGCCCGATTTCCCGACTCCGGAGAACATCAAGAAGGCCGCCATGGAGGCGTTGCAGCAGAATTTTACCAAGTACACAGCGACAGGCGGAACTCGCGACTTGAAGCAGGCGATTGTCGAGCGCCACGCCCGCGACTTTGGCTCGACGTACGCGCCGGACGAGTGTCTGGCCACCGTGGGCGGCAAGCACGCTATTTTTGAGGCCGTCGCCGCTACCATCAATTCCGGCGACGAGGTGATTCTCCCCGTCCCTTATTGGGTCTCCTTCCTGGATATCGTCCAATACGCGGGAGGCAAGGCAGTCTTGCTGGCCACGCGGGAGGACGACAATTTTGCCGCGCGCGCCGCCGAGGTGGGGAAGCTGGTCACTCCCAGGACCAGGATGATCATCATCAACTCGCCCAGTAATCCCGCCGGCGCCGTGGTGCCAGACGAGGAGATGGACAAACTGTTGGCCCTCGCGGGTGAACGAAACATCTTGCTGTTGTCGGACGAGACCTACTGTCATTTTACTTATGACGGGCGCAAACCGTATTCTCTGGGCGCCTCGAAGAACCGGGAAAACCTGGTGCTAATCGGCTCGATGTCCAAAACCTACGCGATGACCGGCTGGCGTGTGGGCTTTGCGCTGGGGAACGCAAAGCTCATTGGCAACATGTTGAAACTCCAAAGCCACTCCACTTCAAATCCCACTTCGTTTGCCCAAAAGGGCGCGATCGAGGCGTTGCGCGGGCCGCAGGATTCCGTTCAGGCCATGCTTGCCGAATACCACCGCCGGCGGGATCGAACTGTGGCGGGATTGCGGGCGATTCCTGGGATTCGCTGCAACAATCCTCAGGGCGCTTTTTATGCCTATCCCAACGTGGGCGCGTTCCTGAAAAAAAACGGGGTAAGCGATTCGACGGCATTATCGGAAAAACTTCTCGAGGAAGCCCACGTAGCTGTGGTGCCCGGGCAGGCCTTCGGGACTGAAGACCATGTGCGAATTTCTTACGCAACATCCGTGGAGTTGATCGACGAAGGCTTGCGACGGTTGAAGGACTTTTTTGCCAAACACTGATTGCCCATGCCGAAATTCGATTGTCCGCTCCAACTTTCCCCGGTGTTCAAGCCGAAAATATGGGGACGCCACGACCTGAGACCTCTCTTTCCGAGGCCCGAACCAGATGCCACAAAATCCTCCCGAAAAGTCCGGACAGGCTCGGCGGTTGGAAAAAGAGAATTGATTGGGGAAGTGTGGGTCACCGATGACCAATCGAGATTCATGAACGGCCCCGTGGCCGACATGCCTCTGTCGGAAGCCTCGCGAAAATACGGCCCGGACCTGAACGGCAGCGCCTGGACGGCCCCTCGATTCCCGATCCTTTCCAAATACATTTACACCAGTGACTGGCTCTCAGTTCAAGTCCACCCCGACGACGATTACGCGCGAATTCATGACCCGGGAAGTCTGGGCAAGTGCGAGATGTGGTATGTCCTCCAAGCGAGTGAGGAGGCTGAAATCCTGCTGGGGCTGAAGCAGGGTGTCTCCAAAGAAAAGCTGGGCGCGGCGTTTGAGGCGGGCTCCTCGACCGACCTCATCCATAGATTTCACCCACGGGCGCACGAAGCGATATATATTCCCCCTGGGACGGTGCACGCCCTTGGCCCCGGGTTGATTCTTATTGAGGTCGAGCAGAATTCCGATTTAACCTATCGCCTGGATGATTTTGGGCGCGTCGGATTGGACGGCAAGCCTCGGCCCCTTCATTTGAAGAAAGGTCTTGATGTAACCCGAGTCGAACTGCCGTCTCATCGGGATTTGCCGCGCCTCGAGTTTCGCGAGCCCTTCGGTTCGCGGCGGTACGTAGTGGCCTGCAGACACTTTGCCGTTGAAGAATGGACAGTGCAAAAGACCGCGCACGGGTTGGGGATGCCAGAGCGCGTCGAGGCCTTTGCAATCCTCGAGGGTGAGGGGCGCATGGAAACCGACGCGGGTTGGTTCGGCTACCGGGCCGGTGATACTTGGCTGATCCCTCCCGCCACAGGGCGCTACTGGATCGCGCCTCTGAAGAAGACACGTGCACTCAAATTTTATGTTCCGGATGTAGAAAAGGATTTTGTTCATCGGCTCACGAAACTTGGTGTGAAGCGGGCCCAAATCGAAAAGATTTGTTTTGGCTGAGACGACTTAAGGCATGATCGCCAGGCCTAAGAAACCCGAGGACAAGCGCGCGAGCTCCCCCTTTCACCGGGCCTACGCCGTCGTTATGGCGGGCGGAAGCGGGACACGCTTCTGGCCCCTCAGCCGGCGCAAGCACCCAAAGCAATTGCTGGCCCTATTCGGGAAAACCACGCTGCTGGAGCAGGCCGTGGAGCGCATCCAGTCCGTGATTCCTCCCGAGCGAATATACATCTTCACCAGCGAAATCGTGCGCGACAAGATTGTCCGCCTTCTGCCCCAAATTCCCAAAGATCAGATTGTGGCCGAGCCTGCGGGGCGCAACACGGCGCCTACGATTGGAATGGCAGCTCACGAAATTCTACTTCGCGACCCTGAAGGATTGATGGTGGTGCTGCCCGCAGATCACGTGATCAAGAAACCGGCGGTATTCCGTCGCGCTCTGCGTGCCGCTTGCCGTTGGGGGGCCACCGAAGGGCGATCGGTAATTCTGGGCATTCAACCCACTCGACCGGACACCGGGTACGGTTATGTCCGATTCGGTCGCCGCGAAGGCGGGATCGACGGCCAATCAATTTATCGGGTCGAGCAGTTTACGGAGAAGCCCGCACTCCCTCTTGCCCGCCGGTATTTGGCCTCGGGAAAATACTGTTGGAATGGCGGCATGTTTATCTGGCGAGCTTCCACTTTGTTGACCAACCTGGAACGGTTTCAGCCTCACATGGCACGTTCCCTAGCACAGATTGCTCGTGCAGGAGGCGTGCGCGCCCGCGCGACTTTCCACCGCATCTTCCCCAAGCTGGAAAAAATCTCCATTGATTACGCCCTGATGCAGAGCGTTTCGAATGTTTTTGGCCTGACCACTGACATGGGTTGGAGTGATGTGGGAAGCTGGGCGGTGGTTTACGATTTGGAAAGAAAGAATTCCGAGGGCAGTGTCCAACCACCTCAAACGGTGGCCGTGAATTCGCAGGGCAACATGATCGTGTCGAAGGGCAAGCTGGTAGTCACTGTGGGCGTTCGGGACTTTGTTATTGTGGAGACCGATGACGCGCTTTTAGTCTGCCCTCGGGAAGCCTCACAGGATGTGGGAAAGGCGGTCCAGGAGTTGGAGCGCCAAGGGCGGCGTGAGTTATTGTAAGGCCGAACGGCGTTCGGCCCTACCGATAAAATAATTCCATGGATAAAATCAAGTTCGGCACAGACGGCTGGCGCGGAGTGATTGGTGAGGATTTCACCTTTGCCAACGTGCGCCGCGTTGCCGCCGCGGTCGCTCAATACGTTCGCGCGGAAGGCCAACCCTCGCGCGGCTTGGTGATCGGTTACGACACGCGATTTCTTTCAGGAGAGTTTGCGCGCGCTGCCGCGGAGGTCGTGGCGTCCGCAGGCATCCGAGTTGTGTTGGCAGACCATCCCACGCCCACCCCAGCCGTAAGTTTCGCCGTTGTGGCACGCCGGGCCGCGGGCGCCATCATGATTACCGCCAGCCATAATCCCTATCGCTGGAACGGCGTCAAGTTCAAAGCCTCTTACGGAGGCTCGGCCGCGCCCGCCATCATTCAGCGCATCGAAACTCATCTTCACAAACTGGACAAGCAACGCGGCCGCGCCCACCGGGGCCGAGTGGCGCGCCTTGAGACTGTCGACTTGGTGAGCCCTTACCTCTCACGCTTGAAGAAGCTGGTTCGCATGGAGCAAATCCGCGCCTCAGGCCGCCGATTCGTCATCGACCCCATGTATGGCGCTGGGCAAGGGTGCATGGCGAGGCTTTTTGACGAAGCCGGAGTTGTTTTCCAGGAAATCCATGGACGGCGGGATCCTCTTTTTCCCGGCCTCAATCCCGAGCCCATTGAGCCACACGTGGCCGACCTTCGTCACGCGGTGGTAGAGGGCCAGTACGATGCCGGCTTTGCCACCGATGGCGACGCGGACCGCCTCGGCGCCATTGATCGTGATGGCAGTTTTGTCGACTCCCACAAAATCTTTTCCATATTGCTCAAGCACCTCGCGGGCGACTTGAAGCTGCGCGGCGAAGTGGTGAAAACTTTTTCTACAACGCAGATGATCGACAAGCTGGCGGCAAAATACAATTTGCCCCTGCATGTCACACCCATCGGCTTTAAATACATTTGCGATCTGATGCTGACCCGCGATGTCCTGATCGGCGGAGAAGAAAGCGGCGGCATCGGTGTGAAAGGCCACCTGCCCGAACGGGACGGCATCCTGAATTCCCTTCTCCTGGCCAAAGTGGTTTCTTTCCGCAATCGGACTTTGGGCGAGTTGGTGCAGGAACTCCAGTACGAGTTTGGCCCTCACCATTATGGACGTGTCGATCTCGAAATCGAGCGGGCCGCGGCCCAGCGCGCGGTTCAGAAGGCAGCACGGTTCACCGGGAAACGCCTCGCGGGCCTGCGCGTGAGCCATGTGGATGATATGGACGGAGTCAAGTTGCTGTTTGGCGACACCGCATGGCTGCTGGTTCGAGCTTCGGGCACCGAAAACTTGCTGCGCCTTTATGCCGAAGCGCCCTCACCCGACCAGGTGAAAGCGCTGCTCGATGCCATGACCGCGCTTGCGCGCCGCGCTGAATAGATGAGCACCGGCTTCCCCGTCACAATTGCAAATGCCGCCCTGCTTATTTCGCTGCATTTTCTTCAAGCCCCAGGTACAGACCATTGATTCTTGCGACCTGCGCCCACTCAAGTGACGGGGGAAGCGTCACTAGGAGGCCTCCATTATTCGCTCCCGCCCACGCTCTTTTACTTAGGTTTTGCCACGCGCTTCCGGGATGACATGCCCTCCACGCTATGTGCCCGCCAAAATGCGCTGACAACATGTTCCGCCATGTTCTTCGGCAGTTTGCGGCCCATAAGTGTCAGCACGTGGCGGTAGATCATGGGCCCGAGGAGCATGGCTACGCATACGTCAAGATCAAGGTCGGCGGGAAGGGACCCCTCAGCGATGGAGCGCTTGACCAGTTGCAACAGTTGGGTTCGCGAAGGTTGCATCATGCGGGCGCGCCACGCCTTGCGAAAAGCAGGATTGTGTGCCGCGTACGCCATAAAGTGCGGCACCAGCCGGTTCTGCAGACTGGAGCTTTGAGCTCGCGGCTGCTGGTTCAGGACCGCGATCATATCGGCGCGGTTGTCACCCGTTTTCAAAATGGGCGGTTCGTTGAGGCCCTTCAAGCACGCCAACACTTCCAGGCAAAGCGCGTCTTTATGCCGCCAGTGCTTGTAGATGGTTGCCTTGCTCACCCCGGACTCTGTGGCGATGGCATCCATACTGGTTGCGTCAATGCCCTGGCTTGCAAAAAGTTTAAGGGCCGCGTCGAGGACGCTCTTGTGGGCTCGAGGGCTGCGGTGACGAGGCATAGCTAGATCTCAATTCTCGAAAACATGTAGCTCCCAAAACTGAGTAACACCACTGCAACCGCACACAGGACTACAAGATCCGTCAGCAAGCCAAAGTGTGAGAGACCAATCAGCGAGCCGCGCAGCCCGTCGATGCCATAGGAGAGCGGATCGGCGCTGGTGATTACACCCATAGCTTTGGGCAGGTGGTCCAGCGGGAACAGGGCTCCAGACAGAAAGAAAATAGGCATCACCAGGAAGTTCATGATGAGCTGGAAGCCCTGAATGTCCTGTAGTTTCGAACCAATCGCGGTGCCGAGACCGGCAAACACCAGGGCGATGAGCGCCATAAAGAGAAAGGCTCGCGGGACCGCAATCAGGTTAATGGGCCGGAAACCGGCGATCAGGCACACGACCACTACCAGCGTGCCCTGAATCAGCGCCACGGTGACGCCCCCCAGGGTCTTGCCGACCACAATGCTGATCCTCGGGACGGGAGCCACCAGCGTCTCTTTCAGAAAACCAAACTGGCGGTCCCAGAGCAGGCCGAGGCCGGAAAAAATCGGGGTGAAAAGGACCGTCATCCCGATTACGCCCGGGGCCAGAAACTGGAGGTAACTTCCGTTCCCGGACTTTTGAAATACCGGCCCGAGGCCAAAGCCGAGCGCCAGGAGATAGAGAAGGGGCTGCCCCAGCGAAGCCACAATCTGGGCGCGAGACCGGACGTAGCGTTTCAGTTCACGAAGCCAGAGTATGTAAATGGCGCCCAT
The DNA here is from genome assembly GCA_041481635.1 of Terriglobia bacterium. Classification (GTDB taxonomy): domain Bacteria; phylum Acidobacteriota; class Terriglobia; order UBA7540; family UBA7540; genus DASYXZ01. Next base: position 10,275 of record JBGPCF010000075.1, on the reverse strand, counting down.
CGTCTACCTCCTCCACATTTTGACGAATTGACGCATCTGGTCGGTAGAGCTGGCGGCTTCATCACGAATCGTGGAACCCGTAAGCGCCAGGAAAGCTTGCTCAAGGGAGTCGCTCTTCGTTTGTTCCTTCAGCTCAGCCGGTGAACCCTGGGCGACGATCTTGCCATGATCGATTATCGCGATGCGCTGCGCCACCCGATCAGCCTCGTCCATGTAGTGTGTGGTGAGGAAGACGGTGACACCCTCGGTTTCGTTCAGGCGTTTGACGTGAGTCCACAATTGATTGCGGCTCTGGGGGTCGAGTCCCAGGGTGGGCTCGTCCAGGAAAAGAATCTTTGGAGTGTGCAGGAATCCCCGCGCAATTTCCAGCCGCCTTTTCATCCCGCCCGAAAATCGCTTTACCGGCTCGTTACGGCGCTCCCAGAGTTCGAACATCCTGAGCAATTGTTCTGTCCGTTCGATCCGGAGCTTGCGGGGCACATGGTATAAGACGCCGTGGATCTCCATGTTTTCAAAAGCGGTCAGTTCCGACTCCAGGCTCGGGTCCTGAAAAACGATTCCGAACCGCCTGCGGGCTTCCCTCTGCTTGCGTTGCGGGTCCAGTCCATCGAGTTCGACGGTTCCGCTGGTGGGCCGCATCAGAGTGGTCAGCATTTTGATGGTGGTGGTCTTCCCGGCGCCATTCGGCCCCAGAAAGGCGAATATCTCGCACTGGCGAACCTCGAAGGTCACGTCGTTGACGGCCGTAAACTCACCGAAGGTCTTCACCAGGTTTTTCACCTTGATCATGCAATTTACCTCGCGCCGCAATACTGAACGGTTTAGTTTAGATTGTCAAGAGGAACAGCTCACACCAGCCAGAGATTGGGCCGGAATGTTGTTTGTAAAGGGATCCGCCGAGACGGAGGTATCTATTGATTCGGAGTTTGGAGATCATTGCTGTGAAGTGGCAGGCCTTGCGATAGAGCTGACTGATGAATTGAGTCGGCCACATCCCTGCTCAAGAGATGCTAATTGCCTTTGCTTCGCTTGGACGGTTTACCTTGTTGCTTTAGAGCTGGCGTTTTAGCGGCGGGAGTGTCGGTGTTCGAGTTCGCCGTGGTGCCCTCGATCGACTGTGCTTTCCGGACCGCATCCAGGACCCCGTTCACGAACTCTGCGGACTCTTCCCCGGAAAAGCGCCGCGCAATTTCGAGAGCTTCATTGATGACCACAGCGGGGGGAGTTTTCGGGTAATGAATCAACTCAAACAAGGCCAGTCGCAAGACGTTCCGGTCGATCGCGCCCATGCGCTCAAGACGCCAATTTTTTGAAGTCGCACGCAACTTCGGGTCGAGTGCCGGAAGCTCATCGACCGTCCCCTGGAAAAGGTCTCGCGCGAAGCTGTTGACGGTGCCTTCGGCTTCTTTAGGGTCTAGAAATGTGGCTATCACGTGGGCGGTTGAGTGTTTGCCAACCTCCCACTGGAAGAGCATCTGCAAAGCGAGTTCGCGGGATTTTCTGCGAGAGGCCATTCGCTAGTCAACAGTCCGATTATTTCCCCACAAACTTCGCGGGGCGCTTTTCCAGGAACGCGCGCGTTCCTTCCTTCATGTCCGCGGTGGTGCAGCAGAGGCCGAACAGGGTCGCTTCCAGGAATTCGCCTTCTTCCTGGGTCATTTCCATGCCGTGGTTCACCGCTTCCATGGCCAGCTTGACGGCCAAAGGACCGTTGGCCATGATTTTGCGCGCCAGGGATTCCGCCGTGACCATTAGATCTTTCCCGGGCACCACCTGATTGACGAGGCCGATGCGGTAGGCCTCCTGAGCTGTGATGGCTTCGCCGCTCAAAATCAATTCCATGGCGCGCCCTTTGCCCACTAGCCTGGCGAGCCGCTGCGTTCCCGCGTAGCCCGGAATGATACCCAGCTTGACTTCGGGCTGGCCAAGGCGCGCATTCTCCGAGGCGATCCGCAACGTGCAAGCCATGGCCATCTCGCACCCGCCACCGAAGGCGAAGCCATTCACTGCGGCGATCACGGGCTTGCCCAGGTTCTCGATCGAACGAAGGATGCGCTGTCCCGCAAGCGCAGTCTCCTTGCCTTCCATCGGCGTCTGAACGGCGAGTTCATTGATATCCGCACCGGCGACAAAAGCCTTTTCGCCCGCGCCCGTCAGGATAACAGCCTTTACTTCATCGTCGTGCCCGGCATCTTCAAAACACGATTTGAGTTCTTCCATCACTTTGCGGTTGAGCGCGTTCAGCTTCTCCGGACGGTTCAGCGTGACGTAAGCGATGCCGCCGCGTTTTTCGAACATGAGAGTTTCAAAGGGCATATTTTCTCCAAGATAAAGCTTGGCCACAGAGATAGCGCTAGCTCATCCCACCAGCAACATGTTGGGTTTTGGATTCCTGGGGTCCGTGTAATCGTAAAACCCCTTACCGCTTTTCCGGCCGAGCATTCCCGCGAGGACCATTCGCTTCATCAAGGCCGGCAGCGCAAAACGCTTTTCGCGAAACTCGTTGAACATAATTTCCCCGATGTAATAGGTGGTGTCGAGGCCCACAAAATCGTTGAGGGTGAGTGGGCCCATGGGATGATTGCATCCCAGCTTCATACCGTTGTCAATGTCCACGATCGAGCCCACGCCCTCCTCCAGAGCCCGAATAGAGTCCAGAAGATAAGGCACCAGAAGGCGGTTGACAATGAATCCAGCGCGGTCGGAAGTGAGGATGGGAGTCTTGCCCACCTTGCGTCCATAGTCGAGTCCGGCCTCGACCACGCTCGGCTCGGTGACCACAGTTTTTACAACTTCCACGAGCTTCATCAGGGGAACAGGATTAAAAAAGTGCAGTCCGAGGAAGCGGGGCGCCCGCCGGGTGGCCGTCATCATTTCCGTAATGGACAGCGAGGATGTGTTGCTGGCGAAAATACCTTCCGGCTTCACGATCTTGTCGAGTTGTGCGTAGAGCTCCCTCTTCTTTTCCAGGTTTTCTATGATGGCTTCGATCACAAGATCGCAATCAGCGAATTCACTCAGTTGCGTTGTCGTCTTGAGTCGGCCCAACGTGCTCGATTGCTGTTCAGCCGTCATTTGTCCCTTTTCCACTAGCTTGTACAAAGACTTCTCAATGATACCGACGCCTTTTCGGAGAAGATCTTCAGAAACTTCGCGAACCACCGTGGGAAAGCCCGCCATCGCGGCGACCTGCGCGATCCCCGAGCCCATCAGACCGCAGCCAACCACGCCAACCTTACGAATCTCCATCGTTCATCTCCTTGAATCCAGAATGAGGAATGAAAGAAGTGAATCACTGCGCTCAGGCAAGGATGCAGAAAGAGGCAGCGGACCAACTCCGCTGCATGTTTTCGGATTCTCTTGAAACTGCGGTCGGAACGCATTGGCCGGGCAGCATCGATGTCGTCGTTCGGTAGGACGATCTTTCATCTTCAAAGCGGGCCGATCAGGCGCTGCGCGAGAATCTGTTGCGTTTTATTCCTCAAACTTGGACAGATGAACGCGATTGCTGTCTTCCTTGTGGGCTTGTTCGAGCGCAATCTCCAAGCGGTTAATCACTTCCGTGACGCCATCCACCGCGTCAAAACCGCTCCCCAGCTCGACGTCGCAAACCGCACCGCAGAAATTGGGAGGAGTCTTCCCGTCCATTTTAGTCTGACTGATGGCGCGCCGCAATTTTTCCACGGCCAATCCCCCCTGTGGCAATGCGGTGTCGGGAAAAACCACTGCGATCGTACAGGGACTGTAACGGATGGCGATATCGTTCTGGCGCAAATTCGATTGCATAATCTTTGATATCTGCTGGAAATATTTTTGGACTCCAGCGTCCCCCAGGGTTTTCACCAGGGCCGCAGAATTCTCAGGCTCAACCAGGCACACGGAAAGGGCTTGCGCCTGCTCTTTCGCCCGCCCCGCCTCCGCCAGCAGGCAGTCAATGTAAGAGCTGCGGGGCAGGAGGCCCGTCTCTTCGTCAGACCCGGCCAACGAGCGCACCAGCCGCCGCAGTTTGGTGTTATTGACGGCGATCACGACCTGCGTGCCCAAAGTGGTGAGCAAAACAAACTCGCCCTGCGTCCAGGCGCGTTGTCTGTCACACTGTTCAATCAGCATCAAGCCCACGGGTTGATCTTTGTCCATCAAGGGGAGGCCAAGAAGCGACTTGATTCCGAGTTTTTGAATTTCCGGCATCACCTGTGCAAGAGTGGGGAATTGCCCCACGTTTTCCACCAGCCAGCCATCCGGCTTGGCCGCAGCCTGACGCATTAATTGCGCGTAAAGTTTAAGTGCCGAGGCCATCTCAGAAGCCGATGCGGCCGGCGAGCAGTACTCGACCATCAGCGTGGGGGAGCGGTCCGGGGCGCCCAAGGCTCCCCAGCAGCGGCTGGCTGCGAGTGCGCGGCCAATTTCGTTTGCCGCCACCTGCATCACGCCCTGGGGAGTGGACTCTCGATAGATGTTCGCGGTGAGCTCGGAAATTTTTCGCAGCTCGTCGAGGGATTGAAGTGACGCTCCAGCGGCCTGCGGTGGCGGCGGGGTTACTGCCGCGGGAGGTGGTGCACTCGGTGCAGCCGCGGTAGCCGCGACGGCGCCCCCCTTGGGATGAAATCCGGCAGCCTGGTACAGCTCAAGCAGGCGGCTGTTTTTTGTCTCCGCACCGGGATAGAGCTTGTTGATTTTTTCACACGTGGCGGCCAGCTTTGTCGTGAGTTGATACTGGTTGAACATCTCGCCTTCAAGAATCAGGTCATCCAGACCCTCGGAGACTTGCCCAGTCGCCGCTCCCGTTCCCGTCGCAGTCCCGGCAGGAGCCTTCCCGGAAGAATAGGGTTGAACGCGCGAGGCGATGTTCTCGTACCATATCTGGTCGATGTTGCCTTCCAGATTAAGCAAGCGGTCGGAATGGCCGGCACCGTAAGGGTCCACATCAATGATTTTTTCCAGCGTGTCAGCCGCTTTGTCGTAGGCTTCGGAGGCCAGGTAGAGATTAAACAAGCGGACAAGGGATTTCCGGAGGCCGTCTTCCTTGTTCAACTCGTTGTAAAGGGTGCTGAGCATTTCGAGCACCGCCAGGTTGGATTCGTCAGCGGCGTAAAGCTTTTCGACGATTTGCAGGAAATCATTTTTCTTGCCCTGCTGGAAAAGCGTTCGCTTGATCAGCCCCACCACGGCGAGGGCTTTATCCAGATTGCCGGACTGGATGAATCCTTCGATGACCTTCAGCAGCAACGGGAGGGATTCCGGCCTTGCCTGGTAAAGCTTCCAGCATAAAGGCTGGGCTTTTTCAAAATCGGAAATACACAAGTAGGCTTGCGAAAGAAGGTCGATGATTTGAAGGTCGTCCGGTTTGTTGGCGTGTATGGGCTCAAGAAGCGTAACCGCCTCCGGGGCGCGATCCTTTTTCAGATAAAGCTCAGCGGCCGCAATGCACCCGGCATCGTCGATGGGGTCGATCAGGTGCGCTCGTTCCACCAACTCAGCCCAGCGATCCTCCTGGCCCGCCTCGTGAGCCAATTGCGCGGCCTTCAAGTACGCCGGGGTGGCAATCTTGGTCTGGTGCGCGGCGGTGGCCGCTTCCCCGATTTCCACCTGGGCCGCGATATTGTTGGGATCCAGCTTGACGATGTGCTCCAGGCACTCGAGCACCCGGGGAGCTGCGCCCGCTTTGCGATTCAGCTCGAGAGCCGCTCGGTAGGCTTCCAGAGCCTCGCTGTTCTTTTGTGACTTTTCGAGAATTCCACCTAACTTCGCCAGGATAGTGACGTCCTGCGGGGAGAGCTTTAGCGCTTTGCGGTAGGTGACCACGGCTTTTGCGGCCTCGTTGCGCTTGGCATAAAACTCAGCCAATTGAGTCTGGTAGCGCAACGCTTCAGCCGTGCGATTCAGCTTGAGGCAGAGCTCGCCGAGGTTGAGCAGCACCTCTTCGTCGCCTGGCTCGAACTTGAAAATCTCCTGGTAGGTCTCGAGGGCTGCCTCGAACTTCTGCTTTTGGAGATACTTCTCGGCTTTTTCAAAAAGCTTGTCAACGTCAGGCATAGTAAGGGGCAGACTCGACGGAGCCTCAGTTTGAGCAGCCACAACTCGGCATAGAAATTGACAGCATAGCGCTATTTTGTTAGATTTTCAAAGGAATTGAAACAACCTTCCAGGGTGACAATCGACCGCAGCCTGCCGCGTCGACTGCACGGTAAGTCTACTTTGGCCTTAGCCCCGCCCGGAACGGGCGAAGCGGCGCTTTAAATGACAGACTCCAAATACATTCGTAACTTTTCGATTGTGGCCCATATTGACCACGGAAAGTCCACGCTGGCCGATCGCCTGCTCGAAATCACCGGCGCCCTCTCCAAGCGCGAAATGTCCGAACAGGTGCTGGATTCCATGGACCTGGAGAAGGAGCGCGGCATCACCATCAAGGCTCATGCGGTGCGACTGCTCTATAACGCTCGCGATGGAAACGAGTATCAACTGAACCTGATTGACACGCCCGGCCACGTCGACTTTTCCTACGAAGTATCACGCAGCTTGTCGGCTTGTGAGGGTGCGCTGCTGGTGATCGACGCGTCGCAGGGTGTGGAAGCGCAGACCCTTGCCAACGCCCACCTGGCGATGAACAACAACCTGGCCATCGTGCCCGTCATCAACAAGATCGATTTGCCCGGCGCCGACGTGGCCATGACCAAACAACAGATTGAGCATGCGTTGGCCCTCGACCCCACCGAAGCCGTCCTGATTAGCGCGAAACAAGGCACCGGAGTCGAGGACGTTCTGGAATCCATTGTGGCCAAAATTCCGCCGCCCACCGGCTCACCGGAAGCGCCCCTGCAGGCCCTCATCTTCGATTCCTGGTTCGACAGCTACCGCGGCGTGGTGGTCCTGACGCGCGTCGTTCAAGGCACTCTGGCCCTCGGAATGCACATCCGGCTCATGTCCAACAACCAACTTTATACGATTGAAGAACTGGGCATCCGCACACCCAAGCTTGTCCGGGTGGAGACGCTCCACGCGGGCGAGGTCGGGTATGTGATCGCGAATATCAAGCGCGTGACGGACACGCGCATCGGCGACACGATGACGGATGACAACCGTCCGGCATCCGAGCCGCTTCCCGGATTCGAAGAAATAAAGCCCATGGTGTTTGCCGGCCTCTACCCGGTGGACGCCAGCGCGTACGAAATGCTTCGCGACGCCCTGGAAAAACTAAGACTGAACGATTCATCCTTTTTTTACGAGCCGGAAAATTCCGCGGCCCTGGGCTTTGGATTTCGCTGCGGCTTCCTGGGCTTGCTGCACATGGAAATCGTGCAGGAACGCCTGGAGCGCGAATTCAAAATCGATCTCATTACCACCGCGCCCAGCGTCCGCTACCGCATTACGACCAAGGCGGGTCAGGTTTCCGAAGTGGAAAGTCCCACCAAGTTCCCCGCCCAGGGTGACATCGCGAAGATTGAAGAGCCCGTAATCACCGCCATGATCATGACCAACGATGAATTCCTTGGCGGCATCTTGAAACTCGCGGAAGAGAAGCGTGGCGTGCAGAAGGGGTTCGAATTCGTTTCCACCAAGCGTGTGCTGCTGACCTACGAGCTGCCGCTCAACGAAATCGTTCTCGATTTTTACGACCGGCTGAAATCCATTTCGCGCGGCTACGCTTCGCTCGATTACCATTTCTCGGGTTACTGGGAATCAGACCTGGTGAAAGTGGACCTGCTGGTGGCGGGCGAGCCGGTGGACGCGCTTTCGTTTGTCATTCACCGTGACCTCGCGCAAATCCGCTCCCGCGCTCTGTGCTCGCGCATGCAAAAGCTGATCCCGCGCCAGATGTTTGAGGTCGCCATCCAGGCTGCCATCGGTTCGAAGATTATTGCCCGTGAGAACGTGGCCGCCATAAGAAAAAACGTGATCGCCAAATGTTACGGTGGCGACATTTCGCGCAAGCGCAAGTTGCTCGAGAAACAGAAGGAAGGCAAGAGGCGAATGAAGCGAGTGGGCCGCGTCGATATTCCTCAGGAGGCGTTTCTCGCTGTGCTTAAGGTTACGGATTGAGGCGATCGCTTGCCACATATTGTCCCAGCAGCTACAATAATTTCGAGACGCAGAGATCGAGGTTTGAATATGAAGATTAAATTTACCGCCGTGTATGAAAAGGTGCCGAAAGAAGAGGGGGGCGGCTACGTCGCCTACGTTGAAGAACTCCCTGGCGCCATAACGCAGGGTGACACCCTCGAAGAAGCACGGGACAATCTGCGGGACGCCGTTGAACTCCTGATCGATGCCAACCGCACCTTGGCCAAAGAGACTCAAGCTGGACATAAAGTTGTCCGCGAACTCCTCACCGTCTCAGTGGCGTGAAAAGAACCGACTTCATCAGGCATCTCGAAAAGCACGGTTGTGAGTTGCTTCGCGAGGGAGGGAAGCACTCCGTGTACGTCAATCGACCTGTAAACAAAACTTCTACGGTGCCGCGTCACCGGGAAATAAAAACTCCAACGGCTGTAAAGATTTGCAAGCAGCTGAGTATCCCGGACATTCAAAGATAAGAACCCGCTCAATCGAACACTCATTCGAAATTTCCCTCGCCCCGAATCAACGCGTGGAGTCTCTTATGGAATTGAAAATCGTCAAGATTTCCAAACCCGACGACATGAACTTCATCCTCGGCCAGTCGCACTTTATCAAGACGGTCGAGGACCTCTATGAGGCTATCGTTCAAACCGTTCCCAGCATGAAGTTCGGAATCGGATTCTGTGAGTCTTCGGGCCCGGCCCTTGTCCGCCACGCGGGCAACGATTCACGACTCGTGGAGCTCGCTCAGAGAAACGCTCTCGAACTTTCCTGCGGCCACTGTTTCATCATCTTTATGGAGGGCGGATTTCCCGTCAACATTCTTAACACCATCAAGAATGTCCCAGAGGTTTGCCGCGTTTTTTGCGCCACGGCAAATCCTGTGGAGGTCATTGTGGCTGAAACTGAACAGGGTCGCGGAATTCTCGGCGTCATCGATGGCGTCAAGACCAAAGGCATCGAATCCGACGCTGAAATCAAAGTCCGGAAAGAATTCCTGCGGAACATTGGTTACAAATTGTAGCGGTGGCCACGATACGGGCGGCGGATTGCTCGCACCTGCAATAGATCGTTAAACTTTCCTGACTTTGACGGTTGCCCCGAGTTCCCCGCGCGCCAGGTGGACCGAAATATCGCTCCCCAACTCAACCGCTGCCGCGTCGCGCACAATATTGCCCAGCGCGTCTCGGGTAATGGAGTAGCCCCGTCCCAGGATGACGAGCGGGCTTCTTTCGCGGAGAATCGATCCCACCTGGTTCAGGCGATTTTTCCGGTCAACCAAATAACCGTGGAATTTCATTCCCAGCTGTGACGTCCGCTCGTCCATCTGCTGCCGTTTCATGGCCAAGAGTTGTCGAAAATCATATCGAACGACGCCCGCCGACGCCCGAAGCCATCCCTGGCGAGCGGTGCTCAACCGGTTACGCAATGATCGATCGAGTGAGATCACAAGGTCGTCCACACGCTGGGCTCTTTCTTCGAGCCTGGCCTCCAGCGTTTGGAACACCCGACTCAATCTGAGCTCGGTCAGGCGCTCGCTCGATTCCGAGAGTTTCAGTTTGACCACGTGAGTCATCCGGCGCTCCCGGTTCTGCAGTTCGTCCCGAAAATCCTCTTTGCGATGCACCACCAGTTCCGCGGCGGCCGAGGGCGTGGGAGCGCGCAGGTCGGCGACAAAATCCGCAATGGTGAAATCGGTCTCGTGGCCGACTGCCGATATCACCGGGATTCTCGAGGCGGCGATGGCCCGCGCCACCACCTCCTCATTGAAGGCCCACAGATCCTCGAGCGACCCGCCGCCGCGCGCCACAATCATCACGTCGACAAGCGCGTGCCGGTTGAAATGCTCGATCCCTTCGGCGATCTCCATCGCCGCACCCTCACCTTGAACCTTGACGGGGTAAATCGTCACATTCATGTTTCGAAACCGGCGCTTGAGGACGCGCAAGATGTCGCGAATCACCGCGCCTGTGGGTGATGTGACCACACCAATGGTTCGCGGAAGGACGGGCAGCGGCTTCTTCCGCGCCGGGTCAAACAATCCTTCCGCGGCGAGCTTTGCCTTCAATTGCTCGAACGCCAATTGCAACGCTCCCAAGCCGGCGGGCTCCAATAGCTCCACGTAGAGTTGATATTCGCCGCGCGCCTCATAAACACTCAGCCGGCCACGTGCGATGACGGAAATTCCATCCTGCGCCTTGAACTTCAGGTAGCGCG
>JBGPCF010000074.1:0-30673 GCA_041481635.1 Terriglobia bacterium | reverse complement strand
TCAATCTCTGATCGAGAGCTTTCAACTCCCGTGGCGTCATAGCCGAAGCTTACCGCCGCGAGAAAGCACCGTCAAGAGAAACTTAACTTAGTATTATTAACAGGTTGTTGAAAAACGTGCTCCATCTGTGTCATTCCGAGCGGAGCGAGGAATCTCGCTCTGAAAAAGCAAGCAATGCGAGATTCCTCGTCGCCAAGGGCTCCTCAGAATGACAGTTAGGCGAGTTTTTCAACAAATTGGTAAGTCCTTCTCGAGAGGGCGGCCCGACTATTTCTTGCCCAGGCCATCGAGCAATTCGCGAAGCCGCGTCAGGGAAACCGGAGTTCGGCCATAGCGAAACGCATTGTAGAGGCGAGTGAATTCCTCCACCCCGGCCTTCAATGGTGATCCAGCAAATGAGAGGGTGAACTCAAGCGGAGTTTGGGTGGGTGATTTACGGTATCCGCGTTTCTTTAGAATATTCAGAAAGCGCTGGTAGGTGAGCGCAGCCTCACGCGGGCCGAGTGCAAGCTCACCTCGATGAAATCTCCAAGCCCACAGAAATCGCAATTCGGCGACCGAAACCGTTCTGCCCTCAGCGAGCAGTACCCCCAGAATGGCAACCATGAAGATGAACACCAGCAACTTGTGCGACATCATCCAGCCTTCCAGGGCGAAGGCGACTAAAATTGTCTGGCGCTGTAAACGTTGAATGCGCCGATGAAAATCCTCCTGAAACTGGTGCGACTGCTGTTCGACAGTGCGCGCCAGCACCACTTGGTGCCCGAAATCGTAGTCAATCACCCATTCGCCCCAGAAAAGATTGGCCGCATCAATGTAATCATCCAGCGCGCCCCACCCGCCTCCCACCACAGGGTTGGGATCGGAGGGCGTCGGGTCAAAGGGAATCCAACCATAATTGGGAAAATAGACTTCCACCCAGCTATGCGCGTCGCGGGCGCGCACCACAAAGTCGCCGCCCAGATGATTGTAAGCGCCCGTCTGAAAACCGTTCACCACCCGCGAAGGGATGCCCAAAGTGCGGACCATCAGCGCCATGGCCGCGGCAAAATACTCACAGTAACCCGTCTTGGATTTGAACAAAAAACTGCCGACGGGATCCTGCGGCTCAATCGAGGGCGGGTCAAGAGAATAGCCGTAGTTGTTGCGCAGGTAAGCCTGAATCGCGAAGGCACGGTCGTAATTATTGGAGACCGTGGCAGTCAACCGATGCGCCAGTTCCGAGATGCGCGGATCGGTTTTGTCAGGGAGCTGAAGGTATATAAGGCGGATGGCGCTGGGAATTTCCGAGGAGGCATTCCGAAGCTCTGCCGGCGGGGGCAATTCCGAATCGGAAATCACATCATAACCAAAGGGCGCGTAGCCCTGAGCGGGATTGCGCAGCGACTGCGTCTGGTCGTAGGTGATGAAGCGGAGTCTTCCGTTTAATTCGCTGGGGAAATAGGCAGCGAACATGACGTTGGTGGATAGAGCCGAGAGCAGAACCCGGTACTGCAGGGGGCGGTGCATGCGGTTCCGCCATTCCGGAGGATTGGGCAACACAAAATGCGACATGAACCCGGGGGAGGTGAATACCGGCAGCAGAACATTTTGCGCGGTATTGTCATTGAACCAATGGCTGCCGTCGAAGCTGGTCAGCGCGACGCCGCGCCATTTAACGCCCTGAAACCGGCGGGGGCCACCGTCTGGAATGATGCGCATTACCACGCTGTTGGATTTGAGAATCTTGCGAATGTCCCCCAGATTCACGCTCTCTGTGAAACCTGTAATGTTCTGGCGCTCGGCGCCGAGGGCCGTGAAGTAGCCCGTGCGGTAACGGGGAATCACAAAGAAAAGGACTGAGGCCAGCGCCACGATCCCGAAGGCAAGGCCCACTGTAGCCATGGACAACGCCTTTTCAATGGCGGTCCGGTTCTCTGCCGGGCTGGGGTAAGGGCCCTGCGCGGGGCGCTTGGCCGCTTCGGCCGCACGCTTGATCTCATAACTGATAAAAGTGGAAATCGAAAACAGGATATAGAACGCGAAACCATTCAGGTAGCCGGTGCCCACCGTCAAGATGGCACTGGCCAGCATCATCATAAAAGAGAGGGTGACCAGGTAGGCGTAATCGCGATAGGTGCGCGCCGAGAACACCTTGATGACGGTTGCGAAAAGGACCAAGTGGACCGTGGCTGCCAGCATGTGGTCAAGGATGGTCGGCCCCTCGGTGAAAATCAGGAAATCAAGCCCGTAAAAGAAAATGTAAAATATGGCGATGCGGGAGACGGTGCGCGGGGCAAGCGAGTAGTCGGCATCGCGGAAGTAACTGTAAAGCTTCAGGAGGAGCGCTGCGGAGACCACTACGGTGGATGGAAAATCCAGCTTGCGCGTGCTAGCCAGGGTCAAGAAACTCGTCCCCAACATCAGAAGGAGAGAAATTTCAAAATAGCGCTGCACGCTGATGTGGGCTTGCTTTGATGCGATTTCGGCCGGATCTGCCTTGGTTTGCGTGGCCATCGTCGGTATACCTTGCAGCTCATGGCTATTGTAATGCAAATTTCAGGAAGTCGGTAGAAGGAAGAAAGGTTGAAGGTAAAAGGGTAAAGGGCAATCCACTTTTGGGTGGTCTAAAGAGGGCTGCTGCCAGTTCAATGCGAGCGCTTCAAGCTATTTCTTCAAGTTGTGCGGATATTTTACGGGCCAAATGTGAAAGGGCCGAGCGATGGAGTTGTGGGAACGAAAACCATCGGACCGAATTTCGTAACAAACCGCCTCGGACTGCAACAGGGTAAACCTCAATGCGAATAGACCGGTGAGTGATGGTGTGGTGGACTTCCGCCACGGGCGCGCCCATCACTACCGCGCCGCGAATTATCCCTGCGCATCTCTCCCGCAAGCCTTTGAGCGCCTCGGGGCGTGTTCTGCCCAAAGCGGCAGGAAAGTTCCACAGGTCGCTGAGGAGCCCGTCGTCAAGCCCTCGGACCATGGCGACCTTTCCCGCGCGGCGGATGATGGCTGTCGCAAGGTAATGATCTTCCTTGGCGCGTCGGGGGCGTGGGGCAGGAAAGGCCTCGGGCGTTTTCCGGCGAAATCCCTCACACCATTTCTGGCATGGGCATACCGGGCAGCGAGGCGCCCGCGGCAGGCAGACCGTCTGGCCCAGCTCCATCATGGCTTGATTGAAATCGCCCGGTCGGCGGCGGGAAAGCATTTCGTCGAGCTCTTGTTGGACGGCGGCGCGGAAATTGGGCTGATTCATGTTTCCCTGAATCGCCTTCAGGCGCGAGACCACACGCGCCACGTTGCCGTCCATGACGGCGAAGGGTTGTTGGTAGGCGATGCTAAGAATCGCCCGCGCGGAGTAGTCGCCGATTCCAGGAAGTGAGCGGGCCTTGAGATAATCATTTGGAAACCGCCCTCCAAATTCCTGGGCCACCACTTGGGCAGCGGCGTGAAGGTTGCGCGCGCGGCGGTAATAGCCGAGTCCCGACCAAATCTCCAACACGCGTTCGAGGGGGGCGATTGCCAACGATTGTAAAGAAGGAAAGGCACGGAGGAATCGAAAGTAGTAGGGGATAACCGTGGCCACCTGAGTCTGCTGAAGCATGATCTCCGAGACCCAGATCCTGTAAGGCGTTGGATTTCTCCGCCAAGGCAGGGAGCGCGCGTGACGGTTATACCAAGCGAGGATGGCACGCCGAACCGCAGCAGCCGGGAGCCTCCTGCCAGACTTTAGCAACGAGGGCTCCGAGTGTCGTTTTCTGCGGACTTCGTTCCCACTGAATATCCCATCGGCCTACTTCAAATCAAAGTCCACACTGTGCGCAGGCGATGTGTTCTGGTTGGAGTCGCGTGCCTGCAACTCCATCCGGTATTCCCCGGGGGGGATTTGACCCACGGGAACTACAGTAGCAACAGGTATGACTGGACTCCCGCTCTTGGCGTAATTATTCACCAACTCGGTGGGTGAGGTATATACAGCCTGGTTTGTCTTGCGATTCACCACCTTGTAACTTATTCCAACGTGGGGCCAGCCATCCACAATCGGAGCCGGCTCGTAGATCTCAAAGTAGAGGGCAACCTTTTCGTCCCGGCTGAAATGGTAATTGCAGGATGGGACGATGTTGACGCCATTCACGACAAGCGGGGTTTTCCCTTCAATCATTGCTGCATTCAAGTCCGCCGCCACCTTGGACACGGGTTGCATTTGGTTGCTGAGCACCAAGCCACTGAGTTCGAACTGCTTTCCATTGAAGGGTTCGATGGTCAGGGGCATTTCGTATTTGCCATAGGTCTGGGCGCCCGAACTCAGCACAACCTTCAAATTGTATTTTCCGGGCGCAATTTCAAAGGAGTTCTGGTACGGGTAATTCACTTCGCCTTTGGAGTATTCTTTTTTCTGGTCCTTATTCACGTCCAGTTTGTCCACGTCGCTGAACCGGGCCCCTACCGATCCGTCCTCACGAGAGGCAATACCCAGAACGTTGATCTCGGAATGGAATTGCCCTTTCTCCTTTTCGAAGTTGAGGCTCTCGCCCGGCACTTCCAGGGCAATATCCACCCTCGCCGTGTTGGGACCGGTGAAGAAATAGGGAGCCTTGACGGATATTGGAATGCTCCCCGCGGAAGTACTGGACGCCATTTGCTCAAGATTCTTGCCTTCCTCTTTACCGGCGAGAGGGTCGGCGCTTGGCACGTCACAATACCCGCTGCGAGCGCGAACCTCCATGCCCCCACGATTGGTCGTCACTTTAATCGTGTGGCAAGCGCCCTCGGCCGACTTCGCCGCAGGCTTGTACCCCAGGAAATAAAACTCGTTCAACTCACTCGCGATTTTATCCAAACCACCTGTCAGATCGTTGGTATTGAAAATGGGGAATCCACCCGTGCCATGGGCGAGTGCATACAGCACGTTCTGATTGGTCGCCACGCTGGTTGGGAATTGAGGAAGAAGCATGCAGGGTTGGTTCATGGGATTGTTCCCGAAGCGATTGGCCGGGCTGATACCACCGCCTCCCACACCGCGCGTACCACCACCGGTTGTCCCGCCGCCCTTTCCACCGGCGCCGGTTCCTCCACTTCCTGTTCCGCCACGCCCACCTCCTGCACCGCCGCCAGTACCGCCACCGCCTGTTCCACCGCGGCCTCCGCCAGTCCCGCCGCCGGTTCCTCCGGTTCCTCCAGCACCCCCTCCACCTCCCCCACGGGCACCCCCGCCGCCGGCACCGCCCCCGGCTCCACCTCCACCTCCGCCGGTACCGCCCCCGGCTCCACCACCACCCCCGCCGACCGGGCGCTGCGGCCATGGATCAAGTGGGAAGAGCAGGTAGGCGAGTTCGCCGTTTTGGTGTGGGTAAAGCGGTCCGCTCAGTCCCGCTCCGGGCATTAGTTGCGGACATCCGCCAGAGAAAGGTTGTGACATGGGATTCGTGGTCGACGGACTCGAGGTCGCAGGCGCCATCAACCCTCGAACATCCAGGGAATAGACAGCTACATTGGCTTTATTGCAGGCATCCAAAGTTGCTTGAAGCTCCGCCATATATTGGGCGTCCAATGGAAACCCCGAAGAGAAAAGAATCACCGACTTTCGCCCCGGGACGCCCTGCAAGTTCTTAGCCAAACTGCGGAGGGCCAGCAACATGCTGCGCGCACCGAAGTCAGCCATAGCAGTGGGTAGAGTAGGACTTCCGATCGAAGCGACTTGAGTGACATCGGTGTCGTTGGGATCCACTGCCGAGAATTTGACGTTGCTGACTACCTTCTTTAAACGGTCTACGTTGCTGGTAAAGTTTTGGGCGATATGAAGCGAGCCTCCAAAATCGACAATGGCCATCAAGCGGTCCTTCGATGCGTCCTTCTCGATGAATTTGCCCGCTGCCTGCCGGGCGTAAGCCTGGTCGGACAGGTTCATGGTCGAGTTGTCAAAAAAAAGGACCATATAATGCTTCTGGGCCGGGCCACCCGGCGCGCCTCCTTCAGAGCCTTTAGAGAAGTTGGTGATGGTCTGCTCTTTATTATCCTCGGAAAGCTTGAAATCCTTGGCCTCGAGGTCGCGAATGTAGTTCCCTTTTTTATCGGTGACGATGGCGTCCACCATCACCAGATTGGACTGCGACTTGAGGACATCGGCCGGGGTGGGATTCGCCTGGCTCTCCGCTTGCTGCCCGGTCCGCGGAATCGCCGGAGCCTGCACAGACTCGACACCGAGCCAACCGACGGCCATTACCACGAATAAAAATATGAATGAGATCTGGCGATGTCGCATATGTCACCTTCCGTGGATATTAATAATCGCGGCTGACTTCAGACCCAGGACTGAGAAATTCAGCCGCGCGTACCACCATTCCATTGACTCCATTGCTGGTAGTATCCAGCGGGCCAAGGCGAAAGTCAATCGAGGGTTGGCTAGCGAATCTCGATGGGACGGCTGAGCCCGGAGAGTTGGGCACCTTCAGCATCCCTCACAACTTGGCGGATGACGTAAGCGCCGGGTTTAACATCGAAGCTGGTTTTCATGGTGATGCCGAGACGGCCAAGCTGCTCCAAGCTGGAATCCTTCAAACGCATTTCCAGCGTTTTTTCCATGCCCTTCACGAATTTCCCATCCCGGTCAAAAAGAACTGTCACAAGAGTCAGGTTATCCAAGTTGCGCCCTTCTTGTTTCCGGAAATGGACTGTGCGCAGGTCCAAGTGAGTGAGCACGGACAATCTGGCGCTCGAATCGTCCACCCGGAAAAATTGTGTGTGTACTTCAATGGGCAGTTCGTTCAAGTCATCCTGGGAGAAGACAGCTTCCTCAATTTCATCTTTAGCTTTCGCGACTGGGTCCGCATTGCCGGAAGGGGCGAAGTATCCACGGCGCGCCTGGATGTCCAGGTGCTCGGTGCGTGCCAGGCTGACTTTGAGAGAATGAAATTGACCGTCTTCCTTCATATTGGTCGGCGAGAAGCCGAGCGTATAATACACGTCCGGGAGCGCGCCCGCCCTGCTGAAACCCTCGCCTAGATCATTGTTGTTGTGGAAAAAAATACCCCCCGTATCGGCCGCCAGGGCGATAAGAGGCTCATCTGCCACGGCAATCCTGTCGAGGCGGTACTGTTCTTTGTGACCGACCAGGTCAGGGCGTCTCGGCGTAATAATCGGTCTGTCTGATATATCATCGCCCCCCGGAAGGGGAGCATAGAGACCCTTGGAGTCCAGCGTGTTAATTGTAATGTTGGCCCGGAGAGCGCGGTCCACAATCTGGTCGACTTGGACCTCAAAGGCGCGAGTAAGAAAGCCGGGCGAAACCAGGACCATGATTCTTTGGCCGGGGAATGTGGCGAGGTGCCGCGTGGCCTGTTCCAGGCTGCGCAAGGAGGCTTGGGTGTTGGTCTCGTAGGTGCTAAAGACCTCCATCGCTGATTGCTCAACCCGGACGGAGGCTTGGTTTCGGCACTGTGCCGCTAAGTCCCGAATGCCCTCAAGCTGCTCGCAGTTGCAGTGGTAGTACTCCTCCTCTGCGATTTGCATGGCGAATTGGTCCCGCTGTTCGACTATCATAAAGGCCTGATAGTCAAAAACCTGCGGGCAGCCGCCTTCAGGGCCTCTTGTGACGGGGCGGGGCAGAATATGTGAAATAGATTGACCGACCTTCTCCAGATCGTCAGTGAAATCCACCTGGTTTTGTCCGGAGGAAGTGAAAACACCAATGCGGTCACCCGGCAAGACGGCATGAGTTACGTACCGGGTGGCTGCCTGTTGCACTCGCATCAAATCACTGATCTCCAGGTGAACGTCATCGAAAAACATGGCCAGGAAGCGGTGCGGTGTAATCCCCGCATCTTCCGGGCCCCGGGCGGATGTGCCCCCGGTGGGCTCCAGACTTCCTCCGCCAGCCTGAGTGCCCGCGTTGCGAGGGGTTTCCAAGGTGAAATGGGTGATCGTTTGCGGTTTGCCCTTGTCCAACAAGCGAAAGTCTTCCTTCTTGAGATTGCCCTGCGGGTTGCCCTTGGCGTCGCGTACGATCACGCGGACCAGCACCAGGTTGCGTTCCGATTTTAGAGTGAAGGTGGGTTCAGCTTCGTGAGTGGTGATTTCAGATTGATCGGACTTGGGTGGAGATGAGCTTTGCTGGATGGCCCCAGCCGATGGTGTCAGCGCTATGAAGAGCGCCAAAGCGGCGGGCCAAGGGCCCGCACGGCGCACAAGCGTGTTCGTGATTTGGCCGGAGCTACCCATTGGATCAGCCGCATGATGCGTGGCCATGAGGGGTCTGCTTCAACCCGACGCCTGATAAGGTCTAAAGTCTTCAGCCCGTGTTAGAGGAACCCAAGGCGACAGTATCCGGTTATCTGGAATAAAAGTCAATCAGGCGAATTTGCTGGGTTCGACTGGTCTTGATTTGCCTGCCACATTCTGTAATGCTGCAAAAGCAGTTGACAGTAGACAGTCCACAGTTGACAGTTGAGGCTTTCAATCTGGTGGTCAACAGATGCCACTGGACCCGCGAACTGATGACTGTAAACTGAGAACTCCACTTATGGCCTATAAAGATCTGCGCGACTTCATCAGTCGGCTCGAACGCGAGCGCGAACTGAAACGGATCGACGCGGAAGTCGACGTCGATCTCGAAATCACTGAAATCACGGACCGCGTATCCAAGGCGGGGGGCCCCGCGCTCTTGTTCCAAAAGCCACGCTCCGCGAAGGACGGCGTTGCTTACCCCATGCCTGTTTTGATTAATGCCCTGGGCTCAAAAAAGCGAATAGAACTGGCACTCGAAGTCGCCTCATTGGAGGACGTGGCTCGCCGCATCGAAGAACTGCTGGAAATGAAGCCGCCGGAAGGAATGTTCGACAAACTGAAAATGCTGCCCAAGCTCGCTGAAATGGGTTCGTTCTTTCCCAAGACCGTCAAAACAGGCCCAGTCAAAGAGGTCATCGAGCGCGACAACATTTCGCTTGACACGTTTCCCATCATGAAGTGTTGGCCACAGGACGGCGGCCGGTTCATTACTTTTCCCATGGTGATCACCCGCAGCCCGAAGAATGGCCGGCGCAATGTGGGCTGCTACCGCATGCAGATATTTGACGAACGCACGACAGGCATGCATTGGCAAATCCACAAAGGCGGCGCCGAGCATTTTCGCTGGCTCGACCGACAAGGCAAAGGCAGACGCATGGACGTGGCCGTGGCGCTGGGTTCCGACCCTGCTACGATGCTCGCGGGCATCCTGCCCTTGCCGGAAGATTTGGACGAATTCCTTTTCGCGGGATTCCTGCGCCAGGAGGCGGTTGAATTGGTGAAGTGTGAAACCGTCGACCTGGAAGTTCCCGCCAACGCCGAGATTGCTCTCGAAGGCTACGTGGACCTCGACGACATTCGTACCGAAGGGCCATTCGGCGACCATACGGGCTATTACTCGCTGGAAGATAAATTTCCCGCGTTTCACATCACCTGCATCACCCGCCGCCGCGATCCTGTTTATGTTTCCACGATTGTGGGCGCACCGCCCATGGAAGACTACTGGATTGGCCACGCCATCGAGCGCATCTTTCTCCCACTAATGCGCAAACAGATGCCCGAGGTAGTGGACATGCACATGCCCGCGGAAGGCATCTTCCATAACCTGATGATTGTGGCCATTCGCAAAAGCTATCCCGGCCACGCGCGCAAGGTGATGAACGCCATCTGGGGATTGCCCGGCGCCATGTTCACCAAGTGCATTGTGGTGGTCGACCACGACGTGGACGTTCACAACCTTCGCGAAGTCGCCTGGAAAGCGCTAAACCACATTGACCCCGAGCGCGATATTCAGTTCACCCTCGGGCCTGTGGACCAACTCGAGCACGCCTCCCGCCTGCCCAATTTCGGCTCGAAGATGGGCATCGACGCCACCCACAAATGGTCCACCGAAGGTTTTGCGCGCCCCTGGCCTGATGAAATTGTGATGGATGAGGAAACCAGAAAAAGAGTGGACGCCATTTGGGCGAGTTTAGGACTTAAGTAAGCCGTTGTCAGTAGTCAGTTGTCAGTGGTCAGCGGTTCCGACCCGCTTTGGGCGGGCATCTTGCAAGTTCGGTGATGATACTTGGGGACAAGACTTATAAAGAGGAAACCAGAGACTGACTGGACATTGCGAAAATATGTTGAAATGCAAAAGCGCAGGGGAGGCTAATTAATCTCGGCTCGAGTTTGCCCCTTCGGCTCCACCCCCACCATTAGCACTGCAGACAGACATCCCCCAAAGAACGCGCCCGTCCACAGGGTTGTCGGCCCGAAGTGTGCAAGGACTGCAGCACCCAGCCACGGGCCGGCGACGAATGCCAGGCTGACGCTCATGGTAAACAGCCCCATGTAAGCGCCACGACGGTCCGCGGGAGCGATCTCGGCCACGTAGGCCGATGCAGCCGGAAACAAAATCATTTCGCCAAATGTCCAGATCACAATCGTCACGCCGACGCTCAAAGCATCACTCGCGAAAATGAGCGCGCCAAATCCCGCTCCGCACAAGAATGCCCCCAGGGGAAGCGCGCGCCGGTGTGGCCAACGCTCCATGGCGATGTTGAGAGGCACCTCAAGAAAAATAATCAGCAGGGTGTTGATGGGGAGAAGCAGCCCATAGACTGTGGCCGACAGGTGCAAGTTGTGAGTCATGAAGAGTGGCATCCCAGTGGAGAATTGAAAGAACACCATCATCACCGGAATCTGTGCAAGCAGGAAGAGCGCGAGCCGGCGATCGGGGTGGGGTAGAGCAGACCGAATGGGATAGGAAGGTGGCAGCACCTCCAAATCAGCTTCCTCCGAATCCTCGAGAGACCGAGGGGTCTCCCGAGGTGCACCGTGATTCTTGGCAGAGTCGCGCAGGGTCCGCCAAGGAACAAGCATCAGGAAAATTGCCGCGAGGATGGAGGTAGCGCCGTCAACTCGAAAAATAGTTGGGTAAGAGTAGGCAGCAAGCAGACCACCCACCGCCGGACCAACCGTCATCCCCACGTTAGCCGCCAGGCGAATCACCGCAAACGCCGACTTGCGTTGTTCAGGTCCAACCAATTCCGTAACGATGGACATGCTCGCCGGCCGGTTGCCCTCCCCAAGAACGGCCCAAATGAAAGTAGCGGCCAGCATCCCGCCAAAACTATGGACCCAAGGAAGCGCCAGCAGGAAAGTGCCGGAGAGTAGAAGAGTCCACTCGAAGATTCGCCGTGGGCCGACGGAGTCAGAAAGCCTTCCCGCAGTGGGCATTGAGATCAATGCCCCCGCGCCATAAGCCGCCATCGCCATGCCGGCACGCGAAGCAGAGAATCCCATGTGCTGGGTGAGGTACAACACGAGGAAGGGAAGGGCCATCGTTCCCGCGCGATTGATGATGGTCGCGCAAAACAACATCCAGATTTCTCTGGGCAATGCGCCCAGCCCGCGCCAGGGATTTATGCTCATCGATCGGTGTTGCCAGGAACGCGTTTGAGATAATTGCTTTTGTCTTTAGTAACTCAAACAAATGATCGTTCACATAGAGGAGCATTGTAAGTCGAACTGACGATTTGCGTGAGTGAAGAATTGACATTGAGAAATGATTTGGAGCATGTTGGTTTGTCTGACCGTTTCTGAATGGGCGTCCCTTACCAATTCAGTCGCAATGCAATTTGAATCTGGCGGGAATTCTCGGCGGAACTGATCCGGCCGAAATTTGAGGTTCCGACGATCAGGCCCGGGCGGTCAAAATTGGGGTGATTCGTCAGGTTGAAAAAGTCGGCGCGCAGAACAAGGTTGGTGCTCTCACCAAGGAATTTGAGCCGCGCGTGCCGCTCCAGGCTAACGTCCGTATCGAAGAGGCCCGGCCCGGTGATCACGTTGCGCCCTTCATTTCCCGGAGTGCTGAAGGCTCCCCGAGCGTCAAAGTAAACTGGCGGAGGTTGGAAGGCTGCCGTGTTAAACCACCGGACGGGGTCGCGCTGGCCTGCCGGAAGGCCGGGGTTTGCGATCAGGTCTGGTCGATCCGTCCCATTCGATTGCGTGCCACTCAATGCCGTGGAGAGAATCGCAGTCAGCGGCTGGCCGGACTGCAGCGTCAGGATGCTGGAAAGCTGCCAACCCCCCAGGACCGCCGCGCCCGGCCCGGAGGTCAACCAGCGGCGTCCATCGCCCAGGGGTATCTCCCATGTGTTCGACAGGACGAATCGCTGGTGCACATCAAAATCGGAAAGCCCGCGTTCAGCACGCAGATAGTAGTTGTCTTGTGGCTGGTCCGTGCCTTGAAGTCCGGAAGCGTCGTCGATCGATTTCCCGTAGGTATATCCCGCCACAAATGAAACGCCTCGCGCGAATCGCCGCTCCAGACGCAGGATCAAAGCGTTGTAATTCGAATTGACGTCGGTGGCTCGGACAAATTGGTTGGAGCCCGGCTGTGGGTGATAGCCGAGACGCACGCCGGGCTGGTTGGGCACGCCCTGATTTTGCAGCGCGCGGCGGGGAAGTTTGTGGCCGTCCGAACCTGTGTAGCTAACGGAAAGAATGGTCGAGGGCAAGAGCTCACGGTCTACTGAAAGGCTCCACTCGTAGACGTACCCATTGCGAATGTTCGGGGGCGATGAAATAGCGTCGGGTGGCGCGTTGCCCAACTGGTAGGCCAGGGCGTAGGTGAGCGGCGGCGGAGCAAACGATTGGCCACAAGCGCCCGGACCGAAGAAGCGGCAAAGATCGAGACCGAACAGGAATTCCGTGATGGGCGCGCTCAACCGTGTTTCCGCGATGTAGTCAAGTTCACCTAGGGAATTAAAAACTCCCACTCCCCCGCGCAATGAACTTTTTCCGTGACCCGTAAGATCGTAAGCAAATCCCACGCGCGGCGCCCAGCCTGCATAATCCGGCCGTATGAGCGAGGCAGGGAGCCCCGCCTGATTCGAGGTGGTGAATTGCAGCCCGAAATTCTGCTGCAATTTCTGGGTCAAAGGGTCCGCAATGATGCCTTGAGCCTGGCCATGGTCGTTCAGCACAATGTAACGATTGGCGTTTGATGGGTCGAGGATGGACGCGCGCCCGTCGGAATTGGTTACAGGACTATAGAATTCCTCGCGCAGGCCGTAGGTAAGAGTGAGGCGAGGTGTGGCGCGATATTCATCTGAGATGTAAGCGCCAAAATAATTCAAGCGGCTGTTCCCGCCGGAGTTGCCCGCTTGCGCAAAAGACAGGAAGGGCCGCCCCAAAAGGAAATCCGAAAAAGCAGTGCCCGATACTGATCCAAACCCATCGCTGAAAGAGAATACGCCCTGGCCGAAATCTTCCACGCGATAGAAAAGACGCATCGGCCGGAAATCGGCGCCCATTTTGAACGTGTGGCGGCCACGCACCCACGCCAGATTGTCGGAAACCTGAAAGGTGTTGTCCTTGCGGATTTGGGGCTGAAAAATATCGCTGTCGCCCATATCCGCATATCCGGGCACGTTGATCGCCGGAATGCCCAGATTCGTGGTTCCCGGGGCCCGCGCAATCCCAAGAGATTGGAGAAACCCGCTGTCGATGTTCTGAGCTTCCTTGCTGCCCAGGTAGTAAGCGTAAGCCAGGCGGAAGTCATTCACCACCGACGGGCGCACCAGAGAGGTCAGCCCCAGAGCAAAATTTCTCCCCGTATCGTTTTTGTTGGTACCGAAGCCGGGCGGCGCGGAGGGATTTTGGGCAAAGGTATTGGGTACGAAAGGGAATAGTTGCCTGCTGTTGAAAAACAACGCTCGGGCAAAGACCTGCTGGCGCGCGTTCCATTGATGATCGAGGCGCAGCATAAATTGGTCCGTGACCACGTTTCTCAAGCCCACGTTAATATTGTTATTGGCGCCCGGCGCGGCTTTGGGGAGATCGGGCATCGGCAGTCGGGCGAGAACGGCAAGCGAAAGTGGATCAATCCGTTGCTCGGGAATTTGATTGCCCGAGAATGGCTGTCCAGTTTCAGGGTCGATGATCGCGGGGAAGGTCTGGCCGGTGAGGGGATTGATTCCGCTGAAATCGCCTTGCCGCAAAGCCTCCGAGGGCAGAAGGGTGGTATTGGTCACGCTTTGATGGACGCGCAACCCCTCGTAGTTGGCAAAGAAAAAAGTCCGGTCGCGGCGCAACGGCCCACCCAGGCTCGCGCCAAATTGATTTTGCCGGTACGGCGGGATGGCGCGCGAAGGATCGTCAAAGAAATTCTTCGCATCCATTGCGCTGTTGCGCAGGAATTCGTAGGCAGTTCCCGAAAAGCGATTCGTCCCGGAGCGCGAAGCGATGTTCACCTGGGCGCCGGATGTTACTCCTTGCTCCGCCGAGTAAGAATCCTCGACTACGCGGAACTCGCGGATGGCATCGATGGAGGGATTGACGGCAAGGCTGTAGGCAAACGGCTCCATGAGTGTGACACCGTCGAGAGTAAAGTTGTTGCGCTCCGAGCGCTGGCCATTTACAGAGAATCCTATTCCCTGGGCAGCCGTGTTGAATTGTTGCGTGGCCCCGTTCGGATAGGGTGGCGCCGCACCCGCCGCAAGAAGCGCCAACTGGGAAAACTGGCGGCCGTTTAGCGGAAGCAGGCTGACGCGCCGGTTGTCTATTTCATCTCCAAGGGCCGGCGAAGCGGTTTCCACCAGCGGAGCTTGCGAACCCACACGAAGGGATGTTTGTGGGTGGGCAAGGTCAAGGGTGACGTCGATGCGCAATGTCTTGGCAACCTCGAGCATTAACCCGCTCAAGATCCTGGGGGCGAATCCAGGCTTGAGGAGTTCGAGTTCGTAAACTCCGACGGGAAGAAGGGGGAAACTGTACATACCGGAATTGTTCGTGAGGGTGTGGCGCGTCAAACCCGTGGCAGGATTCCTCAATCCCACCGCAGCCCCGGGAATGGGCGAGCCCGTGGGATCCAGGACCACTCCTTCAAGACTGCTGGTCCAGTTTTGGGCGCGGCTCACGGCCGGAATCAACACCAGCATTATTGCCGCGGCAAACAGGCAGAGATTTGGAGTTCTAAGCTTAAATCGTAGATATAGCAAAGGTGCCACCCCTCAGCGGGGCAGCGGAAGGAGGAATAGATCAAGGCTTGAAATCGAGCGAAGCAGTGCACGCCCTCGCGACAGACGGGTGCGCACCGCATCAACAGATCCAATGACCCTTGACCTTCTACCATCCGGACTATACCGTCGGCTCCGGAGTTTCACCGAATCCTGAGGCAAGCAATTGCCGAATGTAGATCTTCGATTGACGATCAGGAAAAAACATCATGCCGTTTTTCAGTCATCAATCTACAATCGTAAATCGCCAATTTCAGGCCTCTCGCGGGCTGTACCGCCGATCGGGAATTGGGAAGCCACATCATTGCGCTCCCCTCACCCTGCCCCGAAGGTCGTCCTATTCGGACTCTATAAGTCTAGCACTGGGTTGCTGAGCGCTCAAGCCCGGCGTTGCAAAGAGTTTGTAAACAAATTATCTGATTCATGCATAATTGTTCGGCCTGATTTTTGCGCGAATTTCAGCGCGGCGTGCCCGACCCTGCAGAATTTGGCCGGAAAGTGAAATGGATGGAGACGACTCAAACCAAAAACGCTCCGCGACGCGGCGAGCCATGGGCGATGGTGGCTTTGATGGGCTATGCGTCGGCCGAAATCCTGGACCGGCTGGCAGTGAAGAACATCGACCCCATCGTGGGACCGTTATTGCGCGGGCTGCCGAGCCTCGTGCTGGGCATTGTCCTTGTCTGGAAGAACCGCACGCTGGGGCAGCTCCAGCAGCGCTCGGCGCAATATATCGGCAATCGCGCAGTTTCTTCCCTTATCCTTGCAGGAATAATTTCGACAATCGGCCTTTTTGCCTACTATTTCGCAATGCAATTGGGGGGTGTGGTCGTTACTGTCCCCATGCTGCAAACTTATGCCATTTGGGGAACCCTCATCGCGTGGTTCTTCCTGGGCGAAAGGATTCACGTTGTGGCGCTGGGCGGAATCGGGCTGCTCGGAGTGGGATTGGGATTTATTTCGTGGGGGCAAATGCGAGGGCAGCCCGCTTCACCATTTTGGTATTGGGCCATTCCTCTTGCCCTATTCGCCGCACTCACTTACGGAATTTCCGGCGTCTTGTGGCGCGACGCTCAACTGCGAGGCGCACATCAGTCAACGGCGATCTTGTTGCAGTTCCTCGCCAGCGAGTGCGTCGCATTGGTGGGCCTCGCCATTATGGGCAAGACTGGCCTGATTCTATCCACGGCGGCTCAGAATTTGCTCACACTCCTCGCCAGCGGAGTACTTTCAGGCATCATCGCGATTTATTGCCTCTTTACCGCCCTGCGTTTGATGGCCGTTGCCCGCGTCTACGCATTCACCTCGGTCAATCCTCTGGTCGCGGCGCTATTCGCGCATTTCTTCCTTCACGAGCATCTCAATTGGCTCATCCTCACTGGAATTCTGCTGGTTTGCGTGGGAATTACTCTGACCCAGGTCTTCAGGCCCAAAGATGAAAAGCAGGCTTAAGAAATTAAGAATCATGAATTGCTTGCCGCAACCGCACGGACTGATGGTCCAGATTGCAATTGTTCTTAATTCATAATTCCTAATTTCTTTAAAGGTGTGGTTCGCGGCGGTCCTTGATTTCCTGAAGGTGTTGCCGAAGTCTGGCGACAGCCTCCTTCCGGGTGCCATTGCTATCCTGGGTCAGCCGTTTCAATTCGTCGAGTGAAAAGTGGACAACGTCATGATGGTGGAGCTCTTCGGGCGCGACCTCGTTGCTCAGGTCGAGCCAGATTCCGTGTAGCAGATCGACTTCCTTCGGAGTGAGGTCCGGTGCGTGCGGCCCAAGGTAGCCGACAAATTCCCTTCCATTGGGAGAGTAAATTTCCAGCGTCAGGCTCGGCCGGGGAGCATCCAGTAATTCCCAAGCCAGGCCGGCGATGCGCGCTTCTTCCGCTACGGAGCGGGAGGGTGAAACGCCCAGCACAACCGTTGAAGATTGCATACTCTGGGCGGCGCGCAGAATGCCGTCCCACTTCTCCGTCGCGGGCGCGACTGCAAGATGGATGGTCTTGCCCTTTTTCTCCGCCAGACTCAGGGCACGAGTGAATAGAGTCTGTTCCTTTACACCAAAAAGTTGGTCGGGCTCAAGGTCGTGCTCGCCGGAACCGGCGCGCGCCAGCATACGCATGTGGAGCACCACCACATCGTGCTTTTTCGTATCGACACGGTCCAGCACCGCAATCAGATTATAGAGGGTGTTGTAGTCGCGTAACATAACGAGAATGTTTCCCGTCCGCACACCAAGCGCCGCCGGCGCCAAGTCTTCGCCTGGTTCGAGATTGAAATGGTCCAAATCCGAGTGGACCTGTCCTCGCTTCAGTGAAAGCTTTTCCGAAAGAGTGAATACGCCGAAAAAGACGATGGTAAAAGCCACGCCGGAAAGGGTGGCCACCTGCTTGGTGAAAAGATTGATGGTGCAAAGCGCAACCAGCGTCAATGTGATTAGCCCGAGACCGATGGGAATTTCTTGTTTGCCGATGCGCAAATTGAGCGGGACGCGGAAATCACGCGGACCGGGCTGCGTGAAGCGCAGAACCAACACCGCCAGCGACTTCATGGCAAAGCTCCACATCACGCCGAAGGCATAGGCCTCGCCCAGGAGGAAAATGTTGCCGCCGCTAAGGATGATGGTAAGGATCTGCAGACCCACCACCATATTCAAGATTCGGTGCGACGTTCCGAATCGCTTGTGTGGGCGGCGGAACCAACTGGGAAGAATTCCGTCCTCAGAGACACGGTTCAGAACGCCGTTCGACCCCACGATCGCTGTGTTCACAGCTCCGGCCAGCATGAGTGTACCAACCACCACCACGAACCCGCGAAAGAGCAGCCGGAGGGAAAGCGGCCCGACAAGATACATGGCGAGGCCGCCGATAGGATTGTCGGAGAAGTTCTGCCGCACAGAGTCCGGAACAATCATGACGGCGAAGAATGCCACGCCGGCAGTGAAGATCAAGCTGTACACAAAAATCACGAAGCCCGCTTTTTCCAAGTTTCTTAATTTCGGGTGTTGGACTTCGCGGTAAACCTGGGCGAGCGTTTCTTCTCCGCTCATTGCCAAAACCGAATGGCCGAGTCCGATGAGAATCCCAATCAGTCCCACCGTGTAAGGTAATTGCGTGCGACTGAGCCAGCCGAGCGCGTCTTTCGAGTAGGTCAGGTTGGAGAGTGATGGCAAGGGCGGAACGTGCGCCCCGCGCACCCAAAGTGTGTAGGCGCACCACGCGATCATCGCCACTACCATCACGGTGGTTACGTACATGATGCGCAGGGCTTTTTCGCTTGATTCCGGAATGCCTTTGATATTTTCCCACCAGAAGTAAAGGGTTACGATAACAGCAAAGAACGCGGCCGTCTGGTTGGTGGGCAGCACCAGGCTGGAATGTATATATTGCAGAAGTTCGTTCAACAAACCGACCAAATAGAGTCCAGCAGAAACCCCGCTGATGGGGCCGGTGAGGATGTAATCGAACATGAGAGCCGAGACCGAGAATTTGGCGAGGGTGGAGCCCATCGCTTCCTTCACCACGCGGTAAACGCCACCGCGCACGAACATGCTGCAGCTCTCGATGTAAAGCGCCCGGACCGCGTAGGCGATGATCATAATCGCCAGAATGAACCAGGGGGCTGTTTTACCTACAAAGTGTTCAGCAATGGCGCCCGCGTAAAACGCCGACGAGCCCATGTCGTTGAGGACGACGGCCGCGGCCCGCCAAAAGGAAATAAACGAGAGCAGCGCAGTCGTGGCCAGCAGGACACGAGGCATGGTTTTAGCCACTGTCGGCTCAGGTTTTTGAGAGAGAATTTTTCCCACTTTATGTTTTATCTATTCTCCGTTTATGAAAATCACCCGGTGGCCGTTCGCCCTAAGGACCTCTGCCAGTTTCTGTTCCGGGGCGGGCCACAATCGTTTCTTCCCACCGATGAGCACCAGAGACTGCGGCTTTAGGACACTGAGCAGGCATTTCCGCTTATCCCCGCAGAGAAATACTTGAATTTGGATGTCGCCATCGTACTGGCTTTCCTTGACCATTTCGTAGGCGCGTTGTTCGGTGAACGCAACAGAAACAGGCGGGCTCGAGAGCGGAAATTGCAGCGGCACCACTTGAGGAACTAAGAGTAGCGTGTGCGCTTCCAAGTCGCGCGCCAAGTGCTGTGCGGCCCTGAGCGCAGCCAAAGTACCACGTGGAGAGGTATAGATGATGTTGAGCTCTGGCCGCCAGCCCTCATGGCACGGGCCAACCGGTTCGGAAGGGATGCACCGATCGTCAGGTACCTGGAGCCGTACTTTTGTCATCACTCCCAGTGTCTGGAATTAATTTGCTCCTATTTACAGGCTAGGCTGAGACGCATAAAGAAAGTATAAAGATTTGATAAGGAATCCATAAGTTGCGCCGAAAAAAGGGAAGTCCCGCAAAATACAAGGCTTTGCAACCGTGTTTCTTGAGCTTTGGAAGTTGAGTTTGTTCCTATTAGAGGTGGGGCTCGCGGCGATCCTTGATCTCTTGAAGGTGTTGGCGGAGCCGGGTGAGAACTTCGGTATGGTCCCCTCTGCCTTCATCGATTTCGCGCTTTAGTTCGTCGAGCGCGAAGTGCACAACATCGTGGTGGTGCAACTCCTCGGGGCCCAATACGTTGCTGAATTCCAACCAAATGCTATGCAAAAGGTCGATTTCTTTTGGGGTCAAGCGGGGTGAATGGGGGCCCAGGTAGAAAATCAATTCCTGGCCCCCGGGCGTATATATTTCGAGCGTCAACTGGGGTTTCGGTTCCCAGAGTCGTTCCCAGGCGTCCCCGGCAAGGCGCGCCTCCTCAGTTACCGGCATCTTTGGCGAAAGCCCGAGTACCAGCGTGGAAGCGCGAAGGCTCTGGGCGGTGCGCAATATGCCGTCCCAAATCTCATTGGCTGCAACGACGACCAGCCGGATTGTCTTGCCGTTTTTTTCAGCAAGGGCTAAGGCCTTGCTGAAAAGTAACTGCTCGTTGGCGCTAAATAACTGGTCAGGAACCACACTGTGCTCTCCGGACCCAGCTCGGAGGAGCAGGCGGATGTGAAGTACCACGACATCCTGCTTTTCGGTGTCCACGCGTTCGAGGACTTTGGCCAGGTGATAGAGGGTATTGTAATCGCGGACCATCACGGCGACGTTCCCCGGTCGCACGCCCACGGTTTCGGGCGTAATCTCCTTGCCCGGTTCCAAATTGAACTGGTCCAACTCTTCATGGGGACCGACCCGCCGCTTGGCACCGATCCTTTCCGAGATTGAAAACATCACAAAGAACACGATAGTAAAGGCCACGCCCGAAACCGTGGCGATCTGCTTGGTAAAAAGATTGACAAAGGCCGTGGCGAACAGGGTCAAGGTGATCAATCCCAAACCGAGCGGAATCTCCGTGTGATCGAGGGGAAGGTTTAAGGGAACACGGAAATCGCGTGGCCCCGGCTCGGTGAACCGCAGTATAAGAACGGCCAGCCCCTTCGTGGCGAAACTCCAGATCACGCCAAACGCGTAGGCTTCTCCCAGGAGAATGACATTGCCGCGGCTAAGCAAAATGGTAAGGATTTGAAGCCCCACTACGAGGTTAATGATCCGGTGTGAGGTCCCGAAGCGTGGGTGGGGGATACGGAACCAGTCAGCCAACACACCGTCCTCGGATACACGGTTGAGAACACCGTTTGAGCCGACGATAGCAGTGTTGACGGCGCCGGAGAGAATCATGATGCCCACCACCACCACGAAGGCATGGAAAGCCAGGCGGGCAGGCAGCGGCCCGACCACATTCATGGCCAGCCCTGCGATTAAATTGTCCTTAAACCCAAGCCGCACGCTCTGGTCGGGAATCACCATGAAGGCAAAGAAAGAAACGAGCGAGGTGAAAAGGAGGCTGTAAATGAAAATTACGAAAGCCGTTTTCTTGAGGTTGGGTAATTTGGGATGCTCAATTTCCCGATAAACCTGGGCCAGCGTCTCGAGCCCGCTCATGGCCAGCACCGAATGCCCAAAGGCTACCAGGATTCCGACGATGCCAACCAATTCGGGAAGGTGGCTGGACTGCAACCATCCCTCTGCCTCATTTGAGAATTGGAGATTGGCGGGGCGCGGCCAGGGCGGCAAATGGCCTCCGCGGACCCACAGGGTGTAGCCGCACCAGCCAATCATGAGTACCACCATGACCGTAGTGAATTGCATTATACGCACGGCTTTTTCGCTGGATTCCTCGATGCCTTTGGTATTTTCCCACCAGAAATAAAGAGTAACCGCGATGGCGAAGACCGCGGCGATGAAGTTGGTGGACACCGCGTAGCCCACGTGCACGTAGCTGAACACTTCGTTGATGAATCCGGCGAGATATTGGCCGGCGGAAACTCCGCTGATGGGGCCGGTGAGGATATAGTCAAACATCAGAGCGGAGACGGAGAATTTGGCCAACGTCCCGCCCATGGCTTCCTTCACCACGCGGTAGACGCCGCCGCGCACGAACATGCTGCAGCTTTCCACGTACATCTGAGAAACTGCGTAGGCAAACAGCATCACGGCCATGATGAACCACGGGGCCGAGGGACCAATGGCATGCTCCGCAATGCCTCCGGCGTAGAAGGCCGAAGACGCCAGATCATTCAGGACAATGGCGGCTGCTTGCCAAGAGGAGATAAAAGTGAGCATGGCCGTCGTCGCCACGAGCACTCTCGGAATGGTGGCTGCGGGAATCTTGCCGGAAGGCTTTGTCGGGGAGTCGTTTTCCATCAATGGTTCAGATGCCGGGTGCCGCCCGGCGCGCGTGCCTCGCCCAACGTCGCCGTGTTGGAAATAAATGCGGGCCTAAGCAAACTCGAATATTCTCTCACAGCCGCAGTCCAAAACGGAAGACCTATGTCAAAGCCGACAGCCCATCATAAATGTTTGGATATCTCTGTCCCCATTGGTCCAAGAGCTCGTAACGCTCGTGGGGAAGATTCGGACTGTAACTATGATCGGCTTACGACAACTTGAAAACATCGACCACAAACTCAATCCATTTGAGAGTTTGTTCATACTCGCATAAGATTAACCCTGGAAAGACCCCGCTGCCTTTCGTCTATCGTTCGATGCTCCCGGATTGGGAGCTGAGGTGGATGCGTGGAAGTTGCTTTTAATTTCTCGCCTCTGGTAGCTGGCAAACTGATTGTTTACACCTTTGGGGCGTTGGTTCACCTCTTTCTCATGGTGCTCGTCCTCGGGCAGCGACGGCTCCGCCGGCTCGAGTGGGTCATCTTTGCACTGATGGCGGCGCTGTTCATGTGGAACTCCGGAAATCTTCTCGCCCTCAATGTGGGCCTGCACTTTGGAGTTGGCCCTAACATCCTCTCGGGTGCCTCACGTTTAATTCCGTTCCTGGGCCTGATCTTGGTCCCACCACTGCTCGTAGACGTTCAGGAACAATACGCCGCGCAATTTCGCCCCTCGACATTTGCGTTGAGGGCCGTGAAGGCGGTTTTTTACCTGCCCTGGGTCGCAGCGCCCTGGCTCGTTGGCATGCTCCTCGGGCACCTCGAGCTGGATCCGATGCTTGCCATCCGCCCGGTGGCGCGGGGTCTCGTTGGCTGGATGGTTGCCGCGTTGGTGGTCGGCACGATGTTCAGTTTCCGCAGCGCGCGTCTCATCCGAGGCGGGCCTCTGGTTCGTTTTCACTTTGCTCTGGCCTCGCTGCAATCGCTTCTGGCGACGGGATTGGCTTGGGCGTACCTGATTCGTCCCCTTCCTGCTCTCGACTTGGGCGGCGCCATTTCGACAGTATTGATGCTCATTGCGGTCATCCCCGGCATTTGGGTCGGCTATTCAATCTTCCGCCATAACTTCCTCGACCTCCGCGTTCAGCGCAATCTGGTTTATTCCCTGGTGACGATCTTCGCCCTTCTGATTTATCTGGCGGGGATTCGACGCCTGGGACTGCTCCTCGAGGCGTACGACATTCTCCCCTCCGTGGCCACGGAGTCGGTAATGTTGTTTGTCCTGGTCGTTTTGCTCGAACCAGTGAAAAAGTGGATTAACCGCGCACTCCACACCGCTTTTGTGTCGGAATTTGAACGCGTGCAAAAACTCGCGGACGAGATCCAGGCATTTGCCGTCCGGTCTGGCGACCTCGGGGCTTTGAAAATATTTGTGGGGCACCGGGCCGCCGCAGAACTCAAGGTGGAAAAAGTAGAGCTCCTCCAAGGGAGAGGTGATTTGTCAAACCGGCAAACAGCCGCGCCCAGTAAGGTCAGGACCTTTCCGATTCATCGGGGCATTGAAGTGGTCGGGTCCCTTGAAGTCATGCCTGTGACCAACGATCTTTCCGGCGACCAGTTCGGTGCGATTCAATTGCTGGCTGACCAATTGGCGCCCGCTCTCAAGGTCTGCGAGCTTATTGCGGAGAAGGTCCGGCTGGAGCGGGCATTGGCAGAGAAGGCAAAGATGGCATTTCTGGGTGAAATGGCGGCGCGCATTGCCCACAACGTCAAGAATCCTTTAAGCTCGATGAAAACTCTGGTTCAATTATTGGAAGAGGATTCGAGTCTTCCCGAGCGTGTGAGAAAAGATTGCCAGCTCATCACCCATGAAATTGACCGTCTGAATTCGAATATTTCCCAGGTTCTGCGTTACGCGAAGCCCGCACGCGATACGGACCGGCCGGCCGATCTGAAAGCCGTGGTCAATCGAGTCATCGCTCTGATGCGCCCCGAAGCCGAGCGCCGCGGGGTGCGTTTGGAGGTTGATTCCCAGGCTGGCGTCACGCTGGTGGAAGGCGGAGAAGAGGCCGCGAGTGATATTGTATCCAATCTGGTGGTCAACGCCTTGGAAGCAAGCTCGTCAGGCGGATCGGTTCGAGTGTGCCTTGCCCATAGTCACTCCTTGAGAAACGGCGCAGAGCTCATCGTGGAAGACGATGGCCCCGGCATTCCCGGAGATGTGAAAGAAAAAATCTTTCAGCCCTTTTTCACCACGCGCGCCGGGGGGACGGGCCTCGGTCTTGCGATTGTGGCGCGCAGGGCGGAAGAGATTGGTGGCGCTGCAGAGTGTTCGAGCCCCATTGCAGGGCAGGGGGGAGCTCGATTTGTGGTTCACTTTCGTGCTGCTCGATGAGGCGGGTTCAGTCATGGGGTCAATAAGCTTTGCGAGATCGGCCCAACGGAGGTAATCGAAAATCGAAAAACAAAAATCCAAAACCATTCTTGTTGTAGACGATGATTCCACCGCCCGTTACGGGATGCGTCGCGCTTTGGAGGAAAGCTACAAGATCCTCGAAGCTGAAAACGCCGCCGCCGCGCGCCTCGTGCTGGCGGCGGAGAGTCCCCACCTGCTTCTTCTGGATATTGAGATGCCGCAGGAATCGGGTCTCGAATTTCTCCAGGAACTCAAATCCAAAGAGGATTCTCCGGCGGTCATCATGATCACCGCCTATGGCTCGGAGAAGGTGGCGGTGGAAGCGATGAAGGCCGGGGCATACGACTACTTGCCCAAGCCTTTTGAGGTCGACGAACTCAGGCTGGTCGTATCCAAAGCCCTCGAGCACCTGGACCTGGCGGAAGAGAATCAGCGCCTGAGGCGCCAACTCGTCTCAGAGGGCCAGTTTGGTTCCATGATTGGATCGAGCGCCGCCATGCGCCAGCTTTTTGAACTGGCCGAGCGCGTGGCGACCGCAGAAGTCACGGTGCTGATTGAGGGTGAAAGCGGAACAGGGAAGGAGCTCATCGCACGGGAAATCCACCAGCGGTCGAATCGCGGCAGCAAATCATTCGTGGCACTGAATTGTGCAGCATTGCCCGAACACTTGATTGAAAGCGAACTTTTCGGCTACGAGAAAGGGGCTTTCACAGGAGCCACCGCACTGAAAAAGGGAAAATTCGAGCTGGCCAATGGTGGCACGCTGTTCCTCGATGAGGTGGGCGATATGTCGCTCGCCACGCAAGCGAAACTCCTGCGGGTTCTGGAAGCCCAGAAGGTGGAACGTCTCGGGGGGACCACGTCCATCGATGTGGACGTGAGGATTCTCAGCGCCACCAACAAAGACTTGGCAGCAGAAATTACCAAGCAGTCTTTTCGTGAAGACCTGTACTACCGCTTGCGCGTGGTGCTGTTGAAACTGCCTCCCCTCAGAGACCACAAGGAAGACATCCCGCTGCTCGCTGGGGAATTCTGCCGCATGCTGGGGAACAAGCACGGGCGCCCGTCAATTGCCATCTCGCGTGCCGCCATGGAGCGCCTGATCGCCGCAGAATGGAAAGGCAATGTGCGTCAGCTCAAAAATGTTCTGGAGAGTGCCATTGTCATGAGCCAAGGCGACACGCTGCAACTCCAGGATTTTGCGCCCGATTCGTTATTACCAACATCGGGCGGCGCAATGTCCGGGACGGCGGGCGGGCAAGCCCTTGACCCCTTATTCGCGGCCATCCTCAAAGAGAATGATTTCCGGAAGGCACGAGAACAATTTGAAATCGCGTACATCAAAGCGCAACTGCGCGCTAATGGCGGCAACATCACCAAAACCGCGGCGGCCATCGGCATGCACCGGCAGAGTCTGCAAGCGAAAGTTCGTGAGCTCGGGATTCAAGTTGAAAGGGATTGAAGGATGCGGGAAGGCATGACGTACGAGCTAGTCACAGCGACGGCCACAGTGACTCCCAGATTTTGAATTCGGTGTGGTAGCCGGCTTCCTCAGCGCGGGTCAGCTTGCGGCCGGATGCAACATCCAACGTCTCCTGGAAAATTTTTCGGCCAACCTCGTCGATGCTCGCCTTCTTTTCCAAAATGGTTCCGGCGTCGATGTCGATGTCGCCGTTCATTCGGGCTAGCGGTGAATTTGAACCAACCTTGATCACCGGTCCCAGGGCGCACCCAATCCCCGTGCCGCGACCCGTGGTAAACAACGCGACCTGCGCTCCGCTCAAGAATAGCGCGGGCGTGGAAATCTGGTCGTAACCCGGCGTATAGAGAACGTACAGGCCTTTGCGCTCGCCCAGCCATTCACCGTACTCGATCAGATCTTCGACAATCGAGGTCCCGCCCTTCGCTTTCACACCGCTCGACTTCAAATAAATATTGTAGAGGCCACCTTTGATGTTGCCGGGCGAAGGGTTGTCCCGAAAGTCTGCGCCGAACGACTTCACATATTTCTCATAGCGCTTCAGGGAGTTGATTAATTTCCTGCCCACCGCACGCGTGCGGGCGCGTTGGGCGAGGTCCACCATCGCCGCGCCTTGAAGCTCGGGAATTTCCGGAAGAAAGACAGCGCCTCCCGCCTTGACGAACATGTCGGCGGCGACCCCCACGGCAGGATTGGCGGTCACGCCCGACCAGCGGTCCGACCCGCCGCACTTTGTCCCGACAATGAGTTTGGAAATCGGCGCGGGTTGACGCTTGAACTCGTTGGCGAAGTGAAGTTGTTTTTCCACAATTTCCAGGCCGCGGTCAACTGTCCTGCGGCTGCCCCCTGAAAGTTGAATGACCAGATTCACCACGCGCTTATTGAAATCCGGCACGGCATTCTGAAAGATGGGCGCCGAACATTCCACGCAGGTTTTCCCGCAACCCAGATCAATGTAAATTGCAGAGCCGAGATTGGGGTGCCGAAGGCTGTCGGCCAGGAGCAGGTTGAGCAGATCAACGGCGCGCCCGTCCGGCATTCCGCAGCCCGACTCCTGGGAAATCGGCACTACGCCATCCACATTGGGAAATTTCTCGCGCGAGTAAATCTCGCGCATGGCGCGCGAAGCGATTTCGTGTGCCTCCGTGGAGGAGCACATGCCGGAAGTCACGATCCCCACGTAATTGCGCGTTCCCACAGTTCCGTCGGGGCGCAGGAAGCCGTCGAAAGTCAGCGAGGCAAGTTGGGAATCTGGTGCGGCTCGCGAACGATTGTCGCGATATCGAACTGACAGGCGGGGCAAACGGTCATTGAGGTTTTTCTCGTCGATAGGATCGCCGGGCGCCACGGTACGCGAGGCCAGGCCAATGGGGTCGCCGAGCGAAATGAAAGCCTGGCCTTTGCGAATTCTTTGCGTGGCAAAACTCTGACCGCGCAAGATTCGGCCCGAAATCGTAAAGGACCCGCTGCCGTGCTCCACTACTGTTCTGTCTTCGATGAAGTCGGCCGTGACCACGGCGAGGTTGTCGCGCTCCGGGCAAATGATAATTGCGACGTCTTCGAGATTCTGGAGTTTCATGGATTGCACCAAAACGGCGGAAACTTCCAAACTTACTTTACGCCGCGCCGCCGCTTGCGCAGCTCGTCGCCCGCCACAGCGAGGACGATGACGACGCCAATCAGGACTTGTTGCCAAAAGGGCGAGACGCCCAGCAAGTTGCTGCCATTCGAAATCAGCCCCATTAAGAATGCCCCGGCAACGGTTCCCGTCACTGTACCTTCGCCACCCGAGAGACTCGCGCCGCCAATCACCACTGCGGCAATCACTGACAATTCATAGCCCTGGCCGGCGGTGGGCTGTCCGGTCATCAATCGTGAAGACTCAATCATTCCGGCAAGCCCGGTAAGCGCACCGCAAAAAGTATAAATGGCCACGAGGTAGATTCGAACTGGAATCCCCGCGTAGCGCGCCGCTTCAACGTTGCTCCCGACGGCGTAGGCATAACGCCCCAATCGAGTGTACTTCAAAACAAAACCGGTCAGCAACGCGAGGCCGACCAGAATCGCCAGCGGCACAGGGAACACGCGGAGGATGGTGCCGTCCCCCAGGAAACCAAAACTGTCGGGAAGTTTGACCACGGGCATGCCGTTGGTGATTACCAGCGTCAAGCCTCGTGCCGCGCCCATCGTGCCCAGGGTGGCGATGAATGGGCTGACTTTGAGCAGAGTAATCAGAAGAGAGTTAAAAAGCCCCCAGGCCATGCCCGCTAACATTGCACCGAGGATGCTGGGTATGAGCGGGAAGTGCGCTTGCAAGAGCGTCGTGCCGCATATTCCGGCGAAGGCCATCACGGACCCTACCGATAGGTCGATTCCTCCCGAAATCATGATGAGCGTCATGCCCAGCGCAATGATGTTGATCACCGCCGTTTGACGGGCAACGCTGGAGAGATTTTGAACAGTCAGAAAGTAAGGCGAGGAAACCGACAACACGATAAACAAGATCGTCACACTTGCGAAGGGGAGAAGGCGCTCCACCCAGTCGCGGGCACTCATTCCCGCGCTCACCATTGCCCCGTCTGATTTTACTGCAGCTTCACCAGGCTGATTATCCATATGGGAAGAAGGTCAAAAGTCAAAAATAAAGTATCAAAAATCAGTGCTCCCTTAATGTGACTGCAGAATTATCCAAAGCTTGGCACCACCATACTACTCATATGACCTCTTCAGCTCTTACTTTTGACCTTTGCCCTTTGACTTTTGCCTTGGCCCTACTCTTACGCCTCCTCCAGCGTTGCATAGCGCATTATTTCTTCTTGCGAGGTTTGCGCCGTGACCAGTTCCTTCACCAATCGTCCGTTGCGCATCACCAACACGCGGTCAGTCATACCCAAAATCTCCGGCAGCTCGGAGGATATCATCAGGATGGCGGCGCCACCCTCCGCGAGTTCGCTCATCAATCGATAGATTTCGCTCTTGGCGCCGACGTCGACGCCCCGCGTGGGCTCGTCGAATAAGAAAATGCGTGCCTGGCGGAAAAGCCATTTGGCGAGCACTACTTTCTGCTGATTTCCCCCGCTTAGGCGCTCGAGTTTCTGCCTTACCGAAGCCGTGCGAATGCGCAGCCGATCGCGGAAATCGCGCGCCACTTGTTCTTCTCTGCGGAGGTCCACACATCCCACGCGAAGCAACTCCCTGAGATTGGCCAGGCTAATGTTCTGCGCCACCGACAGTTTCAGTGCGAGTCCGGTCCGCTTCCTGTCTTCGGTAATCAGCGCCATGCCGCAATGGATGGCGTCCCGGGGCGAGCGGATGGTGACGGGCGCACCGTCAATCAATACCCGGCCGGTATCACGATGCATTGCCCCAAAAATGGTTTCGGCTAATTCGGTTCTACCCGCCCCCACCAGGCCCGCAAGTCCGACGATCTCTCCCCCATGTATGGTGAAACTCACTTCTTCGAATTCCGGCTTCCGGCTCAACTTCTCGACTGTGAATGTAAAATCTTTTCTCGTGCCGGATCGTGGAGGGTAAAAATCCTTCAACTCGCGACCGACCATGGCGCGGATCAATTCGCTGAAATCGCTCGCTGGCATGGGGCCTTCGTGAACCGTCTCTCCATCGCGCAGAACCGTGACGCGGTCGGCGATCTGCGCCAATTCCTCCAACCGGTGCGTGACAAAAATCACCGATGTCCCATTGCCTTTCAGTTGCCGAACCACACGGAAGAGATCTTTCACTTCGCGCTCCGAAAGCGAAGAAGTCGGCTCGTCCATAATCACCAGGCGCTGGGCGCGGACCACCGCGCGGGCGATTTCCACCAACTGTCTTCGCGCCGGGCTCAGGGTGCTGACTCGTGTGCGAGGATTAAGGTCAAAGCCCAGGCGCTGCAGAGATTCGCGAGCGTCCTCGGCCTCACGTCGGTAGTCCAGGATTCCCGGCAGACCGCCGCGCCTTGGTTCATGACCGAGAAAGATATTTTCCGCAACGCTCAAGTGCGCGGCGAGGTTCAGTTCCTGGTGGATCATTGTGATCCCGAGATGTTCCGCCTGGGCACGGGATTTCAAGGACACCGGCTTGCCAAGCCAGTGAACTTCCCCTGCGTCACGCGGGATTTCGCCGCCCAAAATCTTAATCAGCGTTGATTTTCCAGCACCGTTCTCCCCCACCAACCCGAGAATTTCTCCAGGCTGGACCTGAAGGCGGGCGCCTTTCAAAACGGGAACTCCGCCGAAGGACTTTTGAATGGTTCGCAGTTCGACCAGTGGAAGGGAAGAACCGAATTCGACGGCGGCGGGATTAATTTCTGTCATGCAGGCGTCAAGGTTTCGAGCCTTTCAAATAGCGGTTAATATCGGGGCTCAGTAATTGCTGCACCTTCGGATCATTCAAATTCTCACTAGTCACGAGGTTGGGTGCGAGAGCAATCGTCTTGGCCGGGGTTTGTCCGGCGTGATGATCGATGAGAGTTTTCATCCCTTCAAACCCAATCGTGAAAGGGTCTTGCAGCACCAGGGAATCGATAACACCGGCGCGCAGATCTTCGACGAGGCTCGGGGAACTGTCAAAACCCACCAGCTTGACTTTACCCGCGAGCCCGCGCTCTTTGATCGCCTGTGCCGCGCCGATCGTGCTTGATTCGTTGGAGGCGAAGAGGGCGTCGAGTCCCGGGTGCGCGGTCAGGATGTCTTCACTGACGCTCATCGACCGTGCGCGGTCGGACATGCCGTATTGCGAGGCCACCAGCTTGATGCCCGGGAACTCTTTCTGCAATGTTTCTGTAAAGCCCTGTTCGCGCGCCAGAGTGGAAGCCCCGCCGGGCATGACGGCAATCATCGCCACGGCGCCCTTTCCGTTCAGGATTTTCGCCAGGCGTCTCGCGGCCATCGCCCCTCCGCCATAATTGTCAGTCGCTACAAAGGAAACATATTCTTCGGAGTTGGCCCCTGAATCGAAAATGGAGAGGGGAATTCCAGCCTGAGCGGCACGGTGGATGGCGGGCGCGAGAGCGTCGCGGTCGGTGGGGGCGAGCAGAATTCCGTCCACATGCCGGTTAATAAAATCGTCCGCGATGGCGATTTGCCGCG
>JBGPCF010000073.1:0-30928 GCA_041481635.1 Terriglobia bacterium | reverse complement strand
TTAGCGCCGGCGCCGATGACAACTCCATTGCCGATGGTGGGATGCCGTTTGAGTTTTTCCTTGCCAGTGCCGCCGAGCGTTGCACCCTGATACAGCGTCACGTCATCGCCAATGATCGAGGTTTCTCCGATGACAACGCCCATGCCGTGATCAATGAACAAGCGACTTCCAATTTGCGCTGCCGGATGAATCTCGATGCCCGTCAGGAACCTGGCGACCTGGGAGAGCCATCGGGCCAGCAACCGGAATTGGTGGTTCCACAGCCAGTGCGTAACCCGGTACGCGCAGATAGCGTGCAAGCCCGAGTAGCACAATACGACTTCAAGTCGCGATTTGGCCGCCGGGTCGCGTTCCAGAATTGACGCGATTTCCTCTCGGATTGAACGCAATGAAGCTCCCATCACTTATCCTGCGGCGGCAGCCATTTGGCGCGCTTCATTTGTCAGGTTTTCAAACAGAACACTGGTCAAATAGCGTTCGCCAGAGTCCGGCAACACGACGACGATGAGTTTTCCGGCGTTTTCTTGGCGTTGTGCGACACGCAGAGCGGCAACTACGGCCGCACCAGAGGAAATCCCGACGAGCAAGCCCTCTTCGAGGGCTAATCGGCGCGCCATTTCGATGGAATCCTGGCTCGATACCTGAAGAATCTCATCAATGTAATCAGTTCGCAGAATCTTCGGCACGAATCCAGCCCCGATACCCTGGATTTTGTGCGGGGACGGCTGGCCACCAGAAAGCACCGGGCTTTCGGTTGGCTCCACGGCGACAGCCTTAAAGGAAGGTTTCTTCGGCTTGATGTATTGAGAAACTCCGGTGAGCGTGCCGCCTGTCCCAATGCCTGAAATCAGAATGTCGACTTTGCCGTCCGTGTCGTTCCAGATTTCAGGGCCCGTCGTTTCAAAGTGAATCTTGGGATTTGCAGCATTATCAAACTGCTGAAGAATGTAACCGTTCGGTGTCGCCGCCAGGATTTCGGCAGCTTTCTGTATCGCTCCATTCATGCCTTTCGGCCCGGGAGTGAGGACGATGTCGGCCCCGAATGCTTTGAGCAGAACGCGGCGTTCGAGACTCATCGTCTCGGGCATAGTCAGGATGAGCTTATAGCCCTTAACCGCGGCCACAAACGCGAGGGCAATGCCGGTGTTGCCGCTTGTCGGCTCAATGAGCACAGTCTTTCCCGGGTGGATTTTTCCGGCCCGCTCGGCTTCCACAATCATGCTGACCCCGATGCGATCCTTGACGCTGGCATTCGGGTTGAAGCTTTCCAGTTTGGCCAGCACGCTTGCTTTGCTGCCAGCTGTCACCTTGTTCAAACGCACTAACGGCGTGTTCCCAATCAGTTCGGTAATATCCTTTGCGATTTTCATCCTCATGTCCTTTTCATCCGAAGTGAGCAGTAGGAAAAAGACGCTCACCCGGTGCATTGTATTTGTTCCAGCCTTGCTTGCAGCTCGTTACTTTCATCGGCGCCCGGTACTT
Source organism: Terriglobia bacterium (assembly GCA_041481635.1). Classification (GTDB taxonomy): domain Bacteria; phylum Acidobacteriota; class Terriglobia; order UBA7540; family UBA7540; genus DASYXZ01. The sequence continues at coordinate 29,446 of JBGPCF010000073.1, read as the reverse complement.
AATTCCCCGGCCCGTAGACTAAAACAGCCCGCGATCCGGAGATCGCAGGCCGTTGAGGAAACCTTGGTTCAGCAGTTTCTAACTATTGCCCGATTCCTCGTACAGTCCGCAACCTCCGCTTGTGGCCCCTACAACAGGCGCACGCACAACAACACTGCTGCGTGTTGCGGCTATCGAGTAGCATTGCGCCTATAGGTTAGCACTTTGCCTCCTGCGCGAGAACCGAAAAAATGAAAATCTCCGTGAGCGGCGGCAGCGATCTAGGCAGCCCTCAGATACCTGCTTGGGCCACGTTTAACTCGGTATTCCATGCCGGTTCGGAGCAGCTCACCGCAGACGCCAGCGCTGCCAAAGCCCGCGGCAGGATTTCCAAGAAACGGTTCACTTCGGATTCAGTGCTGAACCGCCCAAGGGTAACCCGCACGGAGCCTTCGGCACGCTGGGGATCGAATCCCATGGCCAGAAGTATTGCCGAGGGGGCGCCCGCGTGATGAGCGCTGCAAGCGCTGCCGGAGGAGACGGCCACCCCTGCTTCATCGAGAGCTACTAGAAGCTGAAGTACCTTGTTCTCCTGGCCTGCAAAGCCCAGGCAAAGATGGCCTGGAAGCCGCTTGACGGGATGACCGATCAGGTAAGCTTGAGGCACAGTTGCTCGGAGCCGTGTAAGGATATGTTCCCGCAACCGTACAAGTTCACTGGCTTCCTCTTCCATTTCTTCTCGTGCCAGAGTAGCGGCCGCTCCGAAGCCTACGATCCCTGCTACGTTTTCAGTGGCTGATCGCAAACCGCGTTCTTGTCCTCCCCCAAACACAATCGGGCTCAACTCAACGCCGCGGCGCACATAGAGCGCCCCGACACCTTTTGGACCGTGCAGTTTATGTGCTGACAATGAGATCAGATCGGCGGGCAGTTGGTTTACATCCAAACGAATCTTGCCAGCTGCCTGGACCGCATCTGTGTGAAACAGTGCGCCGTGCTGCTTGGTTATCCGTGCGAGCTCGGGAAGAGGCTGGAGAGTGCCAACCACATTATTTGCTGCCATGATGGAAACCAGCCGCGTCTCAGGGCACAACGCCCCATGCAGGCTCTCGGGATCAACCAACCCGTGGGTGTCAACTGGCAGGTAGTCAACCTTGGTGCCAAACCGTTCGAGGAAGCGGCAGGGTTCGAGCACGGCACCATGCTCGATGGAACTCGTCACGATATGGCCTGGTCCATCGTTCGCTCGGACCGCGCCGAGGATTGCCAGGTTATCGGCTTCAGTCCCGCTGCCGGTAAAGACAATCTCGGAGGGGGCAGCGCCGAATAGCGCAGCTACCTGCGCTCTGGCTGTCTCTACTGCTTCCCTGGCCTTCCGGCCTTCACGGTGCAGACTCGAAGGATTACCGAATGCGCCATCGAGATAGGGCTCCATCGCAACAATTACGCGTGGGTCTAGAGGAGTAGTGGCGGAATGATCAAAATAAATGCGTGATCCCATCGTTCTTCTCCGTGCTGGCTGCGCTGGGCCCTGCGCGCCAAAAAAAATGCCTCATCCGGATTTGGGGGATGAGGCAAAAACCACCACCGCATCTCATGTCCCCCGCAAACCGGGCGGGACTTGGCACCAGGCGGTCAGGTTTTTCACCTGATCCGGTTGCCGTGGCTTCATCGGGCCCGTAACCCTCAGCCACTCTGCATGAGATACAGCTCTCTTCAGGTGTGATCGCCTGAAGAAGCTGCAGTTTAGGCTGTCAAAACGGTCGTGTCAAGGCAAACCTGCGTGCGCGGCGCGTGTCAACGACTTTGAGACCATTGGTCATTAAGCCTATGCATTCCAAAGTGATTGCCACAAGCGTCGAGACGCCTCCACCACCAGACAACAAAATTCTGTATGACGACAAACATTTCACCGTCTTTGAGGAGAAAATGGAACCCGGCGAGACCAGTTCGCGTCACAGTTTCATCCGTACCACCTGTCGTATTGCCATCTATTGCACCAATCTCATGTCTCACCTGTGCTACGAGTACGCAGCAAACGCCCAAAATTTCCGACTGATGCATTCACGGCCTCGTTTACATGCACAACCTGATCGCATTCCCAACGTGTGCGTTCTGCATCTGCATAAATACCCGATCTGGGTGTTGATTGCCGGCCTGAGGGAAAACCTGCATGAATTGTTGCACTCGGGGACCGTCAGATGTATGTTGACGCTCGGCTAGGGAATGAAAACGGAGATTCCGGACAAGGACAGACCACCATTGGCGGTCATCGTCAAAACAACAATGAGAAGGTGAGCCAGTATGACAGTCTAGGTATATCGCTGCGTAACTTCCAACGCCAGAATAGCTGATACGCCCAGCGATGCAATCCCGGATAGAGCGTGCCGACCGACGATCTGAAATTTTACACTGCGGCTTTCTCCAACCCTATTTTCCGCTAACGAGCACGAACTTCTGAATTCGCTTGCCGGTTTCGACCTCACCCTCATAGAGATTTCCGGCCGAATCCGACACGAGTTGGTGTATCGCGTGGAACTGGCCTGCGTTGCGACCGTTGTGCCCCATCATGCCGAGCACGGTGCCGTCGCTTCGGCGCAGTGTCCAGATCACATTGTTGGTGTCATCGGCCACCAAAAGGTATTCTTGGCCCGCGTCATGTGAGAAGGCAATGTCACAAACGGTTCCGGGCTCCAGAGTTTCCGGGCGCACGAAGAATTCCTTTAGGAACTTACCCTGCTTCGTAAATATCTGAACTCTATCATTGGCACGATCGCATACGTAAACAAGCCCATCGTTGGAGATGTGGACGCAATGGACGGGAGACCTGAACTGCTGATCGATGGGAGCGTTGCCTCTGCCTTTGTACGGACCGGGGTCGGTATCGTTCGGTACGTTTCCATATCCGCCCCACATCCGTTTGAATGCCAGCGTGTCAGAATCAAATACGACGACACGCTTATTCAAGTAACCATCCGAGATGTACAACTCGTGGGCGCCTTCATCCACCTCCAACCCCGCTGGCCGGCCGAGCAGAGTCGTGTCCGCGCTATTAGCAGGTTCCTTAGAAGGATGGCCAATCTGCTTGAGGAACTTCCCATCGTTGGTGAACTTGATTACCTGGCGACTTGTGGGACCATTGCCCCCAATCCAGACGTTGTCCGCTCGATCGACATAAATACCATGTTCTACATCCGGCCAGTCGTATCCTTTACCCGGGCCGCCCCAGGATTTTAGAAGGTTCCCCTCCGTGTCGAATTCGAGCACCGGGGGCGCAGGAAAACAACACATCGCATGACGCGGTGAACTTGGGTCCGCGCTGATCTCGTCCGGGGTATTGCTACCCGGACGCTGCAAGACCCAAATATGGTTCTCGCTATCGACGGCCATTCCACCGATTTGTCCCACGAGCCAATTGTTAGGCAATTCTTTTGGCCAAAAAGGATCGACCTTATATTGCGGTGGCGGGGCTTGTGCTGACGTTATCGGAGAGAGAGCAGCAAAATACAAGCACACTACAAGCGAAAATACTGCTGTCCCGAACAATTTGTCCTTCCTCAAATTCAACATAAACTTATCCTCTCCTCCGATTTATTTCTGTTGCGTTAGGGGATCAGCGCCAGCATCGTTAAAAATCATCTACCATCACCAGCATCGTATCGTTTCAAGACGAGGGCCGCTCAGCGCGCAACATCAGCGCGCTTCCTCCAAGACTTCGGCGGAACTCGTCGCAACAGCGATAGATTAGCCGGGATTCCCATGCTGATTTCGTGGCAACCGGTACCATACATCTGACCGCCTTGGCAAGCAATGTGTATCCTTTTGGCCGGCAATCATTTGAATGTTCAGTGTACTTTGCCCATCACATTTCCTGTTTTACAAGGCGACCTGGCGCAGGGGGCCGACGAAGAGACCGTGTTTTTGATACTCGGCAACTGCCGCTGAGCCGGCAACCTGACCCTGCTGAAAACATTCCCGGAAGTTGGCACAAAAAAGCTGGCACAATCAAATCAATCTGGTCCCAGCTTAAAACATGGTACAACCTTCAAGGGCAAGTAGCCCCTGCAAGGCCTGCAGAGGCTTCCTAAAGGAGGCTGCGATGATTTCCACTTATGTGAGAATCACTGTAACCATCTTGTTTCTGCTTTCGTGTTCTCATGCGAGCTTGTGGGCGCAGACGCAACCAAACACAACTGATGCGGATTCTTCGGCGATCAAGCAGGTTGTGGCCGGCTACTCCGAAGCTTTTAACCGCCATGACGCGCACGCCACAGCGACTTTATTTGCCGAAGACGCCGACTTTACAAATCTGCGGGGAACAAACCGCCACGGGCAGAAAGAAATTGAACAGATTTTCGTGACTCTGTACGCAGGTATTCTGAAGGACGCTCATAGGACGGATACAGTTAAGAATGTCCGATTCTTGACTCCTAAGATCGCGGTGGTGGATGATCTATGGGAAATGACCGGAGCGAGAGCGCCTGACGGCTCAGAAAATCCTGATCGAAAGGGTCTATTCGATTGGGTCTTGACCAAGGTGAACGGCCAATGGCGAATCACCGTTTTCCATGAGGTTGAGTTTCCTAAATAATTGGCAAAAAATGATATGTGAGGCAAGTCTTTGAGCATGCCTGGCCACGACTCCTCCCTGGTTCTGGAAGACAATCTCTGTGCCCGCTTTGAGCGGGCGCTGCTTGACAGATGGAATTCCAATACTCACCTGGTTTGGCGCGGCAGAAACCTGACAGTGGATTGCTTGATTCAAATCGGGACCGTCCCATTTTTGCTTCGCATAGAACAGGGACGCCTTGAAGAATGTCGAAGAAGACTGCCATTGCTGTGTTCCTGGGTATTTGCGATCCGCGGCTCAGCACACGCTTGGGCCGCGTTATGGCAAGACACGCCACAGCCAGGCTGGCACGATATCTTCGCACTTTCGAAACGCGGAGAAATGTCGCTGGAAGGGAATTTGCAGCCTTTGATGGCAAATCTTCAGTACATCAAAGACGTTGTGACATTGCCGCGGAACACGAATACGAGACCTTCGGCGGAGTCTCAACCAAGCAACTCGGGCACGTCCGCGGTAGAGCCTATTGTTGGCAGATACATGACGATCCGGATCATGGACGATGATTGCCGGATCTATTTCGAAGAGGCAGGGGAGGGAATTCCTCTGGTTTGTCTCCATACTGCGGGGGCAGATTCCCGGCAATTCCGGCATGTGCTCTGTGACAGCGCAATCTCCAAACATTTTCGCATCATTGCGTTTGATTACCCGTGGCACGGAAAATCGAATCCCCCCGTTGGTTACCAACACTTGAAATACGAACTCACGACGGAGCTTTACATCGCAACGATTCGGGCCTTCTGTCTTGCACTCGATTTGGACCGTCCGGTCATAATGGGTTGCTCGATCGGTGGTCGAATCGTGCTGCAACTCGCTCATGCCCATGGCTCCGAGTTCAGGGCACTGATCGGTCTGGAAGCGGCGGACTATCAACAGCCGTGGTACGATTCGAATTGGCTTCACCGTGCCGATGTGCACGGCGGTGAAGTTTCCGCAGCACTTTGTTCTGGACTCGTCTCGCCCGTGAGTCCAGATGAGTATCGGTATGAGACGCTCTGGCAATACATGCAGAGTGGCCCGGGCGTTTTCAAGGGCGATCTCTATTTCTACCGCGTCAATGCGGATTGGCGTGGCAAGCTCGGCGGCATCAATACAGAAATTTGTCCACTCTATCTGCTTACAGGCGCATATGATTTTTCATGCAGACAGGAAGACACGAAACGCACTGCCGCCGGGATCCCGGGCGCGAAGGTGCAAATCATGGAAGAGATGGGGCATTTCCCTATGGGCGAAAATCCGGTCCGGTTCAGGAAATACATTCTTCCGATACTGGAAGAAATTCGACAGAGCAAAGGGAGCTAGGGCTATTCCAACTTGGTAAAGCTAATTTCTGTTTCGGAGTCTTTTGGTAAATGATGCCCACGCTTTCGCAGTTAAGGCCTTCACTTCCCAAGCCCTTCCTCATTGGAGGGGAGTGGGTCCGCGACACGCCAACCTGTCTGACATCAATCAATCCGGCAACCGGTGAAACCAACTTCGAAGTTTGTGCCGCCACCGAAGCCCATGTGGACGCAGCTGTGACGGCCGCTAAGGCGGCATTCGCCACGCCACTTTGGCAAAAAATGTTGCCGCATCAGCGAGCGCAACGGCTGTCCCAGATCGCAGATATCATCCTTTCGCGCGGCGACGAGCTTGCTCGGCTGCAAATGATCGAAAACGGCAAGGTCTTGAGTGAATGTAAATCTCAAGTCACGTCCGCAGCCGCGATTTTTCGGTTTTTCGCTGGGGCGTGCGAGACCCTTGGCTCGGAAATCACGCCTTCACGGGGAAATTACTTGTCAATGACGGTATACGAACCGTACGGCGTCGTGGCGGCGATTACCCCATGGAACTCTCCGCTTACCATGGAGGCTCAAAAAACTGCGCCAATATTGGCTTCTGGCAATGCAGTGGTTCTTAAGCCATCCGAGGTCACCCCGTCTTGCGCGATCGAACTAGGCCGAATTGCCCTCGATGCCGGCATCCCACCGGGCATCTTAAACATCTTGCCGGGAGGATCAGAGATCGGAAAGGCGCTCGTAAATCACCGCGGTATTCGAATGGTTAGCTTCACAGGGGGCACCGCCAGCGGACGCAATATCGCCAAGGCTGCGACGGAAAGGCTTATCCCAGTAACGTTGGAATTGGGGGGGAAGTCCCCCCATATTGTTTTCGCAGACGCGAATCTTGATGCAGCGATCGATGCTGTGGTCGTTGGCATCTTCGAGGGGACTGGCCAATCCTGCATCGCGGGCTCACGTTTGTTTGTGCAGCGGAAGATTCTCAACCAAGTCCTTCCCCTTCTGTTGGAGAGGACGCGCGGGTTACGCATCGATCTTCCCGATGCGCCCGGCGCCCAAATGGGCCCCTTAGCTACCTTTGCTCATCGAGAACGCGTGGAAAGTATGGTAAGTGCCGCGAGCAAGGAAGGAGGCGAGATTTTAACCGGAGGCAAGCGTCCATCTGGACAACATCTTGCCAAGGGCGCCTTCTATATGCCCACCATCGTGGCTGGTCTCGACAACCGGGCCACGATTGCTCAGCAAGAAGTGTTCGGCCCTGTACTTTGCGTGCTGCCCTTCGATGAAGAGGAGGACCTGATTGAGCAGGCAAACGATTCGGTGTTCGGATTAGCTTCCGGCATCTGGACAGCTGACTACCAACGTGCATGGAGGATCGCTCGAGCTTTGGAAGCGGGAACGGTATGGATCAATACGTACAAGCAGGCATCGATTGCGGCACCGTTCGGGGGTTTTAAGGAAAGCGGCATCGGCCGGGAAAAGGGTCTGCAAGGGATTAGAACTTATCAGCAAACGAAGGCGATTTACTGGGGCATGTCAACCCAGTTTGAGGGCGGCTTCGCCCTAAAACCCTAAAAATAAGTTCCGGGACTCATAATCGCGCGGAAAGTGTGGCCTCAAACTTTACGCGTGCGATGCGCCGCGAGATTGAAGCTTTCGTGCCAGACAGATTGGGCGCCAGGGCCGTACCGTGCGACTTCGACTTCGATGACATAGGGCTTTCCGTCGCGCGTCGCAGCGATGCCCCGTTTCAGTGCAGCCTCAAGCTCGGAGCCTGCCGTGACGCGCTCGCCTTTTACCCCCTGGCTTTCAGCCAGCTTCACAAAATCGATGTTGGGATCGCCGAGGTACATGCCCGGATAGTGCCCCGTGCTTGCCATTCGACCCTTGTAATCATCCTGCGCCCAGCGCACGACTTGATAATTGTAATTGTTCGATATTACCGTGAGGACAGGAATTGCGTAGCGCGCCTGCGTCCAGAAGCCTGAAGCGCTGTACATGACCGCGCCATCACCAATCGAGCAGACAACCTGGCGATCCGGAGCGCCGATCTTGGCTCCCGTGGCGGCTCCGATTCCCCAGCCGAGGCTGGCACCCGAGGTGGCAAGTCTCATCTGCTCGTTGTCCCGGAATCCGAAAGAGAACGACCCATATTGGCCGGTAAAGTTTTCGTCAACGACGATGGCATCCTTATCAATCGTCCGGGCCAGAACTGCTCCGAGCTCATCCGGATGGATTGGGCTGCGTCCGAAGTTCGCACGTATCATGGTTGCGGCTTCATTGCGCTGCGCCGAGGAGATGGAGCGAACCTCTTGGGAACGAGTAGCGCCAATCGTGGCGAGCCTTTCCTTGGTCGCCAGAGCCTCAACGGAAGATTGGAGATCGATGAGAGCCTCTTTCAAACTGCCGATTAATGCCACATCCGTCTGGTAATTCCGGCTCATCGCTCCCGTGTCGAGACCTATACGGATGACACGCGCCTCTGGGGGCAGCTCCAATGACTCGGGGACTACTTCGCCGCCAAGGTCCCGTGCTCCGGCCATAACGAGCACATCAAATCCGCGCCGGGCAGATTCCGATTTCATAATATTGAGATTGAATCCATCACCCGGCATTCCGAGGTAATGCGGATGCTGGCTCGGGAAATTCCCATATGAAGACCTCGTGTCGTAGACGGCCATGCCCAGGCGTTCAGATAGCGTAACGATTTCCGCCTGCGCGCCGGATTTACAGATCTCATCGCCTACGACTAGAACCGGCCGCTTGGCTCCAACGAGTAGCCGCGCTGCTTCTTGAACGGCTGAGGCCTCCGGGCGCATTCGTTCCCGCAACAAGAAACGGTCCGCGGGCAGGATTTGCGCTTTCACACCCTTGGTTTGGAGTGCGACACGCGCCATGGCCAGAAAAACCGGTCCGCTGGGTTCTGTGGTCGCGACTTTGAACGCGCGACGCAGCATAATCGGGAGGCTTGCGGCTTGCCTCGCATCCCACGAAATTTTGGTGAACTGGCGAGTGACATCCTTTTCGTCGAAACCCGGGCGGGGGGCCAAGACTTGATCATCGTTCCAGGACTCGTTGTCGACCAGACCGGCAGTAATGATTAGCGGCGTACCGTCTCTGCCGGAGTTATAGAGCTGGCCTCCCATCTGTGCGGTGCCGGCAATGGCGTGTACGTTCACAAAGGCTGGCTTTCGGCTCGTCTTTGCGTAACCGTCGGCCATCGAAATCACCACCCCTTCATGCAGTGAGGTGATGATTTCCATGCCCGGTTTATCAACGAGAGCATCGAAAAAGCCCAATTCAAAGGAGCCGGGGTTTGTGAAGACGTACTCGACTCCCGCCGCCTTCGCCTGCTCAACAACAAGAGAACCTCCGGTCCCCTCGAAGCTATAGCCGGGATCGGGCTCATTTCGTTCCGCTTGTTCAGAAGCGCTCAGTGAGGGCAGGCCGGCCTCTGCGCTCGCGAGCGTGAAGCCCAGACCCACCAGGCGGTTCACAAATCCGCGCCGGGAAATTCCACGATTAAAGTACTTAGCAATGATGCTGCGCATAGAGTCCTCCGTGAAGCGGAGTATCTGATTCGATCTTGCGCCAGCCACAATCCCTTCGTGACGTCAGGCGGCGTCTTTCCAAAGTTAGCTGAACCGGTGTGCTGCGGTGTGAGTATACTCTGGAGCGACTTTTCTTGGCATCGATTCTGATGATGGGAAGCAGTGCTTGACTGTTCCCGAAGGAACCCTTCGAATTACGAGGCAGGCCGTGCTCAGAGCCGAACCCTATGTCACGAAAGCTTCTTCCCAGTAACGCGCCAGGGCCTTTGGTGCGGGAGGCATTATGGGGGTCGTGAATCGCTGGTGGATTGCAGTTGCCAGTGTGATTATGCAGATGGCATTGGGCGGCTTCTATTCGTGGAGCGTGTTTCGTATCCCTCTTTCGAGACAGTTCGGCTGGACGATTTCGCAAGTCACCGTAATATTCACGATTAACACCCTAGGGCTGGGTTTTGGGTCTTTTTTGGCTGGCCTATTGCTGAATCGCAAGGGCCCTCGACTGGTCGCATGGCTGGGCAGTTTTCTCTGGGGATCTGGAGTATTTCTGGCGAGCTTATCGGCGCACAGACTTTGGTGGCTGTATCTCAGCTATGGTGTTATCGGAGGAAATGGGCTCGGCTTCTGTTATATCGTTCCGCTGGGTGTTTTGGTCAAATGGTTTCCTGAACATAGAGGCTTGGTGACAGGCCTCGCTGTCGGCGGGGTCGGTGCCGGATCATTGGTCGTGGCGCCCGTCGCGACGCGGTTGATTCAGAGTGTCGGGGTGCTTCCCACATTTGCGTATCTCGGCGTTGCGTATTTCATAGTTACATTTCTCGCCGGCTCATTCATGCAAAATCCGCCCGTTGGTTGGAAGCCAGAAGGCTGGATCCCAACGGCCACCCAGATTTCGCAGCGAGCGGCCAGGGATTACACCCTTGGCGAAACGATAAAAACCTGGCAATTCTGGACGCATTGTCTGCTTTTTTGCCTCAATAGTATTGCTGGCATCTCTCTGATTTCGCAGGCTGCGCCGATATTTGAAGAGATGGGGAGAATGACCGCTATCGCCGCAGGCAGCATGGTTGGCATCGTCAGTATCGCAAATGGCGGCGGGCGGCTGTTTTGGGGGTGGGTTTCAGACTTAGCCACGAGGAAAGCAACTCTATTCTTCATGTTTCTGATTCAAGTCGTGCTTTTCTGGATCTTTCCGAACCTGACTTCCGCGACTCTCTTAGGGATCGCTGCATTTGTCATCGTGTTGTGTTACGGAGGGGGATTCGGAATCATGCCAGCGTTCGCTGCTGATTATTTCGGTCCTCAGAACGTTGGGTCGATTTATGGTTTGATGTTCATCCCGTGGTCTTTTGCCGCCGCGTTTGGACCGCTGGCGTTTGCATACCTGCGACAGGTTACCGGGGGCTACGGCCGCGCGCTCCATGTCATTGCTGGAGTGATGGCCGTCTCAACGGTACTACCTAGTATCTTGTTTCCGCCAAGCAGCAAGAATCAGGTTGAAGTACTGCAACTAGGTCCCGCATTAGGACCAGGGATTGCAAGCAAGCAGGACAGCGCGAAGTAGCCGCCTTATTCTTATCGTTGTATCAGCGGAGCTTTTCCGACAGGACAACAGAGGCGGCGGAAAAAATGCGTCAGCAAAATTTACTCGTCGATATGACGCTGGCACTTCCCGCCACGGCTGTAACGTTTTCCTGGGTACTGTCAGTATTCGTGCCGGCGATTCATTTCAAGAATTACCGTGACACGGTACGTGCCGGAGAACTGCTCGGCGGCTGCCATATTGGGTCTTGCCTAGTTTCTTTGTGGGCTACGAATTGGTGAAGTGGTAGACTCCATGCCGTGCGTCGCATACGCACGTTTCTTTGGAGGACCAATGATGCCAGATACAACTCGAGCAAACTTCACGTTAGCGATAGCCGCCGTCATGATGATCGCGGCTTTTGGAGTGAGGGCACGTGCTCAGGCCAGTTCTCCACCCCGCAATGATCTCCCCAATCCGTACAGAATGGTCCGAGACTGGGCGCAGTTACCAGACGGACGAAAGTGGGGATCGACCTCCGGCGTCGCTATCAGTCCGGAAGGCAACATTTGGACATATGACCGATGTGGCGGAAACAGTTGCACGGGCTCAAGCCTTGCGCCAATTCTCGAGTTTGAACCGTCAGGCAAGCTTCTGAAGAATTTTGGTGCGGAGATATTCATATATCCTCACGGTACCTTTGTGGATAAGGACGGAAACGTATGGGTGACTGACGGAGTCGGAGGCGGCGCCACAAGTGATGACGCGGGAAAACATGGAAAGGGCCACCGGGTCTTCAAGTTCAGTCCGGATGGGAAAATTTTGATGACGCTCGGCAAGGCCGGAGTCCCCGGTGATGGTCCGGACACCTTCAACCGGCCGTCGGCTGTCGCGATCGCTCCGAATGGCGACATTTTTGTTGCGGACGGACATAATTCTCCACCGAATTCGCAAGTTAACGCGCGCATCGTCAAGTTCTCGAAGGGCGGGAAGTTCATCAAGGCGTGGGGGAAGCTTGGGTCGGCCCCCGGCGAGTTCAACGGGCCTCACGCCCTGGCCTTCGATTCCAAAGGACGCCTATTCGTTGGCGATCGTTCCAATAACCGCATCCAGATCTTCGACCAGAACGGCAAGTTCATTGCAGTGTGGAAGCAGTTCGGCCGGCCGAGCGGGATTTTCATCGACAAAGACGACACGATGTACGTGGCTGACTCAGAGTCGACAGACGACCCACACCAGCCCGGCCCGAACCCGGGTTACGGATATAACCCAGGCTGTAAGCGGGGCATCCGGATTGGGAGCGCTAAAGACGGCAAGGTAACGGCCTTCATTCCAGACCCTGACCCGAAAGGCGGTTCGAGTGCGGCGGAAGGCGTTGCCGTGGACCATGATGGCAACGTATACGGGGCTGAAGTTGGCCCGATGGATTTGAAGAAATACGTCAAGAAGTAATGATCAGGACGGAAGCGCTAACGCTCCCGACTTGATCTTCGAATTGACCCACTACGATTTTCCATTTCCGCCTGAATTCTGAAAAGCGCATTCCGCAGGGGATTCGACGTGCTAACAAGAGACTGACTGAATAGGCAGCAGTCCAGTTTGAAAAGAAACATGCCCGCTCCGTTCCGGAGAACACGGGACGGGGCGGGTGCCACAAAACCACCATGCATTGGTGGGTGTTGCCTTTGGTTTCTGCGAATCCTTGCTAGATCGTTAGCAATAATAGTTTGTATTCTAATCTAAATAAAATAATACACAGAATAGTGGACAACACTTCACACAATATGCTTGACATTAATTGTGTCCTAGTGATACACGCGTGCTCGCGGCTGTAATCCGGATCATGAGACTGCCTTTCGCTGAAGTAAATTGCGTGGGCGTTCCGGTTCAGTTTCCCCGGCCGAACACAGTTGGGTAAGCCGGGCAGGCCATTTCAGACCGGGCTGTTCTCGACGGTTATTCCGTTAGTGATGAATGGACAGAGGAGGCTGACCGTGACTATTTCAGATCGGGTCGCCAAAAGCACCACTTTGGGCTTGGCCGTGGTAGCGATCCTATTTTTGGGTTTTTTTACCTCCTTTCCGATCTACGCGCAAGTGGCGGGGGCTACGCTTTCAGGGACCGTAACGGACTCGTCCGGGGCAGCAATCCCCAACGCGCAAGTGTCCATTAAGAATACCGCCACCGGCGTGGCGCGAGATGTTACCGCCGACTCTGCCGGCTTCTATTCGGTCCCGAACCTTCTGCCCGGTGCGTATGACGTCACCTTCTCAGCCAAGGGATTTGCGAAGTTGGTGCAATCGAATCTTACGCTCGAGGTCGGCGGCCAACGACAACTGAATCAGAAGATGCAAGTTGGCCAGGTAACACAGAATGTGGAGGTCACCGCAGAGGCGCCGACCGTGCAGCTTACCTCCTCGGTCCTCAGTGCCGAAGTCACTTCGACGACTATGCGCGAGCTGCCTCTGAACGGCCGCGACTGGACTCAGCTTGCTACCTTACAGCCCGGAGTCCTCAACATACGAACGCAGGCTCCGACCGGCGGCGCCGCCCCGCGGAGCAATCGCGGCTTCGGAAACCAAGTGGCCGCGGTCGGCCACCGTCCGTACGAGAATAACTACCGGGTCGACGGGATCAGCGTCAATGACTACTCAAACGGTTCTCCGGGTAGCGTACTGGGAGTTCAATTGGGCGTGGACGCGATTCAGGAGTTCTCTGTCCTGACCAGCAACTACTCTGCCGAATACGGCCGCACTTCGGGCGGGGTTATCAACGCCATCACGAAGTCAGGTACCAACACGTTTCACGGCTCTGCATATTGGTTTCTCCGTGATGAGGGACTCGATGCTCGGAACTTCTTCGACATTACGAAACCCCCTTTCCATCGCAACCAGTTTGGGGCTTCCGGCGGGGTTCCGATCAGAAAAAACAAGACCTTCGTCTTCGCGGACTACGAAGCGATCCGTCAAGACAAGAGCCTTTCTTTCCACGACAAGGTGCCTTCGCCGGCGGCGCGCGGGATCGATTCCAATGGGCAACCGACGGTTGCTGTTGTGGCCGGAAGCCCTCTCCCGGCATCCGGCACAGGTGCCGCTCCGAATCCGGACCCGGTGAGGCACATCGACAAGGCGGTCTTACCGTACCTCGCCTTTTGGCCCTTGCCCAACGCGGGCCTAACGGGGAACGGCGACTTCGGGTTTTTCAACGGCGCGGGAGCTGCGGTAGTGGCAGAGAACTACGTGACTGCGAGGGTTGACCATACAATCTCCGCCAAGGACAATTTCGCGGCGAGCTGGTTCTATGAAACCTCAAACATTCTTCAGCCTGATTCACTGCTGATCGCGACCGCTTCGGCTGAATCCAAGAGAGAGATGGTCAGCCTTGAGGAAAATCACATCTTCAGCGCGACATTTACAAACACTGTGCGGGGTGGCTTCAACCGTTCAGTCGGGGTTCAGGCACAGCCGGGGAGTGCAATCAATCCGCTCGCTTCGGACCAGAGTCTAGGTATCGTACCCGGGCATAATGCCCCGCAGATCGGAGTGTCCGGTCTCACGACAATGTCGGGAGCTCTAAACACTCCTCCTCACAATATCGATGTCGAGAACTCTTTCCAAGCCTATGACGACGCTTTTCTCGCCCGGGGGACCCACTCGTGGAAATTCGGGTTTGCCTGGGAGCACCTTCAGTACAATTCGCAACACAGAGGAATATTTAACGGAGTATACAGTTTTCCTTCCTTGCTGAGGTTTCTGACCAATCGACCCTCCAGTCTCAACTTGCTCTTTCCTGACCTCCCTGCTGATTTGGGCGCAGGCACAAAGGAGATCGGAATCCGGCAGAACTTGTTTGGTGGCTACGTGCAGGACGATTGGCGCGCGCGCCCAAACTTGACGCTAAATTTTGGCGTGCGCTATGAGCCTGTAACCCTGCCGACGGAGGTTCACAACCTGTTCATGGGCTTGACCAGCATCTATAGCGGCGGCCCAGTTTCAATGAAGCACACCTGGCAGACCAACCAAACACTCAAGAACTTCGAGCCGCGGGTCGGATTTGCTTGGGACCCATTCCACGACGGCAAGACGTCCGTCCGCGGTGGCTTTGGGATTTTTGACGTGCTGCCCCTTCCCTGGGAAACTATTTTCAACCAGTCCACGGCTTTTCCGTTCTCAGTGAGAGGCACGGTGAGTGGTTTACCGGCTGGTTCATTCCCGACGGGGGCTGTGTCGCTCCTCGCTTTCAACCCAACTAAGATTCAAGTGGTGTATTTCGATCAGAACCCAAAACGCAATTACGCTATGAACTGGAACTTCAACATCCAGCGCCAAATCTCTCCGAGCTTGACGGCGATGGTGGGTTACGCAGGATCGCATACCGTCCATCAACCCTTCCTCACGGGTGCCACCAATACAGTTCTTCCCCAGTTGACCTCCGCAGGCTATCTGTGGCCGTTCCCGGTAGGCAGCGGAACCAAGCTCAACCCGAACGTGAACGTCATCACGTCGGCCACTTCGGATGACAGCGCCCATTATCACGGCCTTCAGGCGCAACTTGTCAAAAATATGAGCCACGGTATTCAGTTTCAGGGCAGCTATACCTGGAGCAAGTGCATCGACTACGGTTCGTCCGGCCACATTACCGACCCCTTCCAAAATTCCTTGGCATCCATGTTCTTTTTCAACTCCGCGGGCCGGCGCGGTCTGTGTGACTTCGATATACACCACAACTTTGTGGGGAACTTCGTTTGGCAGCTCCCCAGTCCGACGTTCGGGCGAGCGTTTGGGAAATACGTCTTCGGGGGCTGGGAAGTGGGTGGAATTTTCACTGCAAGTACGGGCATGCCTACCACGGCGACAATAGCGGGAGATCCCCTCGGCTCAGGCATCGATGGATCTAATTTGCCCGATCGCCTGACAGGGCCTGGGTGTTCGAACCCCGTCAATCCGGGCAATATCAACAACTACTTCAACCTGAGCTGCTTTAGTGTCCCGGTTGCACCGGCTTCGTTCGCGGCGGTTTGCCAACCCGCGGCGGCCAGTGTCGCCGCTGTGATTCCCAACACCTGTATGAATCTCATGGGCAATGAAGCGCGGAACAGCGTGATCGGGCCAAACCTCATGGAACTCGATTTCTCGATGTTCAAAGACCTCCCCATCCGAAAAATCTCGGAACAGTTCCACGTCCAGTTTAGGGCGGAGTTCTTCAACATCTTAAACCATCCTAACTTCCAGGTACCGAACCAAGGGGGCGACGGCAACACCGATATTTTCAACGGAGACGGAACAGCGGTTGGAGGAGCAGGTGCGATTGCTTCGATGTCCACTGATCCCCGCGAAATTCAGTTTGGGCTGAAGGTCATTTGGTAACGGCGTCAGGAATTGAGCACAGAATCGGCCCCTTACAGGGCCGACCTGTTTGCATGCCGGTCCCGCTAATTTTCCGAAACGAAACCGGCGATATTTGGCGTTCGGCCCTCGGGCAACGCCGGGCCTGTCCCTCAAGCCATAAACATCGCGGGCCGGCCCGACGCTTGTCGCTGAAGGAAGAATCAGAATTATCAACCTGGAGGCTACAGCTTTCATCGCGACGCATATAGCATATAGACGGATGGCGGCAGCAGGACAGCCCAATAGGTCCTCAAGTGTATACGTCCAGCCATTGCCTTGAAACTACAGCGCGCACGGCGTTCTAGAGGAGGCAAGTCATGACGACGGAAAAGGAGTACGACAGCGCAAGAGCATTGACACGCCGGGGAGTGCTGCAAGCGGGATTAGCTGCCGCTGCTTTGGGCGCGGTTGGGGCGAAGAGCGACATGGTCGCCCAGGGTCGAACTCAAGGTGTGGGAAGCGGAGGTGTGCAGACGATTGATATTCATGCCCATTATCTCCCGGAGAGTTTTCTCAACGTTTTGAACTCAGAAGAAGGCAAGCGCTTCGGGACTGAATACCGCATGACCGACCAAGGCTTTTACTACAAGACACCACTCGGAGCTTCGGGTCCCAACCCGGTAAACAAGCATATCGACTTGAAAGCGCGCATCGCAGACATGGATGACCAAGGCGTAGCAATCCAGGCGATGTCGCTCACAACCCCGATGGTTTATTGGGGTGACGCCCAGCTCTCCCACAAGCTCGCCATGGGTTGGAATGATGGGGCCAGCGCGGCGCACCAGGCCTACCCGAATCGGTTTCTGGTATTGTGCACATTGCCCATGCAATATCCCGACCGTGCCATCGACGAGCTCAATCGGGCGAGCAAGCTGCCGGGTGTGCGCGGCGTCTACATGGGCACCAACATCGGCGGGAAGGACCTCGACGATCCACTGTTTGAGCCGATATGGACGCGCATCAACGAACTCGACTTGCCGGTATTCCTGCATCCCAATGAACCGGCAGGCGGCGAACGCGTGAAGGCTTACTATCTAGGGAATCTACTAGCCAATCCGTTTGACACAGCGATTGCGGCCGTCCGCCTCATTTTCGGGGGTGTGCTCGATCGCCATCCGAAGCTCCAAATCAGTTTGGCCCACGGTGGCGGTACATTCCCCATACACATGGGCCGGCTCGACAGGGCTTGGCACGTGCGCCCAGAGATTGTGCGCTTGCACCTACCACAGACGCCGAGCGCCTATCTTCAGCGATTCACGTTCGACACGATCGTGCATTCGAAACAGATTATGGAGTTCGTGATCAACGAGGTCGGCGTCGACCGCGTCATGATCGGCACCGACTATTGGGCTCCTCTCGGTTATGACCGACCGGTGGAGTTTGTCGATCAACTCAACCTTACCACGGCACAACGCAACCTGATTCTCGGCGGCACCGCGGCCAAGGTGCTCAAACTGTGAACGCTCGCGGAACCAATTGGGTTGGGGACCTCCTAAGAAACGAGGAGCAAGCACTTTGGCTCTACTTGAGCGGCGGCTCCCGCTGCTAACCTATCGCCTTTCAAACACCAGGAAACGGCAGGGTTCCTTTGCATTTGAGCTTTTCTCTCGTATGACACAATTAAATTGTGTGCTGCACATAGTCAATAAAGTGCTGTTGATCTGAACTTGACACGAGAGGGCAGCAGGCATATGGTTTTCGCACAGAGATAAAGTTGAAATCGGAAATTCCGGTTTAATGATCGGCAAGGAAAAAGTCCGGGAGCTGTTCTGTGATTTCAGACCGGTGCAAGGTCCAGCCAGCATTCTGCTTATCCGCCTTTACACAAGTACGATGTTGGTCGAAATGCGGCCGCGTGTACAAGGAAAATGAAATCCTGTGAGCCAAGCACCTGCTGGTCGTTGTTTTCTCACCCTACAAAGAATAAGAGTTTCCCTATGCGCGGGACCACGTTTGAAAATTCGTTTCCCAAGGGCTGTCATCGACAACCGTCCATGAAGGATAACTCGCGCTCCTGCATTCGGAGTGCGTTCGAGTTGAATTGGCATTAGAGGTCCACCGGAGGATTTCAATATGAAAGAGAATAAGCGTTCAGGCATTTTGGCAATCCTGATTGTGTGCGTGGCTATGCAAGCATTCTGCGCGCGCGTTGGGGCTCAGGCCCCCACGCGGGATATCGTGCTCAAAGGCGCATTGCTGATTGATGGGACAGGTCGCCCCGCAATCCAGAACTCCGTGCTCATCATCCGTGCAGATAAGATTATCGCAGCGGGAAAGGCGGGGTCAGTTCGCATTCCGAAGGATGCCGAGGTGCGGGACGTGAGCGGGAAAACAATTATGCCCGCGCTGATCAACCTGCACGGCCACATTGGGCTAACGACGAATGGAGCCGATTCCACTGGTGGAAAATACACGGAAGAAAATGTTCGTTGGCAGCTTCTGAAATACCTGTCTTACGGCGTGGGGACGGTCGCATCGTTTGGCGAGGACTCGGAGCTGGTCTTCAGCTTGGTAGACGCCCAACATGCCGGAAACCTTCCGGGGGCGCGTCTGTTTACCGCAGGCCGGGGATTCGCCGAAGTAAACACCCACCCGAATCCTGCGGACCCTCGTTTCCACCCAAATACTCCCGAAGAAGCCCGTGCCAAAGTAGTTGAACTCGCCGCGCACCATCCCGATTACGTGAAGATGTGGGTGGACGACAACCTTGGCCGTGGCACCAAAATGAAACCCGAACTTTACCAAGCAATTATCGACGAGGCGCATCGCCAACATTTGCGCGTCTTCGCTCATGAATTTTACTTGGCCGATGCCAAGGCTTTGATCGCTGCGGGCCTCGACGGGCTCGCCCATAGTGTTCGCGACCAGCCCATAGACGATGAACTCATCAAGGTGATGAAAGCGCGCGACATCTTCTTGATTCCAACGCTTGTCCGTGACGAAGTGATGTTTATCTATGCCCAGGGCGGGAAGTGGTTGGATGATCCCTTCTTCTTGGCGGGGGTAGACCCTGGAGTTCTCGCGACGTTACATAGCCCGGACTTCATTGACAAAATTCGCCGGGACCCTGACCTCGCGAAATATCAGGCCGGATTAGAAATGGCAAAGAAGAATTTGAAAACTCTATCCGACGCTGGCGTGAAGATTGCATTTGGGACAGATTCCGGAGTACCAACCCGTTTCTCGGGTTACTTCGAGCACCGGGAGTTGCAACTGATGGTGGACGCTGGCCTCACACCGATGCAGGCCATAGTCGCTGCCACCAGTACGAGCGCGGGGATCTTGAGGGGAGAAAAAGAGTTCGGTACTTTACAACCGGGCAGGCAAGCTGATTTCTTGGTGCTAGACGCGAGCCCCCTGCAGGATATTCACAACACGGAGAAGCTATCCGGGGTTTGGCAAGCTGGAAAAACTGTGCCATCAGTGTCTGCAAAGCAGAACTAAGGCTCTGGTCCACCAAGCTCAGGGTGCTTCAGACGAGCTCGCAAGTAGTCATGCAAGAACCTGAAATGGGGCAAGAGCTCAAGACTTAATGGAGTGCGAGGGAAACGACTATGAGGTCCCTGTATCTGCCGGTCGCTCTTGTTCTTTTATGCGCCGTTGGCGCAGCTTCCCAGGACAAAGCACCGGACCTTTCTGGAATTTGGCGGTGGAATGCCCAGAAAAGTACTAGCTCCTCCCCTGCGAATGATATGCGCGTCAAGATCGAACAGAACGGACCAGATCTCCTGCTGACTTGGCGCGTGCTCACCGGAGCAAACGAAATGATGCAAACTTCTTACTATCGCATCGGTTCTGATGACAACAGAAACATTGGGACGCAGGGAGTTCCAATCAAGAGCAGTGCAAGATGGCAAGGACCAGCGCTGGCGATTGACTCCGTTTCGGCGTCGGGCAAGGACGGAGCCCCCATGCATGAACTCTGGGCTCTATCGAAGGACCGGCAGACGCTCACTTTCAAGGGCCAACGCCCAAACACGAACGAGCATGCTGGCGAAGATACGATCGCTTTTGAAAAGCAGACCGATGAAACTTGGGCGCCGCCCCAGAAAATCTTGGCGGCTGGACAGGTTTACCAGAATATTCAGATCATCAGAGAACCCGCTTGGCGACTTCCGTCGGGCATGATGTCTTTGACGAGATGGCTTGGCGTTGACTGCTCTTATTGTCACACGTTGAATGAGTTTGAAAGGGACGACAATCAGCCAAAAAACATTGCCCGCCAGATGTACAAGATGGTGCACGACATCAATGAAGACAATTTTCCTGGGACTGGGCCAGGAAACTTCAAGGTCACTTGTTGGACCTGTCATCGAGGCAGCATAAAGCCGGAGACAGCTTCACCAGTGGCTGCACCGATGCAATCGGGACAGTAAGCGCACGAAGCTTTTGTTGAACTCAATATATCGCGTTATTTTTTGTAGGGGACACTCTGGAGGAATTGGAAATGTTGAAGAATCGTCTTGCTGGGGTGGTTACCGTCTCTGCCGTTTTGCTAGCTGTGGCCTCATCCATGCTGCTTGCGCAAGGGCTCATTACGCAGAGGGCGCTTTCGCTCGACGCTACGCAGGCCATTGCCGATGGTGCGGTCGAAAAATGCCGCGCTGATGGCTATCACGTGTCTGTGACTATGATCGATAGCAACGGCACGCTCAAGGCGTTCCTGCGCGATGACGGAACCGCCCCGCATACGATTGACTTTAGTCGCCGGAAGGCATACACGGCGCTTACATTTAGAAGGACCTCGGCCGAGACGGGCAAGGCCTGGGCAGCCAACCCGCCCGCACCCAACATCGAGGGCACCGTTGGCACAGCGGGTGGAGTGCCAATCAGAATAGGCAACGAAGTCATCGGCGCCATCGGTGTGAGCGGATCCCCAGGCGGCGATAAAGATGAAGCCTGCGCAAACGCCGGTATTGCAAAGATTGCCGACCAGCTGAAGGGCTTCATTTCGCCGACTCCGTAGCCATCGTGAGGTAGCACTGCTCTGCCATTGAATTCCGCGAGGAGGAAAGCTCATGCGTACACGATTGCGAATAGTGATTTTTGCCATGGTTGCAATTCCTATGGCGCTTTTGGGAACCGATCGACAAGCCGGAACATGGAAAATGAATATGGAGAGGTCAAAGTTCGCGAGCGATATGCCGGCGCCGAAAGGCGAGACCGTGGTCATCGAGGAGCAAGAAGGAGGCCTAAAGGTCGTCTCGAATGGGTTGAACGCAGAGGGGAAGCCGACCCATTTCGAATATAGTGTGAAGTATGACGGCAAAGACTATCCGGTCACAGGGTCGCCAGCCGTAGACACCGTTGCGGCAAGGAAAATTAACGACAGTACGATTGAGACCACACGCAAGAAAAATGGAATTGTGGTGACGACCAACACGTCCGTCATCTCCGAAGATGGAAAAACCCGGACGAATATCTTTCACGGCAAGAATGCAAAGGGAGAGCCCAGAACCTGGACTGCCGTTTTCGATAAACAATAACCTCTGGGTTGCAGGGACGCGGCTGAGATCCATCCAGACAGGACGATTCGCGCCCCACTCCACCTCTTGTATAGAGTGCAACTCTTTTCGATCGTCGGTACCCATCCGTCAGCTTCTTCACTTGCCCGGCCGCTGGCGCATGCGCTCTCTCTCGATTTCCCTCGTCTGGAACATGTGCGGAATAGGGCGAAGCTCAAGCCTTGTGTCTCGCCCCAGACCCAGAATTCTTTCAATTCATAATAGGAATTCTTCACGCATCGTCCGATCAATCGAGATGATTGCCAGCATGTCTAAGAAAAGATTTCATTTCTAGGAAATAATTATTGACACAGGATACGATCAGTGCTACACACCCTCCATTCTTGAAAAGTTTAGTCGGCGAAACTTTCCAGGGGTGGAAAAAAAATGACCGAATCGGGACGTCATCGATGTCCCTGGAGTTCGTCCTTACGTTCGAAAGGAATCATAAGGAGGCAACATGTTTACCTCGCGTAACTCAGGCAAGAGTATTGGTGTCGGCTTCGCTGCCGTGGTGAGTTTTGCGTTGGTCTTTTTCGGCGCAGTTTCCATGCATGCGCAGGTTGCCGGAGGAACGTTCACCGGTAGGGTCACTGACGCGTCTGGCTCGATCATTGCAAATGCCCAAGTCGCGGCCAAGAATGCCGCGACCGGGGTCATCGCAACCACCACGACGAACGCAAGCGGCATCTACACGTTGCCCAATCTATTGCCTGCCACCTACGAAATCACCGTCACGGCGACGGGATTTGCGACGCTGGTGCAGTCCGGCGTCACGTTAACAGTGGGCGCTCAGCAAGAGCTGAATTTTACGTTACAGGTCGGGAATGTTACCCAAAGGATCCAAGTGACAGCCGAAGTGCCTGCCATGGAGCTCTCTAGTTCGGAGCTGTCCGGCACGGTGGAGTCCGCAGCGATCGTCGAATTGCCTCTCAACGGCCGAGACTGGGCATCCTTGGCCACCCTGCAGCCTGGGGTGGCCTCAGTGCGGACCCAAGCAGTGGTCACGCAACCTGGCGGTCACGCGCGCGGGCTGGGAATGCAGTTGACCATCAACGGGAATCGGCCCACGCAGAACGTCTACAGGCTTAATGGAATTATCGTCAACGACTACTCAAACGCAGGCCCTGGAAACGTGCTTGGCGCAAACTTGGGTGTGGACGCAATCCAGGAATTCTCGGTCCTAACCAACAACTACTCGGCCCAATATGGTTTTACCTCGGGCGGGGTCATCAACGCCATTAACCGGTCCGGGACGAACACGTTTCACGGTAGCGTTTATGAGTTCTTGCGCAATAGCGCGCTGGACGCCTCAGATTTCTTCGCTAATGCAAATAGCTTGGCGAAACCGCAATTCCGGCGCAACCAGTTTGGCGGTTCGGCGGGAGGGCCCATCAAGAAGGACAGGATATTTGTCTTTGGTGACTACGAGGGCATCCGTCAGTCCAAGGGCGTCCCCACAACCGCCAATACGCCCTCGCAAGCCGCGAGGGATGGGATCATTAACGATTCAACCGGCGCCCCCCTCTTCAGCCCGGTGACGCTGGCGTCGTGTCAGATTCAAAATCCCAATTCAATAGTACCAAAGCCCGGGCAGTCAAATATTTGCGTTGATACTAACACGTTGGCCTTTATTAACGCTTTTTTTCCGCTCCCATCTACCCTGAGCGGACCTGCGAACAACTCGGGAAGATACACTTTTATTGGTCACCAAACAGTGACCGAAAATTATGGTACCGAAAGAGTTGACATCCACCTCTCGGACCATGACACGCTGGATTCCAGTTATTATTATGATCACTCGAATTGGGGCAGGCCCGACGCTTTGAACAACCAACTGCAGGGGTTCGTAATCTCGCGATGGGCCCTTTCGGCGGAGGAGACCCACATTTTCAGCCCCGCGGTCGCCAACACGGTTCGATTTGGATTTAACACCTCGGGGGTGCTAAACCCATCTCTGGTGGCACTTAACCCAAAGATGACTGACACTACCTATGGCATGACATCGTCGTTGCTGGCGCCGACAATCTCTGGAGTCGCCGCAGGCGCGGGCGTGGCGGGGCTTTCCCAATTCCGCACTTTGCAGCCAAATGGGAGTCAGGACCTCGCGGTGCATATGTACGAGGTTTTCGACGACGCCGTGTTCACAGTGGGGAACCACAACTTGAAGTTTGGTGGCGACTTCCTCAGAGATACTGTCGACTCAGTTCTAACCGGACAAACCAACGGTACCGTAGGCTTCGCTAACCTGACAAATATGCTGAAGAATATTCCTGGCAAGGTGCAGGGCCCCACGGTTTCGCCCTTCGTTCACGGACTCACGCCGCACACAATGGGCGCGAAAATTTTCGGTGCATATTTCCAGGACGATTGGAGGGTGCGTCCCGGCCTGACCTTGAACTTGGGCTTGCGCTACGAAATGCAAACGATTCCAGCCGAGGCTCTGGGCAAGATTGCGAACCTGCCGCTTCTCACTACCAATCCCGGCGCTTGCGTGGCTAACCCAGACGGCACTCCTAATGTTACCGCCTGTTCTGGTTTTAACTTTGTCACGTTTACTTCGAACCCGACAAAGCGAAACATTGACCCGCGCATCGGTTTTGCCTGGGATCCCTTCGGCGACGGTAAGACCGCCGTGCGGGGGGGAGGGGGCGTCTTTGATGTTCTCCCTCTTCCATTCATGGTGGCGTTGAATAATGTACAGACCTCTCCATTCCAGCCCAAGACGGTGTTTACTCCAGCCGCATACACATTCCCTCGCGGCATTGGAACGGCGCTCCTTGCTGGTGGGGGGGCGACGCCGGCTACTAGTCAGACGACTTGGAACTACGTTGAGCCCGCTCCCAAGCGCAATTACGTGTTGCAATATAACCTTAACATCCAGAGGCAAATAACACCTAGTACGTCGTTGACGGTAGCCTATGCGGGTTCGAGGGGAATCCACAATCCCTTCCAGACCGATGAGCTGAATACCGTTTTCCCCTACAAGACTTCGGCTGGCTGGCTGTTTCCTAACCCGGTTGGCAGCGCTGTGATCAACCCGGCCCCAACCAGCATCGTATCTGGGCAACTGATCAATCCGAACGTCGGCTCAATTCAGTCAACCATTTGGCAGTCTCAATCCTGGTATAACTCTCTCCAAGTTGAGGTCGAGAAGCGGATGAGCCACGGATTCCAGATTCAGGGCTCATTTACTTGGGGCAAAACGTTGGACACCTCCTCTGGTAGCTTCGCCGGTGACAATTTCGCCTCGAATATAACTCCTACCATTCCCTGGTGGGACCTCCGCATCATCAAAGGGCCGTCGGACTTTAATGTTGGGCGCAACCTGGTTATTAACGGCCTTTGGAATATTCCAACACCCGCGTCGTTCTCTGGTCCCGCTGCTTGGTTAGCCAAAGGATGGGAGTTGGGAGGGGTCTTCACTGTGAGTGACGGAGTCCCCCTCTGGCCATTGGATGGCATTGAAGGGGACCCAATGGGTCAACTCAACTCCGAACCCCTGGCCATTCCGAGCCTCGCTTCCGGTTGCACTCCAAAAAACTTGGTTCAACCGAAGAATGTGCAGTACTTTAAGGCTTCGTGCTTTATCAATGCCGTTGCGCCCAGTCAGGCCTTCTACAGTGCGGCCTCACCGATGGGCTGTGATAAGACCTTCGCCTACCCCACGTGCATCAATCTCCTTGGCACTCTAGGGCGGAACGTGATCACTGGACCAGGATTGATCAACCTCGACGCCTCTATTGTTAAGGACACCCATATCTCTAAGATTTCGGAAAAGTTCGATATCCAGTTCCGAGCGGAATTCTTTAACATCGCGAATCACACTAACTTTGCACCCCCGGTTAACAACCTTGAGGCCTTTGACAATACGGGAGCGCCAGTCGATGGGTTTGGCGTAATTACGGATCAGCAGGTTTCGTCGAGGGAAATCCAGTTTGGATTGAAGTTTTCTTGGTAGCGGTTGATCCGAACCGGTTAGCTGGTTGATTTTCGAAAATATAACGCAGCGTAGTCTTGCCAATACAATTGTGGACTCATCAAAAGGGGGAGTAGCGAGAAGGTGCTTAGTTTGGCTGGCATCACAATGAAACGCAAGCTGCTATCCGTCTCGCTCGCCGCTGCAGGTCTTCTCTTGGGGGCGTCGGGTGCGTGTTCGCGCACCATGGCACCGTGGCGTACGACATGACCAAGATGACCACGGTGAAGGGTACTGTGACGGACTTCCAGCTTATCAATCCCCACGTTTGATCCGGACTGGCGCATTGAGGGATTTGCCTGCCAGGACAATAACACATTCAACGACTTCCGTGAAAAGTCAACAGCGGACCCCAGCAAGTAAGTAAGTTGCCTAACTGCAGGAGGAGGATGATTATGAGAAGCCGATTTGACTGTCGAGTCATGCTGATGCTGGCCGCGTTGTTTATCTATCCGGTATCTATGCTAGCTCAGAAATCCGGGTCGCCATTTCCACAAGACGGGGCGACGAAGGTTCAGGACAACGATCGCATCGTGGCTTGGGATGTCACTTGGGAAAAGGGCAAATCCACCGGAATGCGCAAACTCGACATGGATCAAGTCTCCGTCACCCTGACGGAAGGAGCTATGAAGATCACCAGGCCTGACGGTACGTGGAGCATTGAACAAGAAAGATTCGGTTCCGTCCGCTTTGAATCGAAGGGCACGGTAGTCGAAGAAGAAGGTTTTAGCGACACGCCAAGCCGTACGATGGTTTTCCAGTTGAGAGATTTCGTGCCAGACCCGTGGCCAACCAGAGAGGGTGTTGCGGCTCAGTTTCCACGGATAAACACAGTTAAGCTCTTTGAAACTGACCGGATAACCGTTTGGGACCAGATATGGAAGCCCGGCGAACAAGTCACGCGCCATGCACACTATCACCGCACGGCGGCCGTATTTCTTGAGGGAGGTACGCTCCACACGATTTCGGATACTGGTGTTTCTAACCCTCCCTTTACAAGGAAGCTGGGGGAGGTGATTTCCACTACCAAATACAGTCCAGATGCTCATATAGAGGAAGAAGTCTCAGGGTTACCTCGCGCAATTTGGATTGAATTTACCAAATAGACGAAGCTAAGGTGGAAGCTGGCTCCCAATACGGCCCACGCCTTCTAATGAACGAGATGAAAGCACGCGGCTAGCAGCGTTTCGCAAAAGAACAGGCATATTTCGTGGAGGTCGCGATGAAGGTTTTTGTGTCGTCGTTATTTATCTTCGTTTTGTCCACGTTGTGTTTTGCTCAGGAAGGACCACCCACCGATCAAAGCCCTCTCGCATTCACACACGTTACGGTGATTGATGCCACTGGTGCGCCGGCTAAGCCGGATATGACCGTCGTCGTCTCGGGCAATCACATCACGGCTCTAGGCAAGTCTGCGCAGGTGACTGTCCCTGCGAACGCTCGCGTCATCAATGCAAACAATAAGTTCATGATTCCTGGTTTGTGGGAAATGCATACGCATGCCTTCATTAGAAGTAGAAAGTCTTTCCCCTTGTATGTCATGTATCTCTTCGTCGCCTATGGCGTAACGGGGATTCGCGATATGGGGTCACCCGGGCTTCCTGATGACTTCGGCGATTATCCATATCTGCAAGATGTAGAGTGGCGCCAGGCAATTAATGAGGGAGCGATAATAGGTCCGCGCTTGAACCTGTCACTCACAGTTGTGAATGGGCCACATGTTTCGGGCTATCCACGCGCTTGGGCTCCCTTGGCTGATGCGGCGCAGGCGCGTGAGGAAATCATCTACCTCAAGAAGTTAGGGGCTGATTCAATCAAGGTATATGACCAGCTTTCGCGGGATGCGTATTACGGGATAGCCGACGAGGCAAAGAAACAGAGTATGCCTTTCGCCGGCCATGTGCCAATTTTGATTTCCGCCGCGGAGGCTTCCGATGCCGGGCAAAGGAGTTTGGAACACGACTATGCCGTGCTTTTCGGATGTTCCTCCAAAGAAAAAGAGCTTATGCAGAAGGAAGAGGAACTCTATGGCACAGGCAAGCCACTGATGCGAGGAATACTGCACCTAGAAGATGTGAAAGCGTTGGTCAACTCTTACGACGAGGACAAAGCCGCAAGTCTATTTGCGAAATTCATCAAGAACAACACGTTCGTAACACCATCGTTGGTTAGGGCAAGTGTTGACCGCGTTCCGATCACCGATCCGCGCGTTGTTAAGTACTTCTCGCCGGCGCTTCGAGAGTATTCTTACCCGCCACATCCCAGAGAACCTAATCCGGAGGTTCTCGAAGCTCAAAAGCTCATGTACCAATACCATCTTCGTCTTGTCGGCGCAATGCAGCGCGCCGGAGTGAAGATGCTGGTTGGCACGGATGGTTCATTTTTCGGGTCTGCTGTGCATGACGAGCTTGCGGGGTTCGTCAAAGCAGGGCTCACACCCATGCAAGCGTTACAAACCGCAACCAAAAACGCTGCAGACTATCTCGGTAAGCTGGATTCAATTGGAACGGTGGAAAAAGGCAAATTGGCGGATCTCGTCTTGCTTGATGCCAATCCGCTTGAGTCCATCTCCAACACTCAAAAGGTTTCAGCCGTAGTCCTCAACGGGCATTTTCTGGACAGGAAGGCGCTGGATCGCCTACTGGCCCATGTTGAAAGTGCAGCCCACCAGAACTGACTGTGCGCTAAGCCGACTCAAGGCCAAGAGTACAATACAACGATGATATTATGTTGTCATGTCCCGTGTAACGGCCGAAACCGAAGAAATGAATAGCGGCAGTCTGCGCGCAGCGAACAGCGCCATGCGTAAGAGGCACACTGAACACGCATGAATCGACCCACACCTCAAGAAACGAAACTTCTTGTTCTCTCACGCAATCCGACATCATTCTGGGAACCTAAGCCGGAATTGGTCGGACGCATCCGCGCTCGCTGGCCGGATATGCGCGTTGCACATTCGTCGAGCACTGCGGGGCTTGAGCGCGAATTGCCGGAAGCGAACATCTTGGTGACTCGTGCGTTGTCTGCGGAAGAGTTTGCTTTGGCGCCCAAGCTCAAATGGATACATTCGCTGGCTACGGGTGTAACCCATATGATGCACCCCCAACTGCGCCAAAGCGGCATTGAAATGACAAATGCCAGTACCGTCCACAGTGTTCCGCTTGCTGAGCACGTGGTCGGCACGCTTCTCGCGCTCGCCAGGCGATTTCCCGATTGCTTCAGGTATCAGCAGCAGTCCCGTTGGATGCAGCAGGAATTCTCGGAAGCGCTTATGAAGCCGCGCGAACTGCGGGGACAAGTTTTGTTACTAATTGGCTTTGGCGCGATCGGCCGCGAGGTGGCAAAACTTTTGCGACCATTTGATATGCATATTTGGGCGGTGACGCGCTCAGGCAATGCCGATCCCGATTTGGCTGAAAGAAGTTTCCCTGCCTCAAGACTCCAAGAAGCGCTGCCGGGAGCCGATTTCATCGTTGCGGCTGTGCCCGAGACTTCTGAAACACGTGAAATGCTCGGCGAGCGTGAGTTCGCCCTTATGAAGTCCAATGTATATTTCGTGAATGTTGGGCGAGGGTCGGTAGTGGACGAATCTGCGCTGATTACTGTACTCGAACGGCGCG
>JBGPCF010000072.1:0-31439 GCA_041481635.1 Terriglobia bacterium | reverse complement strand
GCTGGCGAATCGGCCCGCCTTCGAAACCGAGGAGTTGGCCGCCATGGCCCGACGATCTACCCGCGCCCTGCAGAGGAACGAACCGCTGCTCCGCTCCTTCCTCCGTCACAGCCCGCTTTTTTTGCGCCTAAGATAGGACATGACTTATGTAGGGATCGATAGCCGAACTGGTGGCCTTTGGGGGGAAGCGGAAAATGCAACGCGGAAAAAGTCCAACCTTCGCACCGGCAGCTATATGAAGAAAAGATACATACGGCATGCTTATGACGAAGCTGAGTGACACAAAGAACTCTTGAAAGCCACTCTGTACCGAGAGGGGAGCAAAAGTCACGTAGGCTAATACTATGACTTCGACAGGACGGTTTACTGGCTGAGTGTGGAAATTGACGGCCCGGAAAATAAATGGCGACTGCCACTCTTTCTCACCCTGCGGGCCTTTTCGCCTCGATCGGCTCAAAGCTGATGAGCAAACGTGATCCGGTGGCTTCCGCCAGGCGCTCCAGTGTCCGCAATGACGGGCGCGTGCGTCCGCTTTCCAGGCGAGCAACAACGGGCTGCGTCGTCCCCATTTTCCGGGCTAGCTCCTCTTGGGTGAGGCCCGCACGGGTCCGCACATCCATCACCGCCGACGCCAGGACGAATTCTTCCTCAAGCGCCGCGTAAGCCTTCCGGTACTTCGGCTCTTTCATCCATTTCTTATGCAGATCAATTATGCGTGCCACTTTCACACCCCCATCATTGAACTGATTTCGCGCGAGACAAGGCCATCTCTATCTCGCGCCGCGGCGTTTTCTCCTTTTTCTTCACGAAGACCCGCACAATCACCACGCGCCGTCCCACCGCGGTCACATACAGCGCGCGCGATATCCCGCTACGGCCCTGCAGCCGCATTTCCCACACGCGGCCGTCAATATGCCTGACGTGCGGTTCGCCGACATGCTCCAGGCCCTTCTCCTCGATCAACTTGGCGATACGCACGAGCCTTGCCCGCATATCTTCAGGTAACCCCTCGACCTCCGCGTCTACGGTTTCGTTGAGGGTCCCAACCGTCCAGCTCATACATGAATATACCAAAACCGATATATTTTGAGAATTCCGTCTCACGGCGCGTTCGGAGGTTTCAACTTGTTCCCAATCTCTTCGCGACCAAATTCTCCACTCCTTGGGCAATCACCAGCGACTGTGGCACGGTGCCCAGCGGCGGGAAGTGGAACGATTCGCCCCTATAGGTTGCGGTCCCGGTGGTGAAGTCGATTTGCACCTCATCGCCGGGAATGATGGTGCGGTCCGCCTTGAGGCGATCGACAAAATGCCTGCGAAGCCGCTGCACCAGGTCAGGAATCTCCACGCACAGGAATCCGTTGTTGAAGGCGTTGCGCAGATACGTCTGCGAGAAACTGCCGGCGATGACCAGCGGGAAGCCCTTGGCAGCGAGCGCGGTGACGGCTTGCTCGCGGCTGGAGCCAGTACCAAAGTTGAAGCCGCCCACAATTACGTCGCCCGCGCGCGTCAATCCGCCAAACCGCGGATCGTAGTTTTCCATTACCACTTTGGCCATCATCTCGCGCGTCATGTCGTCGTGATAGGTGTAATCCTTGCCGTAGATGCCGTCGGTGTTGAGGTTGTCCTGTGGTACGAAAACAAGGCGTCCGCGCACTTCGCTGGGGAAACCGGGAAGGATTTCCACCGTCTCAGCCGGGCCCGCTGGAGGAGAGATCTCTGTGTAATGCCGAACGAGCGTTCCCGCCGCGGCCGGGTTTGGCCCGCAGATGTAACCGGCAATGGCTGACGCCGCCACAACGGCGGGGCTGGCGAGATAACATTGGGCGTCGCGCGAGCCCATTCGTCCTTTGAAATTGCGGTTGGTGGCGGAAATGCCAACCTCGCCCGGTTCGAGCAGGCCGGTGCCAAGGCCAATGCATGGGCCGCATCCAGCGGGCAAAGTAATCGCACCCGCATCAAGCAGCGTCTGCCAGACTCCGCGCCGCTCGGCTTGCTCCTGGACTGTCCGGCTGGCAGGCGCGAGGTAAAACTTTACTGTGGGCGCGACTCGCTTCCCGGTCAACACGCGCGCCGCCGCTTCCAGGTCTTCCAGTCGTGAGTTGACGCAAGAAACCAGATAGGCCTTTTGAATTGCCACATGCCTCGGCTCGATTTCAGCCAATGAGGCCATCACCTGGACCGTGTCGGGTCCGGAGACATGGGGCGTTACTTCTCCAAGGTCGAGGGAGATACGCGCCGCATAGGCCGCATCCGGATCGGGCGCGGGAGCATTAGCCGCCCACGCCGCCAGATCTTCATCGCGAATTCGGATGACGCCTTGCGCCTTCAGTTCAGCCTGCCGCGCTCTTAGAAATTCTATGGTCCGTTCGTCCGCCGGGAACCACCCCACGAGCGTGCCCCATTCAGTGGTCATGTTGGAAATGCTCAGGCGCTCGTCCATGGTGAGCGTGGCGACGCCGGGGCCGGCAAACTCCACCGCGGCGTTGAGTACTTCGTCGTGATTGTAAAGCCCGCACAGGGCAATGATGACGTCCTTGCCGGTCGAGCCTGGTGCAAGCTGGCCTTGGAGCACCACCTGTATGCTGCGCGGGATCTGCCACCAAAATTCCCCCGTGGCCCAAATGGCGGCGGCGTCCGTCCGCACCACCGGCGTGCCAATGGCGCCGAGCGCACCATACATGTTGGAGTGCGAGTCCGAAGCCACCACGAATGAGCCCGGCGCGACATACCCCTTCTCCACCATGATCTGGTGACCGATGCCCGTGCCCGCAGGATAAAAATCCACGCCCTGTTCGCGGGCAAACGCCTCAATGCCGCGGTACTTCTTGAGATTGTCCTCCGCTTGGTTCTGGATGTCGTGGTCGAGGGCGAAGACGGGCTGGCGCGGGTCCTTGATGCGCTTTGCTCCGATGGCCTTGAACTTCTTCATGACGGGCGAAGTGTTGTCGTGGGTCATCACGTGGCACGGCCGTATGGAAACAAAGTCCCCCGGACGCAGCGGGCGATTGGGTCCTTCTGCCAGGTGAGCTTGAGCGATCTTCTCGACAATCGTCTGTCCCATGTTCGGTACCTTTGGGAGTAGCGATTAGGAATAGCCAATCGGGAAGAAATAGTGATTGTGAATGCTGAATTATGAAGTAAGAAAGCCTCCCGTTTTAATAATTCACAATTCAGAATTCACTATTTCTTCCGGCTCCCTACTCCCGCTCATCATCCCGCAACATCTGCATCAATGTGGCGACCGAATCCAGTTTCTCAAGGCCCCACACCGCGTCGATCACCTTGCGCCGCGCCGCCTTGGAGAGCACCGGCTCGGCCAATGCCTCGAACTTCTCCTCTACTTCGCGGTCAGTGAGCGGATTGCGCGGATCGCCCTTGGGAAAATCCAACTGTCGCGTGAACTCGCGGCCGTCTTTCGTGTGAATAGAGACAATGGCGCGCTGCAGCGCGGGAAACACTTTTTCGATCTCGGGGTCCGCCACCACTTCCACCTTCTTGAGTTGAGCACGGATGGCCGGGTTCGCGATTTTCTCGGGCGTGAACTGGAGCGGTGTCACTTGCCTGTCAACCAGCGCGGCCGCGATGACATAGGGCAGAGAGTGGTCGGCGGTCTCCTTGCTGCGCGGGTCGTACTTGCTGGGATCGGCGAGAATATCGGCCGCGCGCGCCAACGAGCGAATGTGAATCTTTTCCACCTGCTCCGGCTTGAGATCATGTTGTTTCACCAAGTCGAGCACGGCCGAAATGGGAGTGTGCGTGAGCGCCTCGGTGGGAAACGCTTTCATGCCGCACTGCGTAATTCGCCACGACTCACCCAACCCATCCGTCAAAAGGTTGAGTTTCCATTGGGGGCCAAAACAGTGGGCGAGCCCCTCCTTGCCATCCACCACATGTTCCGGGCCGGTGTAGCCTTTCTCCGCGAGCATCGCCGCGAAGACGCCGCTTTGCGTGGCCATCGGGTCAACGGTGTTTTTCATCATGGTGAGCTTGCCCGCTGTCACTGCGCCCAGTGTGGCGTGCCGGCTCGCCGAAATCCCAATGGCGTGCTGGATTTGCTCCCAACCAAGGCGAAGCGCGCGACCGGCTACGATGGGCGAGACGAAAGCCGTCAGTGTGGCGTGATGCCATCCCCGCTCCCTGATTCCGGGAAAGGCGGCTTCACAGAATCGCATCTCAAACTCGTGTCCCAGCACCAAGCCGACAACGAGTTCGCAGCCATCACTTTTGGCGCGCTCGCAGCACGCCAGTGCGGCTGGGAAAATATCCGAGGGATGACTGGGGTCCTGCTTCCAGTAAATATCGTTGTAATCCATCACGCGGATCATCAACGCGTTGGCGAGCGAGGCAGAGACGGGGTCCATCCGGGCGCCGGAGCCAATCACCGTGGCGGGGCCGTTCCCGGCAATCTCGCGCAGCACTTCGAGTGCGATGCGGACGTCATGTTGACGATAGCCGCCGAGAGCGCAACCGAGAGAATCAAGCAGAAAACGCTTGGCCTGGTAGACGGCGTCAGGGGAAAGCTGCTCGAAGGTCAAGCCGGCGGCCCATTGGGCCATTTTTGCGGTAACGGTTGGGCTGGTTGGAACCATGCGGCCTCATTTCCTTTTAAACGGCAAGTAGGCCATAAAGTCGGCGTGATGCACGATGGTCGCCTCGGTGCTGCGCTTGACCAGATCGCCTTCCGCAGCGTGGGCGGCGATGATGTGGCAGACCCGGTCGGGAACTCCGCACTCCATGGCCAACGCCACGCCGGTGAAGGGATGGCGCAGGAATTCGCCGCGCTCGCTCTGCCGGG
The DNA here is from genome assembly GCA_041481635.1 of Terriglobia bacterium. Taxonomy (GTDB): domain Bacteria; phylum Acidobacteriota; class Terriglobia; order UBA7540; family UBA7540; genus DASYXZ01. Next base: position 26,641 of record JBGPCF010000072.1, on the reverse strand, counting down.
TCTTGCCGTCCACGTTCTCATATTCCAAAAGCTTTCCGACATCGGCCAGGATAGCGCCCGCGATCACCGTATCCATGTCGATCAGCAGCGCATGGCCCATGAACTCGCGCATGGCCTCAGCCGAGCGGCGCGCGATGTGCACTACGCAGCGCTTGTGTTCCATGAATGTGACCGGGCAATCGGGGACGAGCAGGGTGAAGGGAATGCGTTTCAAGTCTTCCGGCTTGAGCGGGCTCAACTCGAAAGCCCTGGCCCAGGTCTGTGCGACACGGTGTCGCAAATCTGGGTTCTCAATCCAGTCGAGTTCCGGCCAGAGCTGCTTGATCGTCTCGTTCAAAGTGTCGCCTCGCCGCGATGCTTATCTTCGCGCCGCCAGCTACCCAGCCAGTCTCGCACAATTGCCCCTCTGTGGGTGTGACGGCGCTCACCGGCGGGCGCAACGTCCAGTTTATGAGCATGTGCTTGCAGATGCAACCGGGCTCCGCGCCGCCTTATTCGTCGCGAGCCGGCAGGGCGGGCATTCCGTGCCGAGCCGCTTCGCGCTCAATGAGGCGAGTTAACTCCAATTTCGCTGCATCCGGCAGGCGCGACGGTTTGTACGTCTTGATGATTCGCGAGACCTCTTTTGCGGCGCGCTCGCCCAGCGTCACTTGCCCCTCATCGACCCACCGTGCCCGGTTGGCGCGACTGATGACCGGGCCAGGGAAAGTAATCTCCTCGCGCAGGTGGCGGCGTGTGTGGTCAGCGATCAGCAGATGCTTCTCGCGACGCATTTCCTCGAAGAGGGGCATGGAAGGGAAGTCTTCGCGCGGTTCGATTCCCCGCAGCAGACGGTAGGTCATGCCGCAGATCTCGTTGTCGACTACCAGCTTCTCCAGGCTTTGGCAGCTTTCAAAATCCAACATGCCGGGGCCTGAAATGCTGTTGATGCCTGAGAGCGCTGCCAGCGTCGCACCGATGCCCGACTCGAGTCCCGCCTGGGCATCCAACTGCTTCGCGTCGCTGAGGGCGATGTAACCCTGGGTTGGCATGCCCAGGCGCTTGCCGATTTCACTGTTGGCGCAATCGAGCATCATAGTTTCCACCGCGCCCATTGGAGTGGTCTCGAAGCGAATATCGAAGATGGCCGGCGAGCCGCCGTACAAGATCGGATGGCCGGGGTTCACCATTTGACTGATCACCACCCCGCTCAGGTTTTCGGCGGTTTGCTGGATAAGGCTCCCCACCAGAGTGACCGGGGCCATGAATCCCGTCAGGGGCATGGAGATTAACTCCACCGGAATCGACCAGCGCGCGCAGTCCACCAGATTCTGGCTGGTCACATCGCTCCACTTGATGGGAGCGGTGGGACAGCAGGAAAAGATGGTGAGCGGCTTGGCCCGGAGCGCCTGCTCATCACCGCGCACGGCCAATTGCAGGTTCTTCATGATCTCGAACGCCTCGGCCGTGAAGGCCCCTGTGACCACCGGCTTTTCACCATAGAGGAGGCTCAGGTACAGCCGGTAACTGTCCGAGATGGCCGCGTCAACATCGGCTGGGATGAAAGCCGTGCTCTGCGAAGCAATGTGTGGCAGGCCAGCCATCAGCTTCACGTAGCGGATGTAGTCCGTCGTCGTGGGCCGACGCAATTCGCCCGTCTGGCTGTCTAGGATGTTGAGCGCGGCCGAGCCAGGCGTGAAGTAAACGTTGTCGGCCTTAAAGTCATGCGTCTCGTTTCCCAGAACATCATAGAGCTTGAAAGAATGTGGAACGGACGCGAGCGCGCGGCCGATGATGTCTCCCGTAAGGCGCACGTTGCACGTTTCGGCGTTCACACTGGCGCCGTGGTCGGCAAGTAGACTGAGCACGCCCGGGTTGTGGATTTCGACGCCCAGCTTGCACAGCAGTTCTCTTGCCTCCGCGATGATTCTTTCGATCAGTTCGTCTTGCAGCAGTCGGATGGTTGGACGCATTAAATACCTCGATAAAGATGAAATTGACGCACAGCGACTGGCGAGTGGTGGGCGATGGGCCGTTGTCTTTCAACTCGCCGCTTGCCACCCGCTACTTGACATTGATTGGTATTGGCCGAACTCTCTTACTGCCTCGTACATGGCCAGCACGTTCTCAACCGGCACTCGAGCCTGGACGTTGTGGGTGGTGTTGAAGACGTATCCGCCACCGGCCCCGAAAATTCTCAGCCGTTCCCGGACTTCGGCGCGCACTTCATCCGGCGACCCGAAGGGCAGCGTGCGCTGAGTGTCGATGCCGCCACCCCAGAATGTGAGACGGTCGCCGAATTCCTTCTTTAATTCGCCTGGCGCCATGCCCGCAGCCGAACACTGCACCGGGTTGAGAATGTCGAACCCCGCGTCGATGAAATCTGGTATCAGGGCGCGGACCGATCCGCAGGAATGAATGAACGACTTCCAGGACGTATTTCGATGAATCCAGCCGTTCACTTCTCGATGGAAGGGCTGGTAGAGGTCGTGGTAGGCCTGAGGCGAAATGAAAGGGCCATTCTGCGTCCCGAAATCCGTTCCGGTCACGAAGACGGCGGTCACTTTGTCGCACACCACGCCGTGGATCTTTTCCAGATTCCGCAGGCCGATCTCGCACTGGCGCTCGAACACGCGATACACGTAATCACGACGGGTCTTGGTGCTGATATACCATTCCTCGATTTCGCGGATGCCCTTGGGGTGCTTTAACTGCACCGCCGGGACCAACGCAATGTCGCCGAACGCTGTGCCGCCAAAATTGGCAAGGATAGCCTTGTCCGTTTCCAAATAAAGCCGACTGGCTTCGCTCCGGAGATAATCGAGTACATCATCAGAAATGGGGCCGAACTCTTCCAGATTGTCTTCAACGTTTAGCCGGCTCTCATCGATGGGCGGCTGCCGCACGATTGCGTCAAAATAGAATCCGCCCACGGGCATGCGTCCACTGGGCGGGGCGGAACGGTCTCCTTCCGGATACATCAGGATGTCGCCGTTAGTGTCCGGCTCGGTATTGAAGCCCACGGGAACCAGCACCGGCGTGCCCTCGAACGTCGTCCACGGTTTCCAGCCCTCGTTCTTGAACCCAAACATGGTGGTCGGTTTGCCCAGGCCCACCACATCGACGCCGAGCCGCTGCATCAGGTCTGCCTTGATCTCGCCCAGCATTTGATAAGGCTCCAAAACCTTTACGGGAGTGCCGGGTTCATCAAGTCCAAGGGCCTGACGGAGATGATAGACGGTGTCGACTTGCATGCCGGTAACCGCGCTGCCCCCCAGGTCCAGTGGCACCCGGTCCGCCTCCTTATGCTGAAGGGCCCGGTTGACCCGTTCGCGGGAAGTCATCAAGGGTCGATCCCCCTATTCATATGCCCGCGGTTCGAAACGCTTTCGGTTTTGCCGCCGAAAAACTGGCATCACACATGTGCGGCAAGTTGCCGAGCCAGCTCAACCGCAGCCACAGCGTCTTTGCCATAGCCGTCGGCGCCAATCGATCGCGCCCACGCTTCCGTCACCGGCGCTCCGCCGACCAGAACTCTCACCTTCTGGCGCAGTCCGGCCGAAGTGAGAGCCTCAATCGCCGCTTTCATATTCACCATGGTGGTGGTGAGCAGCGCCGAGAGAGCGACGAAATCCGCCTGCTCGCGCCGGACCGCTTCCACAATTTTTTCCGGCGAGACGTCCACGCCCAGGTCCACGATGCGGAACCCGGCGCTCTCCAGCATCATGGCCACAATGTTCTTGCCAATGTCATGCAGGTCGCCTTTGATCGATCCGCACACCACCGTGCCCACCGGGCGCTGGGATGGGTCGCCCGCTACGAGGGGTTTCAGGATGTCCGTTGCGCCCCGGGCAGCTCGGGCGGCGATGAGCACTTCTGGAATAAAGAATTCGCACTCGCGCATCCGGCGGCCAACCTCATCCATGGCCGGTATGATCGCACCGGGAAAGAATTCCGCCGCTTTGAGGCCTTCACTCAGACCTTTCTCGGTAAGGCGTTTGGCGGCCGGGGCGTCCCCGTTGATGATGACTTCTTTAAGTTCTTCCAGAGTGCTCATAACGCAATTTCCTCCTGATAGGTGGGTGCGCATTTCGAAAAGCCCAGTTCTTGGACAAAGACATCCTGAAAGTGCGGGTCGGCGCCAAGGCTCACGTGCTCGACCCGGCGCCTCAAATGATGGTAAGACCCATCTTCGCCGCCCGAGCGGAAGAGAGCCAGCTTGGCGCCCAGCAACGCCGTGTTGCCCGCAGGGTGAACCTGATCGGGCGGATAATTAAAGAGGCCGATGCGACTGGCGCTGGAACGGCTCACATAATTGCCGAATGCTCCCGCGAGATACAGGCGAACCGGCTCGGCACCGCCCCAACGCTCGCGAAGAAGATGGAACCCGCTGGCAATGGCAGCCTTGGCCAATTGCAACTCGCGTATGTCGGCCTGATTCAACGTGACCGGCGGTGAGACCGTCCATTCGGTGCGCCCGTTCGCGAAGCGCCCGGAAGATTCGATGATCCCCAAATCGAGCCCGGCGGCCACTGCGTCCACCAGTCCGCTGCCGCAGATTCCTGTTGCTTGAATGTTGCCAAGCGCGTGGCACTGTACGCCGCCATCCACAACTGCTACCTGCGAGATGGCGCCTGCCGATGCGCGCATCCCCATGGTAATGCGGGCGCCTTCAAACGCCGGCCCCGCCGCGGTGGAAGCGCACAGAATTCTTTCCCGATTCCCCAGCACGATCTCTCCGTTGGTTCCCAAGTCAATCAGCCCGAGAAGATCTCCACTTTCGCCGATTCTCGTGGCCAATAGCCCGGCAAGAGTGTCGCTGCCGACGAAACCGCCCAGGCATGGAAGAAAGCGTACTGGAACTTCACTCGGGAGATCCCAATCCAATTCTCTTGCGTTAAAGATTTCCAACCCGGCCCGGCTCGGAGAGAAGGGGAAATGAGACAACAGCTCGACCTCTATCCCCGAAAATAAATGATGCATCACCGTGTTGCCCACCAGCACGACGTCACGAATCTCCGGGCCCGGCACGCGCGCCGCGCGCAGCAACTGACCGACGAGCGTTCCAATCTGTCGCCGAATGAGGTTCTGAAGTTCCTCGAGGCCCTGCGGCGAGAGACCGAATTCGATTCGGCTCATGACGTCGGCTCCGTGCCGTCCCTGGCTGTTCAGCGCCGTCCGCACGGCGAGTACCTGGTCATTTTGCAGGTCCAACAACTGGGCAACGATCGTCGTAGTGCCCACATCCACGGCCACGCCCAAGCCAGCGCGCGGTACAAATGCGAAAGGAGTTTCGTCCGCGAGTATGGCGGCGTCCCACTGGCGAAGCTCGATCACCAGGTCGCCTTCCACGCAACACTGGCAGGCGAGGCGCCAGCCTCCGGCCAATTCATCTGACGAAAGCCGTTCGCGCTGGGCAGCGTTGACCTGGACCTTGCCCTCCAGCACTTGAATCCGGCATCCACGACAGCGGCCTTGACCGCCGCAAGGAAACTCCACGCCCTGTTCAAAAAGCGAATCGCGGAGCGGCGTTCCCGAGGAAGCGCGCAATTCCACGCCGGTCGGCTTGACGATGATTCGGTGCATTATGGTTTCCAATAGCCCGACTCCCGGCTGTTCATGTTGTCGGCTTCTCCGCGGCGATGATTCCCGAGTTATAGTGCGCTGTGATTTTCCAGCCCGGGGGCACGATGAGGAATTCGCGATCGTCCCAAGCGCCGTCCACCAGGCGCTGGATCAGCCTCAAGTCGCCTGTCACTTTCTCGAACTTCCAGCCCCGCGCTCGTGCCTTTTCGCGGGCCCGTCCTTCAATGCTCGAATCCGGCTCGATGCCCATCTCAATAAACGTAATCTGGCGGTAATGCCTGGTGAGATTTCCGAGTTCTTTCGAGAGGTAGCGGGCGTTGTCCTCGCCGTAGCGCGCCCGCAGTTCTTCAAAGCTCTGATCGATCCCCATCTTCTTTCCGAGGGCGAGTTGGCTCAGTTCTCCATTGCTGTCGCCACGCTCGATCCAACCCGAGGTCTCATAGAACACGCCGGGGTTGTTCTGGAAATAATCGAGATAGCGTTCTTTGCTTCCCAAAAACATGGTGATGCAGTCGTGGGCGCGCGGCGCCACCAAGGGGATTTGCCGGGCCGCCAGTCCCACCAGCCCGTTGTTGCACAGCCCATAGCCCATGAGCACCGCATCGTAACCAGAACCAACCCGATCCACGGCGGCCTGCAACCGCTCCAACATGCCTTCGCTCCCAATGTCGTGGAGACCCTTGGTGAGGAACTCCGCGTCAACCACATTCGGCGACCGCGACACAGCCGCGCAGAACTCGCGGTAGAAAATCTCGCAACTAATCAGCTTCAGGCGCACGGAATCTTCCCTGAGTCCCGAATCAAAACTCTGGCGAGGGCTTGAATGAACGCGGGCGTAGTGCCGCAGCAGCCCCCAATAAACGTGGCGCCGGCCTCGGCCAACGCGGACGCGGCCTGCGCGAACTCGCCGGGAGATGTCGCGTAAACAGTCTGGTTGCCTTCGAGCTGCGGGACGCCGGCATTGGGTTTCAGCCAGATGGGCCGGTGGGTGGCGGATGCAAGGCCCTCGTAGAGCTTGACGTAACTTTCGATGCCTTGCCCGCAATTTGCGCCGATGACGTCCGCACCCGCATCCGTGAGCGCCCTCGCCGCCGCCCCGGTTGTAGTGCCCATCATCGTTTGCGTCTTCGCCTTGCCAGAATCAAATGCCATGCACGCGACCACGGGCAGGCCTGTGGCCCGTGCGGCCGACACGGCGAGCCTCGCTTCGTCGAGGTCGCTCATGGTTTCGATCACCAGCGCGTCAGCGCCCGCCCTTGCCAAAGCCTCAGCCTGTTCCGCGAACGCTTCTCGCAGTTCGGTCTCGGCCACATCGCCCAACCCGAGGAGCTTGCCGCTGGGCCCGATGGCAGCGAAGACCAGGGCGCATCCGTTGGCCGCGCGGCGGGAGATCTCCACTCCAGCCTGGTTGATTTCCCGAGTGCGATGGGCGTGGCCGTGACGCCCTAAAGCGATTCGGTTAGCGCCAAATGTGTTGGTCAGAATCACGCGGCTTCCCGCTCCCGCGTAGGCGCGCGCAAGCTCGAGCACGCGGTCGGGGAACGTCACATTCCAGGCATCAGGGCACTCCCCCGCGCCGAGGCCTTGAGCGAACAGTTCAGTACCCCACGCCCCATCCGTGAGCACGGGCCGTTCGCTGACTAGGCGCTCGATCAGCGGATGCCGCGGCTTCTCAAACTGCCATTGCACAGGCACGGTCGGACCCCGATCAATTCCAGTGTCTATTGAGTCAGACCATGCATAAGGGTGTCTGTGTCCTCCGTCACTTTGGGTAAGCGCTGGGCGCCGCCCCAGGTTTTGCATGTGCGGTTAAGCACACGGCATGGTCAACCCCATGTTTAATTGAGGTGGCACAATCGGGCACACGTGCGCCTCAGAGTATGATGTGCAATATCGTGGTTGCGAACTAACCGGCGGAATGTATACTACTGTCCCTCAGGATGCCCGAATGGAAATCGTGGGCATCATGATTTGACTGGTACGCGACTCCGTCCTTCAGGAGGGTTCTCATGTTTAGCATTACCCGCCGTGAATTTCTCGGGTCTGCCGTATCTGCCGGCGTTTGCTCTCAACTGGCGTTTGCCCAAGGAGAGAAGCTGCGCATTGGTGTGACTGACTGGAACCTGAACCTGGGCGCCAGCCCGGAGGCGGTGCCGCTGGCGGCCAAGCTTGGATTCGATGGAGTGCAGATGTCTTTCGGGCGAAAGCTTGTGGATGGCAAGATGCCCACGGACAATCCGGAAGTGATTGCCCGCTACCTCAGTCTTTCCAAGCAACATAATATTCCCATCGACGGAACCTGCGTCGACAAGCTGCACGACAATGGCCTGAAGAGCGACCCGCTGGCCCCGAAGTGGGTGCTCGATTCCATCCGGCTGACCAAGGCCTTGGAGACTAAAGTGCTTTTACTGCCCTTCTTCGGCCGCTGGGCACTTGAGACCAAAGACGAAATGGACCACGTGGGCGACGCGCTGCGCGACTTGGCGCCGGAAGCGGCCAAAGCTGGAGTGATCCTGGGCGTCGAGAACACGATCTCGGCCGAGGACAATGCCCGCATCATGGAGCGGTCGCGCTCGGCAAACGTGCTGGTGTATTACGACGTGGGGAACTCTACGAAGGGCGGGTTCGATCCTGTGAAAGAGATTCGCTGGCTAGGGAAAGACCGGATTTGCCAAATCCATCTGAAAGATAATCCGCACTACCTCGGCGAAGGCAATATTCAGTTTGCGCCCATCATGCAAGCCATTCGTGATATCGGGTTCGCGGGGTTTGCGAACCTGGAAACCGATGCGCCTTCCAAGGATTTAAACGTGGACATGCGCAGGAATCTCGCATATATCCGCGGTGTCATGGGCGGGAAACAGTAGGCAGTAGAAGGAATTGAAAAGCCACTATTCCAACCGAGTGATGAGAAATCCGCCCAGGACCCCCTCACTCGGGGCGGGACGGGTGAGGGGGTCACTACAAGGGTTTCTGACAACTGAAGGCTTACTATCCTCGCCACCCAGTTTCTTGCTCATTCTTTCAACCCTTCCAAATGCGGGTCAAAGCGTTCTTCCGATCGCATCAAATCATCCCAACTGAACTCGGCGAACCTATAGGCAGCGGTGCGGCCGAGGATGGTGGTCAGGTTGCTTCGCACCGAGGGAGCCACGGTGGAGTAATCACGCCGGCCGGAAGTGACTTGGTCGTAGAATGTCGAAATGTTGCGGACGGCGCCAGTGGTGTACAACATGTTGTCCCGTCCTCCCGAGTAATTCGCCTTGCCTTTGATGCTGACATCGCCGGCGTAGTGCGTGTCGATGGTGCCTTCCGTGCCGAACATTTGGCAGCGAATATCGTCAGCACCCTCGCCATACTGCTTCGAGTAGAACGTAACGAGCACGTCTTCAGGGAACCAAAAATTCACCGAGAAGTGGTCCCACACGTCGCCTGCGGCGCGGGACTTCAGACCGCCCGTGCCCAGCGCTTTCATGGGATGCTGGTCAAGCACCCACGTCATGACGTCAAGCGAGTGGATGTTTTGCTCGGTGATGATGTCGCCGGAGAGTGCCCGGCTCACTCCCCACGCGCGCAGGCGGCGTTCGGGATCCTGGGGATTCACCGCCAGGTCAGGAAGCATTCGCGTCCAGGGCGAGCCGGCAACGTACGACACCTCGCCACTGATGATGCGGCCAATGCTGCCTTCTTTCTGCACGCGCCGGATGGCTTCCTGGTAAAAAGGGTCGGTGCGCGTTTGGAAATCGATCAGGTAGGCAAGCTTCTTCTCCTCAGCTTTTTTGGCGCTCGCCTCGATGCTGCGGCAGCCCGGAACGTCCACAGCGATGGGCTTGGCCAGGTACACGTGGGCGCCCGCCTCAACCGCTGCGGCGGCCTGCTCATGATGAAAGTAAGGCGGGCTTTCGATGACCACCGCGTCCACCTTCGCATCCAACAATCTTTGGAAACCCTTCAGCCCCGTGAAGCGCCGGGCCGCGGGCACGTTGAACTTGTCACCCAAGGCGTTCACCCGGTCCTGAAAATAATCATGGGCGGCGGTTATTTCGTATCCGCCATGCTTGCGGAAAAGATCGGCGATCCACGTGCCGCGACTGCCGCAACCAATCGAGCCAAGAGAGATTTTGGAATTCATTTGTGACCCGCGAGCCAGTCCCGGCTTCATGATGCTGAATGACAGGGCAGCGCCGCCGGCCCCCGCGAAAAATTGGCGGCGATTCAGGCTGCCGCGATCACCTTCTCCTATCGTCTTCCCCGATTTATTCCTCATTTTATGACCTCCCTGCTATGAAGCGATTATTGTGGGGGCCAGAGTAACACCTGAGGAACTCGATGTCTATGCGACGAAGGTGGCGCGGACCTTCACCAATGGGGTTCGTGATTTTGCGTTACGAGCGGCGCCCTGATGTCCGATTTTAGGTCCGAACTATGGACTCCGATAGCGTCCGTCGGACTCCTGCCATCGGAGCATCGGGGCGCTACGCTGCTACTCCACCCAATTAATGACCAGGAGGAAAATTACGAGGCCCACGACAGTGATGGCCACAAAAAAGAATCCCACCTCAGCGAAGAATAATTTCCTCCGCTCAGAGGTGTGCTTTTCTCTTTCGATCATTTCGAACATGGCGCCCTCCTCGCCCGAGGGGCTATTTTGCCTCGCTATAAGTCTAGCAAATGAGGCCGCGAACCCCCGTGATGATGGTCACCAATGCATGTGACGATGCGGGCCTGCCGCATTCGCGCGGCGAGCGCGCGCACTGCGGCTCCGGTCACAACGCTGGGTGACCGTGATTACAGCCTCTTTTGCTGTGACTGCGTATTCTCTAATTTGGGGACGGGGCAGGGGGACCGGACTTACTCTGCGCTCATAATGCATCCCGCATGAAAATTAGTCCCACGACGTTGCGAGAGTTTTCAGTGGACAGTCAAGAATCACAGATCGAAGCGAAGTCTGGCGGAAGCAGGCGGCCCAAACTGCCCTGGGCGGCACTGGCCTTGATCGGCTTTACCTCAATCATCGCGCAGATTGTCTTGATGCGGGAGCTCATTGTAGTTTTCTCGGGCAACGAGATCTCTCTCGGCATTATCCTGGCGACGTGGTTGTTTTGGACGGCTTTGGGCAGCGGGTTGTTGGGGTGCCTCGCGTCGCGGGCCAGCAATCCGCGCCGGCTTATGGCGGGTCTGCAAGGCCTCATTGGGGTTGTCCTTCCTGCCACCATTCTCGCTGTGCGTGCGAGCAAAGCAGTTATTCCCCACACTCCCGGCGAGATCCTTGGCCCCGAGCACGTCTTCCTCACTTCGCTGGCAGTCCTCAGCATTTTTTGCCTGGTTTCAGGATTGCTTTTTGCGGTGGGCAGCCAGGTTTATGTTCGCGAGACTCGCGGTTCGACCGTGGACGCAACGAGTTCGGTTTATCTGCTCGAAGCGGCAGGGTCCGGCGCCGGCGGACTCCTGGCCAGCCTGGTGTTGATCCGTTACTTCAGTGCGCTGGAGATTGCACTGGTGCTCAGCTTTCTAAATTTCCTGGCCATGGTGGGATTGACGTTCCAGCGCCCCCGGTGGCGGATTGCCGCTTACGGCGCAGTACTTTCCTTATTCGTTTTACTTATTTTTCCATACGTCCATCCCCGGCTCGATCGGATGTCGCTCGCGTGGCTTTGGAAGGGTTTTAACGTGGTTGCGGCTCGCAACTCCATTTACGGCAATCTGGCCGTGGTTCAAACTGAGAGCACACGCACCCTCTTCGAAAATGGCCTGGTGGTATTCAGCGTGCCCGACCCGGCGGCTGCGGAAGAGGCTGTCCAATTCGCTCTCCTCCAACATCCCTCGCCCAACAGCCTCTTGTTGATTGGAGGCGGAATGAATGGGAGCCTCGCGCAGGCCCTTCAGCACGCGACCCTCGAGCGAGTTGACTATGTCGAGCTCGATCCCACGATATTGGATTTGGCGCAGTATCATTTTCCCACTGAATGGGCACCCATCCGCTCGGACTCGCGCGTGCGAACGCATCCTATGGACGGGCGCCTATTTCTCAAAACCACGACAGACGATTTTGATGTCATCATCCTGAATCTGCCCGATCCTCAAACTGCCCAACTGAACCGGTTTTACACGGTCGAGTTCTTTCGGGAAGTCGCAGCGCGGCTCGCGCCCGCTGGGGTCTTCTCATTCCAGATCCGCGGCGCTGAAGATTACATCAGCCCGGAGCTCGCCGACTTTCTACGCTGCCTCAGGAAGACCCTGGGGGAGGTTTTTCCTGAAGTCACATACATTCCCGGTGGCACGGCGCATTTCTTTGCGACCACACACCCCGGAATTCTCGCCACAGGACCCCATGATCTCGTGGCCCGATTGCAAGCGCGCCATCTCCAGACCCAGTATGTCCGGGAGTACTACATCCCTTCGCGGATGATGCCGGACCGCATGCTCGATTTTGAAACGCAGACCCGGCCGCGCGCCGGCACTCCCGTGAACCGCGATTTTGCTCCCATCGCCTACTATTTCGATGTGCTGCTTTGGGGCAAGCGGTTCAACCCTGGGTATCACGAAGTTTTCCAATCCATCGCCAGCGCCCAGTTTCATTGGCTGGCCGCCGCTGCGGGAATTCTGATCTTTGGACTGGCTGGAACGGTTTGGTGGTTTCGGGGCCAAGATGCGCGACTTCGATACACGGCTGGTTTGTGCGTGGCCGCTACGGGATTCACTCTCATCGGGCTGGAGATCCTGCTGCTCCTTGCCTTCCAGGCAATCTTCGGATACGTCTATCACGAACTAGCCATTCTGATCGCGGCCTTTATGGTGGGCATGGCATTGGGGAGCTGGCGGGCGCTGCGTCGTCCACCTGACGTAGGTCAGTCGCAAAATCGCCGGCGCAATACTTTGGCACTTGCTTGGCTTCAGATCCTGGTGGCAATTTCCCCCGTCATTCTCTACGCGATGTTTTCTGAATTCACCACAATCAAAAACCCGCTAGGGATTTTCGTGGTGAGCCAGTTGGTGTTTCCAAGTCTGGCCCTGCTCTGCGGACTTCTGGGAGGGTATCAGTTTCCGGTTGCAAGCCGGGTTTTCTTTTTAGATGCTGACCGGGTGAAGGGAAGTCCGGGAACGCTTTACGCTCTGGATCTGCTGGGCGCGTGCTTGGGTGCGGTAGCCCTCAGTGTTTATTTCATTCCAGTTTTTGGTTTTCTCACCACGGGTCTTTTTATTTCGGGGGCGAACCTGGTCCCTGCCGGCCTGGGATTTCTCGCTCTCTTCCAAGCGCGGAATCATCCTGACTGAGGGATTCCGCAATGTGGCCCTGCCCGAAAACAATGGCCGTAAACTGGAAGACGTCTGTGTCCTCATCCTGCCAGCACCGTGCCGGGAGCCCCGCCTTGAGGCATGTCTCATTAAGGAGCGTTGTCCGGTCCCAGTGGAATTCCTGGGCTACCTGAGGCAAAAGCAGACCCTCGGTTTCGCCTTTTCTGACCACCAATCCATCCCGCCCCACAGAAATTTGTCTCCAGTCCGTCACACGGCGGAGCGGTGAAAGCACGGAGATTTCGTATTCCAGCTGATTGAGTTCGGCCACCGTGACGGGTTGGAATCGATTGTCGCGCATCGCTGACAACGCAGCGACATCGCGCACCATGTGGCAGAGGGGCTTCCGCGGGGCGATGTTACCAATGCAGCCGCGAAGCTCCCCCTTCTTCTTCAGCGTGACGAATGCCGCGCGCTCCTGCGCCAGGGCCTCCATTCCTTGAGGAGAACACTGAAAAAGTTTGCCCTCGCGCACCGCGGTTTCCACCGAATTTTTGGCGATATTCATCAGCGCGGCTTTTTCCCGGGAACTCAGTTTGAACTCGGGACCTTTGGAGCGCGCCTGGGCGGAATCCTGAATCAGCGCCACTGCTCCGTAGCCCACCACGCGGCTCTTGTCGCCCGTGACGTCGCCGGAATTAGCGTAGTTGAGGACCATCGAACGGTTCGCGCCCAGACGCTCGGCGGCAATCATCGCCGCCACGATGCCGCCTCCACCACAAGCCTCCCAAATCTGCTCCTGGAAATTGTTCGACATGTTGAAGTAGTCCCATTCCTCGGTGGCCCGCAGAGATTTGTGGTCCAGGGTGACGGCCTCGTCATAAGGATGGAAATGCGAGAGGTCGGAACTCGCCACAATGAGCGTGTCGAATTCACCGTCCGCATTCTTCGATCCTTTCTGGATCAGTTTGGCCAGGGCAACACCCAGGGTGCGCGAGGTGGCGTAATTCTGCTCGCCCATGACGATAGGAACCAGCTTGAAATTGCCCAGCACGCGCTGTAGGAAGGGAAGTTCATCCTCCAATGCGTGTTCCCAGTGACCCTGAACCTCGCCGTGACCGCGGCTGGAGAGTTGGATCAGCGGACTCATTTTCACCAGTTGGCCCGCGAAGGCTTTGTCCACCGGGACCTGCCCCAGCGGCGTCGAGTAGGCGTCGCCATCGTAGACCGATGAAAAGGGGAAAGACTCAAAGTGGCTGGGTGCAATTACCACGACCCTCTCGAATTTTTTCCCTCGCAGCAGAGCATACGAGTGTGCGGCCACCGGGCCGGAAAAGGGATAACCTGCATGAGGCGACACCAGCGCGATCAGCGGCCCCTTAAGCTTGGAAGGCGGCGCGTGCGCCAGGAAATCGTCCACCATTTTCGCGAGTTCCTTCGCGTCGGCGGGATAAAAACTGCCGGCAACTCCGGGCGGCCTGACCTTTTGATTTTCAACCGCGCCACCACCCGCTGTGCAGCAAACCAAACCCAGCAAAATGAAAAGGCTGAGAAATCGGAATGACCATCGATTCATGGTGTTCATAATTGCCTCGAAAAACTACGCCGGCCACACGCCGGGAATCACTTGTTGGCAATACCCGCACTTTCCTTTTTTTAAGTGCGTCTGATTGACGGTGAACCCCAGGCGCTCCACCACGACGCGCCGGCACTTGGGGCAATAAGTGTTTTCCGCGGGATGCCCGGGAACGTTTCCGATATACACGTAGTGCAGGCCTTCCGCGTCCGCGATGGCCTTCGCCCGCTCGAGGGTCTCGAGAGGCGTCGGCGGCAGGTTGGTGAGCAAGTACTCCGGATGGAACCGCGTGAAGTGAATGGGTACATCCGTACCTAGGTCCGTTCGAATCCATTGGGCGAGAGCTTTTAATTCTGACTCGCTGTCGTTCCGTGTGGGGATCACCAGGTAGACGATTTCGGTCCAAGTACCCGCTTTCCGGATGGTCACCAGCGTGTCGAGCACGGGCTTCAGTTCACCGTTCACCACTTCTTTGTAGAACTTTTCCGTGAATGCTTTGAGATCCACTTTGATGGCGTCTACCGTCTTGCACCACTTCCTGAGCGGATCCTGCTGGATGTAGCCTCCGGAAATCACCACGCTCTTCACGCCCAGCGCGTGGCCCGCCTCCGCTACGTCGGTCACGTACTCATAGAAAACGACCGGCTCGCTATAGGTGTAGGCGATGGATGGGCACTGGTACTGTTTGGCCAAAGCAACCAGGTTTTGAGGGGGCAGGTAGGTGCTTCGTACTTGCTCCGGCCGCACCTGGGAGATCTCCCAGTTCTGGCACATCTTGCAGTTCACATTGCACCCAGCCGTCGCCACAGAGAAGGCATTCGTACCGGGATAAAAATGGAAAAGCGGCTTCTTCTCGATGGGGTCAACGTGCGCCGTGGCTACTCGCGAATGGACCAGGGAGAAATAAGTTCCGCCCCGATTTTCGCGAGCGCCACAGTAGCCGCGCTCGCGGTCGTCGATCACACACTCGCGCGGGCAGAGTTTGCATTTGATTTTCTTGTAAGCGAGCTTCTCGTAAAACTTCGCCTCGACGATGAACTGGGAATCGTTTTCTCCCGCCAGCAGCTCAGGCAGGAATCCGCCGGCGCGACCGAATTGCGGGGCAAGCGCACAGGAGGCCAGGCAGGGAATGGCCGCCGCTTTCAAAAATGTTCGCCGGTCGACAACTGGGATCATGGGTGGCTCGGCCGCGACGTGGCGCAAAATATCCAACCGGTGGGTGCTGGGAAGCGCATCGCAGCTTGTGCCCGCGCCGCTTTCCGGCCGATGTGGTTCCGTCGACATCGCTACACCTCGACTTTGTTCACACTTCCACAAGGTCGATCTGGCTCGGGTCATTGGTGCCCAAGCGGTGCTGGGCATCGGCGGCCGTCGCAATGTACTTGGGCGTTCGCCCCAACGCAGCGAGGGATTTGAACCCGCGCTCCGCCCGCTTGCGTTCGATAAGCTGCCACCCGGTATAATCCAGAGCCACCGGATCCTCCGCCACCAGCAGGCCATTGAAAGGCCATGCCCACTGTGGCATGTAAGATGGCCCGCCCTCGTATTGCGCGGTGGTTGCGTCGCAGATGGTGAGCCTGAATTTTTGCCGCACGGCTTCCAGCATGTTCACGTCTGCGATGTATGGGTCGCCGAGGCTCAAGTGGTATTTATTGGGGTTGTGGATGGCGCCGAAGAGATTCTTGAGTGCGATGGTCACACCCGTGATGCTGTGGTCCTTAAGCACGGGCAGGTTGATCACCACATTGCAAGTACGGGTGAGAGTCTTGGACAATAAACTCCCCACGCTGCCGTAGACCGAAAGCTGTTCTTCGTACCCCGAGCTGTCATTGCCGGCAAAACGTATGGCCGCGTGCTTCGAGTCGAGCCGGAAGCCAGCGCTCTCCAAGTCGCTGTTCAAGCGGTCCCAAACCACAATCTCTCTGACGCCCGCCCTCTGGAGCTGCTCCGCGATCACCTCCACGAGTTTGACGTTTGTGGAAATGCCCCGGCCTGCCAGGCCATTCACCTTCAGCCCCACCACCTGGCCGGGGCGCGCCACTTGCTTCCAGCCTTCCATCGGTGAGTCACCGCCATAAAACGATTGCATGGCCCGATCGAGCATCTTGAGCAAACGATCCGTGTCCACGCTCGATCCACCACTTCGGAGGGCTGTGTCCCGCGCGATGACGACTTTTGATTTCTTCCCCGCACCCAAGCTTGTCGTCCCGCTCATCGCGCCTGCGAACTGGACGCCTCCACCGGCCAAAAACACGCCGGCTGCGCACTTGTGCAGAAAATCGCGGCGGCTGTTCGATCGATTGGCTCGTTTCATGTCCTTATTCGTGGATGGCATGCCCCTCCGGTGATGTCGAAGGCGCGAAACACTTCTGCCCCCCACACACTTATCCCACCTTACACATACGCCCTCACCCCGACTCCGGTCAGTAATGCCTGTCACAAGTACTTGTGACAAGCATCACGGCGGTTCAGGCCGACCGTTCGGTAAATTGGTTGCTGGCTGCCACCTTTGTCTTAATCCGAGGAGAAATATGGGGAATGAATCCGATCCTAAAAATCGCCGTCACGCTCTCATCCAAATGTTGCGCCTGGGAGGATTGGCAACCGCCACCACGGGCGTGGGGTATTGGCTCAGCGCGCGCAGCCAGCATCCTGAGGCCTCCGAGGTTGCCGCATTTGAGGGTCACAAGAGTATCCCGAATGATCCCAACCTTCCGGAGTTGGTGGTGGCGCACGGTGACGATCCTCGTCTACTGGTTCGCAAGTCTATCGAAGGCTTGGGGGGTATCAAGCGATTCATCGCCCAGGGCGACATGGTCCTGATCAAGCCCAACATTGGCTGGGACCGCACGCCCGAGCAAGCTGCCAACACCAATCCCCAGGCGGTTGCGGAGATGGTGAAGCTTTGCCGCGAGGCGGGCGCCAAGAGGGTGATGGTCGCGGACGTGAGCTGCAATGAAGCGCGACGCTGTTACCAGCGCAGCGGGATTGCAGAGGCTGCCACGGCCGAGGGAGCCGAAGTCATTCTCCCCGATTCAAGAAACTTCAAGCGCATCGACATGAAGCGGAGTCTCGGATCGTGGCAAGTGCTGGAGCCTTTCCTTGCCGCCGACAAGGTCGTCAACTTCCCCATCGCCAAGAACCACGAGTTGGCAGGCCTCACACTCGGCATGAAGAATTGGCTTGGCATTGTGGGCGGATCGCGCAACTGGCTGCACCAGGACATTCACCGCAGCGTGGTGGACCTTGCCGACTTCGCGCGGCCCGCGCTGACCATCATCGACGCTTATCGCATCCTGGTTCGAAACGGCCCCACCGGCGGAAGCCTGAGCGACGTGGCCGTGACGAAGACGCTTATCGCTGCCACCGATCCTGTCGCGGCCGACTCCTACGCCGCCCAGGCCTTCTGGAAGCTCGACAGCTCATCCTTGCCTTTCCTAAAAATCGCCACGGACCGCGGGCTGGGCAACAAGAATTTTGCGAAAGTTCGAACGCGCTTCATGTCCCTCGGAGGTTGAGGGTTTCCGAATGCGTCCATCCACGCTTCCCAAGCTCCGAAGGATCTTGCAGATACTGTTCTTCATCCTGTTCTTCGTTCATCTGTTTGGGACAGAATATCGCGGCTCGCTCAAAGGCGTGACCGGCGACATCCGCCTTCCATTGCCTTATCCCACCATCTTCCTTTTGTCTGACCCGTTGGTGGCTCTCTGCAACGCCCTCGCTTCCCACGCCCTCTATCGTGGACTGCTCTGGAGCCTCACCATCCTGATTCCCACGCTATTTCTCGGGCGTTTTTTCTGCGGATGGATTTGCCCACTCGGCACGCTCAACCACTTCGTTGGCAGTCTCAAGTCCGAAAAAAAGCGCGGCTTGAAGTTGATCGAATCGAATCGCTACAAAAACTGGCAGTCGGTCAAGTATTACGTTCTTGTTGTGCTTCTTGTTTCGAGTTTATTCGGTGGGTTGACTCTCGCCGTGATGGACCCCATCTCATTGCTCGAGCGCTCGCTCACCGTTTCCATTCTTCCGGGACTGAACATCGCTTTCAATGCCGGGCTCGATTACGCGTTCCAGACCAATAACGGCGTGGTGGGCTTCTTCGCCCAGGGCGCCCAATGGTTGTTGAACGCAACCATGCTGAGCTTCCGCCAGCCGCATTTCCGGCAAGGATTTTTCCTGGGAGTTATTTTCATCGCACTGCTGGCCCTGAATCTGCGCGTCACGCGCTTCTGGTGTCGCGCCCTCTGCCCGCTGGGCGCGCTGCTCGGAATGGTTTCGCGGTGGTCGATTCTGGGGATCGAGAAAAATCCAGCTTCATGTGACGACTGCAACCGCTGCCTGCTTCACTGCCAGGGGGGCGACGATCCCATCCCCGGCGCCCAATGGCGCAAGGCGGAATGCCACCTCTGCTTCAACTGTGTGGGCGACTGCCCCACCCGCGGCATCGCGTTCAAATTTTTCCCGGGGACATCCACCACGCGAACGGCGCCGCAGTTGCAGCGGCGCAAGCTGTTTACTTCGCTGGCCGCCGGTCTCGCTGCGCTCCCTCTACTTCGCAGCAGTACCAGCTTCTCCGTGGAGCGCAATCCCCAGCTGATCCGCCCGCCCGGCTCGCTGGACGAGCCGGATTTCCTGGCGCGCTGCATCCGCTGCGATGCTTGCATGAAAGTGTGCCCCAACAACGCCCTGCATCCCACGTTGACGGAGGCAGGCTTGGAGGGCTTGTGGAGCCCCATGCTGGTTCCGCGCACCGGCTACTGCGAGCCTAGTTGCACCTTGTGCGGACAAGTCTGCCCCACTGGCGCAATTTGGGAAATCACCGCGCAGGAAAAAGCGTGGCTGCCCTCAGCTACCAGCCCCAACGCCAAGCCCATCCGCCTTGGGACTGCGTTTTACGATCATGGGCGCTGCCTGCCGTGGGCCATGGCCACCGATTGCATCGTCTGCGAGGAGTGGTGTCCCACTTCCCCCAAAGCGATTTACCTGGAGAACGCGGAGGTGACGGACCCGTTGGGCGCGAAGAAACTAGTCCGCCAGCCCCACATTGATCCGAGTCGTTGCGTGGGATGCGGAGCGTGCGAGTTCGCTTGTCCCGTCAAGGACCGTCCGGCAGTCTACGTCACCAGCATCGGCGAGAGCCGCTCGAGGACAAATCAAATCCTACTGCAGCGTGTGACCAATGGGAGCCAATCGTGAAGGACTCATGTAACTCGCTTATGCTCTCAATCACCATCCTGGCCACGAGCCTCACTTTGTCCTGCGCCTCGCAATCGAGCACCAATGCTGCGTCGAGTTTCCCTGAGTCCAACGAAGTGCAAGACTGGGCCAAGCCCGGTGAGACCAGAATATTTCCGGCCGATCGGCTCTCCGAGTATATCGACGGCGATGCCGAAAAGTACATTCAAGCGGGCGTCCAGCGGACTCTGACCGCTGATTATCGGTTTGCCGGAAAGGTTGACGCGGTGGCTGACGTGTTCATCATGAAAACCGCAGACGGCGCGGCAAAGGTTTTCAAATCGCAATCGGTCACGGGCAGCGCGCCGGCGAAAATTGGCGATGCGGCGCGGCTTTATCCCGGCAGCCTGATCTTCTGCAAAGGGCCGTATTTTGTCCGCATCATCGCCTTCGATAGCACTCCGGAAGTTCAACAGGCTTTGGTCACCTTGGGCCGTGCTATCGCAGCCAAACTGAATTAGGGTTTTTCATTGACTGAAAACAGAGGGAAACCGAAATGGGCGTCCAATCCCGTATTGCTACTCCAGTGTTCGAGCCTGCTTACTTGCGCTTGCACCAAAGCGGGGAACTCGCGGGTCGAGTTGAGCGCGCCCTCCGAATGCTTCAATCCTGCGATCTCTGCCCGCGCCAATGCAGGGTGGACCGAATGGCAGGCAAATCTGGAGTCTGCCGGACGGGCCGTTACGCGACGGTGGCCAGTTACGCCCCCCACTTCGGGGAAGAAGATTGTTTGCGAGGCTGGAAGGGCTCGGGCACCATATTCTTCGCCGGGTGCAACCTGCGCTGCGTATTCTGCCAGAATTTTGACATCAGTTGGCAAGTGCATGGCCGGTCCACGCCCCCGGCCCAACTCGCTGCGATGATGCTTGAACTCCAGGACCAGGGCTGTCACAACATCAACCTGGTGACTCCGGAACATGTAGTACCGCAAATTATTGAGGCCCTGCCACTGGCCATCGAACGGGGCCTCCGTGTGCCCCTCGTTTACAATACCGGCGCCTACGATTCCATGGAAAACCTGAGGCTGCTTGACGGTATCGTCGATATTTACATGCCCGACTTTAAGTATTGGAACTCGGCGATGGCACGGGTTTATTCGAAGGCGTCAGACTATCCCACTGTGGCGCGGCGCGCCATCCGGGAGATGCACCGGCAGGTCGGTAATCTGGTGCTGGATGCCAACGGCGTGGCCCAGCGAGGTCTGCTACTACGCCACCTGGTGTTGCCCGGCAACGTCGCCGGAACACGCGCAGTGATGCGTTGGATCGCGCGCGAGCTTTCGCCCGTAACTTACGTCAACATCATGTCCCAGTATTATCCGGCGGGCGAAGTCTCCCGCACCGAATACCCTCAAATCAACCGGCGTGTCACTTTTGCCGAGTTTGGGCAAGCGTTGGAGGAAGCCAGGGGGGCCGGCCTTCGCCGACTGGACTTCCGGCCGCCTTCAAGCCATACCGCGTTCGACCTGCCCGATCCTCCGTAGGTGCCCTGGAGGGTTCGGTCTGCCACTCGACTCTATTCACATCGCAGGGAAACCATCGGATCGATGAGGGCGGCGCGGCGCGCCGGAAGGTAGCTGGCGAGCAGAGCTACAGCAACCAGAAGGAGAGGAATGGCTGCGAAGGTCACCGGGTCCGTGGCTGCGATGCCGAACAGAAGGCTCTGCAAGAAGCGGGTGAGCGCCAACGCTCCGGCCAATCCAGCCGCCACGCCGAGAAGCGCCAGGGTCATGCCCTGGCGCAGGACGAGACTCAGTATGTCGCGCGGTGTGGCGCCCAACGCCATGCGGATGCCGATCTCGCGCGTACCCTGATTCACCAGGTACGCCATCACGCCATAGATTCCGACAATGGCCAGCGCCAGAGCCAGCGCGGCAAAGAGGCCGAGGAGAGTCATGGCGAAGCGGCGCCGCGCCAGCGATTCATCCACACGTTCCGCCATGGTGCGCACGTTGTACACGGGCAAGTCGGGATCGAGACTCGCAAGCGCGCTTTTTCCCGCCGCGCTGAGTTCCGTGGGATCGCCGCCACTGCGCAAGACGACGGTGGTGGCCCGAACCGGGAACTGGGTTTGCGGAACGTAGAAGGCGATACGCGGGTCGGAGTCCAGCGAGTCTTGCTTAACCCGCCCGACCACGCCCACCACGGTTTCCCAAGGGTCATCGGATTTCAACTCGACAATGTGGATGCGCTTGCCCACCGGGTCCTCGTGCGGCCAGAACTGGTCCGCCATGTGTTCGTCGACAATCACCACGCGAGGGTGAGCGCGCGTATCGTCCTCATTGAAGAAGCGGCCGCGTCGTAGCGGGATTTGCATCGCCTGAAAATAACTCCAGCTCACCACGCGCTCGTCCGCGTTGATGAACTTTTCGCCCGCCGGCGGGGTGCGGCCTTCAATCGTAATGGGCGTCCACGCGAATGCCTCGCTGAGCGGGAGCGCCGTGATGGATCCCGCCGCGCCCACGCCTGGCAACGCTTCCAGGCGGCTCCAGAGTTGGCGATAGGTATTCAACACGGCCTCCGGGTCGCCGTACCGGCGGCCACTCATCGCCAGCTCGAAGGTGAGGACACCGGAGGGATTAAATCCGGGCGGCACTTCTTGCAGGCGGGCAAAGCTGCGCACCAGCAGGCCCGCTCCGATCAGCAAGACCACGGAAAGCGCCAGTTCGGAAACCACCAGCAGGCGGCGCAGGTTCTGGCCGCGCCCCCAAACGGTGCTGGCGCCTGCCGAGCCGCGGCTGGCGTCCTGCAAGGTGTTGTGCAGGTTCAGTCGTGCAGCGCGCCATGCCGGCGCAAGACCGAAGAGGATTCCCGCCAATACGGAAATCAGGAGGGTGAACGAGAGCACGCGGCTGTCCACTTCAATAGTTTGCAAGCGCGGAACGTTGCCCGCGCCCAGAGCGTGAATCCAACCTACACCCCACAAGGAAAGCAGAACGCCGGCGCCTCCGCCGCACAGGGCAAGCAGAATACTCTCCGTCAGCAATTGGCGCACGATGCGCAAAGCGCTCGCGCCCATGGCTCTGCGCACGGCGATCTCCTTCTGTCGGGCCACGGCGCGAGAGAGCAGCAGGTTGGCCACGTTGGCACACGCAATGAGCAGCACAAAGCCAACTGCGCCCAGCAGAATAAGCAGCGTGCCCCGAACGTCGCCCACCACTTGTTCGAGCAAGGGCACAATGCCGAAGGTGAGCCCACCGTTGGGCGGGTAGGCATCAGGGTAGTCGTGTCGCAGGCGGGCAGTGATGGTGTCCATTTCTGCTTGAGCTTGGCGGAGGGAAACGCCGGGCTTGAGTTTGCCGATCAGGTTGTAGTCTTCGTGCGTCCGGACTCGTGGAGCGGTGGCCGAGAGCGGCAAAGGCAAAAATAATTCCGGCTGCTCCGAGCCATAAAGAGTAGGCAAGACCTCGCGGGGCAGGGAAAACGTCTGCGGCAGAACTCCGACCACCTCATAGGGGAGCCCGTTGAGGACAATCGATTGGCCGATGATGCGCGGATTGCCGCCGTACAGCCGCATCCACATGCCGTGGGTGAGAACGGCGGACGCCGCGGCGTCTTCCGAGTCGTCAGCAGCGACGAACAGGCGGCCCAGCACCGCGCGCGCACCGAGCATGGGCAGGAGATTGGAGGAGACGCGCACGGCGCCCACGCGCTCCGGTTCGCCCTGCCCGGTCAGGTTGAAATTTCCGCCGATAGCGATGGCGAGTTGGTCAAAACCGTGGTGGCTGCTCTTAATGTCAAAATACTGCGCGGTCGAAAACCAATCCTGAGTAATGCCGAGGCCGGGTGAGCGATTCCAAAGAATTTCCAACCGGTCCGCCTCAGGGTAGGGAAGCGGGCGCAGCAACAGCGCGCTGGCGATGCTGAATGTGGAAGTATTGGCGCCGATGCCCAAGGCGAGTGACAACACTGCGGCCGCGGTGAAGAGTGGATTCCGGGCGAAAGCGCGGAATGCGTAGCGAAGGTCTCGAGCGAGCGTGCCCATGGCGAACCGGCGAAATGTTAACACAGGTGGCGTCAGGTTCGACGCCCACGCATGGGGCTTCAGATTAGAGAGGAAGGGGCAGAGCGATCCGCCCCTTTCCTCGTTACGTTACGGAGAGATTAACCAGGAAAGTTCTCGTCACTGTCGCATTAGAGCTGAGCGTACCCACGATGGTAATTGTGTAATTTCCCGTGGTGGTTGCCGCGTTGGCGGTGGTGCCGGAGGGCCGGCACGCGCTCAGGCCAATGAGCACGGCCATTACAGTGCCCAGCGCCGTGAGCCTCCACGAAAGCGAGAGATGACGCCGGCCCCTTTCGGGTTCAGCGTGGCGACGCCTCCATATTTCTGTCAGTCCGAACAGCACTGCCAGGCCGGCAAGCCACAGGGCGAAGGGCGGAGGCGCCCCGTTGAAAGGAGAATGGCGATGCCCATAAACGGACCCGGTCTTGTTGGTGGTTACACTCAAGCTCACACTCACTGGCGAACCACTGGGGGTGACGGAAGCTTGGGTAAATGAACACTTACCACCCGGCGGCAGGCTGGTGCTGAGGCAACTCAGATTGACCTGTTGATTAAACCCGTTGGACGGCGTCACCACCACGGTATAGGTCGCCGTTCCGCCAGACACGATGGTGTCCAGAGCAGGTGACGCGGACATCGTGAAATCTGCCGTGAGAACGGTCAACGGAATCGACGTGCTCTGCGAGCCGCTGGTCCCTGCAACCGTAAACGTGTACGGGTTGGGAGTGGAAGCGCTTAGCCCGCTGACCGTCATAGTGGTGGATTGCCCCGCTAAGATGGTAGTCGGACTAAAGGTGCACGTTATTCCCGTCGAGCATGCAAAAGAGATGTTTCCTCCGAAGCCGCTGGGTCCTGATGCTGAGATCGTATAATTCACAGAAGTGGTCCCTATCGGAATCGTCGCTGTGGCTGAGGCGGCTGCGATGGAAAAAACCGCAAGCCCGGTTCCCGACAAGACAACGTTCTGGGGACTGCCACTCGCGTTGTCACTGACGCTCAGAGTTCCACTGAGCGCGCCGCTGGCCGTGGGCTGGAAGGAAACGCTCACCGAACAATTTTGCCCCACGTTCAAAGTATTCAACGCGGCGCCACACGTATTGGTTTGTACAAAATTGGTGCTGGCGGTGATTGAATTAATCACCAGGGTTGAAGTGCCGGTGTTCGTGATGGTCACGGTTTGCGCAGCGCCGATCGTTCCGACGTTTTGGTTCCCGAATGACAGACTGGTGGACGAAAGGGTGACTGCCGTGGCGGCTGAAATGCCCGCGCCCGAGAGCGGGATGAGATGCGGGCTGCCAAAAGCGTTATCCGTAACGCTGATCTCGCTATTCGTCGGCACGGCCCCCAAGACGGAGGGCGTGTAGGTGACATTAATGCTGCACGAACCGCCGCTGCCAGAGACCGTCCCGATGCAGTTGTCGGTTTCCTGAAAGTCGCCCGTCGGCGTGATGGTCGTGATGTCGAGAGGTGCGGTGCCTTCATTGACCACTGTGATGGTTTGCGCCGGGCTCCTGACGTTTAATGACTGGTTCCCAAAGTTCAGTTTTGAGGGCACGAGCGCGATGGCTGGCAGGTTGGAGGGTCCAATCTTGGCGATGAAAGCGTTGCCCGCCACGCTTCTCAGGACCCCTTGAAAAGCACCGGCTATGGCAGGGAAATTGGTGGAAGCCGTGCTGCCCGTCACATAAGCATTGCCTGTGGAATCGAGTGCGATGGCTTGGCCGAAGTCGGCTCCGCTCCCGCCCAGGAAGGTGGAGTAGGTGACCGTGGTGCCCGCGGGATTCAATTCGGAAATGAATGAATCCGCGCAGGGGTTGGTGCCGCAGGCACTCCCCCCTGTGATGCCCAACAACCCCTGCACCGCCTGCTGAGTGGGAAAGTCACTGGACTGGGTGAAGCCGGTCACAAAGGCGTCCCCCGTTGCGTCTACCGCGATGCCGTTGGCCTGATCAACCGCGCTGCCTCCGAGCAGGGTGGAATAGACAAGGTTCGTACCGCCCGGATTCAGCTTGGTCACAAAAGCATCACTCCCGCCGTGGTTCGTAATTTGGAGGGCGGAAGAAGTAGTGGGGAAGTTTGTGGACTGGGTTTCGCCCGCCACGAAGGCATCGCCCGATGAGTCCAATGCAACTCCGAAGGCTCGATCGTCTCCATTCCCACCAAGGTACGTCGAGTAAACCAAACCTGTCCCGGACGGGCTCAACTTTGCCACAAAGGCGTCCGCACCACCCCCCGCATTGCCGCCTTGATAGGGAGTATGCGTCGGAAAGTTGGTGGAGAAGGTATACCCGGCAATGTAGGCGCTTCCGGAACTATCAACCTGAATCGCCTGGCCGACGTCAGCAGCTGATCCGCCCAGATATGTAGAATAGAGGAGCGCAGAGCCCGTGAAATTGACTTTCGCCACAAAGACATCAGAGCCTCCACCGCTGGTTGATTGTAGGGGGCCCACGACTGGAAAATCGACGGACTGGGTGCTCCCCGTGACGTACGCATTTCCAGCGCTGTCCACGGCGATTCCCTGGCCGAAGTCTGCGCCCTGGCCTCCGAGATACGAGGAGTACACCAGTTTGTTGCCTGTGCTGTTGAGTTGGGTAACAAACGCGTCGCCGTTTCCGCCATAGGTTGGCTGGAAAGCTGTGGTTGAGGACCCCGCCGGGAAATTGGTGGAAGTCGTGGTGCCCGTGACAAAGGCATCCCCGGAAGCGGCCACCGCAATGGCATAGCCCGTGTCCGCGCCATTTCCCCCCAAATAGGTCGAGTAAACAAGCGCGGTTCCAGCCGCATTCAACTCCGCGACAAACGCATCGCCGTTGCCAGCTGACGCACTTTGGCTCGCGCCCACAGTTGGGAAATCAGCGGAATTGGTGATCCCGGTAATAAAGGCATTGCCCGAGCTATCGACGGCGATGCCGTAGGCCACATCGCCCCCCGTCCCGCCCAGATAGGTCGAGTAAATCAGAACCGGGTCGATAATCAATGGGCTCCGGTGGTCGTACTGTCCCACTTCCACTTTCACTTCGC
>JBGPCF010000071.1:0-31521 GCA_041481635.1 Terriglobia bacterium | reverse complement strand
TCAATGACACAGATTCTCAGCGTGACTTTGTTCGAAAAAATGCCCATTTTACAGGCCTTTTCGAATATCAGCGCTCCAGCCGAGTTGGCCTGTTCTCGCAACCAACTCGTTTTATTCGACTTATGACCGGACAGTAGTGGTCAGTCATCAGTCGTCAGTAAAGACGGCACGCAGAGCGCCTGACTGAAAACTGAAGACTGATTACTGAAAACCTACACCTGGCGGCGGGTTGCGTTAGCTGTCTTGGGTTTCCGGCCCGCTCGGCGACGGCGATTGGCCGGCTGCAGCGCGTCGTTAGGCCGAGTGTCTACCGGGATGTTCGTCCGGGCAAGTTGCAAGAGAAGTCGCAAGACCTGATTGACCGACGCTGAATCACTAAACACTCTGGCCACATTGGGTTCGAGAAACACGACGTTGGTCCCGTCACGGTAAGCCTGATAATGCTTTCCGCGAACGCCGTGGGAAAAATCATACTCTGGCCGCATCTCGTCGTTATCGTCGTGGTGATCCTGTTGATTCAAAGTGTCTCCGTTCTCTGCCCGAACATTTTCATGTCTTCCTGCGCGCTGAGCCGGCACGAGGCGGAACATGGACTGGGTGCCAGGGATGCGACAATTTCTATATATAGTATTATATTGTGAGTTAACATTCGGAGATCTGCCGGAAGAGTGACACCAATGTTACCAATGCAACATATGAAACAACGTTTTATATCTCCAGCAGCTTTAATAGTTTACAACCAACTCAAGTTGCCCAAAAATACCGTCTCGACGCTTTATGGACGACAGACCGCTGAGAATGGTCCACTCACAACGGACGACTTCTCTCAAACCGTCGTGACACACTTTCCCACATCGACTATCGGCAAATTCGAGTTGAGAGATTAATCCGCATTCCCATCCGCTAGAAAGGCTGCGTGCAACCTGAAAAGGCGAGCAGCTTCGTGACATTCGTGGTCGCCGCGGGATTGGCCACGAAGGGCGTGGTGGTGGCCGGGTTGGGCAAGGACGTTGTGCAATCCGCCGTCTCCCCGTTCACGGTATACGTGGCCGCACCCGCCGTCGGAGGTGCATAGACTACCGGACCGCTGGAGAAGGTTCCCACCTGTGGATTGCCAGAGGGCAAGATCAGGGCGTAATTGAAGCAGTCCACCCCACTGGGACACGCGGGCCCTGAGGCCGAACTTGCTCCTGTCGTGATTGTCATCGGTTGGGCAATGGAGGAGAGGACCGGAATTGTCACGGACACCGAAGAGCCTCCGGTTGGGATAGCTTGTTGGAATGCAGAAATAGTGATATCCGCGGCAGTGGGAGCGCCCGTACTCACAGTTGTCACCTGCCCCTTGAATGTAGACCAGACCGGAGTGACCGCAGTCCCCTCGGAGATTAGAGGGATGGTGGCCAGGGTTGTCCCCAAGGGAACCTTGAAGGTAATCGTGGTCCCGTAGACCGTTGTGGTGAGATCGGCGTTGGCCGTGGCCGCATTCACTACGACGTCGTAGTTACCCGTGGGCAGCGGGCAAAAGATAAACGTCCCGTCGGCCGCCGTCACGCCGGCGTCCAAGACTCGGTCAATCGCGCTCGAGGCAGGCTGTTCCAGGAGTACCAATGCGCCGGGAATGGGCTTGCTTGTGCCGCTGTCCACCACCGTCCCGCTGATGGCATTGCTGATTGCTGGGACCTCACCGAGGCGGAGTGTCGGCCTCAAGCGGTACTGGCCGTTCCCTTGAAATACGATGGAAGCACACGAATCAAAAATGATATTCAAGTCCGCGGCCTGCCCAACCGCCAAGTTGATGCTCCCTCCAGCAATCTGGCCGGGAGGGATTTTTATTCCGGTTTGGATCTCACTGCTCAAGAGCAACTCTTGGGCGATGCCTCCGTGAGGGACCACGCAGTTGAAACCATTGTTTGTCCCACATTTATTGGGAGAGGGGCCGCTGGCGGCCTTGTTGTCCAGAATGTAGAACCGGACTTGCTGATAGTTCCCCGCCGGGAGTCCGGTGGTCGAACCCAACTGGGTCAGGATGCAGGTAGTAGAGGCCAAGCTTAACAGGTCAAGCTGTTTGGGACTCGAAGTGAGATCAACCAGTGTGACCCATCCATTGTCAGTGGGCGCGGCTGTGGCTGAAACATTGGCTGTCACTTTGGTGATGGTCACCCAAATATAGTCAAATGAAGCCGCACATGTTGGCGGGTCCGCGATGCTGGTGGTAATGGTGCCCGTAACTGGCCCTCCGATAGAGATAGGGCCTCCCGCCCCGCCACAACTGATGATCCAACACGAGGCGACCGACAAGCCCGCGACTAGACAGAACAACAAGAATCTTCGCGGGTGATTAATCGACATTGTGATCCTCCTCGATCAAGTCTTGGATGAAGCCCACGCTTTAGGCCCTCCAGGGCAGTGGGCACGCAGATCAGCCGGCCCTATTATACGCGCCCTAAAATCACTGTGTCATCACATATTGATTGGGTGAAGGTCATCGATCACCGGGGGGCGCCAGATTCCGCACTGGTCGATTCGAATTCCACCTTAAACGGATGTACGCAATCGGTAAAGTCGAGCACCGCGCCAGCCTGCGTTGTTGTGGCAGAGGCTAAGGAAATCGAATTTATGGTGGCCGAGTTTAGATTGGAACCACTGCTATCCGGTGACTCTGCGTTCCAGCGGTACTGTGCCGTTCCCACCAGTGGGGCGCGATAGGGGATTACACCCCTCCAACCCTTTTTGGTGCCTACCCAGTGCTAAAGCTTCGCCAGTTCTTTGACACAGCGCGGCACTCGATGATGCGAGTTGCCACATTTCGAGGTTTGACTCTATAATGAAAAGGTTGAACCCTGTCCAGAGGAGCTCGCATGTTCAGATTCATGAGAGATAGCGAAAAGGTGAAGCGATACCTGTTGATTTTTTTCCTTGGCATCGTTTCCCTCGGTATGGTGATCACCTTGATGCCGCTCAACCCGAGCGACGCAGCCCGTGCGGATAATACCTACCTGGCGCAGATTGGCGGGAAGAAAATTACGAGCCAGGAGTTGCGCAAGGTGATCGACAACCGCCTTAAGAACTCGCAATCAGGATACAACCCGTCCCTCGCGGCCTATATTGCCCCTTCCATGCTCGACCAAATGGTTTTGCAGGAGGCAATTCTCCTGCAAGCCCGCAAGCTTGGGATTGAGGCATCTCCGGCCGAAGTATTGAAGGCCGCTCGAGCCATTCCTGGACTTTACAACAACGGAGTCTTTATTGGAGAGGACAAGCTTGAGCAGGCCACAGGATTGACCAGCGACCAACTTGAAGCGCAATTGGGCGAGGGCATCGTGGCCCAGAAAATGCAAGATATCATCACTGATGGCGTCCAGGTGACGCCGGCGGAAGTGCGCGCCGAGTTCCTAAAGCGCAATAATAAAGCAAAGATTCAGTACGTTTTGTTCGATCCCAGTCAATATATCAAGGCTGTGAAAGTGACCCCCGAGGCGTTGGAAGCCTACTACAAGCAGAATACTCCCCGCTACAGTCTTCCCGAAAAACGGCGTGTCCGCTATGTCCTGGTTGACTCGGACGCGCTTCGTGCCCAGGTGAAGGTATCCGATCAGGAAGTTAAGCAATACTACAACCAGCACAGTTCTGATTATCGCGTCCCTGAGCGTGTCCACATAACCCACATCCTGTTCAAGACCACGGGCAAAACTCCGGCCGAGGTGGCCACCATCGAGAAAACGGCGCGCGACGTTTTGAATCAAATCAAGTCGGGCAAGGATTTTGGCGCGTTGGCCAAGCAATATTCAGAAGATTCGAGCGCGCAACAGGGAGGTGACATCAACTGGATCGTCCGCGGACAGACCGTGAAGGAATTCGAAGACTCCGCTTTTTCAATGAAACCTGGCCAGGTGAGCGACCTCGTCAAGACGATCTACGGGATTCACATCCTCAAAGTCCTGGACAAGCAGACTGCGCACCTGCAGACTCTGGACGAAGTGAAGGAGCAGATTCGCCCCACTCTCGAGAAGGAAAAGCTGGATCGGGCGCAACAGACACTGGGGGATGAACTGGGGCGGCGCTTTCAGAAGAATCCCAAAGCGTTTGATGACGTGGCGCGCCAGGCGAATCTGGAAGTGAAGGAGACGCCGCTCTTTAATTACAAAGGCATCCTCCCCGACTTCGGCAGCAGCGAAGCGTTTGCCAATCTCTCCTACCAACTCCGGTTGAATGAAGTGGGGGAGCCCATCAGTGTCCCCAAAGGCCTGGCTATTATCCAAGTGACCGCCATCGTCGCGGAACATCAAGCCAAACTTGATGAGGCGCGTGCGCAAGTGGAGCAGGACTACCGCGCTTCAGAGTCCAAAGTGTTGGCGGCCGACGCGTCGCGCCAGTTTGCCGAAAAGTGCAAGACGCAAGACTTCAAGGCTGCGGCCCGCGCCATGAAGCTGACGGTGAAAGAAAGTGCGGATTTCAGCGAGCAGGATTATGTGGAGAATGTTGGACAGGGCTCGAGCCTTCCCGGTGCATTCACTCTGCCCCCCGGTAAGACCAGCGATGTTCTTCCGGCTGGCGCGAACAGTGTGGTTTTCAATGTACTGGCCCACACCCCCGCCGTGGAGGCCAATTTGCCCCAACAGCAGGATCAAATCTCGGAAGAGCTGGTGCAGCGAAAACGCTCCCTGGCCTTCGAGATCTACAGGAAAAACCTGAAGCAGAAGTTGGTCAAGTCCGGCGAGCTCAAACTGAACGATGCCGCGATGAAACAATTCATGGGAACTTACGCGAAGCAGTCGTAAGCGATGAAATCACGCTTGCCGTTCATTGCGTGATGAGCGACAGGCGCCTTGGATTTATTTTGTTCCGCGCCAGCCTCAACAGCGCCCCTGATCCGAGGCTCCCACCAGCCCGCTTGACCGCAAGCCTCCTGCCTCACATAATGGCAGAAGTAATCATTCAACATCATCTCTGGGGGTTCCATTGCACGACATCCGCAAAGTCGCAGTGCTTGGCGCTGGGACCATGGGGGCGCGCATCGCTGCTCACCTGGCCAACGCCCAAATTCCTTCCGTCCTGCTTGACATAGTTCCACCCACACTGAGTCCGCAAGAACAATCCAAAGGTCTTAAGTTGAACGATCCGCACGTTCGCAACCGATTCGCGCACGCAGGCCTGGAGGGAGCGGCGAAATCCCGCCCCGCGGCTTTCTTCGTGCATGAAGCGGCACGAATGATCTCCGTGGGCAATTTTGAAGATCACATGGATCGCATCAAAGATTGTGATTGGATCATCGAAGCGGTTACCGAGGACCGGGAGGTAAAACGCGCGCTGCTTCGCCGCGTGGAAGCCCTTCGCGCCCCGCAAGCCATCGTCAGCTCCAACACCTCAGGAATTTCCATCGCCAGTATCGCCGACGGATTCTCCGAATCTTTCCGGAAACACTGGCTCGGCACACATTTTTTCAACCCACCTCGATACATGAAGTTGCTGGAGCTCATTCCCTCTCCTGATACGTTGCCGGAGGTTGCCCAATCAGTGGCACGCTTCGGCGACATGGTGTTGGGCAAAGGCATTGTGTTCGCCAAGGATGCGCCCAACTTCATCGCCAACCGAATCGGCACGTTTGTGACTATGAACGTTTTTCGCATCATGCAGCAGGACGGCTACTCCATCGAGGAGATTGACGCCCTTACCGGGCCTGCGATGGGTTTGCCGAAGTCGGCTACTTTCCGAACCCTCGATATTGTGGGGCTCGACGTGCTCGTCCACGTGGTTCGAAACCTCGCCCAATCGCTGCCCCACGACGAGCGACGTGATTTGTTCGAAGTGCCGGAGTTTGTGACGCGAATGATTGAGCACAAAATGTTGGGGGACAAAACCAAGCAGGGATTTTATAAGAAGCTGAAAGGCCAGGAACACGAGGGAGGGGGAAAGGAAATTCTCACCCTCGACCTCCAGACGCTCGAGTACCGCCCCCGCCAGAAGGCCAAATTGCCGGCGTTGGACATGGCACAAAACATCGAAGACCCACGCCAGCGCGTCGCCACGTTGATTCAATCGAAGGACCGCGCCGGCCAGTTCTACCAGAAAGTTCTGGGCGATGCGTTCCATTACGCCGCCAGCCGGATTCCCGAAATCTCCGACGACATCGTTTCCGTGGATAACGCCATGAAGTGGGGCTTCAACTGGGAGTGTGGGCCGTTCGAGCTTTTCGACGCGGTGGGCGTGGACACGATGGCCGAAAAATGGAAAAAGGATAATCGGCCCATCCCGTTGCTGGTCGAGAAATTGTTAGGCTCGGGCATGAAAACTTTTTACGAGAAGGCGGGTGGCGCCACGCACTACTTCGATTTTGCCAGCGGTGCCTTCAAAACGCTGGCACCAAGTCCGGGCATTACTGTCCTGGCCTCGCATAAGGCGGCCAAGCGTGAAATTAAGAAAAATGCGGGAGCCAGCCTGATCGATCTGGGAGACGGTGTGGTCTGCCTGGAATTCCATTCCAAAATGAATTCGATTGGAGCGGACACCGTCCAGATGATTCACTCCGGCCTCAAGGCTTTGGACGACGGATTCGACGCCATGGTGATTGGCAACCAGGCAGCCAATTTTTGCGTGGGCGCGAATCTCATGCTGGTGCTGATGTCCATTCAGGAAGGCGAATGGGATGAGCTGCACCAGGCTGTGCGCGCTTTTCAAAATGCCAACATGGCGCTGAAATACGCGCCCAAACCGGTGGTGTCTGCGCCCTTTGGATTGACGCTGGGCGGCGGCGTGGAGATTTGCATCCACACGGCGCGCGTTCGGGCCGCAGCGGAAACCTACCTCGGCCTAGTAGAGGTTGGGGTAGGAATCATACCGGCGGGCGGCGGGACCAAAGAGATGCTGGTCCGAGCCATGGATGCTGTCCCACACGACGAAGGAGCCGACCCGTTTGCCTACCTTAAAGAAGTTTTCACAAACATCGGCATGGCCAAAGTCTCGACCAGTGGGGAGGAAGCGCGCAAGCTCGGCTACCTTTCGGTGCGCGATTCCATTAGCATGAATCGCGACCGGCAGATTGCGGACGCCAAGCAGTTGGCGCTCGATCTCGCCCGCCTAGGATACCGTCCCGGCAAGCCTCGCGAAGATATCCAGGTGCTCGGCCAGCCGGCATTTGCAAAAATGAAACTGGGGCTGCACCTGATGCTCCGGGCTGAATATATCTCCGACCACGATGTGGTGGTCGGAACGCACTTGGCCAGAATCCTTTCTGGAGGCGGAGAATTCACGTCTCCTCAACGCGTCTCGGAACAATATCTCCTGGACCTCGAACGCGAAGCATTCGTTAGCCTATGCGGTCAGAAGAAAACTGTGGAACGGATGCAGCACATGCTGAAAAAGGGGAAGCCGCTCAGGAACTGAAGGCGGAAAGCGCTTACCTTTCTGGGGTCAAACTTTTCGATTCTTGAAGCATCCAAGTAAGGGAGCGCTGGGACATTAAAAATCGAATGATGGACGCCAAAGAAAAGGACCGTTTAATTCGGGTGCTCAATAATCCGCCTCCCGGGAGCAAGCTCGCTGCGGCCAAGGAGTATGGGATTGATTTGACGCTGCTGGTTCGTACGCTCGAAATGTCGCCCACGGAACGATTACAGGAACTGTCTGCGGCTCAGGAATTCTTCGGTGAGCTCCGTCGATCAATGAGGCGAAGCAGGTGAACCACTTCGAGCGCACACTGCTTGCACTGGCCGGTGGAGAAGTAAGCTTCGTAGTGATCGGTGGTGTCGCAATTTCGGCTTATGGTTCAGCTCACGTCACCTTCGATCTCGATATTTGTTACGACCGCACGCGGGAGAATATCCAGCGGCTGGTTAAAGCCATTGAACCTTATCATCCGCGTCTCCGAGGAGCGCCAAGCGACTTGCCATTCCTTTTTGACGCAGAAACAATCCGGCGTGATCTTAACTTTACATTGACCACCGACTTGGGCGACTTGGATCTGCTGGGAGAGGTCCAGGGCATCGGACAGTACAAAGATGTGCTCACGCGCTCAGCTGCAATCGAGCTCTTTGGCAGACAGTTTAACGTGTTGTCGCTGGAAGGCTTGATTGCATCCAAGCGGGCCGCGGGAAGACCGCGCGATCTAGCGGTGATCCCAGAGCTTGAAGCTTTGCTTGAACTCGATTCCCTCAAATTCGGGGGCCGTGAGAAACCCGGGAACAAGCCAAAGGAACCAAAGTAGAATCACGTGGAGCGCAGCGGGCGTCAGCGTGTCTATGGATAGCAACGTCGAGATTGGATTAGAGGGAGAACGAAACTCCGAAGACGTGGGAGGGCCGAATGTCGAAGAAGTTTCCGATTTATCTGGTCACTTTAATTCTTTCCATTTCTGCAACTGCCATCCTTGCGTCGGACAATTCCGCCAAACCAGACAGCGTGCATTGGGAAATGCAGGGCGATTTGTCCGAGACCTGTTCGTGCGCCGTCCCTTGCACCTGCAATTTTGGCGATGGTCCCTCACCGCACCATTATTGCCACACTATTTTTTCTCTCGACATTCAAAAGGGCCACTATGGCGACGTGAAGCTCGATGGCCTTCACTTGGCGGGCGTGCACGGGAACAAATCCAGGGTCTGGTATATTGATGCCAATGCCAGCCCGGAGCAGGCGTCCGCTTTGCGAACGATTGCCGAACACATGCTGAAGTCAGAGCACTACGCGTCCGCGCCCATTACCCAGAAAGTCGGCGAAAAAGGGAATGAAGTCCAAATCGCCGGTAAGGGCGGATTCGAGGCGGACTACATTGTGGGGCTCGACAAGAAAACTCCCGTGGTCGTGGAGAACAACACCACGTGGAATATCCAGCGCTCCATCAAAGGCAAGACCAAGTCCGTACAATATAAAGATGAGTT
This sequence comes from Terriglobia bacterium, assembly GCA_041481635.1. GTDB lineage: Bacteria > Acidobacteriota > Terriglobia > UBA7540 > UBA7540 > DASYXZ01. Next base: position 22,651 of record JBGPCF010000071.1, on the reverse strand, counting down.
TGGGAATAAATTCAAGTTCAGCGGAACCAACTCCAATCAAGGGAAGTTTGATTGGACGGACCAGACGGCGACTTATTTCTGAAAGGGAAGTATCTGTTCGACACACAGGTCCGCACTGGGATTGAACAACAGATTCGAGTAGGCGGGAGGCTCTATGAAAGAAGCAGTGATTGTATCGATTGCGCGCACCGCGGTTGGCAAAGCACCGCGCGGCACACTCCGCAATACGCGGCCGGATGATATGGCGGCGGCGGTAATGCAGGAAATCATCAAGCGCGTTCCAGGCCTGGATGTGAATGAAATCGAGGATGTCATTCTGGGCTGCGCGATGCCCGAGGCCCAGCAGGGCAACAACGTGGCGCGCGTCGCCTCGCTCCGCGCCGGACTGCCGGTTGCGTGCTCGGCGATGACCATCAACCGGTTTTGCTCTTCCGGCCTTCAATCGATTGCGCTAGGGTCGGAGCGCATCATGGCGGGATTTTCTGACGTTATCGTGGCCGGCGGCGCAGAATCGATGACCATGATCCCCATGGGCGGATACCATTTTTCACCCAACCCTTATTTGATGGACCATTACCCCGACTCCTACCTCAGCATGGGACTCACTGCGGAAAATCTGGCGCGCAAGCATCAGATCACCCGCGAGGAGTCGGACGCATTCTCTCTCCGAAGTCACCAACGTGCCGTGGCCGCAATTGTCGAGGGGAAATTCAAAGAAGAGATTGTGCCGCTCGAGGTCGTCGAAGTCACCATGAATGGAAAAAATAAACCGCACACGCACAAAATCATTTTTGATACAGACGAAGGCCCGCGGCGCGATACCTCGCTCGAAGTCCTCGCCAAACTGAAACCCGCCTTTCACGCCCACGGCACGGTGACCGCGGGGAACTCTTCCCAGATGAGCGATGGCGCGGCCGCCGCCGTCGTGATGTCCATGGAAAAAGCGAAGTCGCTGGGAGCCAAGCCCCTGGCTCGCTTTGTAAGTTTTGCCGCGGCCGGCACGCTTCCGGAAGAGATGGGCGTGGGACCGGTCTACGCCATCCCCAAAGCCCTGAAACTCGCGGGATTGAAGCTCGAAGACATTGCGGTGATTGAGTTGAACGAAGCCTTCGCCGTGCAAGCGCTCTCGGTGATCAAACTTGCCGGGCTCGATCCGGAAAAAGTGAATGTAAATGGCGGCGCCGTGGCGCTGGGCCATCCGTTGGGCTGCACAGGCGCCAAACTCACCGCGACGCTGCTTGGTGAATTGAGGCGCCGCAAAGCCCGCTACGGCATGGTGACCATGTGTGTGGGCGGCGGCATGGGCGCGGCGGGAATTTTTGAGAACTTGCAGAACTGATCAGTGGCGGGATAGAGCGCCGGCCGAATGAAACATTTTATGCACCGGGGAGGGTTGCATGGGGGAAGTGCCGCATAGGATTCCGGTCGTCATAATTCAGGGGAGTGTCCGCCCTCACAGTTACACCAGCATGGCTGTGGCCCTAGTGGCCGACGAATTCAAGAAGCATCCTGAATTTTCTGTCAAAGTAATCGACCCCGCCGGATTAGGCCTGCCCTTTCCAGGCGCCGCACCTGATTCCCCGGCAACCAAGGCTTTGCAAGCTGACGTGAAGGAGGCAGCCGGAGTGGTGCTCGCTACACCCGAATATCACGGAAGCTTTTCCAGCGTCATGAAATTGGTGATTGAAAACCTGGGCTTTCCCTCGGTCCTGGCCGGAAAGCCTGTGGCACTTCTGGGAGTGGCGGCGGGCGCCATCGGGGCCATCAAATCGCTCGAGCACCTCCGCGGTGTGTGTTCGCACGTGGGCGCCATGGTGCTGCCCCTGCCCGTGTCGGTGGCCAACGTCCAAAAAGTTTTTGACACCGAGGGACATCCGCTCGATCCAGCGGTGGAGAAACACGTGCGCAGTGTCGCTACCAATTTGATAAATTACCTGCACCAGCACGTCTGCCCTTCGATTACCCTGGAGCGTATCTTGCGCGAGGGCGTGGTAGTCAACGCACAATAGGCCGGCTCTCGCAGAAGATCGGGAAAGCGGTTTCGCCGCACGTGGCGACAGACAAATCTGGTTGATGATCTGGGAAAAATCATATGGCCACGGCCACCACAGGCACTCTGAAAAAAATCAAAGGCGGCAGCTTTCTAATTGAGTCGCGCCTGCCGGAGGAGATCTTTACTCCGGAAGATCTCACCGACCAGCACCGGCTGATCGCCCAGACCGCGCAGGAGTTTGTCGACAACGAAATCATGCCGCACGCCCAGGAGATGGAAGACAAGAAGCCCGGCCTTTTGCGCGAGCTTTTGAAGAAATCGGCCGAACTGGGCTTGTGCGCCGTCGACGTTCCGCAGCAATACGGCGGCCTGGAGCTCGACAAAATTTCCAGCATCCTCGTCTCGGAAAAGATGGCGCGCAGCGGCGCCTGGGCCGCCACCATGGGCGCGCAGGCGGGCATCGGCATTCTTCCCATCGCGTTTTTCGGTACCGAGGCGCAGAAGACCAAATACGTTCCTAAGCTGGCGAGCGCCGAATGGGTGGGTGCTTATTGTTTGAGCGAGGCGACTTCCGCTTCCGACGCCTTGAACTGCAAAACGAAGGCCGTGCTCAGCCCGGATGGCAAGCACTACGTTCTCAACGGGACGAAGATGTGGATCACCAACGGCGGCATCGCGGACGTCTACATCGTTTTTGCCAAAGTGGATGGAGAGAAATTCACCGCCTTTATTGTTGAGCGCGCTTTCCCGGGCGTTTCTCCCGGAGCCGAAGAACACAAGATGGGCATTCGAGGGTCGTCCACCACTCCGCTGAATTTGGAGAACGCGCAGGTGCCGGTGGAGAATGTTCTCGGCGAGATCGGCAAAGGGCACCAGATTGCTTTTAATATTCTAAACATGGGCCGCCTCAAGCTGGGCGCGGGATGCGTGGGAGGCTCGAAATACCTGATTGCTGAGGCCGTCAAGTGGGCCAAGGAGCGGGAGGCTTTTGGCCGCAAGATCGCCGACTTCGGATTGATCAAGGAAAAATTAGGTGAGATGGTGGTGCGCACCTATGCCATGGAGAGCATCTCGTACCGCTCGACGGGAATGATAGACGAGCTTCTGCAAGGCGTCGACCAGGGCTCGCCGTCGGCGGGGAAACAGATTCTGGAGGCGCTTCAACAATACGCGGTCGAATGTTCCATCCTCAAGGTGATGGGTACCGAGGCTCTTCACTTTGTGGCGGACGAGACGGTGCAGATTTTTGGCGGTTACGGATTCTCCAGCGATTACGCGGTGGAGCGAGGCTACCGCGATCAGCGCGTGAACCGGATTTTCGAGGGGACCAATGAAATCAATCGTCTGCTCATTACCGACATGCTGATGAAACGCTCGATGAAGGGCGAGCTGGGTTTGATTCCCGCCGCGCAGAAATTATTGGATGAAGTGCTGAATATGTCTCCGCCCGAAGCAGTGGATGACGACCGCCCGCTCGCCGAGGAATCCGCTCTGGTCGAGGGAGCGAAAAAAGTGGCATTGCTTATGGCCGGCAGCGCGGTCCAGAAATACATGCAGGCGCTATCCGAGGAACAAGAGGTGATCGGAGTGCTGAGCAATCTGGTGATGGATGTCTATGCGATGGAAAGCACGTTGCTTCGGACGCTGAAGAAGTTGGGAAAGAGTTCGCCTGAGTCTTGCGTGACGGAATGTGATGCGGCCCGCTGCTACATTCACGAGGCCGCCGACCGGATGGAGATGGAAGCGCGACGCGGGCTGGCTCGAATCGCCGAGGGCGACACGTTGCGCGCCCAGTTGGCTCTGCTCAAACGATTCCTGCGCCGAACGCCGCCGGATACCGTAGAACTCAAGCGGCGTGTCGCCAACCGCGCGCTCGAGCTCAACCACTACCCCTTCGCGTAGCGCCGACCTTCTTGTCATTCCTTCAACGTGCCGACCTGAAGGTCGGCGCTACGTGGACGAATTTGCCAGCGCAAAGCCAGCTACAGCCCGCGAAGCGCCTTCGCAGCCCCTGCAAGGTCAGACGCGCCAATCACCACATCCACTTTCTTGCCGCCTTTGGCCACCGTGGCGTAAGCATAGTCGGCATTGACGTGCGCCTTGCCGAGGCGGAGCCCAATGTCTCCCAAAATTCCGGGCTTCTCCGGCACCGTGATGCGCAACACTTCCTCTTCAGTCACTCGAAACCCGAGGTCCTGCAGAATCTTTTTCGCCTTGGCAGGATTGCTGACGTGCATGCGGATGGGGCTCTCCCCTCCCGTCCCGTAGGCCGTAAACGCAGTGATGGAGATCTTGGCCTCCCCGAACGCTTTGCCGATTCGCCCGAGCACTCCGGGCATGCTGTCGGCCCAAGCGGTGATTTGTTTGATTTTGGCCATGTGAAGTTCCTCCTGATGCTCTCTCGAGAATTAATACCGGACGCTTTCGCCGCGCGAATCATTGGCCTATGCCGGCTGCGTCCTATTCAAACGCTGCAGGCGCGACCCCTGACGCTGCAGCTCCAGTCCACGTTTCCGCACATCATTGGAGCGCACAGAAGCGGGCTGGAAACAACCATTATCAAATAACATGCTTTAACGATATAAAATACTCTAACATCCGCCCTGAGTAAAGTCGGGCGCGCCGCTCGAGCTGCTTTCTAATCAATCCCCGGGCATGGTGCTCTTACCCTTGATCAGAAGATGCAAACTTACCTTGCGGATTCTGATTTCACTCTAGCGTTTAGTGGCAGAAGGTCTCGCGCTGAGTTGGATATGCAGGCTTTGATTCGCGGGACGGGATGAGGAGATCAAATCGCCAGATCGCGCGCCGGGATTGCCTAGCCCCACTCCTGTATACAAGGGCCGCGATGCGCGTGGAGTTTCCAGCTGATTTATCTTAAAACCACATTCCCCAGGAAGCCGCGATTTTCGCCATCCGCGTCGCGCACCAGGACGCTGACGCGAAACGCTCCCTCAGGCAAGGGAACTGATTTGTCGATGCGAACCACCTCGCGCGGGTCCACCGCCTGCAAGATTTCGTGCGCCAACTCTTCGCCCATATTGTTATATAAAACCGCTTCGATGGTGCCGGGAGTGAACACGCCGAAAACGCCTTTCAGATGAATATTTCCCCCCTCCGTCTTGGCGGTAAATGATTCGCTGATAGCCCCCGCCCAATTGGTGTTGCGAATGGGATTGGGCGCGCGTGTGGGCGACCACTGAACAGTAAAAGAATATTCCTCGCCCGGGTCGAGTTGGGCGAAGGGGCTGATGACTTCCGATTCCAGGAAGTAAGGCGTCTTCTTGGGATCGTCAGCGAGCGTCTGGTCCCACGAGTCGCGGGAAATCGTTCCCGGGCCGTCATTCCAAGCTTCGATCGAAGCGTTATCCGGATATTCCATGCCGGGAAAATACTTGAAGGTCTCGACGAAGCAGATGTTTTTTTGGCCATTCACCACCGCGTACCAGCCGCGGTCGGAGTCGGCGGCCATTTTCCCCACGCGATAGAGGTATTGGATGTGCAGCATGTTTCCGCCATGCTGAACCTGGTAGCTGGGGTGGCGCGAGTCGCCATACGGGTTGTAAAAACCATTGGGAAACATGCTGTGCTTATTCAGCGGCACGTACATGTAGAGCTCGGGATTGGGCTTGGATGGATCGCGCGCGTCGGCGGCGTCGTGCTGCACCAGGTGCCAGATGCCCCAGCGGATTTGCCGCCTGCTGATGTTGCGCATCACCTGGTCCACGCGGACGCGAGTGGTGCCGGCGAAGACGTGATACGTCCGGATGAATTGGACGCCGGTGCGCGGGTCGGGCGGACTGGTGACGCGGACCGCAACCTCGAAAGCTGATTCGGCGACAACCTCGGATTTAAATTTGCTCCCGTCGAGGATGTAATAAGGGATGCTGGGCCACTCGTTGTCATTCATCCAACCTTCGGGCGCGGGCCAGACCTTGTCGCCGCCGTAGTTCGCCCATCCCGCTTTCACGTTGTTTTGTTCAGGTGGCAAAATCTTGCCCGCAAAGTCCGGGCTGTTGAAAAAGAATTCCTGATCGCCGAGTTGAAGCTGGATGGCGCGCCCGCCAATGTCCGGCGCGACCATCAAGTTGATCAGGCCGTTGGAGAGGCGATAGACATTCCAGCCTTTGTAAGTGGTCTTCTCCAATTTTGCTTGATAGGAATTCGCTGGTGTTGCCATGACGAACCTCGCGGAGATGATGAGACAAATTGCGGTCAAAATAATTTTGGATTTTAGGGTCGGATGTTCGTGATCAGTTGTCCGTTGTCCGTTGCAAGCACTTGACGGGCCAGGTGCATTAGCCACTGACAACGGACCACGGACAACGGACCTCTCATTAACCATACCAAAGTTCAACATTCTCACCCCACAATCAAGAGTCTGCACTGATCGTTGCGAGTTGATGCGCCAATTTCTGAACGGCGGGGTAAAGGTTTCGATAGACCTCGTACTGGCGATCGTAGATTTCCACGTGTTTTGTCTTGGGGGTCATGCGCTCGCGCACCTGAATGGCCTGGCGCGCGGAATCCTCGACCGAAGAATAAATCTTTGCGCCCACCCCCGCCAACATCGCCGCTCCGTAAGCCGAGCCCTCCGACTCGCGCAGGATTACCAATTCCTTGTCAAAGATGTCGGCTTGAATCTCGCGCCAAGTGAAGTTGCGCGAGCCGCCGCCTGAGGAGCGAATCTCCTCCACAGGAATTCCCAGCTCCTTGAAAATTTCGAGCGAGTCACGCAGGCTGAACGCCACACCTTCCAGGATGGCGCGTATCAGGTGCCCGCGCGTGTGGGCCGCCGTCAGGCCAAACCACATGCCGCGCGCCTGAGCGTCCAGGTGCGGCGTGCGCTCGCCCATCAGGTAGGGCAGGAAGAGCAAGCCATCACTGCCCGGCGGAATGTTTTCCGCCTCGCGGATGATGAGGTCGTAGACGTCGATGCCCGCCTGGCGGGCGTACCACGATTCCGAAATGCCGAACAGGTCTTTGAACCAGCGCAACGAGAGGCCCGCTCCTTGGGTCACGCCCATCACGTGCCACTTGCCGGGAACGGCGTGGCAAAAAGTATGGATTCGCCCGCGCGGGTCGAGTTTGGGTTTATCTGTATAAGTGAAAATGACACCGGATGTTCCCAGGGTGGCGGAGGTCAGTCCGGGCAGGACGATGCCGTTGCCTACGGCGCTTGCCGCCTGATCCCCGGCACCCGCCACCACCGGCGTACCCGCGGCTAATCCTGTCACCAAGGCTGTTTCGCGCGAAACCTCGCCGGTGAATTCCGGAGACTCGTAAGCGCGCGGCAAAATGCCAGAATCGATTTCGAGGGCGGTCAACATTTCACTTGACCAGCGCCGATGCGTGACGTCAAACAGTAAAGTCCCTGACGCGTCGGACACGTCAGTGGCAAACTCTCCCGTCATGCGGTAGCGCACAAAATCCTTGGGAAGCAGGAAGTGCGCGGCACGCTCGAAGATTTTCGGCTCGTGGTCGCGCACCCAGAGAATCTTGGGAGCGGAAAAACCGGTGAGCGCCGGGTTAGAGACCAGTTGAATCAGCCGATCTGCGCCCACTTTGCCGGTGATTGCATCGCATTGGGCCTGGCTGCGTTGGTCGCACCAGATAAGGCTGGGGCGCAGCACAGCGTGAGTTTTGTCCATCAAAACCACGCCGTGCATTTGGCCCGAAAGTCCGACGGCCACGATGTCCGAGCCTTTGAGCTGCGCTTGCTCCAGCGCTTTTCGAACCGCGCCTAGCGCCGCTTGCCACCAGTCCTCGGGATCCTGCTCGGCCCAGCCGGGCTGCGGCATGCGCATGGGCTGATGGTCAGCCAGGGCGGCCGCCACTACGTGCCCGTCCGGGCGAACTATCACCGCGCGCGTGCCCGTAGTCCCAACATCGATGCCCATCATGTAAGGCATAAGTTGTCAGCAGACATTAGACCGTATACGAGGATGGTCGAATTCACCGCCTGCCAGCATGGGACCGGCATACAGACTACTGTTTACTGTCTACTGGTCCTTTGGGCGGCTCCCAAAGCTCGATGCGATTCCCGTCCGGGTCCATGATCCAGGCAAAGCGGCCGTACTCGTAATCTTCGCGCTTGGGATCGATTTCCACGCCCTCTTCGGCCAGAACTTTCAGCAGACCATCCAGATCTTCAACCCGGTAGTTCAGCATAAATGGGGAGCGGCTCGGGTCAAAATATTTTGTTGAGGAGGGGAAAATACTCCACGCCGTCAACCCCATTTTGCTGCTATCTTCCGCGTCGCGCCAATGGAAGGCCGTGCCACTGTCCGGCTCGGCCTTAATGCCAAGATGACGGTCGTACCATTCCAGGAGTTTCGCCGGGTCGCTGGACTTAAAAAAGATTCCCCCAATACCGGTAACTCTCTTCATGGATTTGTCCTTTCTTCTGGCTCCTGACTTCTGACTCCTGAATTCTATTTACTCGGTTTCTCCCACCGTCCCGATTTCGACGAGCGTTCCACCGCATCGAGCACGGCCTGGTTCCTGACGCCGTCGCGGAAACTGGGTGATGGCATCGTGTCCTTTTCCAGGCACGTCAGAAAATCGTGCATCGCATGGACGAAGGTGTGCTCGTAACCAATGATATGTCCGGGGGGCCACCACGCGCCGATATAGGGGTGGACGCTTTCCGTTACTTGGATGGTTTTGTAGCCCTGCAACGCTTGTTCCACTGTGGCGTCGTAAAACTCCAGCTCGTCCATTCGCTCGAGATTGAATGCCACGCTGCCCTTACTGCCGTAGACCTGAAACGTATTGTAATTCCTGCGCCCGCCGGCGAATCGCGATGACTCGAACACGCCGACGCTGCCATTCTTGAAGCGCGCTAGGAAATTCGCGTCGTCATCCACGTTGACGCGACCCGTGCCCTTGCTGCTTTTCGCGCCCCACGAGCCTGCGCCCTCGCCCACCAGCGGTCGCTCTTTAATGAAGGTGGTCAACTGGCCGGTGACAGATTGAATCTCGCCATTCAGATATCGCGCAAGGTCGGTGGCGTGCGCGCCAATATCACCCAGCGCCCCGCTGCCGGCAAACTTCTTCTCCAGGCGCCACACGAGGGGGAAATTCGGGTCCATGATCCAGTCCTGAAGATAGGCGCCGTGATAGTGATAGATGTCGCCGAGTTTCCCGTCTTCAATCAGTTTCTTGGTGAAGGCCACCGCGGGAATCTTGCGGTAGTTGTGCATGATCATGTGCTTCACGCCGGCTTTTTGGACGGCGTGCAACATTTTTTTAGCGTCAGCAAGCGTGTTGGCCAAAGGCTTCTCGCAGATCACATGTTTGCCGGCCTGAGCGGCGGCAATAGCCATCGTGGCGTGCAGGTGGCCGGGCGTCGCGATATCCACCACTTGGATGTCGTCGCGTTCGATCACGCGCCGCCAATCGCAATCCGATTCCTCCCAGCCAAACTGCGCGGCGGTGGCTTCCAACTCCTCGGTGCATGCCTTTCCGCACAGCACCTTCATGCGCGGCCAGAATTTTCCGGGAAAAAACCGGCGAACCTGCCGCCAGGCATTCGAGTGCGCCTTACCCATAAATCGATGGCCGATGATGGCGATGTTGATGTCTTGCATGATCTTTTCTCCTCTAGGGGTGTGCCGTCATTTGAAGAATTGAGTCATTAAGCCATCGGGTCATTGAGCCATGGTAAGGACGTAGGATCTTTATCTTTCAATCGCTCAATCTCTCAATCACCCAATCGCCCAATGTTTCTACGCCCACCACATCTCTTTCAACTTTTCCTTGATGACAATCCGGTTCAGAAATTCCGCAGCCTTGGAGAGGCCCTCGTCGACAGACATCAAGCTGTCCTCATGTTCGATGGAGAGCACATTGTCGTAGCCTACCATCTCCAGGGTGGACACCATATCGCACCAGAAATCGGCATCGTGGCCATAGCCGCAGGTGCGGAATAGGAAAGAACGGTTTTTCTCGTCGCTATAAGGCTTGGTGTCGAGCACCCCGTTCACCTTGTAGTTGACGTCGTACATGCGCGTGTCCTTGGCGTGGCAATGGAACACAGCCTCGCCCAGCGCGCGGATGGCGGCGCAGGGGTCGATGCCTTGCCAGAACATGTGGCTGGGATCAAAGTTGCAGCCGATCGCCGGCCCCGCCGCGGCGCGCAGCTTGAGCATGCTCTCCGGGTTGTAGACCGAAAACCCCGGATGCATTTCGATGGCGACGCGCACTCCGTGGTCCTCGGAAAACTTGGCGCGCTTCTTCCAGTAGGGGATCACTTTCTTTTCCCACTGCCACTTCAGGAGGTCCCCAAAATCGGGAGGCCACGGGGTGGGCGACCAGCTGGGGAACTTGGCGTTGTCGGAATCGCCGGGGCAGCCGGAGAAATCGATGACGGTCGAGACGCCCAGTTTTTCCGCGAGCAGTGTGGTCTTGCGGCTCACTTCGGCATTCGCTTCGCCGAATTTCTTGTTGGGGTGGAGCGCGTTTCCGTGGCAACTCAGGGCGCTGATGGTAATGCCCTGGTCATCAAGTTTTTTCTTGAATTCCTTGATCTTGGCCGGTGCGCTTAGCCAGTCGAGCTTTACATGCGGGTCGCCGGGATAATTCCCGGTTCCCAGCTCAACCGTTCGAATTCCGAGCGGCTTGATTTTCTTGATGACTTCATCGAGGGTCAGTTTGGCAAACAGGGCGGTGAAAAGTCCTACCTTCATGGAGCAGCTCCCATTAATGGCGGGCAAGGGGAGTACGCACGGCCGCCACCTCCGGCCAGGGCGCCATGCCCTCGGTCGCCGAGATAAACCGCGAACACCCGCGGAAGAGAGGGTAAATCTATAAGCCGTACGATTTTGCGTCAACTGAAAAATGGAGGGGGTGGCGGGCGTTGCTTTGGCGAGCCGATGGCGCCACGGAAAAAGCGGCACCCGACATGATAAGAGTTGCAAGGTTTGCGGCGTAGGCGTAAGGTTCGGTTCGGAGGAAACCATGCGCACAAACAAGATCACCCGCCGCGGTTTTATGGCGGCCACCGGAGCGAGTGTCGCGAGTCTCGCACCGGCAAGCCTCGCTGTTGGTACCCTGGCGAGAGGGGCCGAATCCCCGGCGGTTCCGCCGCGCAAGTTCTATACCGTCCTGAGCCTGGGAAGGCTGGGCCTCCACGGCACGTTCGACGAGTCGGTTTCGCTCGCCGCAAAATATGGCTTTGAGGCCGTTGACCCAGACGCCGAGCTCTTTGCCAGCCTCTCCGATGGTGGCCTGAACAAATTGTTGGATGGCTTGAAGGCGAAAAGCGTGCGTCTGGGGGTGGGGGAATTGCCGGTGGAATTTCGAGAAGACGAGACGACATTCAGCGATGGCCTGAAGAAATTGCCCGACGCCGCCAAAGCGCTTGAGCGCGCAGGCGTGCGTCGTGTGAGCACCTGGGTGCTGCCATCGAGCGATAGTCTGACTTACCTCCAAAACTTCCGCCAGCACGCCAGCCGCCTGCGTGCCTGCGCTGTGGTGCTCCGCGACCACGGACAACAGCTTGGGCTGGAATACGTCGGGCCGCGCTCCTTTTGGCGCAGCCAGCGCCATTCCTTCGTCCATACCCTGAGTGAGATGAAGGAACTCGAGGTGGCGATCGGCACGGACAATCTTGGCTTCCAGCTTGACAGTTTCCATTGGTTCAACGCCGAAGAGACCGCGCAGGACATTGAGACGCTCCGCAGCAGCGACATCCTCACCGTGGACTTGAACGACGCGCCCCGCGTGCCCCTCGACGAGCAGCAGGACGGCAAACGCGAACTGCCCGCCGCCACCGGAGTGATCCCTGTAGCCCAATTCCTGGTCGCGCTCCTCCGCATCGGGTACGACGGGCCCATTGCGGCTGAACCCTTCAATAAGGCGCTGGCAGCCATGCCTGTCGATGAAGCTTGTGCCAAGACTGCGGCAGCCATCAAGAAGGCATTGGTCGCTGCGGGCACGGCTTAGTTGGCGTGCGGCTTGGAACGAAATCTCTAGTTTAAATCCACTCCAGGCGTGCCGCGGCACAATCCGCGAATCTCTGGAGAAACAGAAAGGGAGCTGGTAACATCCTCCGATGCTAAAACCACTATTCGTGATGTTGAGTTTCTTTGCCGCGGCGAACGCTGCCGATCTTCCGAGCAAGAAATATTTGACCCTGACCGCCATGAAGACGATGGTGGCCGCCGCGGAAGCCAAAGCTAAAGAATTGAATGTTGAAGTCGCCATATGTATTGTCGACGAGAGCGGCAACCTGCTTTTTTTCGAAAAGCCCGAGGGCGCGGCGCTGGTCACGATTCAGTTTGCACAGAAAAAGGCCCGGCACGCGGCGTTCTACAAGGAGCCCTCGAAAAACGGTGCCGACGCTGTCAAGAAGGGCAACGTGGACGCCCTCGCTTTCCCCGAGTTTTTCCCCAACCAGGGCGGCTTGCCCATTATTGTGGATGGCCAAGTCCTCGGAGGGATTGCGGCGAGCGGAGCCAAATCGGAGATTGACGAGGCCATCGCGCAAGCGGCCCTCGATGCGTTAATCAAGAAGTAATACGTGTTGAAATCTCTTTGGATGGGTTTACGAGTGTAGTACATTTCTATGCCTGTGGTACAATACGATCATGCGCTCAACTATCCAGGCAAGGCTCGATGCAGGGTCCCAACAGGCGCTCAGGAAATTGGTGGCTCGGTTGGGGTGGAGTCCGTCTCGAGTGGTGCGCGAGGGTTTGCAGTTGCTGGCCAATTGCCATGTTGGAACGCGGCGCCGCAAAATCATTGGTCTTGCTGAGTTTGCTTCTAGTTATCGCGACTTGGGATCGAACAAGAAACACCTGAAAGGTTTTGGGCGTTGAAGCCTGTCATTTTAGATACCGGTGTGATCGTTGCATTGCTGGACCGGAGCGAACGATTCCACCCGGACTGCGCGGAAGCTATTGGCGCCCTGACGCTGCCACTCATCACCTGCGAAGCTGTGATCGCCGAGAGTTGTTACCTGCTTCGCAATCTTAGAGGGGCGCCGGAAAGAATCCTGGATAACGTTGGCGCCGGAATATTTCAAATTCCCTTCCACCTTCCGGATTCATCACGGGACGTGCAACGTGCTATGCGGCAATATCGTGACCGCGGTATTGATTTCGCCGATGCCTGCCTCATTGCCCTGGCAAGTGAGTTCGGGACCGGTGATATTCTCACTCTTGATCGAGATTTCCATATTTACCGGTGGGGAAGGAAGAACCCATTTCGATTGTTGATTGCGCTCGATTAATGAGTAACGAGAAGCTGCCCATCGTCGCAACATCCGTCAACTTATGCGTGCCGACCCGAACCAAGTAAATCCCTATTGACGCGTGAAGGCCAAATACAAGACCATACGCCCCATGCCCAAGCTTCCTCCAGAGCCGACGCTTCCCACATCCAAAAAATGCACATCCTTCAATTCGATGACAGTCTCTCGCCGCCGCTTTGGACGGAACGCTGCGGCGATTGCCGCCCTGACGGTATCCCCTGCCTCGCTGATGGCCGTGGCGCGCGACCCACGCGGAGAACTTGCGGCTGGCACACGGCCTCTGGGCCAGACCAAGGCCGAGGACAACGCCAAGCTCGGCATTAGTCCCGAGCAAGCGGCCGAAGTCGACGCCAAGCTCGCCAACATCATCCGCAAATTCGGAAGCCGGCTCTCCGACGAACAGCGCCAGCACCTTCGCCGGATCCTGGCTTATAACGAAAGGATGCTGGCAGGCGTGCGCGCCTTCTCGATTCAAAATGGTGATCCGCCGGCCAGTGTTTTACGAATCTCTCCTATGAGGGAAATCAAGCCCGACGAAGCCCACCATGGCGGCTCCTCAGCGATCCCGGCAGCCATTGGAAAAAAGCCAGAAGGAGTTCACTGAGGTGCTGCTCGAGGACACATACTTCCTATCCGTCCGCGAATTAGGTGACCAAATTCGCGCGCGCAAACTCTCGCCCGTGGAACTCGCCGAGGGTTATCTGGAGCGAGGCGCGTCGATTGGCGCCAAGCTCAACGCCTACGCCACCTTGACTCGCGAGCTTGCCTTGCAGCAAGCGCGCGCGGCTGAAAAGGAAATCGCCGCCGGGCACTATCGCGGGCCACTGCACGGTGTGCCTTACGCCGCAAAAGACTTGGTGGCGGTTCCCGGCTATCCCACCACTTGGGGTGCTCGGCCATACGCCAATCAGAAATTCGATTTCAATGCCACGGTGATTGAGCGGCTGAATCACGCGGGCGCGGTGCTGATCGGGAAAGCGGCGATGATTGAGTTGGCCGGGGGCTTGGGTTATTCGGGAGGAGCAGCGTCACTGAGCGGGCCGTGCAAAAATCCATGGAAGACCGAATGCTGGTCGTGCGGATCTTCCAGCGGGTCAGGCGCAATAGTCTCGGCAGGGCTCGCCCCTTGGGCGCTTGGCTCGGACACGCGCGGGTCGATCCTTTGTCCCACGGCATGGTGCGGCGTATCAGGCATGCGCCCGAGTTTTGGCCGCGTCAGCCGTTGGGGCGCCATGGCTATTGCTTGGTCCATGGATAAACTGGGTCCACTGGCGCGCACCGCGGATGATTGCGGGTTGGTGCTCTCTGTTATCGCGGGACATGACCCGAAAGATTTCGATTCGCTGCCCTCTGGCGTAGCCGAGTTCAAATATCCGTTTCCGCCTCGGGCGAATTCGAAACCTCTGCGCATCGGGCGGCTCACCAACGTTTGGCGGGAGACGGACGCGGGAGTCGAATCTGCCGTCAACGACGCGCTAAAAGTCCTGGAGAAAACCGGCGCCAAGATTACCGAGGTAGAAATTCACGACGAGCCGTATGAGGAAGCTGCGGAGCTGACTATCTTGATGGAGGCCGCGTCCTCATACCAGGACCTGATCTTGAGCGGGCGCTGCGCCGAGCTTATCGATCCGGTGGGCCAGATTAACGGCTATGCCAGCATGGAATTCACCGCGGCGGATTATCTTCAGGTGCAACGAGTCAGGACATTCCTGCAAACGCAAATTGACAAGTTGTTCGACGATTTCGATGTGCTCTCGGCCGCCGGGGAATCCTCGGTGGCTGAAAAATTAAATAGCCCGCCGGAAGAGGACTCTGCCGGGCCCATCGAGCGGCGCGCGCCCGATGGCATTTCCAGCTTGTGTGGATTACCGGCGCTCAGCGTCCCCTGCGGTTTGAGCAAAGACAAACTTCCCATCGGGATTCAATTCATCGGCCGGGCGCTGAACGACCTCGCGGTGGTGGAAACAGCCCGCCTGTTCCAACAGCATACCGAGTGGCACCGCCAGCGGCCTCCGGTCAGTTAACTGTTGTTCACCGCCGAATTCATAGCACATGGCTGAATTCCCAGTTGCGTCCTGCTATCATATGGGCCATCCGACGCTCGAGGGGGTAATGTAATGAAGTTCATATCGCGAGCTTTTTTTCTCTTTTTCTTCTACACACTTTTAACCCCTGTTTCGCTCAAGACGCAGCCTGCCGATAAGCCTTGGCGCGACCAAGGTGTAATCAATCTGGATAAGTCACCCTACGCCAAATTGCACACCATTCCCGTGCACGCCGTGACCATCAACGACGGATTTTGGGCGCAGCGCCGGCGAGTGGCTTTGGAAAAGAGTTTGCCCTCGGCCCGGCTGGAACTGGAGGCAAACGGGTACGTCGACAATTTTCGCCGACTTTCGGAGGGCAAAGACGCGCCGCGCAAGGGCCCAGTTTTCACGGACAGCGATCTCTACAAGTGGCTTGAGGCGGTGGGGATGTTTCTGCAATCCGGCGACCAGCCCGAGCTGCGCGCTCAAGCGAGCACTTATATTGACTTGATTCGCTCCGTCCAGGAACCGAGCGGCTATCTGAACACTTACTGGGTGGGCGACCGCGCCGCGGTGCGATTGCTTCCCGACACCATGGATACTGGCCACGAACTCTATTGCCTCGGGCACATGCTCCAAGGCGCCCTGGCCTATTATCGCGCCACGGGCGACACTCGGCTGCTAGAAGCAGGAAAGAAATACGTAGAGTTTTTGCTCGGCAACTACGGCCCAGGCAAAAAACCTCTGCTGGCAGGACATCCGGAAATCGAGATGTCGCTTATCGAGCTCTACCGCACCACGGGCGACCGCCGGTACCTCGACCTTGCCGGCTACATCTTGAATGGCGACCCGCGCATCGTGCGCCGTCCCGACCGCGTGGTGTACACTTTCAGCGGCATTCCGTACACCGAAAGAACGAAATTTCAGGGCCACGCCGTGCGCGCCATGTATGCTTCCTGCGGCGCCACCGACTACTACCTCGAGACGGGCGACCAGAAATATTGGCAGACGCTCAACCATCTTTGGCAGGACATGGTGAGTTCCAAGATGTACGTGACGGGCGGATTGGGGGCGCGCTGGGAAGGAGAGTCCTTCGGCGACGACTACGAACTGCCCAATGCGCGCGCTTACGCGGAAACTTGCGCGGCCATCGGCAGCCTGATGTGGAATTGGCGCATGCTGGCCGCCTCGGGTGACGCTCGCTTTACCGACGTGCTGGAGCGCCAGCTTTACAACGCCATCAATGTCGGGATGTCGCTCGATGGCACCACCTACTGCTACTACAATCCCATGGAGTTTACCGGCCACGCCGACCCCAACCGGCACAGCAGAGACGGCAGCGTGCGTAATCCCTGGTACGACGTTTTCTGCTGCCCGCCCAACATCGAGCGCACCCTGGGCGCGCTTCCCGGATATTTTTACAGCACCAGCAAAGAGGGACTTTACGTTAACCTCTACGGTGACTCAACGCTCGATTGGCATTTGGAGGATGGCACGGGACTCAAGGTCGACCAGAAAACCAATTATCCGTGGGAGGGGAGCGTTGCCCTCACCGTCTCGCCCGCGCAAACTTCTGAGTTCACACTTTACTTAAGGGTTCCGGGCTGGGCTCCCAACGCCACTGCTAGCGTGAACGGCGAGCCATGGAGAGGATTACTAAAGCCCGGCGCTTACGCGGCGCTGCGGCGCCAATGGAAAGCAGGGGATCGAGTGCGCCTGGAATTCGACATGACGCCGCAGTTTATTACCTCCAATCCGAATGTGATGGAGAACGTGGGCAAAGTCGCCGTGCAGCGCGGCCCGATTGTGTACACACTGGAGCAACTCGACCAAATCGGTGGTGCTTCGGTGTTTGATGTGGCGGTTCTGGCGGGCCGCGACGCGGCAAAAGATTTCAAGGTGGAGTTTCGTTCCAACTTCTTGGGCGGAGTCGCCGTGCTGCGCCATCGCGGGGTCACGCTGGGATATCCCCCTGCCTCCGGCGCACTTTATGCTCCGCTGGGTAACGATGACCGACAACCAGGGAGCGAGATTGATCTGACATTCATCCCCTACTATGCGTGGGCCAATCGCCAGCCAGACGCAATGCGCGTTTGGCTACCCTACGTCAATCCGAGTGGCGGGAAGATGGCGCGCGGCGGAAGATAGTTGGCGCAATAGGATCGTGGTGGTATCGACGGTCAATTCGTGCTTCAATCGGGATTGGCTATGCAGCTGAATCGGAGGTTCACATGAGCAAAGATTTTTCGCGCAGAAAATTTCTGAAACGCGTCGCAGCCGGAACCGCCACCCTGCCCCTGCTCAAGAGTGTGGCATCGGGCGCTCCGCGCGAGTTGCCGCACCGGACGCTGGGCGCCACCGGCGTCAGCGTCTCGATTCTGGCCTTTGGGAGTGGCAGCCGGTTCCTGATGTACGAGGAGGAGGAGAAAGCACTCGCTGCGCTGAACCACGCGCTCGACCTCGGCATCACTTACGTGGACACCGCTTTCTCCTACGGCGACGGCAAAAGCGAAATGCGCGTGGGCAAAGTGATGGCCACCCGCCGCAAGGAAGTCTTTCTCGCCACCAAAATCCCCGACCGAACTCGCGACGAATTCATGCGCCGGTTGGAAGGCAGCCTGAAGCGCCTCCAGACCGACCACGTGGATCTCGTCCACATTCACAGCCTTGGGCATGCGGACGATTTGGCTAAGCTGGAAGCTCCCACGGGCGCGATCGCCGGGCTATTGGAAGCCCGCGACCAAAAGATGGCGCGCTTTATTGGCATGACCAGCCACACCGATGGCGCGGTGATGGCGCAGGCCATTGAGCGCCACGACCTCAATTGCGTGCAGATGGCGCTGAACGCCTCGCGCAATGGCCGCTTCGAGGAATTGGCGCTCCCCTCCGCCAATCGGAAAAAACTCGGCGTGATTGCCATGAAAGTGACCGGGCAGGAATTTCTTTTGGGGACGGACGAAGGGAAGTCAGGCATCGATTCGCTCCTGCGCTATTCCATGAGCCTGCCCGTGACCACGGCGGTGATTGGCATGCCGCGAGTGGAGTTCATCGAGCACAACACGGATCTGGCGCGCAGCTTTGCGCCGCTCGGTAACGAGGAGCTGGACCAACTGCGAAAGCAAGTGGGACCCTCGCGCGAAACACTGGAGCATCGGCTCGTCGGCCACCTCGACGGTCCAACCCAGTGCCCCGAAATGTTTTGGGTGTAAGTTGTCCGGGTGCGGGATGTGTCCACACGCGGCGCGGCCACTGGGCACCACATTTTGCTTGTGGAGTGGAGGGCTAACCACAAAATAGTCGGCTTGTTCTTGCCGCCGTTCCGTTTCATATCTACGATCTACAGTCTCTGGCCAACTATCTTCCTACCCTCCAACCCAATCACGCCGCCGCAGCATCTTACTTGCATGTGGAGGTGTGACGTGAAGAAACTGATTCCTGTTCTCATTATGATTTTGGGCCTGCCGATAGCCGCATCTGCGCAAATCATCCCCAAGGTCACGTTGTTTGGAGGCTACACCCTGGTGCACAATGCGCAACCCAATAGCGGCGCGAGTTTCAACGTTAACAGCTGGGACGCATCGGTCGAGCTGAAGCCCGCCTCCTGGCTCGGCATGGTGGCGGATGTGAGCCAGCAGTACGGGTCGCCGAACGGAGTGAAAGAGAACCAAACGTCCGTCCTGTTCGGTCCGCAGATTACCGTGCCGGGAATCAAACGTGTGAAGCCCTTTGCCCACATTCTGGTCGGCGCCGTCCACGGCACCAATCAGGCGGTTCCTCTGGGAATTCTTTGTCCGACCACAGGCTGCACGGGAGCCGGGGTCATCCTCGGCACCACGTTGGCCACTGCGGTGGGCGGTGGCGTGGACTTTAAAATCGCGGGGCCGCTATGGGTTCGCGCCATCCAGGTGGATTACCTCCACGCCAATCTCAACCCCGATCATCACACGAATGTTCGCGTGGCCGCCGGCCTCTCGCTCCGTTTCTGAGCGTGAGCCTTCTGTGACCTAAGCGGCCGTGTACAGTCCCGCACAGATCGACCATGGCGTGACGCACGCACTCCCTTCGCCCGCTTATGCTACAATGCGGCAAAAAACCGGGAGGCCTGTCATGTCACTCGATCACCATTCTCGAAGAAAGTTCCTTCGCAACATTGCCGCAGGTTCAACAGCCGCGGCTTTGATGCCTTTGCCGGAAGGCCACAGCGCCGCTCCGGGAGGCGCTCCGCCCGATCCGCCATTCCCCCTGACGGTCGACTCCTATCCCATTTCGGAGCCGGGCCTGAATTCGACCGTCGATCATTTGAAGATTGTCACCTACGACGAGTTCCCAACCGAGATTCAAGATAAGATTCGCGGGTTTGCGCCGGGAATCGAGCTGAAACAATGCCGCAGCGACCAGGAATACCGTCGCGAGCTTGATGACGCTCACGTCATCTTCGGCGGCATTTCGCGCGAAGACCTGGCAGCGGCCAAAAAGCTCCGTTGGGTCCAATACCCGGCAGCAGGTGTCGAACACGTCCTGTGGCCGGAGTTTGTCGAGAGCCCCGTCGTTCTCACCAATATGCAGCGGATGTACTCGCCGACCATTTCGGAATCTGTGTTTGGGCTGCTGCTGGCTTTGACGCGCGGAATCAATCGCTACACGCAGCAAACGCGCGACCATCAATGGAAAGAGGTGGAGGGACTCTCGGAAATCAGCGGATTGACGATGGGTCTGGTGGGCATGGGCGGCATTGGCACGGACACTGCTTACCGCGCCCATTACGGTTTCCATATGAAAGTTCTGGGGGTCGATCCGAAGCCTTTGCCGAAACCCGCATTCGTTGCCGAGCTCCATTCGCTGGAGTGGCTCCCGAAAATGGCGCCGCAAGTGGACGTGCTGGTCTGTGCCGCGCCGCATACTCACGTTTCAGAAAAGATGCTGAACGAATCCGTCTTTCGGGCGATGAAGCCCACCGCCTATTTCATCAATGTCTCACGCGGGAAAGTGGTGGACACGCCCGCCTTGATCCGCGCTCTCGAAGAAAAATGGATTGCCGGCGCGGGCCTAGACGTGGTCTATCGCGAGCCACTGCCCTCCGACGACCCGCTCTGGAGCGCTCCCAACGTTCTGATTACTTGTCACACCTCGGCCCATTCTCAGGGCAGTACCGACCGCATGCAGGCATTGTTTGTTGAAAACGTCCGCCGCTATGTGGCTGGATTGCCCTTGTTGAATGTGGTGGATAAAAAAAGGGGTTACTAAACAAATCGCAGGGCGCGGCGATGAGGACTCGAGAATTTGAGCCACAGAGCCGCGGACCCCAAGATCGGGGGTTCGCGCTTGCTTGTCGGAAAAAAGTTCTAACACGCGCGGGCGGGCGGATGCTATGCTCCAGTGAGTGCAAAGGCGGGAATTCCCAAGCAATGCTGACGCAGGCCGAAGCCGACCAGTTCATGCACATGGCAAAACACTTCGTCCGCCCCCCAGCGACGATTGCGATTCCGCCAGGTTTTGACAACTCTTACGAACTCTCGGACTCCAATGATCGAGAGAGGTTCTTGCTCGATGTTTGGCGAGGAACTCTCCGGCTTTCAAAACTGAAACTCCAGAACCGGGTCCGCGCCGCTATCGTTTTGGTCCGGCTCGATGTGGACGGAGCGCCTCATACGAATCCGGACGGTACACAGCTCTCGGGCACCCATGTCCATTTGTTCAAAGAGGGTTATGATGACAAATGGGCGTATCCAGCGGACTCGAAGACGTTCACTCTACTCAGTGATCCCGGAAAAACATTTCACGACTTCTGCGCTTATTGCAAGATCGAATCGCCTCCCCCAGTTCAAGGAGTCATAGTGTGAATCGGGACGAGTGCCAAAAACTGATTGATTCCTACGTGGATTGGCTTCGCCAGGGCCTCTCCGTGCAAGAGGTGGGCGGGGCCTGTGAGCTGACAAGTCCGTTCCTCGACCGCCACAACGATCACCTTCAGGTGTATGCCAAGCGCCATAATGGCAACATCGTTTTATCCGACGATGGATATATCCTTTCCGACTTGCGGACCAGCGGGCTTGAAGTAGACACTCCAAAACGGAAGATGGTCTTGGACAGCGTACTAAACGGGCTGGGCGTTCGTGTGGAAAACAACCAATTGATAGTTGAGGCGTCGTCAAAAAATCTTGGGCAGCGTCTACATTCTCTGGTTCAGGCAATGCTGGCCATCAACGACATGTTTGTGATGGCGCAGCCTCGGGTTGCCAGTTTTTTCTTTGAAGATGTGCGCGCCTTCCTCGACAGCCATGATGTTCGCTACACGGCGAGAGTGAAGCTCGCGGGCAAGAGCGGCTACGATCACGGCGTGGATTTCCTGATTCCGAAATCGCGAAGTCGCCCGGAACGGATCCTACAGGCGATTGCCGCCCCCAAAAGAGAGAACATTTTCAGCTATCTCTGGACTCTAAGCGATACTCTTTCGGCGCGGGCCGCACAAGAGGGCGAGGCTTTCGCCTTCTTGAACGACCAGGACCAGGCAGTAGGCGGGGACGTGATCGAAGCGCTCCATGCCTATCGCGTCATTCCCGCTGTGTGGTCCCAGCGTGACCAATATGTTGCCGCACTAGCAGATTGATTTTTCGATTTTCGACTTTTCGTCAGAAACAATCCTCCCAAAACTAGCGTGTTCTCACACACAAAAAATATTTTGTGTAATTTGTTTCACATGTAACCCTGGTGTCATTTGGGCCTGTCAGGATGGTTCTATAAGATGTGAGGAGGAGCTTGAAGAACAGGGGCTAGGGGCTGGGGACTTGTGACTGGAAGAAGGGAGTCGGAAACAAATTCTAGACAGGACGGCAAAAGCGGAAAATGCGACGAAAATGGCAGAATAAAGAGGTTTGGCAAATTGACGCTTGTAACCCGCTTGGAATCAACACGGCTGTCAAAAAAACGTGAAGCAGAGTGTGTTTGAGTGCATATATTGCATTGCACCAAAATGACCGATGAAATCCGCCTGTTTTAGACCATAACTCGTTGATAACAAGTCTCGATGCTGATGGCCAGGAGGGGTAAAAGCGAACAAACAGCGAAAACGGATAAGTGAAGCAAAGTGAAGCTAAGTGTGGGGTAGGGATTCGGGTGTCGGGTGTGGGGAAGATCGATACTCGAAACTGGAAAATCGAAACTGGAAAATCGAAAATCGTCAATCGAAAATCGTCAATTCGAAGTCGAGGGTCAACTGCCGGGATTCTTCTCCGTCAGCTGACGGATCAGAATGACGCCCATTTGAAATTTCTTCAAAAAATAATTGAATCTGGCTATTGACAAAGGAAAGAGGCGGGCGTAAAGTGTTAATTCACTCTGCAAGGAAGTTTCCTCACAGAGTTGTCCGCGCGGGGG
>JBGPCF010000070.1:0-31807 GCA_041481635.1 Terriglobia bacterium | reverse complement strand
GACGACAACTCTAACCGTTCCCACCACCGCGATTCTGAGCTCGCCGGTGACACTGAGAGCGGCAACGTCTTCGGCGTCCGGCAATCCCACTGGGAACGTTCAATTCCGCGATCAAAGCGGGGTCTTGGGAACTGTTCCGCTTAATGGCGGAGTTGCAACTCTAACGATCAGCAATCTCAGTGCTGGACCCCACACAGTGGTCGCAGTTTATTCCGGGGACGCAAACTTTTCGGGCAGCATATCCATAGTGGAATCGATTACGATCACGGCGGGAGATTTTCAATTGGGCACAAGCCAAAACAACGTTACCATTGCACCAGGTCAATCGGCCCGGTTCACTGTAACCGTAACTCCTTCCGCCGGGTTTTCGGGCACCGTCAACTTCTCATGCCAGGCGCCTGCGGGAGACGTTTGTACCCTTGACCCTCCGTCCGTGAACACCGGCGCAGGACCCGCAAGCACAGTCGTAACCGTGACAATTCCCGTCGGTGCGGCGGGTATAAATGGAATTGGATTTCTTTTCATGGGACTGATGCTAATCGGCGCCGGTATCTTGCGTCATTCAAACATCACCGGTCGCGCGAGGGGATTCAAACTGGCATGGGCCGCTCGTATCCTGGCCACCGCTGCATTGCTGATCCCCCTCGCCGGTTGCGGCGGATATAGCAATCGGATGCAGCCGGCACCCCACACCAGTTCGATTATTGTGACCGCGAGGTCAGGGAACATTTCGCACAACACGACATTGAGTGTCACGGTCCGCTAACATGAATGCATCGGGGGTAGTGGACCCGGTTCAATTAAATAAAAGGCGGGGCGAAAAACATGTTTCCAACAATTGATGGAATTCTTGAGTCTTCTTTATATGTAAGCGACCTCGCCAGGTCTGCTCGCTTCTACGAGGAGATTTTCGGATTCCGCCTCATCAGCGAATTCGGCGAACGCGGGTGCGCAATGCGGGCGGGGTCGCGCCAGGTGTTGCTGCTGTTCAAGAAGGGAGCATCGCGTACCATCCAATCACCTCACGACGGGGACGGCGAACTACACCTGGCGTTCGCCATCCCTGTTTCCGAATTGGCGAATTGGGAATCCTGGCTCGAGAAGAAAGGTATATCGGTTGAAGAGAAGCGGGCATGGGAGTTGGGCGGCTGGAGCCTCTACTTTCGCGATCCCGACGGGCATTTGATCGAGCTCGCCACCCCGGGTACGTGGTCCGTCTACTAGCCCTTTCGAGGTGGTATCACAGGCTCAAATCCTGCTGAGATGGTCCAAGGCTCTTGAGCTGCACGTGCAGCAATTCAAATCATTTCTTGGTTGACGAATTCTCTGTGGGAGGCTGCGGGGCTCCGGGCGGATTATCCGACTCTGTCTTTGGGGGCCTGGGTTTCCATTGCGAGCCCGGAAGGTAATCCATAATAGTGACGGCGATGAGAGGCCGGTTGTCGTCAGTTTTGGGCATGGCGGTCCTCACCACATCACCCTTGCAAAAGACCACTGCCCCTTCCTTACCCGCAATTTCGGGCGGCATGATGAAATTCATTTCGACAGGTGAAGCGACGTCCATTGTTTGGAGAGCCCGAAAAACCACGCCGGACTCGCTGATATTAAACATCACTCCTTGGTACCACTCGCCCTGCCCTCCGGGACGAAAACGCAGCGGCCCTTCGTAGGGGAAGCGCGGAGCGCGCGGCTTTTCTTCAGCCGGCGTCTTGAAGAGACCCTTCACAGATTTCCAAAATCCTTTAGAACCCGCCATACAACTTTGCCCAAGGAAGCATCGCTTTTCTATTGATACGCCGCTGCGCGCTCCCACTTTATACCAAAAGTCTCGTGATAAGACCACTCACCGGTGAGATGATTGCACTTTGTTTGGGCGAGCGGCCTATACGGGACGCATTATGCCACGAATGCGGGCGCAAGAGGATGATATTTGCAAGGGAGATGAACCCTCCCAGGGGGGATTTTTCCCGAGTAGCGGCAAGGGGGAACTCTATCATTTCCTCCCATATTGGGGCTGGCCAACGCGGGCGGGGTAGCGCGCATCTCACTGGGGGTGTCGGGCGCGGGCATTCGGTCCGAGCAATTGTTGTTGCTCCATATGAATGAATGGGGATGGCATTGTGCAAAAACGGGCCTATGTTACGCCCCGGAGGTGCTATAATGAAACATAGTGCGTAGGGGCGAGGCCAATAATCAGGGTGGGGCAAGGCAACCTAAAAAGTTAGAAATCCGCCGAAGGAGTTTCCTCTGTGATGACCAAACGTATTCGACTGTTACTGATCTCCGTTTCATGCTCCATTGTTTTTTACGTGGTCATCGGCGGAGTGCTGGGCAAGGGCAATTCTTCGACCGAGAAAACCTATCGCGACCTGGGCGTTTATACTGAGGTGCTCTCGCGCATCAAGACTGATTACGTTACCGAACCCAACCTGAAAAAGGTGACGGGCGGCGCCATCCGTGGCTTGCTGGAATCGCTTGACCCCTACAGCACTTACTTCAGCCCGCAGGAATACCAGGAATATCTCGCGCACCCCAACCCGGGCCCGGCCGACGTGGGAATCTTTCTGTCCAAAAAAATGGGATTTGCCACGGTGGTCTCTGTGCTGCCTGGCAGCCCGGCGGAAAAGGTGGGCATCAAGGCGGGTGACCTTATCGACCGCGTGGATTCCTCGGCGACGCGCGAACTATCCGTCGTGCAACTGGAGCGCTTGCTGGCCGGCTCCGTGGGCTCTTCAGTGACGCTCGCGGTGGTGAAGGAGGCGCAGGGCGAGCCGCAGAAATTTACCATGCAGCGCATCGAGCTGACTTACCCGGCCGTGGTCTCCAAGACGGTGGATGAGAATACCGTGTACCTTCGGGTGGCAACGTTTAACAAAGGGATCGCCGCACAAGTTTCTTCCAAGCTGAAAGAGCTTTCGGCAGGCCACACGGACAAGGTAGTTCTCGACTTGCGCAACTGTGCGGGCGGGGACGTGGACGAAGCCGTGCAAACCGCCAGCCTATTCCTGGACAAGGGCTTGATTACTTACGCGCAAGGGCAGCGCTATCCACGCCAGGATATTCCGGCCAAGCCCCAGGGCGCGGTTGTGAAGCTGCCGTTGGTGGTCCTGATTAACCAGTCCACCGCGGGACCGGCAGAGCTTGTGGCGTCGGCCGTGCTGGGCAACCATCGTGGTGATGTGGTGGGCGTGCGCAGCTTTGGAGAAGGCGTGGTGCAGAAAACCATTTCCGTCGGCGACGGCTCCGGGCTGCTTCTATCGGTGGCCAAGTACTACAACCTGGACGGCAAGGCCATCAACGACAACGGCGTTACGCCCAACGTGATCGAGTCAGCGGGAAGTGAAACGGCAAGCTTGGACGACGATGGCACCCCGGACGAACCTGCGCACTTCGGCGACAAAGACGACCGGCAACTGCGCAAAGCAATTGAAGTTCTGAAACAAGAACGCGTGCCGGCCAAAGCCGCCTAAACGGTGCTCTGCCTCTTTCGAAACAAACCTTTTCATCCGATGTGCATGCGCCAACCACCTGGTCCAAGAGCCCCAGGCCGGGCGGCCGCCGCGCCTCGCTATGCTTCCTTCCTGAGATTTTCACGAGTCTCACTTTTTGTTGTGATCGTCTTGAATTTGCTCGCGGGCGCCTGCTCGCGAACTACTCCGA
Organism: Terriglobia bacterium; assembly: GCA_041481635.1. Classification (GTDB taxonomy): domain Bacteria; phylum Acidobacteriota; class Terriglobia; order UBA7540; family UBA7540; genus DASYXZ01. Next base: position 28,147 of record JBGPCF010000070.1, on the reverse strand, counting down.
AACAAGTGAAGGAGAAGGAACTCGATCCGCGCGAGCTCGCGGGGCGCGTTCAACAGGCGATTGAGCGCGCTGGCGGCACGGAAATCTGGGTGAAGAGCGGCGCGCCCTCGGATGTGCGCTCTAATTCCCCATACCGTAACAGCGCGAGGGTGGAAGTGCTCGCCGTTTCGCCAAAGTACGACGCGGTCGTGGACGCCATAAAGGAGGAGGCCAGGGCCGAAGGCCTGAAAGCGGAGACGCAACAGAAAAATTCCAAGAAACGCTCGCGGTCGACCGAGTTCCGGCTGGTGTGGCGGAAAGAATTCATTGGCCAGTGGCATGTGCGCGAGGTGCCGCGCTTGCTGCGCGCCGCCATCGTCATCGATGACTTGGGGCAGGACTTGGACGCCGCGCGCAAGCTAATCCGGCAACCGTATCCGCTGACTTTTTCCGTTCTCCCCGACTTGGCCCACTCCATTGAGACGGCGCGCGACGCGCACGCCGCGGGGCGCGCCATCATGCTCCACCTGCCCATGGAACCTGAGCCCGCCGCTGGTGTGTACCCCGGCCCGGGCGAGATCACTGTGGGGATGCGTGGCGACGCAGTGGCGCAAATGATTCGCGAGGATCTGAGCAGCGTGCCGTTCGCCGGGGGCGTGAATAATCACATGGGCTCGCGCGCCACGACAGACGCGAAACTGATGGCGGAAGTGATGAGAGTGTTGGCTGCGCGCGGCCTGTATTTTGTTGACAGCCGGACTACCGCGGAAACCAACGCGCTCGTCGAGGCGCGCCGCTTAGGGCTGCCGTCCTTCTACCGCTCGGTTTTTCTCGACGACACGGAAACCGTTGCCTACACTTTGGAACAGCTTCGGAACTTTCGACGCACGGTGCAGGAGCACGGCGTTGCCCTGGCCATCGGCCACCCGCATCAGACGACGATCGCGGCGCTCGCGCAATTCCTGCCTGAGTTCGCCCAGGCTGATATCCAGTTGATGCCTGCTTCCCAGCTCGTCCGCTTGCCGGAGATCGTCCACCTTCAGCCGCCGAACCGAGGGCCCAATGTGGCCCAGGAAAAAAGCACTTCGCATTATTAGCCGCCGGCCCAAGGAGAATCTATCGAGTTCCTCACCGGGGCGCGCGGACTAATAATTCCCAGACGGGCCTCCGTCGTACCACGGAGCCGCCACGGGAAATGTTTACAGGTTGTATGGTTTATTTATCGCTTAGGGGAGCAGCGGAGATGACGACGTCCTGATCGAGCCGCATGCCCACCAGCGAGCCTGCGGCCAAGGCAGCTTGCTTACCCTTGGGTATGATCATGGCGGCCGCGATTCCGCCTGCTGCTGCAGCGATTCCTGGGCCAAGCCCCACGGCTCCGCCTGCTGCAGCGGGAATGATTACCATGGCTGCGCGCTCCTTGATCGAGGCGCCGCCACCCTTCAAGTCACCTTCCGGCCCGACCTTGGGATCGCTCCCGCCCTCGCTGGAAAAGACCTCGGTCAGCGATCCGAGGATGGCCACCTTTTCACCGTTCGGCATCTCGAGTGTATCGAATACGATCGTCAAATACCCACCTTTGCCGCGGTGGGCTGCCGCCTTGACCTCGCCAACATGCCCGTCGATCCGCAAACCCTTGGGCAAAACATCGCGGTCCTCAACGGCCACCGGATCGATCAGCGTGGTCATTACGCGGTCCCCCGGTTTTGAGGTCTTGGAATTAATCGTGGTGTGCAGTTGGAGCTTGAATTCCGTCCCTTCCGGAATCGTGTACTCGTTCGCGTCGGCCGTCGCGTCGTCCTTGGTTGCGCTGTCTTGCGCCCGCAGGAATGGAGCCAGGCACACTGCGAGCAGAAAAACCACAACGCCGAAACTGAATTTTCGCTTCATTACTTATTCCCCCGGTTTTATAACTGCCAGCCGACGCGGAGCCCATCTCAACGGCCTATTCTCCATTTCACCATCAAACCTCGCGGACAGTCAAAGAGAAAATTTCGTGGCTCGGGAAACAGGCACTTACAGTTGGATGCAGTGGACCCCGCCGGGTTGGATTGCCTGCCAGGAATTAGAAAGGCGCCGGCATCTTTGAAACTGAGTGCCGGCGCCATTGGAGGGTCACGCGAACCGCATCAGCCCTTCGCTGTGTTGGGCGCGATCACCCGGCCCTTAGTTCCCGAATACCAGGAGGGTAAAACTCCCAGGAACCACCGAGGGCCTGGGGTGGGGCTGATCGGCCGTCGCAGGTGGTGGCGGACCGAATTCCGCGGTAACGAGGAAGACGTTGTGAGTTTTGGTGTCCAGCGCCATCGTACGTGCCCCGCGTTGGGTGGATACGTTCTCGACCACAGAATACTTGTCTGTAGAGTCTTCATGCACCACGGTCAGCGTGCCGTCGCCGTTCGAGCTGTAAGCGAGACTAGAACCAGGGTCGAAGGCATTCGCGTCCACGCCTTGACCAATTGGCGGAGTGGCGACCACTTTGCCGCTGTCCGCGTTCATCACTGCCATTACTTTGTTGTGGCACCCGCTAAACAAACGCCGATTTGCGACATCAATCGCCATGCCGGAAGGTTCTTCGCAGGGGGCAAGGGGCCACGTGTTCTTGACGGTGAGCGCATTGGAGTCAATGTCGGCCACCGTACTCTTGTCTTCTATGTTGACATAGACATGGCCTGCCCCATCCGCGGTGGCAAATTCAGGCTTCCCTCCCAATGGGATGGTTCCGGCCACTTTGCCGGTCGCGCCGTCAATGGCGGTGGAATCGCCGCTGCGGCCGTTCATGGTAAAAACGCGGTGTGAGGCGGGATCGTAGAGGATGGCATCCGGATTTTGTCCGGTGGCGACCGTCCCCAGCACTTTAAACGTTTTGAGGTCGAAGATGGTCACATTGTTGGTGCGCCCATTGCTCGTGAAGCCGCGGCCCAGGTCAGGCGCGAGAGCGATGCCGTGCACTCCCTGAGTGTCCGGGATGTCACCCAGCACGGCATACGTATCCGCATCCAACACCATCACGTGCGTCCCGTGCGAGACAAAGATATGCCGGTTGGCCGAATCGCAAATCAGGTAATCCCAAAAGCCTTCCCCGCCCAGCGAAACCTTCTTGAGCAGGTGGTAGCCAGCCTGCGCCGGGACGGCGGTCGCCAGTGTACAAAGCAGCAGGAGGGCCAGAATGGCCAGGCTCGGAACTCGCAATACATTTTTTCTCATTTGAAAAATCTCCTCAACGCGGTCCCTTTGCGCCGGTCAGCTCGGAGCAGGCCGCCAAAGATTCTTATTCACTGCTACAATCCCAAAGGATTGAGAACTGTACCACTTCCTAAATCAGAGGGATAGGATTCTTGTCCGCCGATGATCATCGAAACTAAATGATTGCGATGAAAACCAGGAGTTCGCTTACATTAGATATGACGCTTAAACCCACGGATGAGTTACTGCTCCCGGAAATATGATTGAGCCGCAGGCGCGCGGCCGGCGTAGATTTCCCGCATGGACACCCGTAGAAACTACTCTATAATTCCGTCAATTGTCTTACAAGAGACCAAGGGAGGGTCCTTGAAAACGGCACAAACATTCTTCCAAAAAAGCCTTAAGCTTTCGGGTTTCTTAATTCTGACAATCACCATCAGCACGCAATCGAATTCATTACGTGCAGAACAGGACCCGGCCGAACCTCTTACGGGGAAACCCGCCGTCACCCTGCCGCCGGGACCTGCGGGCTCGATCGCGCGCGCGAGCGTTGACGAGAAAATGCTCCGCGAGACTATCGAAGAACTTGTCTCCTGCGGGACGCGAAATTCAATTTCATCATGGGACGATCCCCAACGCGGTATCGGATGTGGGCGCGACAAGATAGTGGTTCGATTCAACGCCATCGCGAAGGCTTCCGGCAGGCGGCTGGAAGTGGTGGTGGATAAATTTCAGGCCACGTCCGACCGCACCTCCGGCCAGCCTGCGCCAATGGAGAACGTCTACGCCATTTTGCCCGGTAGCGATCCGAAACTGGGAAAGACGGCAATCGTGGTATCCAGCCACTTTGACTCGATTCCCTCCAAGCCGATGGACGCGCAAACCGATGCGCCGGGTGCCGATGACGATGCCTCCGGGGTCGCGGTGTCGATTGAGTGTGCGCGATTGCTGGCGGGCGGTACCTATCGTGCGACGATCGTCTTTGCTACTGTCTCCGGCGAGGAGCAGGGATTGCTGGGCGGCACGCGCCTGCTGGAATACCTCCGCCAAAACGGCTACACCATCGGCGCTATGCTCGATAACGACATTGTGGGCGCGGACTTCGCGCCTGGCGCACCTCATCGCGTGCGCGTATTTTCCGGCGGCGGCCCGGACGGGATCGATTCACCCTCGCGAGAGCTCGCTCGCACGGTGGAAGCGATCGACGGAAAATCGTCCATCCGCATGATTTTCCGCCACGACCGCCTGGGACGCGGTGGCGATCACCAGCCTTTTGTGGACGCGGGACTTCCCGCCGTGCGTTTTACGGAGCCGATCGAGGACTATCACCACGAACACCAAACGCCCCGCACTGAAGATGGCGTTGAATTCGGTGACCAGATCAAATTCATGAATTTCGATTTCCTTGGCAACGTGGCGCGCGACAACGCCGAAGTGCTTCGCGAGCTTGCCCTGGCGCCCGCGCCACCCGAGGGGATCACGATTTCGGGCGCCGTGACGCCGGACGCAAAAGTCACCTGGACTGCGACCGATGATCCGGAGCGCGCCGGCTTTGAAATCCTGTGGCGGGAGACCACCGACCCGCGTTGGTCTATTTTTAACTTTGTGGAAAAAGTGGGAGAGGCAGTCCTGGAGGGTGTGTCAACCGACAATCACTTTTTTACCGTCCGGTCGGTGGGCAAGAATGGAGCCCGATCCATTGCGGTGGCCGCAGAGCTTCGGCGGCGGCACTAGACCGCAAGGTAGAAAGTATTCTTGCGAAGAAGTTTCTTGCTCAGGCTGCCGGAATGAACTGATGGAGAATCCAAAAGCAGATTGCCGAAACAATTCCGGCCACCGGGATGGTAAGGACCCACGCCCACACAATATTCTTCGCTACTCCCCAACGAACTGCGCTGAGGCGTTGGATACTTCCCACGCCCATGATTCCTCCCGCGATGGTATGCGTGGTGGAAACCGGAATGCCGGCCAGGGAGGTCCCCAGAAGGCTGATAGCGGCTGCGGTCTCAGCGCAGAAACCGCCCACAGGTCTCAGCTTGGTAATCCTCATCCCCATGGTTTTTACTATTCGCCAGCCTCCGGCCAGGGTTCCGATGCCAATGGCAGCGTGGGCCATGAGCACCACCCAAAACGGGATATAGAAATGGTCCAGGATTCCCGCGGTAAAAAGTACACCCGAGATGATGCCCATGGTTTTTTGCGCGTCGTTGGTACCATGACCAAAACTGTACGCTGCCGCGGAAACCAACTGCAGCCGTCTGAAATAGCGGTCCACCCGCACCGGTGGGAAGGCGCGAAAGATCCAGGATACAGCAATCATCATCCCGCCTCCGAGGATAAACCCGATGAGCGGGGAGAGGACGATAAAGAGCAGAGTCAAAGTCCAGCCACCCGGGATGATCGCGCTCCAGCCTGCTTTGGCCACCGCCGCGCCCGCGTAGCCCCCAAAGAGGGCATGCGAAGAGCTCACCGGAATGCCAAAGTACCACGTTATCAAGTTCCAGAAAATGGCGCCCAGAAGTCCGGCCAGAAGCACGTAGAGGTTGACCGCCTCCAGACGGATCATCCCTTTGCCGATGGTCTTGGCCACCGCTGTGCCAAAAGTAAAGGCCGCCACAAAATTGAAGAACGCCGCCCAAATCACCGCCAGTCGCGGGGAAAGCACACGTGTGGAAACTACGGTAGCGATCGAATTGGCCGCGTCATGAAATCCGTTGAGAAAATCGAAAACCAGGGCAAACAGGACGATGATGATGGCAAACCAGAACATAGTTTCCGCTTTGCAAGCAATCTCGAAAATTGTGCAAGAATCTTAAAAATCGGACAGGTACGTACATGTGTCCGATCGGTGGTCAGTCGGCAAAATCACAATCCGGCGGCCGGAGAGCAATCAAGCAGACTTCAAAACGACGGATTCCAGAACGTCCGCCACGTCTTCGCATTTGTCTGTGGTCGCTTCCAGGACCTCATAAATTTCTTTCCACTTGATAATTTCCGTCGGCTCCGTTGAGTCTTCGAACAGGCGGGCAATACAATCACCTTTGATCCGGTCGGCATCCTTTTCCAGTTGTGTCAATTCGTCGCAGTATTCGAGGATGTTTTGCGGCTTGTGCAATTGGGACACTGCTTTCACCATGATCTCAGTGCCGTGCAAAATCACTTTGGCCAGCTGCTTCGCGCCCGGGGTAGGAGCCTTGACCTTATAGATGACCATGCGGTTCGCGGCCGCGTCGATGAGGTCCAGGACGTCGTCGAGGGCGGAGCCGAGGGCGTGAATATCCTCCCGATCAAACGGGGTGATAAAAGTCTTATTCAGCTTCGTCATTAATCCGTGCGTGAGTTGGTCGCCCTTGTGCTCGATGAAACCAATTTCGGTCACGCGTTTTTCGACGTCACGAAAATCATCAAAAAGTTGCACCAGCATTTGCGCGGCTTCGCGAATGTTTACCGCTTGCTCGGTAAAAAGGTCGAAAAACTTCACATCGTGTGGAATCAGTCGCACACCAGCACCTCTTTCTTATAAGACCTAGGATTAAGCATAGGGAATATGACGACTGCATTTTAGGCTGGTTCGGAAATTCCGGCAAGCCGAGATTCTGGTTCTTTTCGCAACTTCACGCTCGTCAATCAATGGCATCGTTATGCCGCCGGGAACTGGACGATGAATCGCGAGCCTTTGCCCAGCATACTCTCCACTTGAATCGTTCCATGCATGCGCTCGACCACGTGTTTGACGATGGAAAGTCCCAAGCCGGTTCCACCCACCTCGCGCGAGCGGGTCTTATCGACGCGGTAGAAACGCTCGAAAATGCGGGGCACGTCTTCCGAAGGGATTCCGATGCCGGTATCGGCTATCTCGATCCGGGCAAGCCCATTCTCCGCGCGGGAGATTTCCGCGCGCACCTCGCCACCCGCCCGGTTAAATTTCACGGCGTTATCGAGCAAATTAACCAGTACCTGCTCCAGGTGCACGCGGTCGCCCATCACCTGGGCGTCGTCGGGTTGTTCGAAATAAAGCCGCACGTCGCGTAACCGGGCCTCTCCTTCCACGGTGTGCAGGGCTGATTCGAGGGCGGTGCGAAGCGAAAGGCGCTCGGGCTCCGCCGGAGGCCTGCCGGACTCGAGTTCGGACAACACCAGGAGGTCCGCAGAAATATTGTTCAGGCGGATGGAATGGGCCTTGATGATTTCAAGGAACCTCCGGTTGTGCTCTTGATCCTCCAATGCTCCATCGAGCAGAGTCTCAGCGTACCCGCGGATGGCGGTGAGCGGGGTGCGAAGCTCGTGAGAGACATTGGCCACAAAGTCTTTACGCACTCGCTCCAGGCGCTCGAGATCGGTGATGTCGTGCAAGATAGCGATGGCGCCCGGGCGGGATGGCGAATCCAGCGGGGCCGACTGAACCTCCAATGACCGGTTCGCCGGACCCAGGTGTTGCAATCGTTGCTTCACCGATTGCCCATCTGCCAGAACCTTCTTGAGCATCTCCAATAATTCCGGTTCCCGTACCAGCTCGACCAGGGGCATGTGCTCAGGCACGGGGTAATCACAGCCGACCGCCTTCGCGAAAGAGGCATTACAGAACGTGACGCGCATTTGATCGTCCACGGCCAGGACGCCCTCGACCATGCTGGCCAGAATACTCTCGCGCCGGGCGGACTCCAGCTTTAGGCGGTCCACCATTTCACCCAGCTGGGCGGACATGCGATTCAGCGACTGGCCCAGAGCTCCGAGTTCATCGTCCTCCGCAGGCAGCGGGGTTTTTGGAAACCGGGCGTCTACCATGCGTTCCGCGAAGCTGCGGAGACGATTCACGCGGCGTGTGAAGGCAAACGAGAAATAGTAAGCGATCGCAAGGGCCACCAGGGCTGCCGCCAGCGAGGCTTTCAATATCTGCCAGCGCACCGCGGCGATCGCAGCGTCCAAGTCCTCGAGCGGCAACGCCAGCCGGAGCACATAATCCCGCTTTCCTTGGTAGTCCACAAGAATGGCCAGGTAGCAGAGATCCCGGTCCAGGGTCTTACTGTGCCGGATGGATGTCCCTCTGTGGGTGCGGTGGGCCTCCATGATTTCCGGCCGGTTGGCGTGATTCTCCATGGTTTCGGTGTCGTGTTCCGAATCTCCCAACACGACGCCCTTTGGGTCAATCACGGTGACTCGAGTTCGCGCGCGCGCGCCAGCCTCTTTTGACCATCGGGCCATCTCTGCCGGCTTAACCGCCGTGAGCTCCCCGGCGAGGATGAAGGCTTCGGAGTCCAGACGTTGCTGGACGGACTCCACCTGGCGCTGGGACATGTAGCGGCCCAGATAGAAATCCAAAACCAAAATCGTAACAGCGATCAGCAGGAGGGCATTGACGAGGAGTTTGCGAAAGACCGTGCTGCGAGAGGACATGCGTTCGAGGTTCGGCCTCGGCGACTACGATTTTTCCGGATAGCCGCCTGACATTCAATCGTTTAGGCGGCGAGCTATTGCTGGGGCTGCCCTGCGAAACGATAGCCGGCGCCGCGAACGGTTTGGAGATAGAGCGGCTTGTCGGCGTGTGTTTCAATTTTCTCGCGCAGGCGGCGCATGTGGACGTCCACTGTGCGCGGGGTCACAAAACGATCGCGACCCCAGACTTCATCAAGCAAGCGGTCCCGGCTGAAAATGCGGCGTGGGTTCGACGCCAGAAAATGGAGTAGCTTGAACTCCAGGGTGCTCAGCTCAACGTGGCGCCCGTGCACCGACACTTCCTGGGTGCGCGAGTCCAGGCGCAGGTCGCCCGCCTCCACCAACTCGCGCGTATCGGCAGCGCGCTCCTGGCGGCGCATTACCGCTTTGGCGCGCGCCAGCAGCTCGCGCGGGCTGAACGGTTTCACCACATAATCGTCGCCGCCGATTTCCAGGCCCAACACGCGGTCAATCTCCTCGCCCTTGGCCGTCAGAAAAATTACCGGAATGGGTTTCAAATGATTGTCAGCGCGCATGCGGCGGCAGACCTCAAAACCATCCTGATCGGGCAGCATGATGTCCAAAATGACCAAATCGGCGGAGTTTCGCCGCAAGTCCTCAAGTCCTTCCTTCCCGCGTGTGAAGCTCCGAACTTCAAACCCTTCTTTCAGGAAGTTGTAGCGGACGAGTTCGACAATATCTGCCTCGTCTTCAATGATGACTAGTCGCTTGGTCACGGCCGGGATTATATCATTAAGTGCGCCGGAGTTAGGTTTTCGAATGCTTACAGCTCCCGCCGCGAACTGATTAACCTGTCAGGCTTCCCGGACACCTGTAGTCCAAAAGTGTCGCCCGTGCCAAGAGGCTTGGTCCGGCCATCATGTAACCAATTGTAACCACAGCAGATATAGGTCGTTCGTTTGGAAGCAAGCGGGCTTTGAGGGAAGGCGAATCACCCGCGTCGCACGCAGGAGCCAGAGCGGGATTATCATACTCAGGAGGCAAGCCTTGAATTCCTCGGAGCGCACGATGGTTGGGCGGGTTCAGGTGATTGATGTGAATTCATTATGGGGGAATTTTCGCCAATCGGAAAGACTAGTGTTTGGTTTTATGGCCGTTGCGCTGGTCGCATCCATTTCATTTTCTCTTTCGCTACACGAATGGATGAAGGTGTGGGGGCTTAATTTTGTGGCGGGCTCGATGGTGCTTCTGCTGAGCCTTTACGGGAACCAGAAACAAAGCATACTTCTGGCGACCTTGCGCGATTGGTTTCCCTGCGTGCTGATCCCGCTGGCCTATCGCGAGTCCGGACTTTTCTACACTCCTGATCCCTCACATCGTCTGGACAGTCTCTTCATCCTCTGGGATAGGGCGTTGCTCCAAAATCCCGGGGTGGCGCGCGGACTCACTCTGTTTTCCGGCTATCTCCAACCCTTGCTCGAGTTTTCCTACCTGCTCTGCTACCCCCTCGTTCCCTTGGGATTGTTAAGTCTCATATTGGCGCGACAGCACGGCTATCTGAAGTCGTCCGACAGCGCCGGCACAGACCGAACGATTGACCGCTTCTGGACTGCCGTGCTGCTGGCCGTTTTTACCTGCTACGCGATATATCCTTTTTTCCCCCTTACTCCGCCGCGAGTGCTGTTTCACGATTTGAGCGGACTGGAAACAACCTCAGCGTTGCGCAAGCTGAATCTATGGCTGCTGCATCAGAACGGGGATCAGGCGAGCCTTTTCCCAAGCGGACATGTGGCGGCTGTAACTGCCTCGGGTTTGGCGGTTCGTGCTGCGCTTAGACGCTTGGGATGGGTTTTTGTCTTTGCCGCGGGAATGGTCGCTGTCGCAACGGTGGTGGGCCGTTACCACTACGCCGCTGACGCAGCCGCGGAAGCGCTAGTCGGCCTCACGGCCTTCCTCATCTCCAAACGCATTTGCAGGGCGTAGAGCCTGAACTTCCCAAGGTAACTGAATTTGAAGAGATTGTTTCCGTGATAGGAAATGGCCTCAGGCGGCCGTGTACGGAGGCGATCGATCGGGCTATCGTCCCGTTGTGCAATTCAACCGACTGTCCCCGGGCCTCTCCTCTCTCGAATTGGAGAGAAGAGCGGCCGAGGGCAATCGTTCGTCACGTCCAGATGCGATGCGTTTTCCTTCTAGAATTCATATCGAAGCGCGAACTGCATGGTGCGTGGCGAAGTCAACAGTCCGGTGTATTTCCCAAAGTCCGTGGCGTTATCCAGACTTAAATTCACTTGCTGAACATCAAAGCGCGTGGCATTCGGGACATTGAAAACATCCCAACGGAATTGAATGCTGTGATGTTCGGAGTAAGGCATCGTCCACCGTTTACTGAGTCCCATGTCCATGCCGAAGAAGCCGGGACCGCGGAGAAAGTTGCGACTCCCGGACTCTCCGGGCAATGCGACCCGGAAACCCTGGATGGCGGTTGAGGGGTCGGCGAACAAATTCACCGAGCCATCGGCATTGTGCTTGTTAACACCGGTAGTGGGCAAGGGGGCTATGGGCACAGCTGCCCCACCCAATTGCCAATTAGTGGGCCAGGTGGCCCCGCTAAAGACGTTCACAGGATATCCGCTGGTCCAGCGATAAATTCCGGAAAGCTGCCAGCCTCCAAGCAAAGCTTCCGCGACTCCATGAGCGTCTTTACCGAACCGTTTTCCCTTACCAAAAGGAAACTCCGCAATCCAGTCTGAGTTGATTTGATGCCGGGCGTCAAAATCCGACACCGCGCGCAATTGTTTGTGGTCCCAGGAATTAATGATTTCTCCGCCCAAACCTCCCCATGGAGAGATTCGTTCAGCGTCCGATGACAGGTCAATCGACTTGGAGAAAGTGTAGTTGATGTCGAATTGGACACCTTGGGAGAAACGCTTCCGCAAGGTCAACTGAAGGGCGTGGTAACTCGAATTGGCCAGGGAGCGCCAAGCGTAGAGTGAAGAGTACTGGCTGTTCCAAAAGGCGAAGGGACCAAATTTGCTGCACCCGTTGGCGCAATAAATCCCGGGAAGATCGAGGGCGAACAGGCCTGTGGTTTCGTTGTGCAGGAAACCCGATGGGTCACCCATTACGGCGTAAGCAGCTTGCAGGTCCGTCCCTGGTATTCCCAAATTAGTCGCCAAACCAGGAAATACATTGGGCCAGTATGCTGCCGTCGGTCCCACCATCTCGGGGGTGATGTCTGTGTAGCTTACCCCCGCGTTGCCGAGTTGGGAAAACCGCGAGGCGGCGGAGAAGTAGTCCACACCCGAAGTTGGATCGGTGAGATCGAGCGGCATCGCCAGATCATCCTGCGCCAGTAGACGGTGGGCGAGGTGACCGACGTAGGACGCCTCAAAGAACAGGTTTTTGGGCAATTCACGGCTGACGGAGAAGGCCAGCTGATATGCGTAAGGAGTCTTGATTGAATTATCCAGGCCCCACGTAATGGCAAACCCGCAGTCAAGCCCCGCGGGGGGCGTTCGGGGAAAATTGCCCAAGGGCGCTGGGCACGCCCCGAAGGTCGGAAGGTCGTTAAGGCTGGTGACGCGAGGTGCGGAATCAATACTCTGCACTCCAGCCGGGTTCGTGATGGTGGACGATAATCCAAACGAACCGTTCTGGTCGAAGCTGGAGAGGAGACCCGCCCCGATACGGTCATACACAATTCCAAAGCCGGCCCGGATGGACGTCTTGTTATTTCCGAGGAGGCGTTGGAAAAATGCTGAACTTGGATTAGGAGAATATGCTATCCCAATGCGAGGCGCAAAATTCCGGTAATCCCAGTTGTAGAAGCCAGGCTTCCCATTGGCTGGACCCCCCAGAGCGAAGGAGACTAGAGGGTCCTGGTTGGACGGAATACCCGCCCTCATGTTGTTGCCTCGAGTTCGGAACCATTGCCCCATATCGACGTTGGGCGACACTTGCACGCCATTCGTTTCCCATGGGGGCGATAAGAGTTCCCAACGCAGACCATAGGTCACAGTCAGGTTGGACTTCACACGATATGAATCCTGCAAATAAAGCTCATACTCGTCGGCGCCAAAATGGCGCTTGATCGGGGTTCCCTGGGGAAGCAGCGCGCCAGTTTTGTCCGAATTGTAGACGGAGTCCACTTCAGTCAAGACTCCCATCAATGCAATGAGGGGGTAGTCATAGGAGTTATCAAATGAATCGGCTACAGCCGGGAAGCCGTTTGCTCCCGGGTCCAGGGGGGACCCCGTGTTGGCAACCCCGGCAACGTCGAGCCAAGAGGCATTTGTGACGGCATCGCTGAAAGAATTAGCCAAGCTCGTTCGCGCGTTCCGGATAAAGCGAACGTTCGCCCCCATGGAAAGGGAGTGAGATCCTTTCTTCCAACTGAAGTCGTCAACAAAATTGTTGACAGGAAGCGTGAAGCCTCGTCCGTAGAAAAAATTGTTCGGGGCTTGGAAGGAATTATCGTTCAAACCGCGGAAACGGATAAATGGTTGATCGGAGTTTCCGTTCCGGGCCTGGCTCTGGCGGGTAAGGCCGTAACGGAAATTGTTAACCATGGTCGGACTCAGGCTGGCCGTATAACCAATCACGAAGCCTTTGCTGAAATCTGTGTCCACCTCAAGGGGCGCCAACCCCGGCAAATAGGGCGCGCCTTCCTGATTATCCTTTTGCGCACTGCCTCTAAAAAACAAGCTATGCCTCCCATCCGCGGTGAGTTGGTAGTCGAGGCGTGCGAAGTAAGTGTTGAAACGGTTACGCACGGGGGCGGCAAAGCGGAACCCACTGTAATTCAAACCATCGCCGACACCCGGATCATTGGGTGTGGGATAAGTTTGAAAGAAATTCATCATCACCGGATTGGGCCCGATGCCCAGGGGATCCATTTGGGCTAATTGAGCCGGGGTCAGAGCGGTCACGCCGCCGTTCACGTCCTGATAACGCACTATGCCCTGGCGCAAAGTCAAGGTTGGGACCGTACGGACTTCGCTGTCCGCCTGGCTGTCTCGCCGACCTTCATAATTGAGGAAGAAGAAAGCCCTGTCTTTCTTGATGGGTCCCCCAATGGTGCCTCCGAAAATGTTGCGAATGAGCTTGAGGGCCTGATTCTTTTCCCCATTGGCGTATTCTGCTTGTTTGATGAACCAGTCGTTGGCGCTGGTGGCGGTATTGCGATTGTACTCGTAGAGCGAGCCGTGAAAAGTGTTGGTTCCACTCTTGGTCGCGATTGAAACTTGCGCGCCGGAGGAACGTCCCTGGTCGGCGTCGTAATTCGTTGTGCTCACCCGGAATTCCTGCATAGCGTCTGGCGAGACTCGCAGGACTGAGGTGAAGGCGTAACCGTTCGACTGGTCGTTGACGTCGACCCCGTCCAAAGTAATGTTCGACTGGTCGCTGTGGGCGCCGTTCACGGCGCCGCTGCGCGTGTCGCTATTCAGGTTGATGTCGGTGCGGTTTCCAAGGTAAACCACGCCGGGCTGCATGCTGTAGAGGGCTGCTACATCCCGTGCGTCGAGCGGCAACTGTTTTACCTGACTCTCAGTAATGACGGAACCTACCGAGGCATCCGTGGTATTGAGCAGCGGAGCTTCTGCGGTTACGGCAATGGTTTCAGTCTTTCCTCCAACCTCGAGTGTCACGTTGACCGTCGCCGGATCGTTGACGAGCAATTGGAGCCCCGTGGCCTCATATTTCTTGAAGCCTTCCGCCACAACCGTTAGGCGATAAGTCCCGGGAAGAAGTTGCGAGAGCTCGTAGACGCCCTCCTGCCCGGTGGTAGTTTTTCGTTCAAAACCGGTCGCCGTGTTCGTGAGCGTCGCCAGCGCTTTCGGTATCACTGCCCCGGTATGGTCATATACCGTTCCACGCAGAGATGTCGTGGCCTGGCCCCAAGCCAGATTCGCCAATAGTATCGATCCGAGAATTAATCCGAGAGCTTTAATCGAGAACTTTTTCACGGTCTCCTCCCTATTTAATGAGAAAGTAAATTCGGACCTAGAACACCCCAGCGCCATCAATTACGTTCCTCGTTGCGCACAACTCTACTCCTGCGTTGCAACGAAACTCGGCGCGTATCAACGTTACCCTCTCAATTTGGAAATTGGACCCGACCCGAATCGCAATAACTAACAGGGTTAAAAAGGCGAGGACTCGTGAAGCCCGTGGGTCCCCGGCCGCCAATGATTTTTTTACCATTATTCTCGATTAATAGTCAACCGGATTTTCTAATAATCAAGACACTATTGAGGGTACGAGTGTCGACGCAGACTTGCGGTGCGCGGGAGAATTTGATGAGGAGAGACTGCTTTTCAATTGGGGCTGGGATACTTTTCGATTGGAGAGTTGACCCTTGAGGAGACTGACTTTCCGGCTCACGCGCTTGCCTAATTTCTGGTTGAGGAAACGGCCTTTGCCCATGGGGGCTTAGTATTCCCTTTCCACAATGCATGTCCCGGACATGAGGTCATGCCAGGTGAGTCCGTCGCTATCCAAAAGCGCCCAGACAAATCCGAGGAACAAAGCTGAGGCGGAGATCAGAAGGCCAAAGGCACGCCACCACGCTTCCCGAGGGGTGGGCAGGTCGCCATCCAAATTTCTGACCTCCAGCCCCATCCAAGCCATGCCAGGGGTGGCTGTGCTGTAAGCGACAGACACGCCGAAGTAGAGAATCACCATCAGGGTCGCGATGGCGGTCAATGCCACGAGGTTAATGGGCAGAGGGGAGATTCGAGCAGTCTTGGGACCCACGGCCCAAAAAATGGCCGCAAACAAGCCACCACCCGCCAGCAAAACCGCCACGTCGAGGAGGCCGGCCTTGAATCGCTGCGACATCAGGCCCTGAGGATGCACCGATAGGTACGCAGACGGCGAGGTGTCTTGTCCTTTCCCGGGCTCCGACTCGAGAATAATCTCGACGGGATCCGACCTGGCGTCCAGATGGCCCAGTGGCGTTTCGCCCACTTGGACCGCGGCTCCGCTCAGGACTCGCAATCCATTGTCCTGGGGAACCGGAGGCACCAAATCGATGACCGAATCTTGCTGACTTGAGATCTCCGATGATTGAGTGAACCCGCGCTCTCGATCGCCAAATTCAATCACCTGGCCATCGATCAGGGCGGCAAGTTCCTCCGCGGCATCGTTTTCCTCGGGGTCAAATTCGAGGTCGCGGGTCGAGTTGGGGTCAAACCCACTCTGTAGGCGCGCCCGCTTGCGCCGGAATTTCTGGAGGCGTCCGGTGAGTTCATCCCGCCACATGGGTGGAGTGGCTTGCGAGTGCGGATAAGCGCTCGCGGTCGGTCCGCCGGATCTACGGACAGGTGGGATGAGTGCTTGCTCCGCAGCGCGCGGAGGAGGGGAAACAACCTTTTCGGGAGCCGCCGCGGCTGGCTTACCCACTGAGGGAGCAGCACTCGAAGCCGCTGGCGATTTTCTCGGGGCTGGCGAGAGCAAAGACGAAATGAATGATGGGCCCTTCTCGCGTGGGGCTGGAATAAATGATCGGCCACATCTCTTGCACTGAACAAGTCCGGGATGGCTAACGTATCCGCATTTGGGGCACTTCACAGTGGGTCTGATGTCCTCCGTGCAGCGTTCATGCGCTCCCAGTGCATCTTAACAAAACCGAGGGGTAGAACAAAGCACTTTCGAGTAGAATGACCAATGGCCCGTATGCCACTTCCCAACGTCCCTTTTGTTTTTCGTATTGCCCGGCAGTTTTTTCGAGCGCGCCGGGCCCGCTTCCATTTTTTTCTGTGCCTGTTGGTGCTGACGCTGGGCTCGGATTTGAATCCCCTCGCGCGAGCGCAGGAAGGGGATTTCGCGCCTTGCACGTCCCTGCCGGTTCTGATTTCGCTCAACTCGGGGTTTATCCCGGTCCCGCAGGAGCAACAAGCCCCACCCATTCCTCTTGAGTTTCAAAACCTGAAAGCCTTAGTGGACGTGCGCTCCGATTCGCGCGAGGTCAGTAAGGAAACCTATCAGCTCCACGGACATGTGGAAGTGACTTACCTTCAGTTCAGGTTGCAGGCCGACGATGCCATCTACTACCGAGACACCAATGATGTGGTTGCCACCGGCCACGTCCGGTTCACCGATCCCAAGGTTCACCTGTTGGCCGATGAGGCACACTTCAACGTGCAAACTCAGAAGGGTTGGTTTGCGAATGGCACCGGCTATTTTCATATGGACACCCGGCCGCGCCCGCACGTTGTGACTTCGCCCAATCCTTTTTACGTCCAGGCCAGCCGGGTGGATCGATTGGATGAAGACACCTATTCAATCCAGCGGGGGCGCGTGAGCACGTGCCAGCGTGACAGCAGGGGCTGGGGGCTTTCGGTTCGGGACGCACGGGTGGAAGTGAATGACAAAATCGTCAGCCACGGAGCATTCTTCAAGCTTCTGGATGTGCCCCTACTTTACTTGCCCGTCATGGTGGACTCGATTGCACCGCGGCCGCGCCAGACGGGATTTCTGCTTCCGCACATCGGCAACTCCACGCAAAAGGGCTTTGTTGTGGGGGACGGTTTTTTCTGGGCCATCAATCCCAGCACTGACTTGATGGCGGGCGTGGAGGATTACAGCAAGCGCGGCGTGGCGCGCAGCGCCGAGTTTCGCGCCAGGTTCAGCCTGACCAGCTCTGTTACGGTAAGCTACTTCGGCATCAACGATCAAGGCCTCAGTGAGCCCGGCGGCCGGCTATTGAAAGCCTCGGGCAACAGTTTCCGCGCCATCGGGCAGTTTGGCGATGTGGGTTATGGCTTTCACGGGGTCATCGACTTGGATTACATCCCCTCCTTGACCTTTCGTCAAACCTGGAGCAATAGCTTCTCGGACGCGGTCAGCTCCGAGGCCCACCAGACGGGATTCCTCACCAAGAACTTCGACGCCTATAGCATCAACTTCTACGCTTCCCGCTACCAAAACTTTCTCTGTGCGGCTGGGGGATCGCTCACTGTAAACGGGTCGAATATAAGTTGTCCACCTACCACGGGCTCGGGCGGCGCCATCGGGAATTCCATCACCATTCGGCAATTGCCCAGCGTTGCGGTCACGGGGATTGATAAACAATTGGGTAATTCGCCGTTTTATTTTTCATTCGATGCTTCCGCCGACGGGGTGGGGCGAACTGAACCCGGATTCTCCACCCCCAACCTCACGGATCGCTATGACCTGCATCCCGAAGTTACCCTGCGTACGGCGCCGTTTTGGGGTTTTCACTTCACTCCCGCATTCGGGTTCGACGCCACGCACTATGGCACCAGCCTGCGTCCTGACCACTCTGCGATCAACCGCGTGATGGGCGATTTTTCCGCCGATCTTAGACCACCTTCTTTTGAGCGTGTTTTCCAAAAGACGCTTTGGGGGCATAAATTTAAACACGTCATCGAACCGGACCTCCGCTATCGTCTGGTCCGCGCCAGCGACCGCGAGGACATTGACGATATCGTGCGCTTCGACCCGATTGACATCTTTACCGAAACCAATGAGATCGAGTATTCCGTCACCAATACCCTGATGACTCGCCAGGATACGCCTGACGCTTCAGGACAAATGCCCCAGGCTCGCGATTTCATTTCCCTGCGCTTGTTGCAGAAATATTATTTTGATCCCACTTTCGGCGGCGCGCTTGTTCCGGGACAGAACGTGGTGTGGGACCCCACCATCTCGCTCACCGGTTTCGCGTTTGCACAGGGGCGCCGCCTCTCGCCGGTGGTGACGGTGCTGAAGGTCGCGCCCTCCACCAATTACGACACCGAACTTCGCGCCGACTTCAATCCCAATGGTGGAGGTGTGCTGAACGCCGGCATCACTTCCCGCGTGCATCGTGGCCTGCTGGGCCTGGCATTCACCGACTTCTTCATCAATCGCACAGCGGCGCTCTTAACACCACTCCCTCCCAATACCCCACTTTCGCAACTCGCTTCCTTCAACCTGCTGCGCACCGTTGCCACATTCGGCGACCTCAATCGCAGAGGTTTCAGCGGCGCCTTCGGGGTGGACTATAACTTTGCCCAGGGAATTGCCCAACAAATGGTGAGCCAGGCCAGCTATAATTTCGGCTGCTTTGGAATTGACGTCGAGTACCGCCGCTTTGCCTTGGGGACCATCCGGCAGGAAAATTCGTATCGCATCGCACTTTCCTTGTCGAACGTCGGGACTTTCGGTAATTTGAAGACCAGGGAGAGGCTGTACTGACCGTCTGTTCAGCCTTGAATGATAGAATTGAGTCATCAAAGGCGAACGGAGCATTTCTAGAATGACGCTGTAGCTTAATCTACCAGTTACGATTGGAATTTGTTTAGGGCGGGAAGTGAACTAACCTCAACCAAGGTAGAGAAGGAACAGACAATGCCATTCCCAACGCATCGTCCTCGCCGCTTGCGCCGCACGGAAGCATTGCGCGGGCTGGTGCGCGAAACGGAATTGAGCACGCGCACCCTGGTGTACCCCCTCTTCGTGTGCCCGGGCACCAAGGTCAAAGACGAGATTTCTTCCATGCCCGGCAACTACCGCTGGTCGGTGGACCTGCTCGTGAAGGAGTGCAAGGCGGCTGCCGATCTGGGAATTCCGGCGGTCATTTTGTTTGGCATTCCGGAGAAAAAAGACGAAGTAGGTTCCGGCGCTTACGACCCAAACGGAATCGTCCAGCGCGCAGTGCGCGCATTGAAGAAGGCCGCCCCTAGTCTGCTGGTGATTTGCGACCTGTGCCTGGACGAATATACCAGCCACGGACATTGCGGCGTCATCAAGAATGGGGAGGTGGACAACGACGCGACCCTGGAGCTGCTGGCCAAAACGGCGGTCACTCAGGTGGAGGCTGGGGCGGACATCGTGGCGCCTTCCGACATGATGGACGGCCGCGTGGGGCGCATCCGGCAGGAATTAGACACGCGCGGATTCAGCGCCACGCCCATCCTGGCGTACTCGGCCAAATACGCCTCGGGATTTTACGGGCCCTTTCGCGAGGCGGCGGATTCGGCGCCCAAATTCGGTGACCGGAAGTCTTACCAGATGGATCCAGCCAACCAGCGTGAGGCGATGCGTGAAATCGCTTTGGACATCGAAGAGGGCGCGGACATTATTATGGTAAAGCCCGCCATGCCTTACCTCGACATCTTGGTGCTGGCGCGGCGGACCTTTGATGTTCCGCTCGCCGCCTATCAGGTGAGCGGCGAGTTTTCCATGATCGTGGCGGCCGCCCAAAACGGATGGATCGACCGTGAGCGCATCGTGTTGGAATCGCTGACATCGATCAAGCGCGCCGGCGCGGATATTATTTTGACTTACTTCGCCAAAGAAGTGGCACGCTTGTTGGGCTGATGGCAAGTGTGAGCTCCGAACAAATCAGAGATTTTTCCGACGAGCGATATCCCTTGTCCAATGCCCATCACGCCCGCCGCCTCTCCGTCTACCTTCTCGCTCTCACTCTACTTACATGTTCGCCTGCGAGCGCAGTAAAAAAGGCGAAGGTCAAAGCTCCGCGCGCGCTCGGGCCTCATATCGATTTCATCTTGAGCCAAGCCGAGGCAGAGCGTGGCTTCTGGGGAATTGAAGTCGTTCGTCTGACCGACGGGAAGATCCTCTACAAGAGAAATGAAGACCACCTTTTCATGCCCGCTTCAAACATGAAGCTTTTTAC
The DNA here is from genome assembly GCA_041481635.1 of Terriglobia bacterium. Classification (GTDB taxonomy): domain Bacteria; phylum Acidobacteriota; class Terriglobia; order UBA7540; family UBA7540; genus DASYXZ01. The sequence goes on along the minus strand of JBGPCF010000070.1, from coordinate 7,938 downwards.
CACCGCGGCGGGCCTGGAAAAACTCGGACCCGATTATGTTTTTCGCACCACCGTGGAGTGCGACACGCCACCCGACGATCAGGGTCGCGTACATGACCTAATCCTAGTGGGACGGGGTGACGCCAACCTCGGCAGCCGTGTCTTGCCCTATCACGTCCAAACCGAGCGGCGCGATCCTGCGGACGCCGCCTTTCGCGAGCTCGCTGACCAGGTGGCGGCGCGAGGCGTGCGGGAAGTTCAGGGTGACCTGATCGCGGACGACACTTATTACCTCCACGAACCCTACGGCCACGACTGGGGCGTCGGCGATATTCAGTGGGGCTATGGTGCGCCGGTTTCCGCTCTGGCTTTTAACGACAACGAACTCCTGCTTCAAATTCAGCCCGGAGCAGCGGAAGGCGCGACCGCGCTGGTCTCTCTCACACCCCTCGACGGCTACTTTCAGGTGAACAATCGTTTGGAAACGGCAGGTGGGCGGGCTAAGGAGCATGTATTTGTCGAACGCGCGCCGGGCTCAAAGCAACTTGACGTTTGGGGACAGGTCCCTCTTGGCGGGATCGTGGATGACGATACGGTCTCCATTGATGACCCGCCACAGTTGGTGGGCGAAATCTTTCGCAAACTGCTCGAAGAGCGCGGCATCAAAGTGCAGGGCCAGGTGGTGGTAAAGCACCTCACTCGCATTGAGGCTGCCACGATGGCCGACCCTCCGCCCAAGCCGGCCCCACGGGTGGTGCTGGCCGAACACCGCTCACCTTCGCTCCGCGAGGACATCACAGTGACCAACAAGGTGAGCCAAAACCTGCACGCGGAAATGCTGCTGCGCACGTTGGGGCGCGAAGTAAAGAATTTTGGTAGCACAGCATCAGGACTCGAAGTCTTGCGGGATTTGGCGGAGAAAGTGGGAATCCCTTCGGACGAGTATTATTTCACCGATGGGTCCGGCCTCTCGCGAAAGGCCTTGTTGGCGCCCGAGGCGATGGTGAAACTCCTGGAGTACATGGCCCATTCGTTGAATTTCGAGGCTTACTACAACTCGCTCCCCGTCGCAGGCACCGACGGGACATTGGCCGAGCGCTTCAGACGAACCTCGGCCGACGGAGCCATCCACGCCAAGACTGGAACGATCACCCACGTCAATGCGCTCTCCGGGTATATGGACATGCCGACTGGAGATCGCCTCGCCTTTTCCATATTCGGCAACGCGCATCCGGCAAGTGCGCACAAAGGCGCCCGCGCCGCCGACCAAATCGCTCTGGCCATATTTGAGCAATTTGGCGGCCACAAGAAAAGTCCTGATAAAAAACGTAAAGGGAAGAATAAGAAATGAGCCGGCAAACCATTTAAAGATTGTGCTAATCCAAAGGCTCGATGACTGGATCACCAACTCCCTCTACAATTGCGAAGGGATTATGTTCACTCTATGGCGACTGTAACCATCTTCGGTAGTTCTCTCCCCGACGAAAACAGCACCGCTTATATTGACGCACGCCGTCTGGGCCGGCTGTGTGCAGAATCTGGCTTCGCCATTTGCAATGGCGGATATGCAGGACTGATGGAAGCTTCGGCGCGCGGCGCACGCGAAGCGGGCGGCCAAACTATCGGCGTCACCTGCGAGGTTTGGCCGTTGCGCGCCAATCGGTGGATTACCGAAGAAGTGCGGACGCGTTCATATCCCGAACGGTTGATGACGCTTGTCGAGCGCGGCGACGCATACGTCGCCCTGCCGGGCGGGACGGGCACGCTGGTGGAGCTGGCCCTGGCTTGGGAGTTGATGAATAAATCCATCCTCTCCACTTCAGTGGGTGGAAAACGGCCGTTGTTGGTCTGGGCGCCATACTGGCGCCCGGTAATCGAGTGTTTAAATCAGGAAGTCCACCTCGGCGCCAGCGCCGAGCCTTCACTGGAACGCCTCTCACTCGCCATGGAAGTCGTTACCCTGGTCGAGGACGCGGACCACGCTGCAGCGAAATTGAGAGAGTTCCTGGCTTAATTCATTTGAGTCCTTCGTTGACACCATCTCCCTCCGCCGATACGATTCTAACGTGAGGGGTTCAAGCCCCCTCGTCGCCTCATGACAAACTCCGACCCTCAACCAGAAGTTTCCGATCCCTTTTCTCGCGAGGTTCTGGAGTTTTCCAGCATCATCGATCTCCTGCGCGGATTTCTCACCGGCCCCATTGCTGGAGCGCGGGTCGCCGCCCTCCAACCGGGCACTGACTTGCCGGAAATCCAGCGTGCTCTGGCGGTCACCAAGGAGGCGCGCGATTTCCTGGCTGAAAGCTCGCGCCCGAGTTTTTCCGGGCTCCATGACCCCCGGCCTATTCTGGACAAACTCGGCATTGAAGGCGTGGCGCTCGACCCGCACGAAATCCTGGCTCTCGTCGAGGTGGCGCGTGCGGCATGCGACCTGCGTACGCTGTTCGCAAAAAGCCCCTTTACCCGGCTGGATATGCTTGCCGGCCGGATGGGAGATTTCCGCGAACTGGTCCAACAACTCGACGGCAAGATTCTTCCTGACGGGTCGGTGGACTCCTCAGCCAGCAAAGAATTGGCTCGCATCCGGCGCGCCACGGAGCGCCTGCGCGGCGAAGTGCAGTCCACCCTCGAAAAATTGGTGCGCCAGTTCAGCCACGACGAGGTTCTGCAGGATGCCGTAGTCACGCTGCGCAACGACCGCTTTGTGATTCCCGTGCGCACCGAAGAAAAACGGCGCGTGGGCGGGGTGATTCATGGCGCGAGCTCTTCCGGAGCCACAGTGTTTGTGGAGCCGCTCGAGACTGTCCCGCTGAACAACGAATTGGTCGAGTTGCAAGAGCGGGAGTTCGCGGAAATCCAGCGCATCCTGGCGGAATTCAGCGACAGGCTGCGCGCCCAAAGGGGGGAGCTGGGCGGGGCGGCGGAAATACTGAGCGAGCTTGACTTGGCTTTCGCGAAAGCCGAATTTGCCCGTGCCTTCGATTGTTGCTTTGCCGAGTTTGTCTCGGCGCCCGCGGTGGTCCTGCTTGACGCGCGACATCCGATGCTCGAGAAATCGTTGCGCGCACAAAAGCGGAAGTCCGTTCCCATTACCATCGAGCTGACCGAGCCGAAGACGCTGATGATTGTCAGCGGGCCCAACACCGGGGGCAAGACGGTGGCACTGAAAACCGTGGGTGTGGCCGTGTTGATGGCGCAAACTGGACTGCCGGTGGCGGCACGCGAGGCGCGCATCCCCATTTTCCACCGCGTGCTGGCGGATATCGGCGACCAGCAATCCATCCAGGCCAACCTCAGCACCTTCTCCGCCCACATCACGAATATTCAATCCATGGTGCGCGCGGCGGGCCGGAACGATCTGGTGCTGCTTGACGAAATCGGGGCCAGTACCGAGCCCAATGAGGGTGCGGCGCTGGCTATCGCCATCCTGGAGCATTTCCGCGAGCACGGCGCCATCACTTTTGTCACCACCCACTACTCACGCCTCAAGGCCTACGCCGCCGATACTCCGCAGGCTCTGAACGCCAGCATGGAGTTCGACGAGGTCACGCTCCAGCCCACTTACCGGCTGATCAGTGGCCTCCCCGGAAAGTCGGGAGGGATTGATACGGCCGAGCGGCTGGGCCTCGAGCCAAGTATCGTGATCAAGGCGCGCTCTGAACTCGATCCCGCGGACATCGAGGCGGCGACGCTGGTCGCCACATTACACGATCAAAAAAATGATTTGGAGAATCGAATCCAGCACCTCGACCGCCAGAGCAGGGAATTGGAGGCGCGGCGAATCGAGCTCGAGCAGAAATTCGAGCAGGAGCGCCGCAAGAAACTTCGGGAGTTGGATGCGCGACTCGACGAGACGCTCAAACAGAACGAGGAAAAGTGGGAAAAAGCCGTCGCGCAAATCCGCATTGAGGTCCTGGCACAGGGTAAGACGGCCAGCTTGGGCAAGAGAGTCGAGCGCAAACCGTCCGTGATGCGCGCCGAGGCTCGTGAGGAGTGGAACGCGCAAGTGCTCGAAACTTTGGGCGCCCCAGCTACTCCTGACGAGGCCGTTATTTCAGCGCCGCCAGCCGTGGGTGATCGTGTGCGCGTAGCCAACTTGTCGACTCCGGGGACGGTGATCGCGCTGGCTGGCGACGGCGAGGTTGAACTTGAGGTTGGACGCATGCGCATGCGCGTGCGCAACGACGAAGTGCAAGTGCTGGCGCGTGCCAAAGGTCCAGGGCTGGCAGCGAATTTGTCGTCAGGGGGGGCAGCCCGCGCCACCCGTCAGGCTGCGAGCAATGCCCAAGAGGACGCTGGGCGGCCATCGGCGGAGATCAACGTGATTGGAACCACCGCCGACGAGGCTCGTGACACGGTGGATAAATTTCTGGATGAGAGTTTTGTCGCCAATCGCTTTCGCTTGCGCGTCGTCCATGGGCACGGGAAGGGTATCCTGATGAGGGCCTTGCACGAAATGTTTGCCTCCCACCCTCATGTGGAAAAGTTTTATCCCGCGCCGCAGAATGAAGGCGGCACGGGTGCGACCATTGTCGAACTGAAACGGTAGTCCGATTCCAAATCATCGGAGTAACGCCCAGTGGGCAACGTTTATCCCGTATTGATCGGCATCGCCGCGCTGATCATTGCATGGATGGTGATTTTCACAGTCCTCAGCCATGCCAGTGGTTGGGCGGCACTGGCGGGACAATACCCCAGCCAGGAAACCTTTACGGGGACGTGCTGGTCTTTTCAGAGGGGTCAAATGCGGTGGATGACCGGCTATAACAATTGCCTCAACGTGGGTGGCGACCCGCGCGGGCTTTATCTCGCCATTTCTTTTCCCTTCGTGGTCATCATTCGCCACCCTCCTCTCTTTATTCCCTGGCGGGATATTTCGTATGTGTACAAGAAAGTTCTCTGGACACGCTATGTGGAGCTTCGACTCGGGCCTGGTCTCAAGATTCCTTTCCGGATCAGCCAAGCCCTGGCGGAGAAATTAAGGGCGGCCGCCGGGTCGAGTTGGCCCATCGAAGCTATTGCTTGAAGATGGCCCGCGCCCCGGCTTGTCATTCCAATCAGTGCTCCGCCGGACTCACCGAAAAAACCCGTGCAAGAACGAATGGGCGCTGCCCCTGGCCCTCGCGGCGGAGCAGCGTCCTCGTTTACCAGGGAGGCGTGATGGGTGGCTCACCTGGTAAAACGCGCCTTCCTTGAACTTGTGACCGCCTCCACATGAGAGGTGGAAAAGGGTGAAGCAGCCGTGCAAGCTATGATTTCCCTCATCTGCTTGCTCCCCTAAATTTCGTAATCATGTTGCTTAGGTGCAATGGGATTGCCAAACTATACGGCGGTGTAAAGTGTTGAACAACGAGGGGATGGGGAATGATGATGTTTGCAGGTTCGAAACACCCTCGGTCGTTTTTACCGCGAGCGGGTAAGACGGCTATACAAAATTACAGTCCCAGGAAACTTACATGCCGATTTTGATCTGCGCTACGTCACCGGAGGCGTCATCGGATGACGGAGGATGGGTGTCCTTCTTATCCCCGTCGTGATAATTCCGATCCTCACGCGACCATCGGTCGATGCATTGGCTTAGTTTGTCGGGATTGACCTTCACCTGGATCACCACCGCTTCATTCTGCTCGACCGAGGCTATGAGCAATTTCATATTCTTGCCCTCGGGCTTGGCGAAGATGACGGTGCGCTCACCATTGCGGCGCGACCATACGCGCACCATGGGCTGCCAACCCTCGGCGAGGCCAGCTTTCACGACGGAAGGGAAGTCCTGATCATCCGCGTTGGCGGCGGATATTTTTTCATTTTCAAAAATCGCGAGTTTCATTCCCTTCACGCCGTAGGGACGCGCGATATTCACGGCGAATGAGGCGAAGGACAGGATAAACCGGTATTGCCGGTGCACTTTGTAATGCGACTCGACATAATGGACGAGGACGCCAAACTCCTTGTCACCGGCGCGAGCGGACTGGGGGAGCAGGACCGGCGTGAGGCATAGCAGGCCGCCCGCGAGCAAAGATTTGCGGAAGAGGCTACTTGGATTCGTCATGGCGTGTGGCCTCCTTCCCGTCTTTTCCATCCTTGGGTTCCTGGGTCTCCTTCATATCCTTCGCGTCTTTATGGCCCTTCCTAGCGTGTTCGAGGCCCATCCGTGGGATGCCCATCTGGCCGTCCAACTCGGCAAGCTTGTCGAGGTCGATGCGGCCGACAATATTAACCACTGTCAGTTCTTTGGGCTCCGCGCAGATGATGGCAAGCCCTCTGATGGCGTCGGGGCCGGTCCCGCTGCCGGGCATCAGGTAGATTTCCGCATTTTCGCCGCCACGTTTGCTTCGGACTTCCACGGTCCGCTGCCATTCGGGCGTGTGAAGTTGCTTGCGAATTTCATCCACGTCCGCCTGCGTGTACTCGCCTTCCTTGTCGAACTCGAAACTCTTGACGTAGACACCCTGCAAATGCTGAATAAAATCCTTGGCGGCTGCCTCGTCAGCTCCGCGCTTGTCTGACATGAATTTGGACGCGAGCTGCAGGAGCGCGCCGTCCAGGGTGACGTCCACTACTTCCGCAGCTTTGTCGGCCAGCTTCTCCAAATGGCTGATTTGGATTTTGCCGGTCTGCGCGGAGGCAGTCTGTATGGCCAGTAGAAGGCTCGCGCAGGCGAGTGCCGGCAGCCACGCGGCGCGCCGGAAAAATTTTGTTCGAGGTGTTTTCATAACATGCTCCTTGCTCTAATCCGAATTCGGAACAGCGCGAACATCACGGGGTTCGTCCGTCCGGTGAACTTGTCTGATGGCGACATTCAATTTGGAACTGGCGATGTGCAGCGCCAGCATCACTTGTTGGCGCGCCTGCTCCCCGCGCGCCACTGTTTGTTGGTGGCGCCGGTACGCCACAAAGCCGACGGTGAAGGCCACGCACAGTGCGGCGGCCGTGGCCCAGCGTAGAGCCGGGAGGCGTAAGAGATTTCGCAGCGTCTCGCTCCACGAGGGCTGGCGCGACGGTATTGAGGGCAGGCGGGCGAGCACGCGCTCAGCGAAATCCGCCGACGGCTCCTCGCGCCGCAATGCGTTCTTCAGTTCCTGTTCCAGAGGATTCATGCGGGTACATCTCCCAGGCAGCGCGACAACTTGCCGCGCAAGACTTCGAGCGCGCGCTGCAGATTGCTCTTCACGGTGTTGATGGGCATTTCCAAAACCTCGGCAATCTCGTGGTACTCCAATTCCTCCTGAAAGCGGAGGATCACCACCAGCCGCGCGCGGTCGGGCAGGCTGGCCACCAGGCGTTGCAGTCGCTGCGAGAGCAACGGGTCACTCGCCGGGGTGGGTCCCACGGGCTCCGGGATTTCCTCCATACTCACTTGCGGATGACGCCCGCGAGTCTGATCGATGCAGCGATGGCTTGCCACTTTGCGCAGCCAGAATTTGAGGTGCGAGGATGATTGGATGGAGCGCAGGTTCTGGTAGAGATGAAGAAAAACTTCCTGCGCCACATCTTCGGCCAGCGCCCGGTCATGTAAAAAATGGTAAGCCAAGCTGAACACCATCCCTTGATACTCGCGAACGAGGGAGGCAAACGCGGCAGCGTCACCCCGGACCGCCTGGGCCAGAGCGTGCTCCGTTCGGGATGACGTCGTCTCGCTCAAGCGTGCCTTCCTAAAAGCGTTATACGAGATCAAGAGCCAAGCGAATGCATTTTATTTTGCCCCATGAGCTCCAACCCTAAACTCAAGGCACCCGCCTTCCGACGGGCGAAACACCGGGCTGAGTTGAGAGTCGAAAATCAAAAATCAATCGCCTTCTCCCCGCGCGTTTCGTGGTTCGCAGCACCTTACACCTATGCCCTAATATTACTAGGTTAAGTTAATCAAGAACTGTCCAGCTTGGGAAATCTCATGTGGCACCAAGGGCAAAAGCCGCCCAGCCTAATCAGAATACGCTGCAGCCCCCTCCTGACTTGGGG
>JBGPCF010000069.1:0-32171 GCA_041481635.1 Terriglobia bacterium | reverse complement strand
TCTGCCGAGTTCCGTACCCAATTCCTCAGGCTTCGGAGCTTTCTTCCTGCCCAGCGAAATACCGCAGGCCACTAGTATGAATGCCAGAAATAGGCTGGTTCGGATTCTCTTCATAATCTTTTTGGTGGCGGCGGATTGTTACCGGGCAACAATCTTAGCGAAACATTTGTCGCACTCGCCGCCCAAATGCTCCAAGCTCGTACGACACACCGAAACGCACCAGGAACCGGTGGCTCTGCGGCGTCAGCCCAAAAGTTGGTGATATTCGGAAAGAGGTGCCATTGGCAAGCTCCCAAGAAAGCACCGGCGCGAGATACTGCGATGTCCCTGCCGTTGTGACGCGGCGCCAGTCGCCTAAGCCACCGTACAGCTCCACGCCGGCCCGGAAATTCTCACGGCAAAATTCGCATGGCCGCGACGTAGCAGCCATTCGCAGCGGGCGGCTGAAGCCCACTGCGTAGCCGAATTCCCACGGCGCATTCGTCAGGTTCTTCTCCAAGATCAGATTCTCCGAGATATTCCAACCCCGGACCTCGCTGCCCAGGATCAACTTGGCTTCAATTTCCCGCTCCTTCTCGGCGCGTGAGTCAGCGTTGCGCACCGCGTGATCGGCCTGGGAGTCAAATCCTACGACCTCCTGCATGGTCTTGCTGGCCGCGTTGATGTCCTCAAACTCGACGTACAGGACAGGGTTGACCTTGTGATCTCCAAACAACGGACGGAAACGGTTCTCCAAGCGCCAACCGGTAAACTCCGTGTTGTCGTGTCTCGTTGACTGACCTTCAAGGTATAACTCGGTCGTCCACCAAGCCTTGGTGCCGTACTCGAATTCGGCCCATGAGGCCAGAAAGCGATTCCCGCTTTGGGGCGAGCCGACAACCGGGTTGATGGCCAGCTCGAGATTCCCCGGCTCTTCCATGTGATGATCGTAAGTGATGAAATACGGCCCTTCGCCAGCCCGCAAAGTCACGGGCGAGCCTGCGAAACCAGAGAACAACCAGAATGCCAGCAAGAAGATTCTAACGAAGGAGCTCTTCATAATTCTGACGCGATGGCCATGGCCTTCCCGGCCATGAACGAATTGCAATAAGCCTTTACGACTCCGGCTTCTCGTCACTTTGGGAGATGAGTTTGCCCGAGATGCCAATCTAAATGAGGCGAAGTTGGAGGTCAAGAAAGCATTGGCCAGTTGTAGGTTTGTTGGGCTGAAATGTAGATTTTCGGCGCCGAGATGTAGCCAGGCCGGCTGGCGCACCGGCAGATTGGGGCGATGTTCGCACTCATTGCGCCTAAGGCGCTCCGGCTACAAGCTAAGTCCGCGCCTGCCAGGCGCTGCTCTGAATGGCATCACTCAAAGCGGAACTTGCTCGCACTCAAGTAAGCCTCGACATTGTCGATGGCGATCCAGCGACGCTGAAGTTTTTCAGCTACGGGGCCAGTTGTGTTTGAACCAGCGAATGGGTCCAGCACGAGGTCGGAGTAATCGCTTAGCAAACCAATACAGAATTCGGGCAACACTGCCGGGGAGCGCGATCTCGCCTTTTTAAGGTATGATACATACTCGGTCCAACGTGCCATACCATAAAACAAAACACGGACAGATCCTGCTCGGCGATTCTCTCGAGTATATGGCCGGGCTAAAGGCAAAGTCAGTCGACCTTATTGTGACAAGCCCTCCATTCGGCCTTGTCCGCAAGAAGGCCTACGGAAACGTAGAGAGCCACGAATATGTCAGCTGGTTTAAGCCATTTGGAGAGCAGTTCAAGCGTATTATGAAACCCTCCGGCTCCCTCGTCATCGACATTGGCGGGGCTTGGATTCCCGGGCAACCGACACGGTCCTTGTACCACTTTGAACTCGCAATTACACTTTGTCGTGAGATCGGTCTTTACCTTGCGCAAGAGTTTTTCTGGTGGAATCCATCAAAGCTCCCGAGCCCTGCCGAGTGGGTCACCGTCCGCCGAATCCGCGTAAAGGACGCAGTTAATATTGTTTGGTGGTTCTCAACTACGCCGTGGCCAAAAGCCAGCAACAAGCGCGTTCTTTCCCCCTATAGTGACGCAATGAAGGGTTTACTAAAGAACGGTTATAAGGCAAAACTTCGCCCGAGCGGGCACGACATTAGTGCGAAGTTTTCGTGGGACAATGGAGCGGCAATACCACCAAACCTTCTCGCCATCCCCAATACCGAAAGCAACTCATACTACCTTCGGTACTGTGAAAAGCACGGGATCAAGCCACACCCGGCCCGCTTTCCTGCAGCCCTCCCTGAATTTTTTATACGAATGCTTACCGATGAGAACGATACAGTCCTGGACCCCTTTGCCGGGAGCTGCGTGACGGGCGAGGTTTGTGAGCGTTTGCGCCGCAGTTGGACGTGCATCGAGATGCGCGAGGAATATCTGAAAGGCGCTCTAGGGCGATTCGAGCGACCGCTCGAACCGTTCCAAGACAGGCTGTTTGACTCTTCGGGTGAGGGTATTACCTATAAACTCCACCATCCCGCCGCATCGTGGAACGGATATACCGACCCCTTGCCTCAGGACGGAGGTAAGACACGGAGGATTAATGCCCGCCGTCCCGCCTGAACAACTCATTGCCGCAATACTCAATGCCTTTAGGGAATCGGTATGCTCCGGAAATTTGGCTTCTCCACTACGGCGGCAACCGAGAAGATTCGTCATTACAGGTACCAACACTCCACCCATATTGACCGTATATGCATGGACGCTGACATTCGGAGGGCGCCCCGCGCTACCGAACGAATACCGCATCCAGATGACCTCGGTTGAGTCCCCCCTTCGGATAGGAACGGATGGTCCGACTATTCTCATCGGTTATGAGCCGAGGCTTCGACTCTTTGCTGGATTTGACCTCCAGCGACATGCTACGTTTACCACCGGTTCTCCGTCGGTACAGATAGACATTCAAGAACTGCGTGCGGCGGAGACCTTAGGCTTGAGTTTCCACCGAAAGAGCAATGATGAAATAGCGGTAGGAATTAGGCCCGACATGTTTATGGCCTACGCGATGAATGCGACATTGCTTCACCGACTCGGCCGCGACGCTAATGTTCTCAGGCTCCTCAACCGAGCAACGCACCAAGAGCCTTTGAGAGCGGATGAGGTGCAAATTCTCTCCACAGACCGTCAGCGGATCGTCGTTGAAGTCAGCCGTCTAACCAGGGACGCAGGTTTCAAGCAACGAGTGCTATTTGCATACGGGAATCGCTGCGCAGTGACCCGCGTTCAGCTCCGACTGGTAGACGCCGCACACATTCTTCCAGTGGGAGCTCCCGGAAGCGCGGATCACGTAAGAAACGGAATTGCATTGTCTCCGACGTATCATCGAGCGTTTGACGCCGGACTTGTCTACCTTGATGATCAGTACCGTATGCGGCTGAATCGTGCGCAACTCCACGTCCTCGAAACGCTCAACCTCGCGCTCGGAATCGACGCCTTTCGGGAACCGCTCGGGCAAATATTCCTCCCGCCAGATCCCAATCAACGTCCATCCGCCGAATTCATCAGGCGAGCAAATCGGCTCCGAGGTATCCCCGAAAACTGACTTATCCACACGAAATCTATTCGAGCTCAATTATGGTCTTAAGGGCAGGCTGCCGGTGACCCTTCGATGTTTGCATAAATTCTGCCCTTGGAGCGCCGACCTTGCGCAAAGACCTGCGAATGCCACCCGCAACTCCCTGAGCGTCGCTTGGAGGACCCAATCCCACTTGGTATCCATTCTTGCCTAACCAATCCCAGATATGATAATCAATCACCTGAATTTCAGGCTCACACCCTTGTCTCTCCCCGGTGGCCGAAGTCGAATCCTGGAGCGTTTCGGCGCCCTCACTGTCGCCAATGAGGAGCAGCGCATTGAGCGCATCCTGGCGGCGGCGCGCACCTTCCTGGCGGGCACCTCGCTGGTGGCCATTTGGCTCGATCCCACGCAGCCCGCGCAATATGCCACTTACGCGTATGGCCTGATGGGGTTCTATGTATTGTATAGCCTGTTGATACAATTCCTGGTTTTATTCCGCAACCCGCCCATGCCCACGTTCCGGCTTGCCGTTCACTCGGTGGACATACTTTGGCCGGCCCTGATGTCCCTGGTGACCACAGGGCCCAACAGCCCGTTTTTCATCTACAACGTTTTTGTGCTCTCCGCCGCGGCCTATCGCTGGGGGTTGCGCGAAACCCTGGCCACGGCGGGCGTGGCGATCACCCTCTACACCTCGGAAGGCCTCCTGGCGTTCTTTGCGCGGGGCGCTGTGCCCTCCTTCCTGGGCGAAAATTTTGAATTGAACCGCCTGCTCCTGCGCGGGCTGAACCTGCTGATCCTGGGTTACCTCCTCGGTTATCTGGGCGAGGAAGAAAGGCTGCTGCGCGCCGAGGCTTCGGCCACCGCCCGCATCACGGGCAGGATTCAGGCGAGTGTGGGCCTGCGCGCCGCGTTGCAGAACGTCATGAACGAGCTCTGCCTTATCTTCGGCGCCGCACAGATCCTGCTGGTCTTGCAGGAACTGGGCACGGGGCGGCAGTTTCTTTGGCACGGGCGGCGCCAGGGCGTTGGCCAGCCCCTTTCCCTGCTCGCTGCCGAGCCTCCCGCCGCTGATCGCGCACGATACGTTTTTGACGCGCCCGCCGGCGCCTGGCACGCGATCCTGCGGACAAGCTCCGACCGCCGCAACACGCTTGACCTGGTCGCCCTCGACCAAGCCGGGCGCCGGCAGCGCGACGCCGTTTGGGCGCCGCCCCAGGAATTCTTGGAAACTTATCCATTTCGCCAGATGCTCGGCGCGTCGCTGGCTTACGGCGATGAGTGGTCAGGATCGATGCTCCTGCTCGACCCCAAACTCAAAACGACGCGCCAGGCCGCGGTGAGTTTCTTGCAGGCGTTGGTGCGTTCCGTGGGGCCGGCGCTTTACAATGTGTACCTCACGTCGCACTTGCGCTTGCGGGCCGGCGCGGTGGAGCGGGCGCGTGTGGCGAGGGAACTTCACGACGGAGTGATTCAGTCCATGATCAGCCTCGAAATGCAGATGGACGTCCTGCGCCGTCAGGAAGGCGCCACCCCGGAGCACGTGGCGGCCGAACTCCAGCGCATCCAACTCCTCATGCGCCAGGAAGTCTTGAACCTGCGCGAATTGATGCAGCAAATGACGCCCGTCCATGTCGCCCCCAAACACCTTGTGGAATTCCTCGCTTACACGGTGGACAAATTCCGGCGCGATTCGGGCATCTCCGCAACCTTCACGTCGGCGCTCCAGGAAGTCGCGTTGCCGCCGCGCGTGTGCACCGAGGTGGCGCGCATTCTCCAGGAGGCCCTGGCGAATATCCGCAAGCACAGCGGCGCGCATAACGTTTTGGTCCGCTTGGACAGCGCCGGGGGCCTCTGCAAATTGATCGTGGACGACGACGGCCGTGGATTTGATTTCACGGGCCATTTGTCGCAAGATGATCTGGACATCGCCCGCCGGGGGCCCATGGTCATCAAGGAACGCGTACGGTCAATCAACGGAACGCTGTCCATCGATTCCAATCCCGGAGGAGGAGCACGGCTGGAAATCACCTTCCCGCAGAAAACCGATGCCTAAGGCGCCGCCATCCATCCGCATCCTGATCGCTGACGACCACGCCATTTTTCGCGATGGCCTGCGCCGCCTGCTCGAGGCCGAGCCCGGCCTGCGCGTGATCGGCGAGGCCGCGGACGGCGAAGAGGCCGTGAAGCTGGCCCGCCAGCTCAAGCCGGACGTCCTCCTGCTCGACCTTGCCATGCCGCGCACGCCCGGCCTGGAGGCGCTGCGCGAACTCGGCGCCTCCGCCACCCCCGTCCGCACGCTTCTTCTCACTGCCGCCATCGAGCGCCCCCAAATCCTGGAGGCGCTGCAACTGGGGGCGCGTGGCGTGGTTCTGAAGGAGTCCGCCACCCAGCTTTTGCTGAAGGGCATTCGCGCCGTCATGGACGGCCAATATTGGGTGGGCCAGGACAGCGTTTCCGACCTGGTCAAGACCCTGCGCGACCTCTCCCCCGGCACGCCCGAAGATTCGCGCAAGAAGAAATTTGGACTCACTCCGCGCGAGCTCGAAATCGTTTCCGCCATCGTCGCCGGATACAACAACCGGGACATTGCGCAAAAATTCGCCATCAGCGAGCAAACCGTCAAGCATCACCTCACCAATGTCTTCGACAAGCTGGGCGTTTCCTCCCGCCTCGAGCTTGCCCTCTTCGCCGTCAACCACTCGCTCATCGATCGAGCGTAGGCACGTGTCCCTATTTTTTGCCATATGAAATTTGCCCTTTGGCTTCCCTCTGCCCCATTCCCTATCTGTCATCCTGACTCCTGACTCCTGACTCCTCTTCCCTCCTCCGGGGGCTGTTACTCCTCTAGCACCTTCGTGCCATTCCCCCCCCACCAGAGGGCGATTGGCGGGCGGCCCGGTTTATTACACACTGTCGCTAACATCCTGGACTGGGATGTATTAGGAGCAAAACAAATTGTGTTCACCATGCAGCGCGCGGGGAGGCCGATATTGAAAGGGAAAGTGAATAAACGCGCGTCGCGCGGTGCCCCCAGAGTTTCACAACGCGCTCAAAGATTTGAAATCAAGGTGCCCGTGCGATATCGCGAGAAAAACCGCAAAGATTGGCATGAGGGCCGGACCGAGAATATCAGCCAGTCGGGCCTTCTCTTTCGCGCTCCTGAGCCCCTGGCCCTCGAAAGCTTGGTCGAGTTGAGTTTTGACCTGCCCACAGCCAAGGAAGGCGAACCCGGCGGCACCGTCCTGTGCGACGGCAAGACCATCCGGACCATCCTTCCCGCGACCTCCGATGAGTCGCCCGGCGTGGCAGTAAAGATTTTGAATTACAAGATGAAACGCAGTGAGTGATCCCTGCGCAGGATTCTATTTTCCTGGACGTTGAGTCAGCCTAAGGTAGCGGCTTCGCTGACCGCTATCCGCGCCCGACCGCGTGGGCTTGATCCCCCATTTTCCTTTTTCGGTTTTGTGGGGCCGATCCGTCTCGCGACGGACCGGCCTCTTGTTTCTAGGTTGCCGGCTCGAGAGGCGGCCCTGCGAACTTGGGGGGGCCCTTCCGGTGCAGGGACGCGCCTCCGGACCGATCCGGGGGCCATGGTGTGTCCCTCTTCACGACCGCCCTGCAGAAATGCGGCGGGCGTGGGCGGCGCGGAATATTATATGTATAGGATTATATATATAGTTAACATCTGGAGGCCTGCCGGAAATATGACACCAGTGTTACCAATGCAACTCATGAAACAACATTTTCTATCCTCAGTGTTCTGAGTCAATTACAGCCACCCCTAATTGCCAAAAACTTCGAATCGGTTTTCTACTTCTGGCAGCGGTCGCAATATCCGCCAGCTTCCACGCGCACCAACTGAATGCGGAATTGCCGCTCGCGCTCGATCTGTCCTTTGAGCTTCTCGAACAGTGAGCTTTCGAATTCCTGGATGCGCCCGCACTTCAAACACGCCAGGTGCATGTGGTCGCGTATGGTGCGCGCCTCGTAGTAATGCTTCTCCCCTTCGAGGTGCATCAGGTCGAGTTCGTCCACCAGTCCGTGTTTCTTCAGCATGCCCAGAGTGCGATAGACGGTAACTTTGTTCAGCGTGGGGTCCTGGGCGCGGGCGCGCTGCCACAGGGCCACCGCGTCCAAATGCCGCTCCGCACTTTGGATGATGCGCACCAGCAAGCGCCGCTGGTGCGTCATGCGCACCCCGCGTGAAATCAGCTCCTGCTCCAGCGGACGACGAAACACGCGCGCCTCTGCCTGCATAAATCCCCTCTACCCATCCCCTCGATAATCAAGCTCTGCCACGATTCCTTGATCGTCCCGCCAGTTAGGCTGCACCTTCACAAAAAGCTGGAGAAAAACTTTGGGCGGGAATAGTTTCTCCAATTCGTGGCGCGCCGCCGTCCCGATTTCCCTGATGCGATGTCCGCCCGCGCCAATCACAATGGGCTTCTGCGAATCGCGCTCCACCACAATCGTGGAGTGGATGCGCGTCATGGTGTCGGACTCGATGAATTCCTCAATCAGCACCGCCGTCACGTAAGGCATTTCCTGCTGGGTTTGCTGGATCACCTTTTCGCGGATAATCTCGCCTGCCAGAAATCGCTCCGGTTGGTCGGTGTACATATCGGGCGGAAAAAGCGCCGGACCTTCCGGCAGCCGCTTGATAACTTCCGCTAACATGGTATCCAGGCCGTCGCCGCTTCGCGCGGAGACAGGAATGATTTCCTCAAATTCGTGGAGCTTGGAATAACGGTCGATCAACGGCAAGAGGCGCGGCTTGGCGATCCGGTCAATCTTGTTCAAGAGCAGGATGGTCTTGGGGGCGTACTCCTTCAATAGACGGAGAGCATACTCGTCACCTTTGCCAAACTTCTCAGCTGCATCCACAATCAGCAACGCCAGGTCGCGATCTTCAAGCGCGGTGCGGACGAACCGCATCATCTGGTTATTCAGCCGTGATAGGGGTTTGTGAATTCCCGGCGTGTCCATGAAAACAACCTGCGCGCCCGGACGGTTCACTATCCCGAGGATTCGATTGCGCGTCGTCTGTGGAACAGCCGTGACAATGGAAACCTTGGCGCCTACCAGCGCGTTGATCAGCGTACTCTTCCCTGCGTTTGGTCTGCCGACGATCGCAACGAATCCGGATTTATTGTGATCGGGGTTCGACATGAGTGGGAGCTTCGGAAGGTTTTGGAGTTGATACTTTGAGGCGAACTTTCAATACCGTTCGCTGATCGGCTTCCAGGACCTCGAAGGTCAGACCGTCCTTTTCCACTTTCTCGCCCGGCGTGGGGACATGTCCCAGTTGTGCCAGCATCAGCCCAGCCACCGTGGAATATTCCTGCGCATCGAATTCAACCTGGAATTGGTCGGTAACCTGCGCCAATTCCGTGTGCCCGGCCACCAGAAAAGTATTCGGTGATTCCGTAAGGATGTCGTGCGCGTGCGGCTCCACCTCATCCCGGATCTCGCCCACGATCTCTTCCAGCATGTCTTCAATGGTGACGAGCCCCGAAACACTTCCGTACTCGTCAATGACGATGGCCAGCTGAGTGGTTGACTTCTGCAACTCTTTAAGTAATTCCTGGATGAGCTTGGTCTCGGGGACGAAAGGCACGGGCCGGACGAGGGAGCGCAGGGTGGCCTTCGACTGTTCCTCCGGCGGCATTTCCATCAGGCTCTGCATGCTGACCATGCCTTCAATATGGTCTAGCTGCCCGGAATAGACGGGATAGCGCGTTTGCCTCTTTTCGCGGAAGAGCCTACGCAAATCATCCACGGAGGAGTTGATGTCAAGCGCGGAGATCTCAGGGCGGGGCGTCATCACTTCCCGCACCACCTTGTCGGTAAACTCAACCACTGACTGCAACATCTCCCCTTGGCCTTTTCCGATCAAACCTTCTTCTTCGCCGGCCTGAATCAGTTCCTGCATTTCCTCCTGAGGGCTCGGTGGTTCCGGTTTTTGATCGGGTGCCTCAAGCAATCGGGCAATCGACCGGGAAACCAAGACAGGGAAAGTGAGTGGGAGGGCCAGAAAAACGGCGATGCGAAGCATAGGCATCCATTGTTTCAAAATCAGCTCAGGCTCATCGTGGCGCGCCACCAGAGTGAACGGAATTAATTGGTCAAAAATCGCAATCACGCCTAGAACGATCAGGAAAGAGATTCCCAAGTCGGTGGCCAAATTTTCCGACTGCTGATCGACCAGGAGGCCGGTCAGACCAATTGCAAACAGAGCCATGGCGGCGCCATGCAACGCGGAAATCGACACACCCACACGCTCCCGGTCGGCTTGAATCTTGCGTCCCTCATTGGCTTGAAAAAGGACGCGCCCGGCCATAGGGGTGAGGCGTCGCATGAGGAGCCGCACGTAAGAAGCCACCGCGCTCGCCAATACAAAGGCGACCAGGAAGGCTACCCAGATAATTGTTATGACGACCGACATAAAATAACTCTGTGCTGCCCCTTCAAGATGAAACGACGGTCTTGACTCAGATTCCCAGCCGCGCGCGGAGCGAGAGTTCCAGCGTGGTCATCTCTCCGTGGTCAGTCGCGTGATCGTATCCCAATAGATGGAGGACCCCGTGGAGAATCAACCAGCGAATTTCGTTCGGAGTGGAATGTCCTTCCCCGCGAGCGTTCCTCCGGGCTGTTTCCGCGGAGATTACGATGTCGCCCAAAAAATTAAATATTTCTGAAAACGGCCCGCCCGGTTCAAAGTTTGCCCGGTTCGCCTGCTGTCCGCCAGTCGCGCGTGGACGAGGCGCATCAGCAGGCGATTGGAGCAAGCCCTCGCGCGCGGGCTGCCAGGGAAAAGAGAGGACATCCGTGGGCTTTGCCTTGCCGCGATAAGTCGCGTTCAGGCGAGCCATCTCCCAATCCTCCACAAAACAAATATTAAAATTGCGCCGTCCAAGTCGCAAACACTTTTGAAGCTTACTGACGAAGGCACGGGTGGCGCGCATGTTGATGCGGACTTTGCCCTGCCGATTGACGATCATGAGCAAGCAGAGCAATGGGGCGGTTGAAATGGGCGCGCGAATTTCCCCACTGCAACGCCTCTTTTCTTTAACTCTTCAATCATGACTGGGAGCGCCACGATCCTGCCTCGCCTCCGGTGTCCGCAGTTGATCATACTCTTCGTAAGCGCGAATAATCCTCTGCACCAGGCTGTGCCGGACGACGTCCCGCTCGGTAAAATAAATGAAGCTGATCCCGGTCACGCGCCGCACCACGTCTATGGCCTCAATCAGGCCCGACCGGCGCCCGTTGGGAAGATCGACCTGGGTCACGTCGCCCGTCACCACGGCCTTGGAATTAAACCCCAGCCGGGTCAGAAACATCTTCATCTGCTCGCTGGTGGTGTTCTGCGCTTCGTCGAGAATGACGAACGCATCATTCAAAGTCCGGCCGCGCATAAACGCGATAGGCGCAATTTCGATGATCGATTTTTCCACGTAGCGTTCAACGCGGTCGGGGTCCAGGACATCGTAAAGCGCGTCGTAGAGAGGGCGCAAGTAAGGGTTGATCTTGTCCTGAAGGGTTCCGGGCAGGAACCCCAGGCGCTCTCCGGCCTCCACGGCGGGCCTGGCGAGAATGATCCGGCTCACTTCTTTGGTAAGCAAGGCGTCCACCGCCATCGCCACCGCCAGATATGTTTTGCCTGTCCCCGAAGGCCCGATGCCGAACACCATGTCATGTTGCTCGATGGCGTCCACATAGCGGCGCTGATTGAGGCTCTTGGGCGAAATGGACTTTTTTCCAAAAGTGCGCGGGCGCCCTGCCTCCACCAAACCTTTCAGGGTCGAATTGGGATCTTCGCAAAGAATCCGCAAGAGAGCCTGCACCTCGGAGGGATCGAAGTGCGCCCCCCCTTCCGTGAGCTCCGCGTAATCTTCCACAACCCGCTGCGCGCGATTCACATTGTTCTCGGCGCCTTCGATTTCCAATGATTCATCACCGAGGTGAGTGGAGACCTTCAGGCCGTTCTCCAGTAGTTTCAAATTTTCGTCGAAGGTTCCAAAAAGCTCCTTGACGCCCTTCCCAATTTTGACACTGGTCTTCATATTGCGCGGACACCTCTGTTCATCACTTCTTTACCGGGAATAACATGCACCTGTCAGGGATACAAGCAGGAATAATGCGATGGCGCTGTGGCGCGAAGATGTAATCATTCAGGATATAACATACTAGCGCCCTGGAGAGCGGAAGTCAAGCGGTGATCCCTAGCGGTGATCATCCTCACGTAGAAGGCCAGTACTTGGTTTGGTCGGCAGAAGTGGAAACTCCCTTTGGCTTGGCGACTGGCCATGCGACTGCAAACCTTGGAGAAAACGCCAAGGGAGTTGACGCAAAGAATCCCTTCGAGAATGGGGAAACCTCGGCAATTGGGCGTGCGCTTCGTCATCTTGGGTACGGGTTCGGATTTGAGACGGAAGATGAACCGAGTGGGGCGGAAGGTGCGAATGGTCATGCTGAAGAGACTGGGGCGCCACCGGCAAATGGCCGTTCTACAGACAAGCCCAAGAACGGTAACGGTGCGGCGGCAAGCGGCGGTTCTTTGAACGGAGGAAATGTGCCGTCCGCTGGCGCATCGGTCGAGACCCAGCCTCGCGCTGAAGTTCCCAACGCCAAAAGTGCAAGCGGCAACGGTCACAGTTCAGTGGGAGAATTCAACCAATTGCGCAACGAGGTGCTGACTCTGGCGCGACGCCTATCGAGCACGTCCAAGCAGGATATCGCTGGTGTCGTCTCGCGGGCGAGTGACGGATCGTTTCAGTACTCGGACATCGGACGCATGACTCCCTCAGATCTGCCGAAGGTGCAAGCCGCCGTTCAGCGCCTGAGAGAAGCCGTTAACCAACGCAAAGCATGAAAAAAGAATGTGCTCGATCTCGGGCATTGGAGTTGTTTTCCATTAGCAGTGCTTTCTTGCGGCATCTCCGCAGGCGTCTGGTGGTGCGAGCTAAGAATGTCATTCCTCTGGGAAAGCAGCCGCGGAGACCTCGAGGTTGTGTCTATGTCTCTTATCCCTCATTCTGGCGTGAAGGGTTCCGAGTTACTCATACCTCAGCGCCACCATGGGATCTGCTTTGGTGGCGCGACGCGCGGGAATCAAGCACGCGGCGGCGGCCACGGCGGTGAGCAGTACGCTGGTGAACACCAGGGTCCATGGATCGCGCGGGCTCACGCCGAACAATAAACTTGCCAACAATCGAGTGAGCGCGATCGCCCCCAAAATCCCAAGGGCAAGGCCGGCTGCAGCCAATGCCATTCCATTCTTCAGCACCAGTTTCAGCTGGTCCCACCGGGTGGCGCCCAGCGCCGCGCGCACACCCATTTCATGAGTGCGCTGCGCCACCGAGAAGGAAATCACTCCGTAGATTCCGAGGGCGGCGAGCAACAGGGCCAACGCGGCGAAGACGCTCAGCAGTATGGTCCTTAGGCCATTCTCTCCAAGAGAGTCCGACTTGATCTCTTCCAGTGTCTTAACGTTGTCAAACGCCTGATTTTTGTTGATCTGCCACACAGCCGCCTGAATGGACTTCACCAACAGCGCGGGGTCCATGGCAGCCCGCACCACCAACGAAGTTCGCGCCATTAGGCTTTGCTGGTAGGAGACATACAATCCTGAATTCGAAGCATCGAGGCTCCACAATTTTTCGTCGGCCACTATGCCCACCACCTGCCATGGGATTTCCGGCCCCAATTGGGCTTGGCCAGGAATGATTTGTTGAATCAGAATTCGCTTGTCGATGGGATCCAGGTCTTTGAAATAACGCTTGGCCATCGTTTCGTTGATGACGGCCACCGGCGCAGTGCCCGGAGCGTCTGCATCCGACAACCAGCGTCCCTTGAGCAAACGCATGCCGACCGCGGAAAGATACGATGGGCTCACGATCTTGAAGCCGCAGGTGGGCCGATTGGGACGCTCAACAAAAGGCGCACCCTCAATCATGAACCACATGCCATATCCCCAACCTTCAAGGGGGAGGGCTATCGTGATGGCGGCCTGCCGCACACCCGGCAGCGCCTGAATCTTCTCCATCACTTGTTCCTGATAGTTGATCATGCGGGGGCCGTCGGGATACTGCGTTGACGACCTGGGCAGCCCCATGGTGATTACATTCGTGCTGTCGAACCCAGGATCGACTTGTTGAAGCTGATAGAAGCTGCGCAGCAGAAGCCCGGCGCCCGAAAGCAAAATAAACGCCAGGGCGATCTCCGCAACAACCAGAGCGTTGCGCACCCGCTTCCTGCCGCCGCCGGAGGTAGATCCTCTGCCGCCTTCTTTGAGCGAACCCACGAGGTCCACCCGGGCATTTTGAAGCGCTGGAACAATGCCAAACAAGATGCCGGTGACAATCACGGTGGCAGCGGTAAACATCAGCACGCGCCCGTCGAGTTGGACGTCGGCTTCAGCGGGCAAATGGGTGAGCGGGATCCAAGCTTTAAGGCCCACCATCAGTCCCCAGCCCAACGCGGCGCCGGCGATTCCTCCCAGGCCCGCCAGCAAAACACTTTCAGTGAGAAACTGCCGGACCAGGCGGACGCGGCTTCCACCGAGAGCCAAGCGAATGGCCACCTCGCGCCCCCGGCCCGCGCCACGAACGAGCGAAAGATTGGCCAGGTTGACGCACCCGATCAACAACACGGTAGCCACGGCCGCGAAAAGCACAAGCAGGGATTTCTTTAAACCATCGTCTACGCGCCGGTCCTCATACCGGTCCACCGTCGCGCTCCAACCCTTGTTCGAGAGGGGATAGTCGTGTTCGATGCGGGCGGCGATAGACTTCATTTGTTCACGCGCCTGCTCCAAGGTCACGCCGGGCTTCAACCTGGCCCAGGCATTCATCCAGTGGAAGTCCCGCGCCATGTGCTTGGGCCCGAACGCCAGCGGGGTCCACACGTCTTGCCCCTCCCGGTCGAATGTGCCGGGCGGCATCACTCCAATCACAGTGTAGGGCTCGTCATTCAGGCTGATGCTGCGGCCAACAATGCCAGGGTCGGCGCCAAAACGACTTTCCCAGATGCGGTGAGAAAGAATGACTTCGAACTGCTTGCCCAATTGGTCTTCGTCTGGGGCAAAGGTACGTCCGAGCATCGGTTTCACACCCAAAATGTCAAAAAAGGGCGCGGACACCTGCCCATCCCGCATCTCAACCGGCCTATCCGTGCCCGTTAGTGTTACCGAACCCCAATCTTGGGCAGCCATTGCGGTGAAAACTGTGCTCTGCTTTTTCCAATCGAGGAAGTTCAGTGTCGAGATGCTGTTTCGGTCCCCTTCGGGTGGCTTCTCCCATAACTGCACAATTTGCTCGGGATGTGGAAAGGGAGGCCGGGTTAACATCACGGCATCAACAAAGCTGAAGATGGCCGTGTTGGCGCCGATCCCGAGGGCGAGTGTGAGAACGGCCACGGCAGTGAAGCCAGGACTTCGGCGCAACTGGCGCAGACCGTAACGGACATCTTGAATCAGATTCTCAATGTAGTTCACTCGTCGCATGTCTCGGCACTCCTCTTTGATTTGGTCGACGCCGCCGAATTCGCGCAAGGCGGTGTAACGGGCTTCCTCCGGGGTCATCCCTTTTGCGACCATCTCCTGAATTTGTTTTTCCAGATGAAAGCGGAGTTCGTTGGAGAGCGCCTGCTCGACCCGGCTCTTCCGAAAGAGTGACCGGAAGCGAAGTGGAATTGTGTATATCCAACGTATCATGGTCGTCCCACCTTATGAGGATTCCAAGACTAGGCCAATGGCCATGGAGAGCCTCTGCCAATTGGCTTGCTCTTGCTCCAAATATTTACGCCCCGCCGGAGTTAGCGCATAAAATTTGGCCTGGCGATTGTTGTCCGACTCGCCCCATTTTGCCTTGATCCATCCGCTTTGCTCAAGGCGGTGGAGGGCGGGATAAAGCGCTCCTTGATTCACTTGCAGCACTTCCCCCGACACCTGCCGGATTCGCTGGGCGATGCCCCAGCCGTGCATTGGTTCAAGAGCTATGGTCTTCAGGATCAGGACGTCCAATGTGCCTTGAATCAAATCGGTCGGTTTGCTCATTCTCACTCCCCTCAGTTATCGACAATGAATCGTACACCGACTCTTGTCAATAATCAAGGGGAAGATTGTAGCGAAGTACATTTCGAATTTTCGAGAAAAAGGAGCGGGAGCAGAGTTTGTGCCTTTCAGACTCTGCGGCTCTGCATGAATATGGCACATCCTCGGGAATGCGCAGTGCCCCCCGTTGCGGGTCGGGCCGTTCACTTATGCGTGCGGTGACCTTAGTGCAACCATTCCTTATGGCCGGGCATCTTGGTGTAACATGGCCAAGGCTCGGGCTTCGAGGCCACAAATCCATATACAGAGGTGAATTATTCATGTCCCGCCCAACGGAGAAACGGACGTTCATCGTGCACGCGTTCGTAATCATTCTGGCTCTCCTCATGTTGCCTTCGGCGTATTGGGCAACTTGCGGAGGCGGGGGAGGCGGAGGCGTGGGCGGGATGTCGCCAGGCTCTTCCGGAATGCCCACGGCGCAAGAAACCTATCCTGTGCCTTGGCGCCAGCGCATGCCCCAGGACCCTCCCTTGGTGGCAGGCCTCGTCATGTATTGGTTCCCTACCGGAATTGACGAATTCCGCCGGTCAAGCCTGCGCAATTCGCGCATGCTGGCGCTCTACGCCACACAGTGCGTCTCGATGGAAGTTGCGGACGTTCGTTCACCGGCTTGGCAGAAATTCGCGGGTGACGCGAAGCTCCCCCTCGCTGTGCTCGCCCAGCCCGACGGCACAGTTGTCGGCAAGGCGGAAAACAAGAACGGTTTTCTCAAAGTCGATCAAGTGGAGCAACTCCTGGGCAATGAAATGAAGCGCCGCGAGGAAACCCTGAAAGCAGAACTGAAGGACGCCAAGGAGAAAGCGAAGAGCGGGGATAATGAGAGTGCGATCCCCATTTACAAACAAGTGCTCGAGCAAAAGTGCCTCTTTCCCAGTCACGCGAAGGAGGCGGCCAAGGCACTCAAGAAATTGGGCGTTACCGATGTGGCAGAAATCCCTGATGGGCCAGTCTTCGAGCCCGCGAAAAGTGCCGAGATCGAGCGCACCATGCGCCGGGGTCTGACAGCCGAATTGCAGGCGAAGTATTTCGAGGCCGAACACTGGTATGAAAAGGCGCGCCGCATGGATCCTGCGGATCCTGCTCCCTTGCGATATCTGGGTGAACTCGATCGCCACGACATTGGGAACTGGAACAAGGCACGCGAAGAATTTAACGCAATTTTGCAGATGCCGGCTGACCCGCTTTCCCGAGCCGTCGCTTTGCACGGTCTGGGAAAGATGACCATCCACGAAGGCGAATTCAAGAAAGGACTCGGTCTCATGGAGGACTCTGTTAAAACCTACCCGCTGGCTCTTGCCTATCGAAATCTCGCTGTGTATTGGAATTCCGAGGGGAACGCCGCAAAGACGGACTACTATGTTAAGGAAGCGCTGGCGCTGGAGCCCACCGATTCTTACAACCTGGTTTTCGCCGCGGTCTTCATGGCGGCCGGCGGTCAGGGCGGGCAAGCCTTGAAGATCGCCCGCGACAATGAGGCCCTTTTGCCTGCCTCGTACAACCTTGCCGCGATCTACGCGCAGAACGGCGATAAAGAGATGGCCCTGACCTTGCTCAAGCGACACTTCTTTGAATATGAGCGCTACCAAGCCGTTCGCAGCAAGGAGATGATGGAAGCGAGGGTAGACTCCGTTTTCGGTTCTTTGCGCTCGGACCCACGGTTCGTCGCGCTCACCAGTGGGGCTGACGGGAGATTGCCAGTTCCCAACGGCATGAAGGAACCGGCGCGGGCGACGAATTAAAATACGGCAGGGTTTCTTGCAATAGTCCCTTCCCTGCTAGTGAGCTTTCATAATGATGCCGCCTGGAGGAACTGGCTTCACCCGCCATTTAGCTCAGACACGAAGCAGGAAAGTGAGTAGGAACGGGCCTTCTATTGTTTTCCTAATGAACGATGAGGAGAAGGATTCCAATGAAACTATATGCAGCACGTATCCCCGCCGCCGCGGCACTCGCGGCCTTCCTGACCATTCCGGCTCTGGCAGGCAATCCCACGTGGAAGATCGATCCCGCGCACTCCTCTGCGCAATTCTCCGTTCGCCACATGGAAATCTCTACGGTGCGCGGACAGTTCAGCAAGGTCAATGGCACAATAATCTATGACGATGCGAACGTTTCCAAATCAAGTGTGGACGTGACGATTGACGCCACCACGGTCGACACTCGTGAGCCCAATCGTGACAAAGACGTCCGTGGCGCCGATTTCTTGGATGTGGAAAAGTTTCCCACCATGAGCTTTAAGTCCACCAAGGTTGAAAAGGTGTCAGACGGCAAGCTCAAGGTGACCGGCGACCTCACGATTCGCGGAGTCACTAAATCTGTGGTTCTCGAAGTGGATGGCCCGTCAAGTCCCATCAAAGACCCCTGGGGAAATCGGCGCATGGCGGCCAGCGCCAAAACCAACATCAACCGTCAGGACTTCGGTGTCAAGTGGAGCCAAACCTTGGACAATGGCGGCTTGGTGGTCTCCAATGAGGTCGCCATCACTTTGGATGTGGAAATGATCCAGCCGGCCCAGTGATGTGTTTGCGAGGCAGGTCAACCCTTCCGTGATTGGAGTGGCAATGCCTGCGGGTTCAGGGTTGGCGAATCGCAGCCCGGATTAATCCACTACAGTGCACCTACAAACCGTCCCGGCGCGAGTGTTCCTTTGGGGTCCCATGCTTGTTTGATCTTGCGCATGACTTCGAAGTCGTTGCCGGGCGCTCCCCAAACCTCGACACGGCTTTTTATTTCAGGCGAGCAGCCCTCGACCACCAATGCACCGTGAAGTTCCTTCGTTATTGCGCGCAGTTTGTCAATCGTGGCGGCCGCTTCCAAAGCTTCAAAGAAATGCAGATGGACCACGCCCGCTGCCGTCTGAGCCAGACAGGCCATGCGCGATTTTGTGCGATCGGCCTCTTGCTCGGCTCGAAGGATGAACTCTTCGGTTGCGGCTATAGGGAGAGAGGCCCTCAGGCTCAGCAATCCTGGATTGTTTGTACTGAACTCAGACCTGAAGTCAGCGAGGAGAGACCACGTGCGCTCTGTGTCCTTTGGCGTGATTGAGTTGACCTCCACTCCCGCGGCTTTGGCTAATTCCCCAAAAGTCCGCGAATAGCGGTCTAGCACATTCATTGTCCCGCCTGCTTCGACAAACATCGCGAATTCATTGCTGGCCGGGCTGGCCGATTTATCTTCCGCGAGGATTTCGCTTGCCTCACCGTTCAAGAGCACCATACGCATCGGGGTGAGGGGCGAGTTCACAATGCGCCGCCGCAAGTCGCGGGCGGACTCAATTGACGGGACGCGAAAAACGAAGGTGGCGCGTTGGGCGGGTAAAGGGAAAAGTTTGAAGCTCGCTTCCACAATCACGCCCAGCGATCCGTACGAACCAAGCAGGAGTTTTGTGAGATCATATCCGGCAACGTTCTTCACTACTCGTCCGCCGGTCTTGATGATTTTGCCCTCGGTGGTCGCAACTTTCATCCCAAGGACCATATCGCGCGGCGAGCCGTAAAATAGTCGCAGCGGACCGCTTGCATTCGCAGCCAGTATCCCGCCCAGGCTCGCGCGTGGGCCACCGGGAGGATCCAGTGGGATCCAAAGCCCGTTGCGGGCCAGCATTTCCTGGAAATCCCCAAGCTTCATCCCCGGTTCAACGCTTACCGTCAAGTCGGCCGGCTCGTAGTGCCAAACGTTATTCATTTCTTTCAGGGAGAGCGCGACGTCATAGCGCCGGGGGATATTGCCCACGCCGAGCTTGGTGGCATTGCGGCAAGGGATCACGGCCAGGTCATGTTGCGCGGCGCACTTGAGGATGGCGGCTACCTCTTCCGCCGTTCGGGGATAGACCACACTAGTGGGCACCGCGCCATCGACGGCTAGAGCTCGCCGGGCTGTTTCATCGGTCACTACGCCCGGCGCGCCGACAATGGCGGCGAATTCAGCTTGCGCCGATTGGCTCGCTGTAATCATTTCAGCTCCCTGAGCTGATCTGAACGCGCAATTCTCCGCAGATCTTTCCCGTGGGAAAAACCTTGCCGGGATTAAAAAACCCTTGGGGATTAAAAACGTTTTTGATTCGCCCCATCATTTCCAAATCGTCCGGGGAAAAGAGGAGCGGCATGAGCTCGTTTTTTTCCATACCAACACCGTGCTCGCCGGTAATCGACCCGCCCATCTCCACGCATCGGGCGATGATTTCCTGAGCCGCTTTCACCACCATCTCCGACTGGCCCTTGTCCCGGGCATCAAACATGAGGAGGGGGTGGAGATTGCCGTCTCCGGCGTGAAAGATGTTTCCGACGAGCAGGTTGTACCGGCGGGCAATTTCTTCGATGTGTTCGAGCATCTCGGGGAGACGAGTGCGCGGGATTACCCCATCCTGCACGTAGAAATTAGGACTGATTCGCCCCAGCGCGCCGAAGGCGTTTTTGCGCCCTCGCCAGAGAAGGTCCCGCTCTTCCGTTGATTGAGCGCGACGGATGCTGCGCGCACCGCACTCCTTTGCGATGGATTCGATCTGCCCGGCCTGCTCCTCCACCGCTTCTAGGAGTCCCTCAATTTCGATCAACAGCACTGCGGCGGAATCCATCGGGTAGCCCGCGTGCGTGGCGTCTTCGATGGCGCGCAGAGTAAACCCATCCATCATCTCAAGAGCTGCGGCCGTAATGCCCCGCGCGGTCACGGCGGCCACAGTGCTGGTGGCATCGTGAACGCGGTCATAAATCGCCACCAGAGTTTTTACCGCCTCGGGTTTGCGCATCAAGCGAACCGTGGCCTCGGTCACAATCCCCAGCGTGCCTTCGGATCCCACAACTACACCGGTTAAATCGAATCCGGGCCGATCCCAGAATTCGGCGCCGGTGGTGATCACGTCTCCACTCGGCAGCACCACCTGAAGGCCCAGCACATGATTCGTGGTGACGCCGTAAGCGAGCGTGTGCGGCCCGCCGGAGTTTTCCGCCACATTGCCGCCAATGGTGCATGCTTTCTGGCTGCTCGGATCCGGAGCGAAAAAATAACCGCGGTCGGCGACCGCCAACGAAAGGTCCAGATTCACCAGACCGGGCTGGACGCGCGCCCGCTGATTCTCCACATCAATTTCCAGGATCTTTTTCATGCGCGCAAAAGACACCACCACACCGCCTGCCGTTACCACCGCGCCCCCGCTCAGGCCGGTTCCTGCGCCACGGGCAATGACTGGAATCTTTTCGCGGGCGGCCAGCTTGACGATTTGGACCACTTGCTCCGTGCTCGTGGGAAACACAACCGCGTCAGGGACGCGCTGGGAGGAGAGCGCGTCGTACTCGTAGAGCATCAAGTCTTCAGGCCGCCATAGGGAACCGTTTGGACCAAGGAGAGTGCCGAGTTCTCGCTGCAGCGCAGTGGGTTTCATGTGCGGGCTTCCCAGAGCAATGCGGTTGCTGTCAACTTCCGCCTCGTGAATACTGGCATTGCACGGCGGTGGGCTACTTCCAACATGCTTCCATCAAGCCGAGTATATCGACGTGAGGGGGTGAGGTCAACGAATGTCCAGTCCGCCGTTCATGGCGAATTGACGCACATTCCGGAGGCTCGACCCAGCGCAGTAGAATCAATTACCATTTGAAAATGAACTTCCTTCCTCCTCTT
Source organism: Terriglobia bacterium (assembly GCA_041481635.1). GTDB lineage: Bacteria > Acidobacteriota > Terriglobia > UBA7540 > UBA7540 > DASYXZ01. The sequence goes on along the minus strand of JBGPCF010000069.1, from coordinate 10,897 downwards.
AAGTGGGGAATCTGGCCCGCAAACATTTCCACTATCCGGCCAGCCATTCTGGAGTCGCGCGCATCCGAGGGTGTGGATGTGACCTTGGGCGCGTGGTGCGTGACAGGAGATGTGTTCTGTAAATTTGTTGTAACAATTCTGTAATTGACCAGACCCATGTGGGCTATTTCGACGTAAGCAGGTGGTGTTCGAATTCGGACACAACAATCCCGTTTACGAGCACTTCCATCAAAGCCTCCTCAAATGCGGCTTTTCTTAGGGCAACGATTTCAATAAATTAGCAAGGATGAGTGGGATGGAATGGCAATTGCATCCAGGAGGGGTGGGTGAGACATCGCGCCCGTTGACCCCAGGGCTGCAAGGACGCTGATGAGGTCGAAAGAGAAGTTCAAATTAAATGAAACAACGAGAGAGGTCGTTTCGTATATACGACTGAGTATGGATTCGCGGGCGAAACACAGAGAGAGAAATTTAGTTGCGAGTCAGCTAACAAAACTTGCTCATCATCCGTCTAATGGGTGACGATGCAGGTGGGGGAAAAAGGGGTTAAACGGATAGTCGTCGCAAACGGTTTGGCGGCCGGGGCGACGGCAATCCCGAGGAGAAGGGCGTGACCTTTGAGGGCCCGCCGCTTTTCGTTTAACCCCACCTGATTCTAATCATCCCCGGTAATAAAAAGCAAGGGGAAATAAATTTTCTAGTGTGCCGGGATGGGACCCCCAGCCGCCAGCAAGCAGGGTGAGCGATCCGGGAAAAAATTCAATTCAGGGGGAGAAAATGAGGTTCAGAAAACAGGCGGGAAACGTGGTTCTGGGGCTGGCTATGTTGGTGGCGATCACGGGGTCGGCCTTCGCAAAGAATTCGGGGCGGCTCAATCTGCGACAAGATGTTACGGTCAATGGGGTGCAATTGTCTGCGGGCCAATACAAGGTAAGTTGGAAGACGCACAGTCCGGAAGCGACCGTCACTTTCAAGCACGAAAAAGGCTCCGTGGCTAGCACGGAGGGCAAATTGGAGGAACGGCCGACCCGGTACGATAACGATGCCGTCGTATTTGCGAGCAATCAGGATGGGTCACGCAGCATTCTCGAGATTCGCTTTGCGGGCTCAAACAAAGTTCTGACATTCGGCGAATCATCGCCCTCTTCAGAAACGATTGTCCCGAAATCGGACACGGCCTCGTTGGCATCCGCTCAGGCCACTAAGGTCTCGGGCAGCTCCCCGGCAACGCGATCGATGACCCATCGCGATTTCCGTCAACAGGGCTTCACCATTGACCCGAACCTTTTGCAGCTTCTCTTTCGGGCGTGGCAATCCACCCCAACGACAACGGAGCGTCGACCGATGGTGAATTAGGTCTGGTCCTAACGCCCGCAGGAAGCTGTGCCCGTGCTGGTAAGGCTAATCCGCGCACGGCGACGCAAAGCAGAAACCATTACCCGTGGCGACCTGCGAGGCAAAAGGTTCCAATTTGAGTTTGGCGGGCGAAACGTGCTCGCCAGTGGTAGGGGGGAAAGCCACCGCCCTGATCTCCTCCGGTCAGGAAAGGCTCGAGACTCTCCCCTGCCACATTTTTTTGTGCATGCTCGCTGGATGACTTCCCCTCCTACCACCAGGCGGCCGATTCCACCGCCGCCACCCTTGGCCGAAGCCGCGTTACTTTTCCATTGGGGTGGAAACAAGGCACAAGGTAAAATGCTTCCCGCATGATTCCGATCCCCATCAATGACCATATCCGCCGGCGAATCTATTGGGCGGCAACTCTGTCACTAATTGTGGTCAACATTCTCGTTTTCGCGTTCGAGCTTTCGCAAGGACGGGAATTAGATCGGCTGATTTTTATTTTTGCCGTCATCCCATCGCGCTACATCGGGCCGCGTGGAATTACAGTCACTGGCCCGGGTGGTTTTTTTTTGCCCATCTTCGTTTCCATGTTTCTCCACGCAGGTTGGTTGCACTTGCTGGGAAACATGCTTTTTCTCTTTGTTTTTGGCCGGAGTATTGAAGACCGGTACGGCCACGGGCAATTTCTTCTGATCTATTTCGCAAGCGGGCTGGTGGCTGCACTCACCCACATCCTTTTCAACGTCGGCTCGCGAGTGCCCACCATCGGCGCCAGTGGAGCCATCGCCGGGGTCCTCGGTGCATATTTTGTCTGCTTCCCCGGCGCGCGCATCTCCACTCTTATTCCGATCTTTTTTTTCTTCTGGAGGGTCGAAATTCCCGCTGTATTTGTCCTCGGGTACTGGTTTCTCATTCAATTTGTGGCGGCCAGCTACCAGCAGCTCGACATCCAATCGGCGACACGAGGCGGAACCGCATGGTGGGCTCACGTGGGAGGGTTTGTTGCGGGAGCGGCACTGGCGCTGCTCTTGCAGCCGCGCCGGCCGAGGGTTGAAATGATTCCGCCGTACTGAGAGGCGGAATCGGAACTTGAAACCCATTGATCACTGTGCAAGGTTTGAGCAAATCCAGTCGCCAACCTCGCGTGTTCCCAGTTTTCCTCCAACATCAACAGTAGTCTTGTCCAGGCTCAATGCTTTGGTGATCACCGTTTCAATTCTTGCTGATTCCTGGGCGAATCCCAGATAGTCCAGCATCATCCCTACGGTAAGGATAGCAGCCATCGGATTGGCGACGTTCTTGCCCGCGAGCGGTGGCGCCGAGCCGTGAACCGTTTCGAACATGGAGACATTTCCGGGATTGAGGTTGGCGGACGGGGCGAGGCCCAACCCCCCTTGGAGCTGCGCGCCCAAGTCGCTCAGGATGTCGCCAAACATGTTGCACGTGACGATCACTTCAAACTGGGCGGGGTCGCGCACCAATTCCATGGCCAGGGTGTCCACATAAAGGTGCCGCGCCTCGATCTCGGGATATCTTGCGCGCACGACGGCGAATGTCCGGTGCCAAAGGCCGTGACCAAATGTCAATGCGTTGGCCTTATCACTCATGCATACTCTTTTCCGGCCGGCCCGCCTGGCAAACTCAAACGCATAAACGATGATCCGCTCCACGCCTTTGCGCGTGTTCACATCCTCCTGAATGGCCACCTCATCGAGCGTCCCACGCTTGAAATTCCCCCCCATGCCGACATAAAGACCTTCAGTGTTTTCCCGAAAGATGACGAAGTTGACGTCTTGCGTCACGCGGTTTTTCAGCGGGCACAACCTGGCATCCAACAGCTTGACCGGGCGTTGGTTTGCGTAGAGGTCCAGGCCGAAGCGAATTCCCAGCAGGATGTCGGAGGCGTGTTGGTTGGAAGGCACACGCGGGTCGCCGAGCGCACCAATGAAAATCGCGTGATAGTCGCGGCGAAACATTTCCAGTGCGTCTTTTGGAAGTGAAACGCCTTCGCGTAAATATTTTTCCGCGCCCCAATCAAAGGTCACATGCTCGAGAGGGAGATGGCGCGTCTTTATCAGGACATCGAGGGCTTTGATAGCCTCCGCGGTTACGTCGATACCAATGCCGTCGCCGGGAATGAATGCGATGCGTTTGTTCATGGTCGCCTAGGTGGTTTGAGGGCTGGCTTCATTGCTCTTCGCGACACCCGGCTTGCTGTTTCGGAGTTGTCCATCTTCACCGCGCTCTCGCTCGGTGAGATATACACCCAATAAAATCAGGACGCCGCCGATCACCACGTTGTGAGTCAAGCGCTCGCCGAGAAGCCAAATGCCCAGCGCGGTGGCAATCCCGGGTTGAAGATAAGAAAACGCGGCCACGCGCGCCGCCGTGAGCTCGCTCAGGGCAAAAGCAAAAATCAAATACGCAGTGACCGAGCCGAATACTACCATGTAGCCCAGCCCCCACCACGCAATCGCGGGCAATTCCCTCCATGGCATGGCCAGCAAGGCTCGGGCAGTAAAAGGGATCATCATCGCGGCGCCCAAAACGAAAATCAACATATTGAATGTCAGCGGATCAAACTGGTCTGCGACTTCCTTTACTAACACCGTGTAGTACGCGAACACCGCGCTGCCGATGAGGAGAATAATATCTCCCTTCAACGTCGCGCCACTGGCCTGCCCCGACTTGCCCATGGTCAGAAAGCCGACGCCGATGAACGAAATGGCCATGCCCGCGATCTTCAAAATGGTGAGCGCTTCCAGGCGCATGAGGGAAGCCAGCACGAGCACCATCACCGGGCCAAGAGCCACAATGAGTCCGGTATGTGCCACCGAGCTGTGTGCCAGCCCGCCAATAAAAAACAGTTGATTCAAAGTGATTCCAAACAGCGCTGTCCAGATGAGGAAGGCCCACATGAGCGCGCTAAGATGAAACTTGGGACGCTTCCGCCAAGCAAGAAAAAGAATTCCCAGGATGAGCGCCGCCCCCGCCACGCGAAGTTGAGCCAAGGCCAATGCTCCAAATCCGCGGAGCGCTTCCTTTCCGGCCACGATGTTTGACGCCCAACAAAACGTGGCGCCCATCATGAGGAGGTGCATTCGGCCGTGGCGGTGGCCGGGCGCCGCAGTCCCGGGCGCATGGAGACTTCCCGTTTCCGCTGGCCCAGGGCTATTCAAAAGACTCCTTCCGCACGGTCGCTTTTTCAATTCGCTCGAGATTGGGCGCGAACCCAAGCCCCGGAGTCTGCGGCACCCGAATGCTGCCCTGCGCGCTCACCGTGACCTCGGGATCGATAATGTCTTCGTGCCAGTAGCGGCGGCTTGCGGATACGTCTCCGGGCAAGGTGAAGCCGGGCAGGGCGGACATGGCGATGTTGTGGGCGCGCCCGATTCCCGATTCGAGCATGCCTCCGCACCACACGGGCATGCGGTGTGCGCGACAAACATCGTGCACGGCGCGCGCCGAGGTGAATCCGCCTACGCGGCCCAGCTTGATGTTGATAATTTTCCCGGCGCCGATTTCGATCGCTTTGCGCGCGTCGTCCGCGCTGTGGATGGATTCGTCCAGACAGATCGGCGTGGCCAGCTCGCGTTGGAGTTTCGCGTGGTCCACCACGTCCTCCCAGCCGAGCGGCTGCTCCACCATCATCAGAAAGAACCGGTCAAACAATTTGAGATGAGGCAGGTCAGCCAGCGTATAAGCCGAATTTGCGTCCGCCATTAAAGCGATGCTTGGAAATTGATTGCGGATGCGCTCGAGGACATTGACGTCCCAACCCGGTTTGATTTTCACCTTGATGCGCTGATAGCCCGCGTCCACTTCCCGCTGGATCTTGTTCAGAAGTTCTTCCACCGAGTTTTGAATGCCGATGGAGACGCCACAGGGAATCTCGTCGAGCGTTCCTCCCACGAGCTTGGCCAGGGGAATTCCCTTCTGTTGGGCTTCAATGTCCCACAACGCATTTTCGAGGGCGGCCTTCGCCATGTTGTGCCCGCGAATGGGATAAAACCGCCTGGCGACGTCGGTGGCCGCGGCGTATTCCTGCCCGAGCGTCCACGGAATCAGGAAATCGCGCAGAATGTGCCACGCAGTCTCCGGCGTCTCGTGGCTGTAGAAGGGCTCTTCGCCCGCCGTCACCTCGCCCCAGCCCGTACAGCCGTCGGCTTCGATGCGGACCAGGACTATCTTCCGTTCAGTGGTTCTGCCAAAGCTGGTCTCAAAAAAATGGATCAGGGGCAGATGGATTTCGCGGATTTCGATTTTTTTAATCTTCATGGGAGGAATAGTCGGAAGCATTCTTGCGGCGCCATTCCAGGTCGCCCGCTGAAAGTTCGGCCTCGGTTTCGGGATTGAGCAAGTAGCGGTTTTCCATTTCGCCTTTCACGAAGCCCGTGATCACCAACTTGTCGGCGAACAATTTCTGCAATTGCTCGCGCACTGCCTGCTGGATGGCTCGAGCGCGCCCGGGATTGGATTCGGCCACCTGACCCACCGTGCTGATCCAGGAAACCTGGGTGGCAATCTTTTGGCCCTCGGGCCGCGCAGGCTTTCCGCTGAGTACACGCATCACCCGGGGCGATTCCAACCACCACTCGGCAATCAGGCGGTCAGTGGGCAGTCCTTGCTGCAACTTGCTTTCCACGGGACCGTAGTGGTCCGCCAGGTAGCGGCGGGCCACGGCCCCCAATCGTTCGAGGTTGAAGAAAGCGTTTTTGGCTTTCAGTGGGTCAAAGCTCCACTCGATGCAATTCAGCCCGTGGCGAATCGCTTCTTCGCGCTGCGTAAGCTTGAGGGATTTGCCCAGGCCCTTATTCTCATGGTCGGGCAAGACGCCCAGCGAGAGCGAGTGGTAGTATCGCCGTCGGCCATGCCAGGCAGGCATGGAAGCAACAAAACCCACCAGTTGGCCCTCGGGAGTGAAGGCACCGAGCACATGCCCGCCGATTTTGGTGAGATTGATAAAAAGCCGCAGCGGATAGACCTCATAGTCGGCGTACCCCCAGATTTGTTTCTGCAGAGCAGCGCATGCACCGAGTTCGTCGTGAGAGTGGCAGGGCCGAATGGAATAGTTCATTCGGCTTCCTGTTTCTTCACCGAGACCCATATGGATTCCAATTCCTCCGGCGGGCATTCGCACACTTTCTTTCCGCGCTTCTGCACTTCCTGTTCGAGCAACATGAAGCGTCGTTTGAATTTCTGATTGGCGCGCCTCAGGCAGCTTTCGGGATCTGAGCGGATATACCGCGCGAGGTTGGCAACAGAAAACATCAAGTCCCCAACTTCTTCCTCCACTTTTCGGTTGCCTTGCATGGGATGGCCCTGCCCGGAATTTTCAAACGTTTCACCTTTCAGCTCGCGACGAATTTCGTGAACTTCCTCTTCCACCTTGTCCAGCAGGTCTTCAACTTTCAACCAGTCAAATCCGGCCTCACCGGCGCGCACGCCCAATTCGAGAGCTACCAGCGTGGAGGGCAGCGCTTGCGGGATTCCATCGAGCAACGAGGCGGTTCTTGTCGCCTGGTTTGAGGCTGCCTGGTGCTCTTTCGCCTTGACTGCGTTCCAACTCTTTAACGCCTCTTCCGGCGTACGGGCGACCACGTCTCCAAATACGTGCGGGTGGCGACGGACCAGCTTGGCGCGGATTCTTTCCACGACATCATCGAAGTCAAAGCGGCCCTCTTCCTCGGCGAGACGGGAATAGAATACTACCTGAAAGAGAAGATCGCCCAATTCATCCTCGATGGCAGGGAAATCGCGCTGGCTGACCGCGTCCACCACCTCGTATGCTTCTTCGAGGAGAAGGGTCTTCACCGAATCGTAATCCTGTGCGCGGTCCCAGGGACAACCGTCCGGCCCGCGAAGCCGCGCCATAATTTCGATCAGCTTCGAGAGATTTTCCCCCGCCATTGCAGCTCCCAGATATTCCCGCGCCGGAGAATAGTTAGCGGAAATCGAGGCGAGTAATTTATCAAGTTCAATGCAGGTTGCCAAGCGAGAACGCGCGCCGGGCAAAGTGCGATGATTGTCCGGCCAATGTCGGTCTTGTTGTCGATAGGATTTGTTGCTAGACTTCTTGTTTCAACTTGGACCTGAGACCAGGTCGAGGAGGCGGTGGTGAGCGCCAGTCGCCTGCCCCCGGGGGGGAATGGGGTACGCATGCTTGATGACAATGACGAAACATCCGGCTTTAAAGTAGTGGACCGGCGGGCCTTCAAGGAGGACGGGGAGCCTCGCCCAAGCGAGCCCGAAAAGGCGCAGCTTTCCGAAGGGCCTGCGGCGGCAGGCCCAGCCGAGGCGCCTGAAGAGATGTTTTCTGACCAGGCCACCGGGGAAGCACCTTCCGGTTTTGCCACTCTCGTCTCTTATCTGAGCACGACCGCCATGTTTCAGTTGGGTCTGTTGCCCGGCCCCGGCGGCGAACGCCTTCCCGTGGATCTGGTGAATGCTCGAATGACCATCGACCTCCTGGACGTCCTCCAGGAAAAAACTGAAGGCAACTTGACGGAGAATGAATCCAGGCTTCTGGACGAAGTCCTCTATGAACTTCGCCTCAGTTTTGTCGAAGTTCAAAAACGCGCCACCCAAGCCACCAAATGAGATTAACGTTTCTGGGCACAGGAACTTCCACCGGCGTTCCTCTCCCTGCCTGCCATTGCCGTGTTTGTGAGTCCACCGACCCTCGGGACAAACGAACCCGGCCCTCCGTGCTGCTCGAATACGACGGCCGCGCGGTGGTGATCGATACCACTCCCGATTTTCGAGCGCAGGTATTGCGCGAGCGAGTGGAGCGTCTTGACGCCGTGGTATTCACGCACGCGCACGTGGATCACGTGATGGGGCTAGATGATGTGAGGGCGTTCTGCTTTAATCAGGGCGCGGCCATTCCGATTTACTCGGACGCCCACACGTTGGAGAACATCAAGCGCATTTTCACTTACATTTTTGACGCAACGTATCCTTACGGAGGAATTCCCAAGCTTGATCCCCACCTGATTGAGGGGCCCTTCGACCTCTGGGGGCAAGAATGGATTCCCATCCCGGCGTTCCATGGGAATTTGCCAGTGCTCGGTTTCCGCTGCGGCCCGGTGGGTTACGTCACCGATTTCAGCACCATCCCCGAAAGCTCGCTCGGTCTGCTGGATGGGCTTGGAGTTCTGATCCTCGATGCGCTACGGCACAAGCCGCACCCAACCCACTCGAGCCTCGATCAATCGGTTGCCTTGGTGAAACGCCTCAAGCCACGGCAGTCTTATTTCACGCACATGGCTCATGAGGTCATGCACGGGGAAACCGAGGCCACGCTTCCGCCAGGGGTGCACTTGGCCTACGATGGTCTAAAGGTGGAAATTTAATTCGGCCTTTTGAATTTGGAATTCTGACATTCGATTTTTGTCATTATGCGTGTCATTCACCACCTCAACGAGCTTCGCGAACCGGTTAGCGCCAGCGTGGTGACGATTGGGAACTTCGATGGGGTTCACCTCGCCCACCAAGTGTTGCTGCGCAAGGTTGTAGAAGCCGCGAAGGCCTGCGGAGCTCTGCCCGCGGCCATTACGTTTGACCCGCATCCCACCAAAATCCTGGCTCCCGAACGAGCCGCCAAGCTGCTGACGTCGCTCCAACAAAAGACAAGGCTGATCGAAAAACTGGGTGTCGAGTTACTGGTTGTTCTGCCTTTTTCTCAGGAACTCGCGCGTCTTTCGGCGGCCGATTTCGTCCATGACGTCCTGGGCGGAAATCTGCGGCCACGAATGGTCTGTGTGGGTCCCAACTTTCGGTTTGGCCATCACCAGTCAGGGGGCGACCACCAACTCGCGGAGTTGGGACGGCAGCAAGGGTTCACTGTGGAAGTCCTGCCCATGCTCGAAATCCGCGGCGAGCGCGTTTCAAGCTCGCGGGTTCGAGAATTACTTGCCAAAGGGCGCGTCACCCGGGCGGGCAGACTCCTTGGCCGGCCGTTCTCTTCCGCTGGGCCGATTGTGACCGGACTCGGCGTGGGCAAGAAACAGACAGTGCCTACAGTGAATCTGGCGCCAGTTGAGGAACAGCTTCCGCGCGGCGGCGTATACATCACCCAAACCCGGCTGGGCGGCACCTTGCACGAGTCGGTTACGAATGTTGGCTACAAGCCAACCTTCGGCATCCACAAGCTGACCGTGGAGTCCTTCCTCCTGAATTTTTCTGGGGAGATTAAGGAAACTGAGATGGAAGTTAAGTACCTTTACCGGGTACGCGACGAGATAAAATTTCCGGACGCGGCAGCCCTCAAAGAGCAAATCCAGAAAGACGTGCGGCGTGCCTTCCGGTTGTTCAGATTGCTCAAACGGCTGCACCAGCCGACTTCCGGCTTTTTCGCTTCCAGCCTGCCTTCCACTTCATAGAGCTACATTGAAGGCGGGAGATCTTCTTCAGGGAGGTCCCTCATCATGAACCGCCGCGAATTTCTCGCCGCTTCTGCAACCTCAGTGGTAATTGCCACTGCCGGCAAACCTGAAACGCTTGCCGAAGAGTCCACGCTCCCGTGGTACACCACCATGCGACGATGCGGGCAGATCAACTTCAACGAGCGGGACCCACTCAACATGAACACTGGCGCGTGGATGGATTATTGGGCGTCGCTCAAGGTGGATGCGGTGTTGCTGAATGGCGGCGGCATCGTGGCATTCTATCCCACTGAGATTCCATTCCACCATCGCAGCCAGTTCTTGGGCTCGCGTGACCTCTTCGGAGAAATGGTGACGGCGGCCAAGAAACGAAATATCCGCGTGGTGGCGAGGCTGGATTGCAATCTTGCCTACGGGGAGGCGCTCAAGGCCCATCCCGAATGGTTCCAAAGAAATCGCGACGGATCGCCGCGCCCGCACGATGAGTCAACATGGCTCTTCCACACCTGCCCGTTCTCCACCTACTTCAGCGAGCAAATGCCCGCCATCTACCGCGAGATCAACCGCCGCTACCCGGTGGATGGATTTTTCACCAACGGGTGGCCCAGCACGGGCTCGCTGGACGTCTGCTATTGTGAGAACTGCCAAAAGATTTATCGCGACAAGGTTGGCGGCGTGCCTTCTGAAAGCACGGACGCCACCAACCTGCTTTATCGTAAATACTACGAAGTGTATATGGACCGCGTGGTGGAAATCTGGAAGCAATGGAATACCGTGGCGAAGGAGAAGAATCCCGAATCGATTTATGTAGGAAATCTGGGTGGTGGTATTCGAAATGTGAAGAGCGTGAAAAGGCTGGGTGAAGTTGCTGGTTGGTTCAACGCCGACCACCAGGGGCGCTCAGGGAATACGGTGATCTGGAATTGTGCGCAGCAGGGACGCGTGGCGCAGTCCGTGATGAAGGGGCGGACAATCACCAACGTCACGGGAGCGTACAGCAACAGCAGTGTGACCTGGCGGCACGCTTCCAAGAGCGCACCGGAGATCACGCTGTGGATGGCCCAAACCGTGGCGAGCGGCATGGTTCCGTGGTTCCACTGGTTGGGCGGCTCGCCGGAAGACAATCGTTGGCGCGAAGTGGGACGTGCGTTTTACCAGTGGCTCGC
>JBGPCF010000068.1:0-32310 GCA_041481635.1 Terriglobia bacterium | reverse complement strand
GCGGCCCTCTGTTCAAAGTTGGGGCGGTTCGCCACCCGCCACTGCGATAGTATCCTTCACGCTCGATTTAGAATCGGAGTAGATACCTTGGGCCTTTGTGGGAAGTGGTTGATCCCTTTGCCGAGCCGCTGACGAGCAAGGTCTAGGTCGTAGTTCTTTTGCAGGTTCATCCACAAGTCCGGAGAGGTCCTGAAATAGCGGGCCAGGCGCAGTGCGGTGTCCGCGGAGATGGCCCGCTTCCCGGAAATAATCTGCGAAATTCGATTGGCGGGCACACCAAGAGTCCGAGCCAATTGGGCAGCGGAAATGCCGACCTCATTTAATTCGTCAGCAAGGATTTCGCCGGGATGAATAGGTGTGCGTGCCACGGACAAACCTCCTAGTGGTAATCCACGATCTCGACTTGTTCCGGACCATCCGCTCCTCGCGGCCACTCGAAGCAGATTCGCCATTGCTGGTTTATTCTTATGCTGTACTGGCCTTTCCGATCGCCAGAAAGCGCCTCGAGATGGTTGCTGTTGAGCTGGGCCAGATCGTGTAAACCAGCCGCAGATTCAAGGACCCGCAGCCGTTTTTCAGCCTGATGGCGAAAGCCCTCAAAGGCTCGAACTCGTTCGCCCTCGGCAAAGCGTGCGGTTTTTCGATCCTTGAAGGTCCGGATCAAATTCCAGCCTAGCAGATAGTACGTGGTACGTCAAGCGTACAGAATGGGTACCTCCGTCGGGCGGAAAGAGCAAATGGGCTTCGCCATCAAAGCGGGAGCGAGCTCCCGCACTCCAAAAAGCCTACGGAAATTCCACCACCAGGCGGCCGGAGATGGTTCCGGCGCGCATGCGCTCAAAGGCATTATTAATGTCTTCCAGGCGCAGTGATTCGCCAATGGTCTTAATTTTGCCTGACGCGGCGAGCGCGAGAACTTCGCGCAAATCCTGCCGAGATCCGACCGCGGATGTCAAAACTCGAATGCCCTTGGCGACGCTGGCGCGAATAGGAAGGGTGAAATCCCCCTGCGGCAAACCCACCAGCACCAGAGTGCCGGCTCTGCGCAAAGACCCAAAGGCCTGGGTTATGGTTTCCTGGCTGCAGACAAAGTTCACGACCACGTGCGCTCCGCCCAGTCGGCGAATGGTCTCTGAAGGTTTCTCTTTGGACGCATCAATGGCAATCTCGGCGCCGAGATGACGGGCGAGCTCCAACTTGACCGGGGCGACATCCACCGCCACAACCCGGGCGCCTGTGGCATGCGCAATTTGCACGGCGTAGTGCCCCAACCCACCCACTCCCCAAACCACCACCGTGTCTCCAACCCGCACGCCGGAGGTTTTAAGGGCGCGGTAGGCAGTGAGCGCCGCGCAATACAGTGGTGCTGCGTCCACAAAACTCAGTTCGGGCGGAACAGCCACAGCGTGCGAGGCCGGAACTTTCACGTACTCCGCGAAACCACCGTCTACCATAAATCCAGTGACGACAATCGCGGGACAAAGCGGCTCGCGGTCGCTGGTGCAGAATTCGCACTCGCCGCAGGTGGAATAAATCCAGGGAATTCCGGCGCGGTCGCCTACCTTGAAATTCTTCACGTCGGCCCCGACTGCTTCCACCACGCCCACCGCCTCGTGGCCGAGAACCAGGGGCAGCTTGGACAATCGCCATTCGCCCGCGACCAAGTGCAGGTCCGTGTGACAAACGCCGCAAGCTTTGACCTTGATCAGAATTTCGCCGGGACCCTGCTGGGGTTTGTCGATTTCTTCAACAACCAGAGGAGCGCCGGGTTGGCGGAGGAGGGCGGCTTTCATGGAAAAGTTGTCAGTAGTCAGTGGGATGAATTGAGCCATCGAGACTTTGAGGCATTGAGCCATCAAGAGACTCTTTTCTTCAATGGCTCAATGGCCCGATGACTCAATCACTCAATTTCTTCCCGACGCTCGATTATCCAACAATCAAATAACAAAAAGGGGGAAGCCGGAGCCTCCCCCTTCAGTCGAACGGGCGCAGGGTTTAAGCCACTTTCAGGTAAATGATGGCGAAGGTGTAGAGCGCCATCGATTCGATGAGCACGAGTGCCAGGATAAGAGAAAACTGAATTCCTGGGCGCGCTCCCGGATTGCGGGCCAGACCTTCGCAAGCCGCGGCGGTTGCCTTGGACTGCGCGTAGCCGCAGGCTCCCGAAGCAATCGCCATGGCGAACCCGGAAGTAATCCAGATCCACATGTGCGACTCCGGTGCTGCTCCCCCGCCCGGCGTCTGCGCGAATACCGGCGCCGCGAGGAACAACCCGACAACCGCGGTTACCAACATCAGGATATTACGTCTCACGAATTGCCTCCTTCAAACCCGCCCCGCCGATCGAGGCAGGCCATTTGAATTCCGCCAGGAGGTGGTATCCCACCAACCCTCGTGCAGGTGGGACTCACGCTGACGGCAGAACAAGAAGTCAGAAGACAGAAGTCAGGAGTCAGAAGAAAATCAAATCTGCGACGGTTCGATTCTGGATCCAGACTTCTGGCTTCTGTCTCCTGAATTTAGTGCTCTTCCGAAACGGCCATGCTGATATAGATGGCCGGTAGCAACATGAAAATGTAAGCCTGCAGCAGCGACACAAAAACGTGCAGCGCCATGAAAATCACCGGCACCAGAATTGGGACCATCCCCCCGAAAACCTTCTCCAGAATGCCACCCACCAGCATGTTGGCGTAAAGACGAACACTGAGGGAGAGCAAGCGGCCCACGTTACTAATGACTTCGATGGGGAACATGAGAACCGCAATGGCGAGCATCGGGCCGCACAGGTGTTTCATGTACCCCAAAATCCCGTGGTGGCTTACACCGTGAAAGTTGTAGTAGATGAATACCGCCAGGGCGCTTCCCAGGGTCACCTGAATCTGCGCGGTGGGTGTGGCCAGGGTGGGGATCAAACCGGTCAAATTGCAGAGAGCGATGAACAAGAAAAGTGTGCCCAGCATGGGGACGTAGTGGCGCCCGCCATGCCCGATGATTTCGTCGGCCGTGCTTTGGACGAATTCTACCACCACTTCCATCAAGTGCTGGAACTTGCCCGGATTCTCCACGGAGAGTCTTGCGCGCAGGAGCAGCCCCGCCACCACCATGAGCAAGACCACCAGAATTTCCATCGCCACATAATCGGGAATGGGATGGGCAGGATCGGTGGGGCGGACAAATTCAAATCCGTTGATGAGCGCGAGTTGGCCCAGCAATGCGGTGACTACGCCGCCCAACAGTTTATTCAGGATTGCAGTAAACCAAAGTTCGTGGCCCATAGAGAGTTCTCACTTGTAGGGCCGACCCTCGGGTCGGCCTGTGGCCGGGCCAAGGCCCGGCCCTACGATGCGTAATCCTTCTCGAAGCTGAAGCATGGCTTCAATCAGGATGCCGCCCACCGGAACGAAGAGACCGGCGAGAATCGCCGTAAACGGGAGCCACTCGGTCTTGTAAAATAAAAAGAGCGACGCAAAAGCCAGCGGATAGCGAAGAGCAAACTTGGCGACCACCATCTTGGGAACGCGCGTTTGGCCCGCAGCAAACAGATTCGAGGTCGCCTGGTGAAGCCAGCGATAGTTTAGGATCGCCAAGGCCGCGCCAAACGCCAGTCCGCCGCCGGCACGAACGTGCCCGGTGGCGACCCCCGCCAGCGTAGCGGCAAAGGCAATCGCGCCCATCAGCCACGGCAAGCGTGCTTCTGCCCGCGCGATATCATGGGCCGGGTCGGTTGTCTGGATTGTCTCTGTCGGCACGTTTCTCCGCCCTGGTCAATATTCGCAAGACTTCCACCAACCCGCCCGCGGCCCCTAAAAGCGCGAATATTAATCCAAAAATGCGGGTGGTGTGCAGCCACTGGTCTATAAGCCATCCTACCACGTAACCAACGATTACGCCGCCCGGAATAATGAATCCCAGGCTGGTATAGAAGCCGACCTGGGCCCAAATCTCACTTTGTTTCTCCCGTTGAGGAGACACACAATCCTCCCGCTACGAGAAGAAGGGGCGAATCGCATCCTGCGCCAACTGGATGAATGGCTCCGGGTAAACTCCGATAATCAAGGTAAACCCGAGCGTTACACCCAGGGCCACCGACAGGCCCGGACCGATGACCAAGGGTCCCGTTTCCGGCGCTTTCTTCATGAACATGGCCACGACGATTCGGAAATAATAATACAACGCGATCACAGCATAGCCCACACCCAAAATCGCCAGGTAATAGTGCCCCGTCTGAATGAGCGAGAGGAAAATATAATATTTCCCGATGAAGCCTGCGGTGGGCGGGATGCCGGCGAGGGAAAGCAGAAAGATCAACATGAGCACGGCCATCCCGGGGGCGCGCGACATCAGGCCGGAGAGGTCGTCAATTTCATCGCCCAGCAAGTCTTTGCGGCGCATCATAACGATCACGGAAAAAGCCCCAAGGTTCATGAAAGAATAGACCAACAAGTAAATCACCACGGCGGTCAGGCCATAGGAATTGCCATCGGCGGCGGCAATCACGCCCAGCAGCAAGTAGCCGACGTGGGCAATGGTGGAATAACCGAAAAAGCGCTTGATGTTGCTCGAAGTAATGGCCGCCAGGTTGCCCAGCGTCATGGTGGCGATGGCGACTCCGATCATGAGGGTCTGCCATTGTAGATGCATCGGCCCCATGCCCGTAAAAAGCAGCCGCAGCAGAATCGCAAACGAGGCCACTTTGGGCGCCACGGAAATGAACGCGGTAATCGAAGTGGGCGCGCCTTCGTATGCGTCCGGTGTCCATTGATGAAAGGGGACGGCCGCGATCTTGAAGAATAATCCCGCCAGTAGTGTGACCATGGCGACCCAGGAAAGAGGATCGGTCACCGGACGGCCCGCCAGCGCCTGGGAGATTGCGCTGAGTTTAGTGGAACCGGAAATCCCATAGAGCAGCGACATCCCGTAAAGCAGCAGGCCGGAAGAGAATGCGCCGAGCAGGAAGAATTTCAAGGCAGCTTCGTTCGACCTCCGCTCGCCGCGCAGGAAGCCCACCAGAACGTACTCGCAAAGCGCCATCAACTCCAAGCCGAGGAAGAGCACAATGAGGTCGGTGCTCGAAACCATGAACATCATGCCCACGGCCGACAACAAGAGGAGGGCATAGTACTCCCCGAAGTTCGCCTCTTCGATTTCCAAATAGTGCAAAGAGATCATCACCACTAGGAAAGTTGCCAGTACGATGATGAGCTTGAGGACGATCGCGAAAAGGTCGAGGGTAAATCGCCCGTCGAAGGTCTGGGCGGGCAGACCGCCGGGAAATCCTCTGCGAAACGAGACCAGTTGAAGCAGGGCAAAGCCCAGGCCGAGGGCGGCGAAGATCGCGTTCCAGAATTTGTCGCGCTTATCCCGAAAGAGGATCGGGTCGGCCAGAAGGATCGCCAGGGCGAAAATCGTGAGGAGGATCTCCGGCTTCATAGCCGCGTAGTCGAGCGGATTGAAAAAATTATTCCACATCAGCGGGCAGCTCCTGCGCGATGCTTCACGGAGGGTGGCGCATTCTTCGAGCGTGCCAGTGGCTTGCTTGTTTCGGCTGCCTTCTTAGGCTGGTCCGCTTCAGCCTTGACCTGAAGCGGAGCCACCGCGGGCGTGGCGGCTTTTGCTGATGTCGGATAGAAATCGGGATGCACGCTTTGGACAATCGCCTTCACCGGCTCGCGGAGCACGTCAAAATATGGCTTGGGATAAAGTCCAATCCAGAAGGCCCAAATGATCAGCGGGACCAGCGTCATGATCTCGCGGAGGTTCAGGTCTTTCAATTCCTGATTCTTGGGATTATCCACGGGCCCAAACATGGTCCGCTGGTAGAGCCAGAGAAGATACGCCGCACCCAGAACAATCCCTGACACGGCCCACGCAGCCCAGTGCCAATTCGCCTCAAACGCGCCCTGCAGAATGGTGAATTCGCCGATGAACCCGTTCAGCAAGGGCAGGCCGACGCTCGAAAGCATGACGATCATAAAGAGAGTGGCGTAAACCGGCATGACGTTGGAGATGCCGCCAAATTCTTTAATTTCGCGCGTGTGCCGCCGCTCGTAGATCAGGCCCACAATCAAGAAGAGCGCGCCCGTTGAAATCCCGTGGTTGATCTGCTGGATGACGCTGCCTTCGAGACCGTGCGGGTTCAGCGCAAAGATCCCCAGCGTGCAGAATCCCAAGTGGCTGACCGATGAATAGGCGATCAGCTTCTTCATGTCGCGCTGCATCAGCGAAACGAGCGCGCCATATACGATGCCGATGATGGAGAGCCAGACCATGATCTTCACTACTCTGGGATCCGAGCTCACTTGCGGCAACAGGGGCAACGAGAACCGGATGAAACCGTAAGTCCCCATCTTCAGCAAAACGCCCGCCAGAATCACCGAGCCCGCGGTGGGCGCCTCCACGTGAGCATCGGGGAGCCAGGTATGGAAGGGGAACATGGGCACTTTGATGGCGAAGCCCACCATGAACGCCCAGAAAACCCAGTAGGGGGTGCTGGCGCTCAGCCAGTGCCAGGAATGCGCGTGCGCCATCAGTTCGGTGAGGGCAAAAGTGTACTGCCCGGTATCCTTCTGGTATTGGAAGTAAAGCACCAAAATGCCAAGCAGCATCAGCACCGAGCCCGTCAGGGTGTACAGGAAAAATTTGATCGCGGCATAAAGCTTGCGCGGCCCGCCCCACACGCCGATGATGAAATACATCGGCACCAGCATCACTTCCCAGAAAACGTAGAAGAGGAAGAAATCGAGCGACATGAAAACGCCCATCATGCCCACTTGGAGGAGCATGAACATGGCGTAATATTCTTTCACCCGCTCCTGGATCGACGACCACGAGGACAGAACGGAGATGAATCCCAGCACGCTGGTCAGCATGATCAGCAGGAAGCTGATGCCGTCGATGCCCAGGTGATACTGCGCGCCGATGGAGGGAATCCAATCGTGCCGCTCGACGAATCGGAAAAGCGCCTCCTGCTTTCCGGATTCGCCGGGGGCGGAGAACCAAAAAACCAGTGGTAGGGAGAGAAGGAAATCGATAAAGAGCACTATGTTTCCCCACCACCGGACGGCGTTCTTGTTTTCACCCGGAATGAACAGGAGGATACCCATGCCCACCAGTGGGGTGAAGAGGATGACGCTCAAAATGTGGTCATGCAGGAATTGCATTGCAGCCTCTCTAAAAGCAACAATCCGGAAATCAGAAATCAGAAACGAGAAAAGGTCGCGCGTACAAATTTATGGCCTGAAATGAACAAAGTAATACGCCATGAATACCAGCACGCCCACCACGATCAGGAGGGCGTAAGACTGAACCAACCCTGTTTGGACCACGCGCGCGATCCAGCTAAAGGGTTTGAACATTAATGCGACTGCATTCACAAGTCCGTCGATCACCCAGGTATCCCAGAGTCTGGACAGGGTTGCCGACGTCCGGGTTAACCAACCGGCGCCGTTCACCGCGCCGTCTACAACTCCCATGTCAAATGCCGCCAGGGCGTTGCCCACGTCCTTGGTGCGATTCACAAAAAGCATGTCGTAGAGTTCGTCGACGTAGTATTTGTTCAAAAGGATTTTATGGAGTGGCCCTGCAGCGGCCATTGCGCGGTCGGAAAGCTCAGGACGCCTCTGATACATCAAATAGGCCAGGTAGATTCCCAAGGCTGCGATGGCAACCGAAAGCCCCATCAGCAGATACTCAGGATTTGCAGAAGTCTCGGCAGCCACGCTCGCCAAGGGATTTTCAAAAACTGGTTCGAGAAATTTTTCAAACCAATCCCCGCCGCCGAGGGAAGAAGGCCAGCCAATCCAACCTCCCACCACCGAAAGCCCGGCCAAAACCATCAGCGGAATCAGCATGGTTCGGGGCGACTCATGAATGTGGTGCTCAACCTCATGGTCAACGCGCGAGGTTCCGAAAAATGTCATGATGATTAATCGAAACATGTAAAACGCGGTGATTCCTGCCGTGATCCAGCCAATGGCCCAGAGCGCGGTGTTCCCGGCATAAGCCCGCCCGAGGATTTCGTCCTTGCTCACAAATCCGGCAAGGGGAGGAATCCCTGCTATCGCGACGGCGGCGATAAACAAAGTCTTGGCGGTGACAGGAATCTTGTTCCATAGCCCGCCCATCTTGCGCATGTCCTGCTCGCCGGAAAGCGCGTGGATCACGCTGCCCGAGCCGAGGAAGAGAAGCGCTTTAAAGAAAGCGTGCGTCATCACGTGGAAAATGCCAGCGGCAAACGCGCCCACACCGCATGCAAGAAACATGTATCCAAGCTGGCTCACTGTGGAGTAAGCAAGCACTCGCTTGATGTCATTTTGAACGAGCCCGATGGACGCCGCCCAAATGGCCGTGGCGGCGCCAATCACCGCTACGATTTCGAGCGCGGCGGGCGCCAGCACAAAAAGAGCGTTAGACCGCGCCACCATGTAAACACCCGCTGTCACCATGGTCGCGGCGTGAATCAAGGCGCTGACCGGCGTGGGGCCTTCCATCGCGTCGGGCAGCCAGATGTAGAGGGGAATTTGCGCAGATTTTCCGGTGGCGCCGATGAACAGTAAGATGCAAATGGCGGTGATCACGCCGTTGCCGACGGCAAATTGCCCGCTGCGCGCCGCCTCAGTGATTTCCTTGAAATTTAACGTGCCGAAGGTAACCGTCATCAGCATGACGCCCATCAAAAATCCCGCGTCGCCGATTCGATTGACGATGAATGCCTTTTTGCCCGCATCGCTCGCCGACTTCCGGTGGAAGTAAAAACCGATCAGCAAATAGGAGCAAAGGCCCACGCCTTCCCAACCCACGAACATCATCAGATAATTGTTGGCGAGGATGAGGACGAGCATGGAAAACATGAAGAGGTTCAAGTATCCGAAAAAGCGGTAGTAGCCGCCTTCATGCCCCATGTAGCCGACAGAATAAACGTGAATCAGGAAGCCGACGCCGGTGACCACCAGCAGCATCACGGCCGAGAGTGGATCGAGTTGGAAGCCGACGTGAACGCTGAGGTCGCCCATGGACCCGTTGGCAAGGTGAAACATGCCCGCCGGCAGCCATGTGTAAAGGTTTGTGATGACAGTGTGGTCAGGCTTGCCGAGAAGTGCTAGAAAGCATCCCACTGCCCAGGCAAACGAAAGGCCCGGCAATCCGACCGAGACCAGGGACACGGCCGCGTTCTTCAGCTTGCGTCCAAACAAAAGCTGAATAAAAGCGCCCAGCGCGGGCAACAACGGAATTAACCAAATGCGATCTAGCATACTCCCTTACCACTTCAAGATATCGATCTCGTCCGCATTCACAGTCTCCTTGTTGCGGAAGAGCGCGATGATCAAGCCCAGGCCGACGGCCGCCTCGGCAGCAGCGTCGGTGATCACAAAAATGGCAAATACCTGGCCGTCGATCGAATGCAACATTTGTGAAAACGCCACGAGATTGATGTTAACGGCATTCAGAATAAGCTCGATTGACATCAAAATAATGATCACGTTGCGGCGCGTCAGCACGCCAATCACGCCGATGGTGAATAAGCCCGTCCCGAGATAGAGATACCAATGGACTGGTATCATTCAAACTTCCTTTTGGCCATGACCACGGCGCCCACCATAGCCACCAGCAGCAGGAGCGAGGCAATCTCCACCGGCAACATGTAAGTCTGGTAGAGGCCAACCGCGATGGCGGAAGTGTTCTTGGATTCTACGATGGGGGGCGTCCGGCTCGCCAGCGAGAACCCTTTCGCGCTGTCGAGGTAGATTCCGTAAACGAGTTCCGCGGTAAGTGCGGCAGCAGCCAACGCGCCCACGAGCCACTGGCGGCTGAATTGGGCTTGTTTGATCGCCACATCCAGATTCACCAGCATGACGACAAACAAGAACAGCACCATGATGCCGCCCACGTAAAGAATGATTTGGACGGCAAAAAGAAACTCCGCGTGGAGCATCAGGAAAATGCCGGCCACCGAAAACAGCGTGACAATCAGGCAGATCACGCTGTGAACCGCGTTTCGCCGGGTAATCACCAGCACGGCGGAAATCAGCGCGAGCGTCGACGTGGCCAGGAAAGCGATTTGGGGAAGCGTGATCCCACTCATATTCGTTCCATTAGGGCCCCAGCACTCCAACCGCAGTCACGCCCAAGTGCGCCCTGAAGATGTAACATCCGACCGCGGTCAAAATAACGTTGGCCAAGCCTATGGGAATCATGACGCGCCAGCCCAGGTTCATGAGCTGGTCATAGCGATAGCGCGGAAATGTTCCGCGGTACCAAATAAACGCATACAGGAAAACAAACACTTTGGCCGAAAACCAGAAGATGCCCTGGATGGCATTTGTCACCAGCGGGATCGTCAGAGCGCCGGCGAGCACCGCGAAGGCCGCCGCTATACCGAAGAGGACCAGTTTCTCCATTGCGACAGGATTCTTCCGCGCGCCCAGCACGATCGCCACGGCCGCCGCTAGAAACACCACTACGGGAGTGTAATTCAGGAAATCCATCCAATGATAACTGGCAAACGGACGGAGCCATCCGCCCCAAAACAAAGTGACGGCAATGCACGAAACCAAAATCATGGCGGTGTACTCGGCCATGAAGAAAAGCGAAAAGCGGAAGCCGCTGTATTCGGTATGGAAGCCCGCGGTCAATTCGGACTCAGCTTCGGGAAGGTCAAAAGGGCTCCGGTTGGTTTCCGCGATGGCCGCCACGAGGTAGACAAAAAATCCGAAGGGCTGAATAAAAACGTTCCATACGCCCATTTGCTGCTGCTTCAGGACGATGTCTCTCAGGCTCATGGAGTTCGAAATCAGGAGCACGCCGACAACGGCCATGCCGCCCGCCACTTCATAACTCACTAATTGCGCCGCGGAGCGCAACGAGCCCAGCAGAGGATAGTGGCTGTTCGACGCCCAGCCGCCCAGAATGATTCCGTAAATACCGAGCGAAGATACGGCGAGAATGAAAAGGATCCCGATATTGATGTCGCTGATGATGAATGTGCTGGTAAACGGGATGGCGGAAAACACCGTGAAAGCCGCTGCAACACTGATAACCGGAGCAAGCAGGAACAGCGCCCTGTCCGCTCCGGCCGGAATAATATCCTCTTTCAGCATCAACTTGATCGGATCGGCCACCGCCTGCAGCACGCCCCACGGTCCAACGCGCATTGGCCCCAGTCGCGCCTGCATAAAGGCAAGCACTTTGCGCTCCAGGTAGACGATGTACATCAGCACGCCGGACATCACGGTAAATACGATCAGGATCTTGATGGTGGCCAGGATGAGAGGCTGCCCCATCACGAATTTGAACACATTTTCAAGCATGGATTCGAATGTTGAATTCGAAATGAAGAACTAAATATTTTGAATTAAAAAACCCAGGGCCTAGCCTGGCGAATAATTCATAATTTTTAATTTTTCACCGATCGACTTCACCCAGCACAATATCAATCGTTCCGATGATGGCCACGATATCGGCCACCAGGTGTCCGCGCGACATAATATCGAGCGCCTGGAGATTTACGAACGATGGCGGGCGCACGCGCACGCGGTAGGGATGCGTGGTGCCATCGCTCACCACGAGGTAGCCCAGTTCGCCTTTGGGCGCCTCGATGGAATGATAAACCTCGCCCACCGGAGGCTTGATCACCTTGCCCACCTTGCCGAAAATCGGTCCGGGGGCAATCCGCTCGACGCATTGCCGGATGATGCGTACGGACTGGCGCATCTCCTGGACGCGCACAATGTAACGGTCGTACGTATCCCCGTTCTTGCCGATGGGGACTTCAAAATCCACCTTGTCATACGCCTCGTAGGGCAGGGCTTTGCGGATGTCCCACTTCACGCCCGACCCGCGCAGGACAGGGCCGGAAACGGCCAAGGCTATCGCATCTTCCGGCTTAAGCACGCCCACGTTCTTGGTCCGCTCCATCCAGATGCGGTTGGTGGTCAACAGCGTTTCATATTCGTCAATCATGCCCGGGAAAGTGTCGCAAAACTTCAGGACGTCTTTCTCGAAGCCGTCATAGAGATCGTATTGCAAGCCGCCGATCCGGAAAGCATGGGTTGTGAGCCGCGCGCCACAATAGTTCTCGAAGATTTTCAGGATTTCTTCACGCTCGCGGAACGTATAAAAAACGGGCGTCATGGCGCCGAGGTCAAGGGCATGCGTGCCCAGCCATAGCAAGTGGCTCGCGATCCGCTGCAGTTCCGCCAAAATCATGCGCGTATATTGGGCGCGCGGTGGCAACTCAACGCCGAGCAATTTCTCAACGGTCTCGCAATAGCCCATGCCGTTGGTGACCGCGGCCACGTAATCCATGCGGTCAACGTAGGGGGCAAACTGCAAATAGGTGCGGTTCTCGGCGATCTTCTCCACACCCCGGTGTAGGTAACCGATGATGCATTCCGTGCCGATCACGCGCTCACCATCGAGCCTCAGCTTCACGCGCAGCACGCCATGCGTGGCGGGGTGCTGCGGCCCCATGTTTATGACCAGTTCATCAGCGTCGAGATAGGTTGTTTCAGGCATTGGAAAGAAGTTGTCAGTCGTCAGTTGAATCTTGCCGGTTATTTCACGCTCGTCACTTGCCACTCAACACTGCTTTACTGTCCGCTTTCAATGTGCAGATTGTTCTGCACCCAATCTTTATCCTGGCGAAGGATGTCATAGTCCTTGCGCAGGGGGTATCCCACCCACCCGTCAGGCATAAGAATGCGTTTCAAATCCGGGTGGCCCTCAAAAACGATGCCGAACATGTCGAACACTTCGCGCTCCAGCCAGTTGGCCACCGGCCAGACGCCGACCACGGTTGGCATCTTTTCGCCATCGCCAGCCAACACCTTTAGTCGCAGGCGCTCATTCACTTTGAAGGAGTACATCTGGTAGAAAACGTCAAAGCGCTTCTCGCGTTTGGGATAGTCCACCGCGGTCTCATCGGCAAGATACGAGTAACTCCCGCCATCATCGCTTTTCAGGAATTCACAAATGGCCACAAGGGATTCCTTGGCGACGGTCACACAAGGCTGGTTGCGAAAGATTGTCGCATCGGCAATCGCGCCCGGGAATCTTTTCTTCAGCTCTTCGAGCAGCGGACTTGCCCACGGATCGGGCTTTGTAGGAGGCTTGGGAGGTGCAGGCGGTTTGGGTGGCGCAGCCGCGGCCGGCTTGGCCGGAGCGGCAGGTTTCGCCGGAACCCCACTCCCTTCGGGCGCCGCGGATTTGGGTGGAGCGGCTTCGGCCGGTTTCCCTGGAGGTGCGGGCGGTGGAGCCGCTTTTTCGCCCTCCGCCGCAGGACCTTGGGCGGGAGTTTCGCCAGAACCACTGGGCTGATCCCGCTTGGGGGCATTGGGTTCATCAACCATATTCGATTGAGGCTTGGAGAATTTCCTTTCTAGTCTTAATCCGCCTTTAAAACAGACAATCTATATCACCAGGTCAATTTTTGTCAACCAAAGTAAGGTTGGCAATCTTCAATAATTCGCGTTGGCGGTAGCGCCTCAAATCCCAGGATGTTACAATTCTCCAAGCCCATGGGTTACAAATACTGGTCAGGCCCACGAACTGAGTTCCGGCCCAAACTGCGCACCTCCTCTTTTGCATTTGTAAACAATGCCCAGGGGCATAAACCGCTCCTAGTCATGTTCGTCGGTCTTATGTTCGTGGCGAAGATGAACGCGACGAGCCCCGCGAGTGCAGCGCATGAGCTTGGCGGGGTTGCGTCTCCCCCTGGCGTTGAGAAAACCGCCGACACTTCCCTGCCCGCCGGCACGCGGCTCTTCGTTCGTCTGGATACTGGCGTGAGCACGCAAACCTCACACTTGAGATCGCCCGTCACGGCGAAAATAGTGCGCGAGGTTGCTGGAGCCGACGGGACGGCCATTCCGCTGGGAAGCGTGGTCAGCGGAACCCTTACGAAAATCATCCCCAGCTCCAGTCCTACGGACCGCGCGCGCCTGAAGATACAGTTCGACCAGCTGGTGATTTCCAGCCAATCAGCCATTTCTTTCACCGGGCACGTGGCTGAAGTCGAGAACGCAAAGGAATCTGTCTTGCCGGAGGGAACAGTTCAAGGCGTTCTGGCCAGCGAACTGGCGGTTTCGCTGATTGACAAGGCGCTGGGCAAGTTGGGCACGCTCGGCCAGGATGCACAGAAGAAAGTGGGCACGCCGAATACCACGATTGAGTTTCCCGCGGGCACCGATTTGAATATCGTTCTGGATAAGCCACTGGAACTTCATCGAGTTTTTTCGTCTGTGGTCACCGGGGAGTTGCCATCCGATGTGCGCAACGCCATCATCAAGTTGCTGGCGGATGCGCCCCAACGCGCTTCAGGAAAAACGGGCAAGCCCGGAGATCCGCTGAATCTCATCTTCGTGGGAAGTCAAGCGGAAATCCTTAACGCATTCGAGCAGGCCGGCTGGGAGATTCCCGAGCAAGCCACGGGAGGCTCGATATCGCGCTCCACTCGCGCCGCCATCCAGGATGTGGGCTATGGGAAGGCGCCGGTTTCAGACCTTTATCTGTACGGGAAGCAGGAACAACTCGCCTTCGAAAAAATGTTCAACACCTTCGCCAAACGGCATCACCTGCGCCTTTGGCAAACCCCCATCAAGACCGCTGACGGGCGAGGCATCTGGCTGGCGGCGAGCACCCATGATATCGGAATTGACGTTCATCCCGGAGTGGTATCTCACGCCATCGAC
Organism: Terriglobia bacterium; assembly: GCA_041481635.1. Classification (GTDB taxonomy): domain Bacteria; phylum Acidobacteriota; class Terriglobia; order UBA7540; family UBA7540; genus DASYXZ01. The sequence continues at coordinate 17,623 of JBGPCF010000068.1, read as the reverse complement.
CCCCAGATTGATCTGGAGCGGGAGAAGGTGGGCGCTGACCTGATGGTTTCGGGTGCAGTGGCCGAGGAACAATTGGTGACACGTCCCAACCCACTCAGCCAGGGCATGACCGCCACGGGGGGCACGTGGAGTACGGACGGACAACTGCGGGTCATCGTGTTGAAACCCGGCTCATAATCAGCCCAAGCTGATTGACGAATGGGTTCCAATCGATGTATGTTTCTCTCGCAATACACTGAAATGACCACCTGTCATACGATACGGAAAAAACCATGAGTTCATCTCCGACAGTTGCTCCGGTCACTTCAACCAACATTAAAGGCACGATTGTGGATGCCGAAGTGAAGGTCTCGGTAGACCCCGCGCGCCCGTTGCCTCTGGCGTGTGGCCTGTACGCCATCGAGACTCCGGATGGCTTTTGGCTCTGTGCCTACTACGGAATGAATCGCGGCGTATTCGACTACCTGCCACAAAAGGGCGCAGAAGTCGATGAAGCGAAACTTGGCATCGCATTCAAAGTCCGGGAATTCGTTCCGAAGGAACAATACGGGGAAGCTTTGTGGGAGGCTTTCAAGAAAACTCGCTTCATGGAGCTAGAAGGAGTTTAGGCTGCGCCTTGTTGAGACAACCGGCGTGACATTTCTATTCAGAGATTAAAGGGGGAGATGCCAATGAAATTCGTCAGGAATATTTTCCTAACATTCGCAATGTGTACGGGACTTGCAACCGCCGCTTGGGCCCAGATGGGCATGAACATGCCCAACATACCGGGTGAGTTCAAACCCGTGGTCGGTGCCGGAGCCCAATACGAAATGACCACCAAAGCAGGCAAAATGAATGTAGTGCTCGCGGTGGTGGGCAAGGAATCGGTGGATGGCGCAGACGGTTATTGGTTGGAAACGCGCATGCTGGATGGAAAAGGCGCGGGAACGGTAATGAAACAACTTATGGTGATGGGCGGAGACAAGGCGGGGATCAAGCGGATGATCATGCAGATGGCAGGCCGGCCGCCGATGGAAATGCCTACGGGGATGATGATGAACATGGCGAAAAACGTGCCCAAATCACAGCCGGGCGGGGCTGCCGGCGGTCGCGGCGAGAAAGTCGGAACGGAGACGGTGACGGTTCCCGCCGGGGTCTTTGTATGCGACCATTATCACTCCCAGTCGTCAGGCGGGGCCACTGATGCTTGGGCTTCGACCAAGGTTTCACCCTACGGTCTGGTGAAAATGAATTCCGATACGGACTCTATGATCCTCGAAAAGACCCTAACGGGCGAAACTTCACAAATCAAAGGCGAACCGCAGAAAATGAGCTTCCCCGGCATGTCTAAGTAGGGCAGGTGGAATACGAGCCGGGCAGAAGAGTTCTTGTACTAAATTGATTCCCAGAATGGGCGGCCCGGAGGAGCCATCTTCCCGGGCCGTACTCCTCTCGAATTCCCAGCGCGTTCGAAGAGGGCAGTTTCCACTCCTCCTCTTGCCAAATTCTCCCCAATAGAGTATTTATAAGTCGTCTGTATAAATTTGCATGGACAACCTTTATCGGCGCAGCCAGATCCTGGAACTTCTCCGGACGGGCATCGTCGCGACACAGTCGGATTTGCGGCGCAGGCTTGAGCGGCGAGGGATCCGTGTGACCCAGGCGACAGTTTCCCGGGACATTGAAGAGTTGGGCCTGGTCAAAACGCGCGAGGGATACCGCGAGCCTAACCACGTTCCCGTCTCCGCGCCGCCCCAGCCCGAGTTTGCCGTGATTCTGAAGGAATTTGTGCGCGAAGTCCGCCCCGCGTTCAACCTCGTAATTATCAAAACGCACCCGGGCAACGCGCATTCGGTGGCGGTAGGGCTGGACGCCGAGCATTGGCAGGAAGTAATGGGAACGGTGGCGGGCGACGACACAATTTTTGTCGCCACGGCAGGCACCCACGAAGCTTTGCGTCTGCGTAAGAAAATCATGGGACTCCTCGCGTCGTGACGCGAATTTCATCTGATTAACATCGCTTTCATCCGGACAATGAACTCATTTGGAAAGGCGGGGGTATGCCATCTTCTTCGAGTCAAAATGGAAAAATAAAAAGGGCGGTGCTGGCGTATTCGGGAGGGCTGGATACCTCCATCATCGTGCCCTGGCTGCGTGAGCACTACGGATGCGAGGTCATCGCCATGGTCGGCGATGTGGGCCAGGGTGACGACTACTCAGCTGTCCGCAAAAAAGCGATTCGCAGCGGCGCCAGCAAGGTTTTTGTTGAAGATCTCCGTCAGGAATTCATTACCGATTATGTTTGGAAAGCATTGCAGGCGGGCGCCGTCTACGAGGGTAAATACCTGCTCGGCACTTCGTTGGCGCGCCCTGTGCTTGCCAAGCGGCAGGTGGAGGTGGCGCTGGCCTGCGGCGCTGACGCCGTTGCTCACGGGTGCACAGGCAAAGGCAACGACCAGGTTCGCTTTGAAATGGCTTACAAAGCGCTTGCCCCCCATTTGCGCGTAATCGCGCCATGGCGCGAATGGAAAATCAGTTCGCGCGAAGACGCCATTGACTATGCCCGGCACCACAACATCCCTGTGCCCGTCACCAAAAAGGAGCCCTATAGCCGCGACCAGAATATCCTGCACCTGAGCCACGAGGGCGGTCCGCTGGAGACAAAACTTGGTGATCCTCCCGAGGAAGCATGGAAACTCTCCGTGAGCCCAAGGGACGCGCAAGATCGCGAAACGGTGGTGACCGTGGGTTTTGAAGCGGGCGTTCCGGTTTCGATCAATGGCAAAAAACTGGGCCCCATCCGCTTACTCGACTCCCTGAACGCGCTGGCAGGAAGGAATGGCGTGGGCCGGATCGACTTGGTGGAAAACCGCCTGGTGGGCATCAAATCTCACGGAGCCTACGAAACGCCCGGTGGGACTCTGCTGCACATCGCGCACCACGAACTTGAAACCCTCTGCCTGGACCGGGAGACCTTTCATTACAAACAGCACGTGGGGTTGCGCTACGCCGAGCTCGTGTATTACGGCTTGTGGTTCACCCCGCTGCGCGAGGCCCTGGATGGTTTTGTTTCAGTGACCCAGCGAAACGTGACCGGGGCCGTGACCCTCGGTCTTTACAAAGGAAATGTCCGGATCCTCGACCGGCAGTCCCCGTATTCGCTTTACGACACGAGCATCGCGGGCTTCACGATGAAGTCCGATTACGACCAGAAGGATGCCGCAGGTTTCATCAATATCCTTGGCCTCCCGGTTCGGCTTGCCGCAGCGAAGAGAGCCGCCCAAAGTGCCCGAGGCCGCTCGGGCAGGAGAGTACGATGAAACTCTGGGGCGGCCGCTTCGCTGGACATCGCCGCGACGAACTCTTTGAAAAATTCTCCGAGTCCTTTTCCCTGGACCAGAGATGGATTCTTTACGATCTCCGCGTCAATCGGGCCTATGTGGAATGCCTGGGCGAGGCCAGTGTCCTGCGTACTTCCGAGGTCCGAAAATTGGCGCGCGGCCTGGATGCCATACGCCGCTACATCGAGAGCCATCCCCACTGGGCGCGGCGCGAATCGAGTGAAGACATTCACACCTGGGTGGAGGGTCGCCTGGCGCAAGAAGTGGGGGCCGTGGCACAGAAACTTCGCACGGGCCGAAGCCGCAACGACCTGGTGGCCACGGAGGCTCGTCTCTACGTCAAAGATGCCGTAACGGAACTCGAAGCCGCCACGTTCGAATTACTTCGCGCGCTGCACGGTCTTGCTCATCAAAACCCGAAGGCGGTGATGCCCGGTTTCACTCACCTGCAGCCCGCGCAGCCGGTTTTGTTTGCCCATTACCTGCTTGCTTACTTTGAGATGTTTTCACGAGACTGGGAGCGTATGGAGGATTGCCGCCGGCGCGCCGACGAACTCCCCATGGGCGCGGGCGCGTTGGCCGGGGCTTCGTATCCCATCGATCGCGCGCGGCTGGCGCGAAAGTTGGGATTCGCTCGCGTGGCGCAGAACAGTATGGATGCAACTTCAGACCGCGACTTTGTCTGCGAGCTGCTTTTTGTGTGCTCGTTGACCCACGTCCACCTCAGCCGCCTCGCGGAGGACTTGATCATTTATTCGACGCCTCAGTTTGGCTTTGTGGAGCTCGGCGACACCTATTCGACCGGAAGCAGCATCATGCCTCAGAAAAGAAACCCGGACGCCATGGAGCTCGTACGCGGCCAGGCCGCACGCACCTTGGGGCGATTGGCTGGAATGCTGGCGCTTATGAAAGGCCTCCCGATGGCCTACGACCGTGACCTCCAGGAAGATAAGGCAGCGCTTTTCGACGGCGTGGATACAACACGCACGGCGCTTGAAATCACAGCGCGCGTGGTGGCAACATTGCGCGTCTACCCAGACCGCATGAAGGCTGCGACCGCGCGCGGCTTCCTCACGGCCACAGACTTGGCTGATGAGCTGGTACGTCGTGGCATCCCCTTTGCCCAAGCTCACGAGCAAGTGGGCAAGCTGGTCCGCCATTGCGTCGACAGAGGAAAAACTTTTCCGGAACTTTCCGCAGAGGAGGCTCGCGCTTGTATTCCCGCCTGGGACGCGATGCTGCACGCCGTCGCGAGTTCTCCGGAGAACGCGGTGGGCCGGAAAAATGTGATTGGGGGCACGGCCCCGAATCAAGTGGGCAGTCAGATCCGGCGCGCCAAAACCACCCTCGTTCGACTCCAGCGCTTGCTCAAGCAACGAAAGTGAATTTGCTGCCCGCCGCTTCCTATGCTCGAAGGGGTTGACCAATTTAAAGGCGAAGTCTGGCGCCGCGACGACGAAAATCGCGCCGTGATTTCCTGCGATATTTTTTCAGGAAATTTTCGTGCGCTCGCTATCGGGATCCAGCCACGGCACGAACTGCCAGGACGATTCTCTCCAAATCTTTCTTGCTCAATTCCGGATGGACAGGCAGTGACAGAACGGTCCGGGCAAGCCGCGTGCTCACAGGGAACCTCGCGTCGATGCCCTTCCCCTGAAAAATCGGTTGACGGTGGAGCGGAATCGGATAGTGGACTGCAGATTCCACTCCGCGCTCGGCGAGCGCGTTTTGAAATTCGTCGCGCGACATGCCCAATTTCTCGGGATTAATTTGAACTGTAAACAAATTAAAGGCCGGCAAAATGCCCGCGGCCTCGCGCGGCGTTACGAGACCGTGCAGTCCTTGGAGCCCACGAGCAAGAGCCGCGGCATTTCTCCGGCGTGCTCGAACTGCCGCCGGGAGCTTTGCCAACTGTGTTCGGCCCAGGGCGGCGGCCACGTCAGTCATGCGAAAGTTGAATCCGATGCGAATGTGAAAATAGCGACTTTCTTCGCCGTGCGAGCGAAGCAGCCGGAACTCAGAGGCAAGTGATGGATCGGATGTGGTGATCATCCCACCTTCTCCGGTCGTCAAATTCTTCGAGGGATAGAACGAGTAGCAGGCGGCATCGCGAAAGGATCCCACGTCCCGCCCGCGAAAACGCGCCCCATGTGCCTGCGCAGCATCCCAAATCACCCGCAATCGATGCCGTCTGGCCAAAGCACTCAGCCGGGCGATATCCGCCGGGTAACCAAACAGGTGGACCGGAACGAGCGCGCGCGTCCGCCGCGTGATTCGCCGCTCCACATCCGCCGGATCAAGGTTGAAGGTCCTGGGGTCGACATCGGCAAACACTGGCGTGAGTCCGGCCGCCGTGGCCATTGATGCGGTGGCGGCGAAGGTGAAGTCGGGGACAATCACTTCGTCACCCGGCTTGAGCATCACAAGATAGGAAAGAAACAGTGCCGCCGTGCCCGAATTGACGGCCACTGCAAAGCGCGCGCCCACCGCCCGCGCGAATCGATTCTCAAAATCCTCCGTCACCTTCCCCTGGCGTAAAATTCCGCTTTTCAGGACATGATGAACGGCGTGCAGTTCGCCCTGGTCGAGCCGCACCTGTGCAATCCGAATTTTGCGAATAGGATAGTCCTCCGTTCAACACCTGACAATTTTTTCGTCGCCGCCCCTCACCTGGCGGGTGGCGTTGCGGGTATCGATGACCAGGCGACTGGAGCGTACGATCTCCTCATAGTCGTAGCTGGAGTGATCGGTGGATATAATCACGGCGTCGTATTCCGCCAGGTTGGAAGGAGTCAATTCCACTGAAGCGAGTTTGAAATTGTAGTGACGCATTTTGTGCAAGGCCGGAAAATAAGGGTCGTTGTAATCCACCCGCGCCCCTCGCTCCTGAAGCAGCTTCATAATCCGGAGCGACGGCGACTCGCGCAAATCGTCGATGTCTCTCTTGTACGCCACTCCCAAAACCAGAACGCGCGCATCCAGGAGGCACTTCTTTTGCCGGTTCAGCGCTTCAATGAGCGACTCGATGATGAACTCGGGCATGGCCGAGTTCACTTCCCCAGCCAGCTCAATAAACCTCGTCGGCACTTCGTACTCGCGCGCTTTCCAGGTCAGGTAAAACGGGTCGATGGGAATACAGTGTCCCCCCAACCCCGGCCCGGGATAAAACGCGGTGAACCCGAACGGTTTTGTTTTGGCCGCTTCGATGACTTCCCAGATGTCGATCCCCATTCGCATGCATACCTGCTTCAACTCGTTCACCAGGGCAATGTTCACGCAGCGATAGATATTTTCCAGCAGCTTGGCCATCTCCGCAGCCCGGGACGAGCTCACCACCATGGTCCGGTCAAACACCTGGCCATAAAGTGCCCGCGCCGCCCAAGCGCTCGCCGCGTTGACGCCCCCAACGACTTTCGGAATCTGGTGTGTCTTGAAATTCTTGTTCCCGGGATCTTCCCGCTCCGGGGAAAAGGCCAGCAGGAATTCGCCCTCTGAGCCGTCCTTCACTTCCACTACGTTGTTCGCCGCCGAGTACGCCTCCACCGGGCAGTGCAACCCCGAGCGTTCCAGGATTGGCAGAACCAATTCTTCGGTCGTCCCCGGATACGTGGTGCTCTCGAGCACCACCAACTGACCTCGCCGCAGGTACTCGCCAATCGATTCCGCCGTGTTGCGGATGTATGAAAGGTCGGGCTCGCGATGTTGGTCCAAGGGTGTGGGGACGCAGATGATGATCACATCCATCTCGCGCAGCCCGCGGAAATCCGCGCTGGCCCGAAACCTCTTCGCGTCTACCTGGGCCTTGATCTCCGCCGCGGGAATGTGGCGGATGTAAGTCTCCCCCCGCTCCAACTTCTTGATCTTTTCCGCGTCTATGTCAAAACCCGTCGTCCGCAATCCCTTGCTCGCAAACAAAAGCGCCAACGGAAGCCCTACATAGCCCAGCCCCACCAATCCCACCTGCACCGAGGGCGTGCCAAACTTCGAGTGCATTGGTGGTCCACCCTTTTTCACCACCGCTGTTTTTTTATTCTTGCCCATTCAACCCTTCCTCTTTACTGGGATATGTTGAAACTCCGAACGCCTGCGATTCTACCATCTTCCAGCAATATTTCATGGAACCAAGTCCCTCATATCATGGCCGGCTTGCCAGCAGAGCCCGCCCGAAAGGCACAAGAAATTGACTGGAGCGACTTACAGTTATACACTCCGCCACAGATTTGGAGCGCCAGGATCGGCGCCTGGCAGGGCTGAACGCGAAGCAAATTGGGACAACTCTAGTATGGAGAAAAATTGCGGCCAGACATGGAGGCTAGGATGGAGCGCGTTTGTTTCTTGTTGAAAGTGAAAAAAGATCGTCTGAAGGAATACAAGAAGCGGCACAAAGCAGTTTGGCCGGAGATGCTGTCCGCGTTGCGAAAAACCGGCTGGCATAATTACTCGCTGTTTCTGCGTGAAGACGGCTTGCTGGTCGGGTACTTTGAGACTCCAAGCCTCAAGCGGGCGCTCAAAGGGATGGCGCAAACCGAGGTCAACGAGCGCTGGCAGCGCGAGATGGCGGAATTTTTTGAGTCGTTGGACGGCCGGCGTCCAGACGAATCCTTCCTGCGCCTTGAACAAGTCTTTTATCTTGCCTAGGGCCGGCGGCGTGGCCCTCGCGTGTATATTCTCGGATAATAAGCGCCCGAGCATCAGTCTCGGTGTCGAATTTGACTTTTGCCTTCAGGCAAAATAAATTCAGCCATAAGAGTGTGAAGTTACATTTCCCGGACAGGGATCATCCAAGTGGAATGTTAATGTCGGGTTCAGGGTCCCCAAAGAAGGAAAATCTCATCGAGGAGGAAGAGATGACCAAGTCTACGCTTCGAATTCAGCGCGCACATGCGGGACTATACGTCGCAGTTTCACTTCTGCTATTTGCCGGCGCCGCGCGGGCGCAAGTGGAATCCGGAACCATCGCTGGCCTGGTGCGCGACAGCTCGGGCGCCGTGGTCCCGGGCGCACATGTCGTCGTGACCAATGTGGGCACGCAAACCCAGCGCAGCACAGACACAAATGACAGCGGAGACTTTTCAGTCCCCTTCCTGGCGCCAGGCCCATACAACGTCGAAGCTTCCAAGCAAGGGTTCCAGACCTACCTGCAACGCGACCTGACCCTCAACGTCGCTCAGAGCCTGCGTATTGACATCACACTCAAAACCGGTTCCATCAAGGAGCAGGTGGTGGTCAGGGGCGACGCCCCGGTTCTGCAGACCGGTGACGCGACCCTGGGCCAGGTAATCGGGAGCCAGGAGGTGGTGAACCTTCCCCTAAATGGCCGCAATTTCCTGGACCTTGCCAGCCTTTCCGCGGGGACGGCCACCCACGAGCCCGGCGCAAGGAATTCCGACGCGGGCGGATTCTCCTCCAACGGCGGCCGTACCTATGACAACAACATCATGCTCGACGGGGTAGACAACAACAATCTTTCCCCCGATCTCCGCAACGGCACGGATTATATGGTGAGGACTCCGCCCGACGCCATCGCAGAATTTAAGGTGGAGACCAACGGGTACGGTCCGGAATTTGGCCGGGGAGGGGGCGCGGCCGTGAATGTGGCCATCAAATCCGGCACCAATCAGTTCCACGGCGACGCCTGGGAATTCCTCCGCAACAACAAACTTGACGCGCGCAATTTCTTTGACTATGCCACCCAAGGGGCACCTCCACTCAAGCGTAATCAGTTCGGATTCACCGCCGGTGGACCCATCAAGCGTGACCGCACTTTCTTCTTTGGTGATTATGAGGGAACCCGCCGGCGCGAGGCTCAGACCTTCCTTTCCACCGTGCCCACCGCGGATGAAAAAACCGGCAACTTCAGTGATGGTTTTCTGGGAACAATCATCGATCCCACCACGGGCCAGCCTTACCTCAATCAGCAAATCACTCCCACCCAATTGGACCCTGTGGCCTTGAAAGTAGCCGCGCTGATTGCCGACCCTAATATTCCGGGCACCAACCAATTCGCCTATAATCCCATTCGCAAGATTGACACGGACCAATTCGACGTCCGAGTGGATCATCAACTCAATCAATTCACGCCCATCTTCGCGCGAGTCAGTTACTCCAATGAGAACCAGTTTAACCCGGGCACGCTGCCCGGCCTGGCCGTGGGCGCCACCAACGGGGCGAAGACGGGGAACACAACGAAGCTCACCACTGCGGGGATTGCTCTCGGTATCACCCACGTCTTCTCCCCCACGATTGTGAACGATTTCCGGCTCGGTTACGGTCGATTGAACCTTAATCAGGTGGCGCTGCTGACCAACGTCAACGTCGCGCAAGCATTGGGTATTCCCGGCATTCCTTTTATCCCTGGCATCAACGGCGGCCTTCCCAACTTCAACTTTTCCGATGTCAGGCAACTCGGTGCGGGGGGCTGCGAGCCCACTCTGGAAATCACCAATGTGTTCACGTATCGCGACGTCTTCAACGTGGTACGCGGCAAGCATTCAATGAACATGGGGTTCGAAGGCCGGCCGTCGGAGTTTACAATCCTTCAGCCCTGCGGCAGCCGCGGCGAATTCAGCTATGTCGGCCTTTTCACGGGGTCGGGCTTCGCGGACTTTCTGATTGGGATGCCGGTGGAAGCTAACATCGCCAGCTTCCATAATATCGACTATAAGCGCGGTAACTACGGGGCCTTCTGGGGCGACACCTGGAGGGCTTCACCCAAGCTCACGCTCAATGCCGGGCTTCGCTGGGAGTACCACACTCCCGTCTATGAAAAGTACAACGCGCAAGCGTCACTCGGTTTCGACAACGTTTACAATTTGTCCAAAGCCGCCACGCTGCCTGTCGGCTTCCTTTTTCCGACCAAGTTGGTGGGCAAGTATCTCAACGATGCGCAACACAATGATTGGGCGCCCCGCCTCGGCGTGACCTATCAATTGAATCCCAAGACTGTCCTGCGTGGGTCGTATGGACTCTACTGGCAAGCGGAGGAAATCGGGACCTACAGCAACCCCAGCCCGGGATTCAATCCACCCTTCTACATTGACGCGGTGTTCTACGCCGTCAGCGCCACGCAGGTGAATCCCATCGTCAATGTGCTTGGCAATGGCTTCCCGGCCAACGCCATCACTTCCGGGTTTGACCCCACCAGCGTCTTCTATACCCGGCTTCAGAAAGACTTTGCCGACGCTTACATTCAATCATGGAACATGACCGTGCAGCGCGACCTCGGATACAGCACCTCGCTGGAAGTAGCTTACATGGGCAATAAGGGAACGCACTTGATCAACGGTGCTGTGGGCAACCAGGCCACGCCTAGCGCGGACCCTACCAGCGACATTCAGCCGCGCCGGCCCATTCCTTCACTGAACAGCGAGACTTTCGACATTCTGTCCAATGCCTACTCCAACTACAATGGGCTCGGCATTACCCTGCGTCACCGGCAATCGCACGGCTTCAGTTTCAACCTGGCCTACACTTGGAGCCATGCTTTGGACATCGCGTCGAGTTCCAACCTGGGCAGTAACAATGGCGGGTTCTTCCGCGACTACAACCATCAGTTCTGGGAGTATGGCAATGCCGACTTCGACTCCCGGCATCGCGTCACCGCCTATTATGCTTATGAGCTCCCGTTTGGGCGGGGCCGCGCCTATGCCTCGAATGTGGGCCCTGTGCTGAACGCCATCATCGGCGGCTGGATCACCGACGGGATCTGGTCGTACAACAGTGGCAATTGGTTTACACCCATTACCTCCGTGGATTATTCGAATTCCGGCGGCAACAGCCCGCGCCCGGACATGACTTGCAATCCCAACAGTGGCGCTCCACACAACACCACGACTTGGTTCAACACATCGTGTTTTATGACCCCGGCTGAGGGCACCTTCGGCAACGCCGGACGCAACGTAATTCTGGGGCCTAAATTCTTCACCACTGACCTCTCATTGAGGAAGGAGTGGCACGTGAAGGAATCGATGCGGATCGAATTCCGTTCGGAGTTCTTCAACGCATTCAATCATCCAACGTTCCCGCAGATCGACGATCTGGTCCAGGACGATCCCGCTTTCGGGCTTATCCAAACGGCGAATACGCCGCGACAGATCCAGTTCGCATTGAAGTTCTATTGGTAGGTAGGGAGTCCGATCGCTTCGCGGGCGGGAAACTCTTCCGGGTATAAGGACGGCTTGTTCGGCCGTCCTCAGCCCGAAAAATCCTTTCAGTCTCCAGCCTTTTTGTGCTCTGACTTCTCCACATATGAGGTGGTAGTGATTTTGACGGGAGCGGCCATGGCGGCGAGGCGATCCAAGTCAAAGTATTTGTAGAAGTCGAGGCAGAAAAGTTCCGGCGCCGAGCGGAACGGGACGGGAGTTTCCAGTAAGTAGCTCAAGCTTTTCATCCCGTGGCTGTTCACGATCTCCGAAAATGCGCCGGGCTCAATCGCTGCAGCCACCAAAGCAACCACCTGGCTACGGATGCCTTCGGTTTCCACCCGCAATGGCGCGCCGCCGTTATTGCCTCTAAGCCAGCGAGCCGCGCCCAGCAGTTGGGCCACTTGCAGCCCGAGCGGCCGGTCGCCCGTCGTCGCCACCAACAATTCCCAATCCGTGGGATCAGGAAGCTGTGGGGTGGTCGCGCCGTTAAATATGGGCTCGAGGGCCAGGACTTGCCCGCCTCGGTTGACAAGGCCGGAAACAATTTCGCCGGCGGCTTTCTTACCTTTGTCATTGAGCACGATGGTCGCCGTTGCGTTGGGCGGCGCATTGATCGCCTTCAGCCACATGCCCGTGGCGCTCAGGCCGTCCGAGTAATCGAACCGATAGGAGAGTGTTTCCAGCCCTTTGTTTTTGCTGTTCCACATTCGCCAAGCATTCTGGACTGACACGATTTTGAGCCGGATTACCTTTTGCAATTGGTCACGCTGTTCTCGGATCCACGTCGTGCGGGCTCCTGCTTCCGTCGGGATCTCGGGCCGTATTATGCTTGAACCCATTTTCTTTGCCAGACCCGCAATGGTGAGATTGTCCGCGGGCAGTCCCACGGTAAATTCCTGGGGAGTTCTGATCTCATCGTCGCTCGGGATTTCCTCCGCTGGGCCACTGAGATGAAAGTACCTGGTAATGAATTGGTAGGAGTGTTCGCGATTGTCGAGCTGGTAGTTATGTGTGCCGGGATCTCGATTCTCGTACCAGGCCAGCGCGTCTTCGTTTCCCATCATCCTGAAGAAGGGCCGCATTTGGTCGTAGGTGTAGGGCTTCACCAGGGCGGCGCGGAAGCAACAATCGTCCTCAGCGTTGTGGATCAACAAAGTGGGACGCGGCGCGCGCAGGGCCACGAGGAATGGATAGTCCTCACCCTCGGTAAAGTCGGTGGGATTTTCCTCTACTTCATCCGTGTCCACGGGATGAGTCAAGTTGGATTCGAGCGAGCCAAAGCCCGCAACTTCAACCATAACGGTTACGCGCTCGTCAAGCGCACTCAGCACGATGGTTTGCCAGCCACCGCCGGATAGACCCGTCACCCCAAGCCGAGTAGAATCCACATGCGGCAAGGATGCCAGGTAGTCGAGCCCGCGCCGCATGGCGAGGTAAAAGAATCCAAGCGCATTCGCGCCTGCCAGATCAAGATGGGCGCCATAATCGTGGGCATTCTCGGCTTGTGGCAATTCTCCAAAACCGGGCCACTCCAGACTCAGCGCGATGACGCCGCGCTTGGCGAAATTGATGCAGCGCTTCTGCTTGTACTCCACCGCTTTGCCGAGCGGGTCGTGTCCATTTACGTTCAGGATGGCAGGCGCGCGCCCGTCCAGTTTCTCCGGCTCATAGAGGATGGCGCTGGAGTCAAATCCCGGAACGATTTCGAACTTGAGTTTACGCAGGCGGTATCCCTTGCCGGTCTCGATCACACCCGCCTCAGTGAATTTGGGCGGAGCATCCACCCACTCGCGCGGCCATCCGTGGAACGCAACATCTTCGAGCATATGCTTGCGAAGCCGTTGCGCTTCCGCCTTCCACGCCTCCGCACCCGCCGCAGAGGGAAGTTTGGGGATTCGCTTCATCAGGTAGTGCTGCAATTGATACGCTGTCACCTCGGTGGGTTGGATGGGTTGCGCGAGTAGAGTCTCGACCGAGTGCCCCGTCGTCTGCGCCCAGAGCGGACTTGCACCGGCGAGCACGATGATAACCATCAGCGTTGATAAAGTGCGCTTGATCATCTCCACCAATCTCCTCAAGTTGTGAATAGGATTGTCGCAAGCGCTGATTGATGCTTCAGCGCCCGCTCGCGAAGCGTATCACGAAAGGAACGACAACAGAATCGGAAGGGATTTTTCTCACGGACGCGACGGGACCAAGACCACCGCATCGGCGGTGGTTCGCTTGGGATCGCCTGCCAGGACGGGCTGCGTTCCAGCCGCGAGCTTGTAGCCCAACCCCTGGATGGTGAGAATGAGCTGCGGTTGCCGGGAATTGCCCTCGAGCTTTTGTCTGAGGCCCGCGACGTGAACATCCACGGTGCGGGTGGAGGTTTTTGGATCGAACCCCCAGACTTCTTTCAGCAATTCCTGGCGGGAGAGCGTAGCTCCGCGATGTTCGATGAAATATCGGAGAAGTTGGAACTCGCGGGCGGAAAGTGCCACCGGCTTACCCCGGCGCCAAACCTGGGTGCGCCGCAGGTCAACGCGAATATCACCGAGGTGATAAAGGGTGCCCCAACTCCACGGTGAGCTTCGGGCGCGACGGAGCAGGGCTTCCACACGAGCCAGCAGCTCGAGCATCAGGAAGGGCTTGGCCACGCAGTCATCCGCGCCAACTTTGAGCCCTAATACTTTATCCTCAGGCTGGGTTCGCGGGGTCAACATCAGGATCGGAGTATTTAGACCGCTCTGCCGGAGGTTCCGGCAGAAGTTCACTCCGTTGTTGGCCGCTCGCCTTAAATCAAGAAGTATCAGGTCGAAGGGCTCATTGAGCGCGCGGTCCAGCCCTTCACGTCCATCCCGGGCGACATCGACAACCCAACCTTCATTACGCAAGCTGACTAGAAGCGCGACCGCCGCTTTAGGTTTATTTTGAATCACCAATATCTTTTCGTCCAATTTCGGATTGCTCCAATGCCCGTTTATGTTCGGGCTTCCAGGATGCACCTTAGACTGCGCGAGTATGGGTTCATTCCTTACATTCTTTTCTTTACAATTTTAAGTTCCACTTTCTTGCTCCCACTCCCTTGCGATAAGCGATTCAGCTTTGAAGTGGGCCCTTGATGCAGGGGCAATGTCCTCGTCATCCAGGAATGATGGGATATTACGCAAGCTCCCCGTCTATGATTGGCTTCTGATGCCTTTACCCTTCTATCGGATGCAAGAATTTCGGGCTGAGTTTCCCCAGAGATATCGTGGAGGAAAAGAGCAGCACTTTCACCTACCCCGCCCTCCCCACGGCACCACCCTCGGTACGCATGCCGACGGAGAATCCTTGAGGGTTGGTCGCTCTGAATTGTTAGTGAACCGTAACGCAACTCTCGCCACCACCTAATAATTCGGATCAAACCTACAAGAGAGATTCCGACTAGACCTTGAATTCTGCGGCGCTCGGGTGTACCGTCTGGGTAAGGCAAATGCCAAAAAAGGAAATTCTGGCTAAAGGACTTATTCGCCCGATTGCCCGGTGACCTGTTTCAAGGAGGTTTAAGAAGTGCACTGGCATCATCTGCAGACCAGCTCTACCGAAGAACTGGCTGAACTCCATGTTTTCACGATAAAGAAACGCCAGCCGGAAGGCGAAGTGGCATTTCGGATCACGGTGAAAGAGTATGCCCTGCCTCCTGCGGGCCAGCGCCTGCGCTTTTTTGCCGAGGCCGATAAGCTGGTGAATCAGAAAACCGCCCCGTTGCTGCCCTCGGGGTGGGGTGATTCGGTATGGGAAGCCCTGGAGGGCTGCGTGCGGCTGATCCGCCAGTTCTCCTATGAGGGAGAAGAACGGAGCTGATGCGGGCCGCGCCCGTTGGGCGAGGCGGTCCAATTCACAAAAGTGAGGCACAAGAAACAATGCAATTCGTCAAGAAACAAATCCGGCCGGGCGTTGTGGTCCTGGAAATCAACGACAGCATTCGCATCGGGCCGAACTGCCAGCAAATTGAGAAACAGGTAGACGAGGTCATTCAGCAGAATGATAAGTGGGTCATATTCGACCTATCGCGCGTGACCTATGTTGATAGCTCCGGGGTCGGAACCATCGTAAGAACTCTTGGAAGATTAAAGAAGGTGGGCGGAACGCTACGCTTGGCCGGCGTACAGAGCATGGTGGAGGGTGTCTTGAAAATCACGCAATTAGTCAAAATCATTGATATATACCCCACCGTGGCGGACGCCTCCCGAGACTTTCCTCCCGTTCCCAATCCCTGAATTGCCAGCTAAAAGCCCCTGCGGAAGCGATGGAACTGAGGCAGTGCCTTCGTTCGGCACAGTGTGGTAGGGCTTCGCCGGCCGGCTGGCGCAGACATTGCCGTGCATCTCTGGGACCCCGAGGCTCGCCGTCGCTTGGCGAGATCGCAGACCCGAGAGGCGGTGTCTGCGCCAGCCGGCGTCTGAATGACAGTGGGCCGGTTTTTTCAACTTAGGTGAATACCTCTGGTATCGAGGTAATCCGGATTTATATCCCAGGTACTCGCCGCATGCATAGTTAAGGAGTGTTTCGATGGCTTCCATTCGGGGCAATTTTCAAGTCTCTGCGCAGCCTCGAAACGTGCGCCAGGAAATTGTAATATAGAGTTTACTCAGAATTTACAATCGCCATAAAACCCCGCGCGGGGTCAGCGCCGTCACAGTGCCGAGGGGCACTTAATCGTATCCCCAAGATAGACATTGAATTTTAGTGAGCGCGCTTTTCGTCGCTCCTGGGTTATTCCGCGTCGAGTGTTGTGAATGAGCGGGGAGGGTAAGTTGCGGACAGCGTGGGCCAGACTCATCGCAGTGAAAGGGCTTGCCTAAATTCAATCCACGACTTACCATTAAAGTCTGCGAATATTCAATTGCGCTTGATGCCGAACGCAGCCAAATATCAACGAACGGGGGAAGGTCTATTGAGGTTATTTTGCGTCGCTTTGTTGCTTGCATTTTTGGTTCCCAGCTCCAGTTTTTCACAAACCCAGACACCAACTCAATCCTCTTCCGTGCCCGAGGCGGCGGAAGGCCCCACGGCCTTTGTACAAGTGCAAGGGACTTACACGAGGCTCGGCATCATCTCGAGTGCCGACATCAATTTGGGCTACAATTTCAACACCCGCATTGGCGCGGACGTGGGGCTCCCGATTTTCTACACGCGCAGCCCGTTCTCTCAAGTGATCAATCACGATTGGAAAACTGACACTCTGATGGGAGAACCCTACCTCGACGTTCATTACAACACCACCCGATACGGCGCCAGGTTTACCTCCGTCCTGACGGGGACTATTCCGGCGGCGAGTTCGGTGAGAATCTATAGTACGGGCCGTGTAGGTGTCGATTGGTTCAACCACATTCAGCCGGAAAAGGCCATCGGCGGCAGGATCACACCATTCATCAACTTTGGGTTGTCCAACGGGACGGTGAACCGTTATTATATGCCGCGACCCTACAGCACGGTCCGGCCTTACCAGACGTTGGGTATTATGGGTGACGGCGAGGCTGGCGTCACGATTCAAGTCATCCGTGGGATCAAGATTGGAGGTTCCGCTTATGGACTTCAGCCGGGCGGGCCGCAAAAAGTATTCAGCAGACTGGTCACGCCGGGCTCCTCCGTTGTCGGGGCCTTGACCCACGGGCGGTTCTGGAACAACGCCTTTGAGACAGTCGGAAATTCGGGAATAGACCGCGATAATGGCTTTTCCGCATGGGTGGAAGTGAACCGGTTGCGGAACGTCTCCCTGATGGTTGGGGCCACGCACAGTGTTCACTATGCCTACGACTCAGTCAACTTGGTGGTGAACTTTGATGCGACCGATTTGCTCAGGTCGATCACTGGGCTATCGAAACAGTAGCATCAGAAAACTGCACCATCGACACTCCGTCGGTGCAAACGCACGACATCCAAGGAAAAAAGGTCGCGATGATTGTTTTCTTGATTTTGCTTGCTCTGTTAGGAATATCGGCACCGAACGCCACCGCAGGAATCAAAGACGAACCAATCCCCACGAGGGAGGTCAGCGCATCGCGGCGCCTGCCCGCGGAGTACGCTCGCCTGCCCCTGAGCTTTGAGCGCAATCTCGGCCAAACTGACCGCCGGGTGAAGTTCCTGGCGCGCGGACCCCACTACACCCTCTTCCTCACTTCCGACGAG
>JBGPCF010000067.1:0-32695 GCA_041481635.1 Terriglobia bacterium | reverse complement strand
ACGCTGTGGATGGCCCAAACCGTGGCGAGCGGCATGGTTCCGTGGTTCCACTGGTTGGGCGGCTCGCCGGAAGACAATCGTTGGCGCGAAGTGGGACGTGCGTTTTACCAGTGGCTCGCCGCAAACGATGGGCACTTCCGAAACAAGCGGTCGATTGCGGACATTGCCGTCCTCTACCCGCAGAGCACCATCGCGTTCTACAAATCGGGCACGGGACCCGAAAACTGGAAAGGCGCGGCGCGGGCTCAGACTACGGAATATCTGGAGGGACTGTACTACGCCTTGCTCGAAGGGAGGTTTCTCTTCGATTTTGTCCACCAGGAAAACTTGCGCGCCGACGCGCTCAAGCCATACCGCGTTCTGCTGATTCCGAACGCCGCCTACTTGAGCGACGCGGAATGTGAGGCGATCCGCCAGTTCGCTGCTTCGGGCGGGTCGGTGCTGGCCACTTATGAAACTTCGCGCTACAACGAATGGGGAGACGCGCGGCCGGATTTCGCATTGGCAGATCTACTGGGTGCGAGCGCGGATGGCGAAGTCATCGGTCCTCATGGAAACAGCTACATGCGGATTGACCAACGCCACGCAGTGACCAATGGTTTTGAAGGGACTGTTCTCTTGCCCGGTCCGGAAAACCGTGTACTCATTCGCCCTCACGATTCATCAGCCCCCCCACTCACCGTGGTCCCACATTACCCGGCCTTCCCGCCGGAGATGGTCTATCCGCGGACCCCGCGCACCGACCAGCCCGCCGCTATCTTTCGCGAGACGGGAAAATCTCGCGTGGCTTATTTCCCCGGCGATATCGACCGCACATTCTGGCGCTCGGGAAATACTGACTTGAGCCAATTGATCCAGAATACGGTCAGCTGGCTGATGGCGGGTGCGCGTTCTCCTGTCTCCGTAAGCGGCGAGGGCGTGGTCGAAGCCTTTGCGTGGGAAACCGAGCCGGGCTACGCGCTGCACCTTTTGAATTACACCAACCCCAACATGACTCGCGGATTCATTCGCCGCTTCTATCCTGTCGGCGAACAGAAAGTTGAGTTTGAGGTGGCAGAAGGGAGGCAAATCAAAAGTGTACGTGCATTGCGCGCGGAGAAGGATCTGAGGATTGAGCAAAATGATCGAATGTTGCGGTTTCATGTTCCTTCGATAGTGGACTATGAGGTGATCGCCCTGACTTAGTGGCCCGGATGAAGATAAGGCGTCTCGGCCAGCTCGACGGCGATTAGCGAAGGATCGGAAAAGTTTTGTCGGAAGCTTGGTTCTGCTCCGGCTCCACGGGGAGAACTGGAGCGGTGGATTCAATGCCCGCGGTCTTGTCCGCGATGAAACGGTTGATTTCTTCCATGAGCACGGGAACGATCTCCGCTTCCGCGACGCGGCGAATGGCCTTCCCTTCCCGGTAGATCATGCCGTTGCCGCGCCCCGCGGCCACACCCAGGTCGGCTTCGCGCGCTTCTCCAGGGCCATTCACCGCGCAACCCATAATCACCAGGCTGAGCGGCATCTTGATGTGCATCGTGGCCTGCTCGACTTCTCCGGCAATCTTGAACAAGTCCACTTCCAGTCGGCCGCAGGTAGGGCAAGCAATCACCACCGGCCCGCGGCTGCGAAGCTCCAGGGACTTCAGCAATTCGTACCCCACTCGAACTTCTTCCACCGGGTCGGTGGCCAGCGAAACGCGGATGGTGTCCCCAATGCCTTCGGCCAGAAGCATGCCCATACCCACGCAGGACTTGATGGTGCCAGCAAATTGTGTTCCGGCCTCTGTGATGCCGAGGTGGAGGGGATAATCGCACTGCTTGGACAACAGGCGGTAGGCCGCCACAGTGAGTTTCACATTGGAGGATTTGAGCGAGATGATGGTATCCGTGAATCCGAGGTCTTCGAGGATTTGCACGTGGTATTGCGCGCTTTCCACCATCGCCTCGGGAGTGGGAAAACCGTATTTCTCCAGCAAGCGCCGCTCGAGCGACCCTGCATTGACACCAATTCGAATGGGGACTTTCTGCTCCTGGGCGCGGCGGACGACGATGCGCACTTTTTCCGCGTCGCCAATGTTGCCAGGGTTGATGCGCAGCTTGTCGATGCCCGCGTCCAGAGCCATCAGGGCGAACTTGTATTGGAAATGAATGTCGGAAACCAGGATGGAATCGGGGCAACGCTTGCGGATTTCAGGGAGCGCCTTCGCGGCTTCGATATCCGGTACAGCGAGGCGAACGATTTCACAGCCCGCCGCTTCCATCTGCTGGATCTGCTCGACGGTCTTCTCCACATCGCGCGTGTCCGTCTTGGTCATCGACTGCACTGAGATGGGGCCGTCGCCACCGATGGTGAGCCGTCCGACTTTGACGGGCCGTGTTTTCTTCCGGCGCGGAAAATGTTCAGTGTCGCTGAAATTCATTTTCTGTCCTTAGGTAAGTTGTCCGTCGTCCGTTGTAATTGTCCGTCGTCCGCATCCACGCGGCCGGCGACCTAGAATTTCCTGCAACAGGTAACGGACATTTTTATGACGGCTGAAAAGTCTTCACCAGATCGAAGTACGTCACGACCACAACTAGCAGCAGCAAAATCACTAGCCCTGCCTGAACAAACCGTTCTTTCACCCTCAAGCTCAAATCCCGGCGAATGGCTCCCTCTATCAGCAGAAGCAGCATCACTCCTCCATCGAGAACCGGGATGGGCAGGAAATTGAAAATGGCCAACTGCATGCTGATCAAGGCGACGATGGTGCACAATTGGGGGAGGCCGGCGCGGAAAGCTTCGCCGGCGATCTGAGTAATTCCGATGGGACCTGAAAACGACCGTGCCGACATGCGATGTGTCAGGACTTTACCCAAAACCTGAAAGGTCAGGAGCGAATTGCGGATATTGAAATCCAAGGATGTTGTGAATGCCTCACCCCAGGGGAGCTGGCGCACCACCATTGGGCTGCGGAAGGTCACCCCGACGCGCCACTTCTTTTCGCCGTCCATGTCGTTAAATACCGGTGTCATTTTGGTGTGAAAAACCTGTCCACCTCGTTGGACGGTCAGGTCAACGGGCTTGCCCTTGCCCGTCTGCAACGTCTGAGGGAAGGTATCCCTGAAATATATTTTCTGGCCGTCGAGCTCCAGAATCTGGTCGCCTGGTTTGAGGCCTGCATGCCCGCCAGGCATAACTGGGTCCACAGTGTTGATGAACGCTGGAAAATAGGGTCCCCATCCCACGTCGCCGATGGCGTCGGGGCCTACGGGTCGGGGAGTCACCGATAAGCTTATTTCCTTCCCGTCACGTGAAATAACTACGGGAATCGGTTCGTTGATGGTGGTGAGAATTTTTATTTCCGCGTCTTCCCAGTTGGGGTTCTTGAGTTCGCCGAGGCGAACGATCAAGTCACCGGGCAATATGCCTGCCTTAGCCGCGGCAGACTCGGGATCTACTGCGCCGATCCGCGCGGTCTCCTCCTTGTAGGCCGGCTTTTCATAGTGGTACCGATATAAAGCGGTAAGCACGCTCACCGCCAAAATAACATTCATGGTGGGCCCCATGATGACGATAATCAGCCGCTGCCAACGCGGCTTCGACAGAAACTCCCGGTAGTCCCCTTCGCGTTCCTGCGAAGGATCGTCGCCCGCCATCTTGACGTAGCCGCCCAGGGGCAACGCGCTCACGCGGTAGTCCGTGTCTCCGTGCTTGTAGCCAAACAGGCGTGGCCCAAAGCCCAGCGAAAAAGTAAGCACGCGGACTCCGAAATACTTGGCAGCCATGAAGTGACCCAGTTCATGGATCAGGATCATGACCCCAAGCACTACGACAACCGCGGCAATGTCCGTGGTGAAGTTTGAAAACATCAGTTAGTTCGTACTCCTCGTCATCAGATCTGTGGCGCACTCGCGTGCCCGCCGACGAGATTCCTCGTCGCAAGCCAGGACGCTATCCAGCGAGGTAGCTCGCACGTTGGGTGTTTCCTTCATAACCGCCTCGACGACCCGTGGAATGTCAGAAAAGCGAAGGTGGCCCGCCAGGAATGCCTCCACTGCAACCTCATCCGCGGCGTTCAGGGCGCACGGCACAAGCCCGCCCCTTTCGAGTGCCTCCCGGCCCAAGTCCAGGCACGGAAAGCGACGGGCGTCGGGCTTTGCAAACCTCAGTCGGCGTGCAGCCAGGAGGTCTAATCCCTGCACATTCCCATTCGCCGCCACTCGGTCTGGGTAGGTCAGGGCGTACTGTATGGGCAGACGCATATCCGCCACCGACAGTTGCGCCATCACCGACCCATCTTGGAATTCTATCATGGAATGGATGATCGACTCAGGGTGAATCAGGACGTCGATTTGCGCCGAGGGCAGACTAAATAGCCAGTGCGCCTCAATGATCTCCAAGCCCTTATTCATCAGCGTTGCCGAGTCAATTGTGATGCGCCCGCCCATCTTCCATATTGGATGCTTTAGGGCCTGCGCGGGTGTGATGGAGGGGAGGTCTTTCTTGGGGGTTTTCAAGAATGGGCCGCCGGAGCCAGTCAGGATCAGGCGCCGGACTTCGCTGGTGACACCTGAGCGCAGACATTGATGGATGGCGCTATGCTCGCTGTCAATGGGCAGGATGGCCACGTTATGCTCCCGCGCCGCCTGGGTGACCAATTCGCCGGCAACTACCAGAGTCTCCTTGTTGGCCAGGCCAATCTGCTTGCCCGCTAGGATAGCTTGGTACGTGGCCACGAGGCCGGTCACCCCATGGGTCGAGGAGACTACTGTATCGACTTCCGGCAGGGTTGCCGCCTCCACCTGCCCTTTTGTTCCCACGATGATTCTAATAGGTTGATGGTGCCCCGCGGCGTGAAGGCGCTGTTGCAGAGGTACAATGCATTCCGCCAAACCTACGGAAACAACACTGGGGCTGAAGTCTAGAACCTGCTGCGCCAATGCGTCAAGGTTCTTGCCTGCACAGAGGGAGACCACGCGAAAGCGGTCGCCCAGGCTCTTGACCACACGCAATGTGTTCGAGCCGACAGAACCCGTTGACCCCAGAATGCACAAGCCCTTGCTCATCTTGTTTTCACTTGAATAATGCGCCGAGTGCCACGGCCGCCCAAAGGGCTGGTGCCGACAGGATAAGACTGTCAATCCGGTCGAGAAGCCCGCCGTGACCTGGCAGCAGAGTCCCTGAGTCTTTGATGTCGCTCGCACGCTTCATGGCTGACTCAACCAGGTCCCCCAACGGGCCAGCCACTGCGACTATGACTGAGTAAAGAATAACGGTTTTCAAGGGTTCTGTCTGCCAAAACCAATGTGCAAAACCCCAGCCGATGGCCACGCTCCCGACTAAGCCACCGATAGAACCTTCCACCGTTTTTTTGGGGGAGATGAGCGGGACCAAAGGGGTCCGCCCAATGCTGCGTCCAACGAGATAGGCAAGGATATCCTCTGAGGCGCTCACCAGGAACAGAAGCAGAATCAAATTGCGACCCTCTACTGGATCGGCGAACCGCAGAGGGACCAGCCAGCAAAGCGTTCCGCCGATGTAGAAAACTCCGAAGAGGGTGGAAGTCGCCGCGGAAAGATAATGCTTGGGTTCAGAGGGGGAGAATAGGCCAACCACCAGAGTGAGAAGCACCGCCACGACGAGAGCCAGCAGGAATGCCATCCCCCGAGTGGCAGGCCATTGAATCTCCGCCGCCTGCGCGAGACAGAGGGCTCCGACAGCGACGTAGCCCGCACCTGGTATGGTCTTGAATCCCGCGTGGAGGATGAGTCGATTGTACTCGAACAGCGCCCGCTCAACGACGGCCACGAGAACCAGGAGGAAGAGCCATTCCGGCGCCCAGCCGACGATTAACAAAGCCAGGGGGCCCAGAACGAGTGCGGTCAGGACACGAAGCTTCATGCGGGATTTTCAGTGGCCAGTGGTAATTCAGAGGGGACATGCAAACGGCGACAGAATATTCCGAATTCTGAGTTCTGAATTATGAGTTGCAAATCCGGGTTGCAATCCAGCATCCCACTTAGTTTCATTCACCATTCAGCATTCAAACTTCATCATTTCCTTTTCAGCCCAAACCCAGCCCTCCGTACCGGCGCTCACGCTTTTGATAGTCGATGATGGCCTGGAATAAATCCTTCTGAGTGAAGTCGGGCCACAGGGTCTCGGTCACCCAGATTTCAGAGTACGCCACCTGCCACAAAAGGAAATTGCTCAGTCGCATTTCCCCGCTGGTCCTCACCAGCAGGTCGGGATCGGGGAGGCCGTGGGTGTAGAGGTGGCTGCTGATTGTTTCTTCGTTGATGGCCGCGTCCCCGTTGTGATTAAGTTGTCCGGCGAGAGCGCGTACCGCGTCAACCAGTTCGGCCCGCGCACCGTAGTTGAGTGCCAGGGTCAGGCGCATGCCGGAGTTGCCGCTCGTGGCGCCGATGGTGTGTTGCAAGTCCCGCTGCACGGGATTGGGCAACTCGTGAATCCGCCCGATCACGCCCAGGCTGATATTTTGTTTGTTGAGTTCGCCGATTTCCTTTTTCAAGTATTCGCGGAGCAGCGCCATCAGGAGCTTGACTTCCAAGTGCGGGCGCTTCCAATTCTCCACAGAGAAGGCGTAGAGCGTAAGGTAAGGGACTCCGAGGCGCGCGCACGCTTCCACTGCCTGGCGCACGGCGCGAATCCCCGCCCGATGTCCCGCGATGCGCGGCAAGCGCCGCCTTTTGGCCCAGCGTCCGTTGCCATCCATGATGATGGCAATGTGCTGCGGCAGGCGGTCCAAGTCGAGTTGAGCCAGGAGATGCGCTTCGGTTAAGTCTGTTTTCACAGGAAGCCTGAGGGAATGAGTGTTCGTACTTCACCTCAAGACTAAAATTTAACACAGCGGTACATGCATCGCAAGTCGAGAGGCGGATGGGAAACCGATTGCGCCGCGGGGCCGCATACCAAATGACTCTCAGGCGCATGGGCGCGCCTGCAATCGGTAGACTATCTTGCCGCTAATCCGGACATCTGATGCATCAAAGTCATAGTGCCGAGTCCTGTCCGCCAGAGGCGGGCGGGTGTGCTCTTATTGAGCCGCGGCGCGCCCTGGGAGTGCCATGCCGACCCAATCCATTGGCCGCTACAAGCTCGGTCGCCTGCTTGGAGAAGGACAGGACAGTGCGGTGTATTTGGCGCGTGACACGGTCCTGGACCGCCAGGCCGCCGTGAAAATCCTTAAGCAAGCTGGGGGCGACGCTTATCAAAAGGTCCTACAGGAGGCGCGTTTGGCGAGTTCGCTCGACCACGCTTTCATTTGCCGGGTCTATGATGTGGGCGCGCCTAGCGGCGAAGGCGAAGGCGGCATGCCCCCCTACATCGCGATGGAGTATATTGAGGGCGAGTCTCTCGCTGAGCGGCTGGAGGCGGGCCCGCTCGATGCCTACACTCTCCTCCGGCTGGGCACGCAAATCTGCGAGGCACTTGCTTACGCGCACGACCGCGGAGTGGTCCACGGCGACATCAACGCCACGAATGTTCTCGTCAATGAAGAGTGCGAAGCCAAACTTGTGGACTTTGGTTGCGCCGCGGGAATTAAGGCGGCGGGCGCCACCACGGTCCAGGGCGATGTATGGGCGCTCGGCAACCTGCTGTTCCAGATGGCGACAGGGAAAGACGCGCTGGCACAAATGAATGGACGCGAGCCCGGTGAGCTGGGCCTGCGCGAGGTTGTCTCGCCGGGGCTCGCTGCCATTATCGAGCGCTGCGTCGATACGCATCTCTCCCGGTGCTACCACACGGCGGGTGAAGTCCTACATGACCTGCAGGCGGAAGCTAGTGGACGGGCGTCCACGGATCGCGCGTTGCCCACCCCCCTTCCATCACAATCCGACCTGCACAACCGCGAGCCTGAAAAGCGCGTTTCGATCCTGGCTCGAATCAAAGGCCAGCCACGGATGGAGCGTGCCGCTCTGATAGTGCTGGGCGGCCTGGTGGTCATTCTGATCCTCATTCTGTCGGCCGCCATCTCGTTCCATTCGCCCTTCCGCTCGACTCGCGCACCCAAAGGCGGGCAAACGCAGACGCTCTCAGCGAATCCTTCGGCGACCAAGCGACTGGAGCAAGCCAAGAAAGGCAACCCCGAGGTTAAGGTCTGGGCGAACCACCACTCGATGAAATACCATTGTCCGGACTCACCCTGGTACGGAAAGACCATCGTCGGGCAATACCTCACCCAGAAAACGGCTCAGGAGCAGGGCTACTCGCCGGCGTACGGAACGGAATGCCCCTAGGCGCGAAAGCAGCTCAAAGTTGAAAAGGCAAAGCTGAAATCTTGGGGACTGGTGCCTTGATCTAGGAGGTACTGGCCTCCGCCAAGCCTTCCGTTTGCTACCTCTGACCGCCCTATCGTGCGTAAAGATTGCACCGACCCACCGAGGGCACCCACCAGGGGTGCCCCTACGAGAACATGCGAGCATCCTCATACAACCCCACCACAGAATTGCGGAACAAAATACCCTAAATACCCGTATGTTTGAAAAGAGCTAGGGCGAAGTCTACGGATTCAACTTGGAGGTTGCGTGATGGCCAGTTTATGGCAAGACGTTCGGTACGGCGTGCGGATGCTTTTGAAGAGTCCGGGATTCACAATCGTCGCCGTGCTGACATTGGCGCTGGGGATTGGTGCCAACACCGCGATATTCAGCCTCGGCAACGTGTTTATGTTTCGCCCGCTGCCGGTGAAGGATGCGGATCGCCTGACCGTTGTAACCGTGCAAAACAAAGCGGACGCCGACCCAGGCCAACTGTCCTATCTGGACTTCCAGGATTACAAAAAGGGGGCCGATGTTTTCACAGAGATGACTTTTTACGACCTCAACCTGGCAGGAATCGGTTATCAAGGGCACGCCGATCGCACCATCATGGCTTATGTTCCGAGCAATTTCTTCACGATGCTGGGAATTCGCCCTGCGCTTGGCAGACTCATCACTCCGGGAGAAGGCGATGAACCGAAGACGGGGCCTGTCGTCGTCCTGGGTCACAGCTATTGGATGAAGCGCTTCGGCGGCGACCCCGGGTTGATCGGGCGCAGCGTCACCTTGGACGGGCAAATGGTGACGGTGATTGGAGTGGTGCCGGAGGAGTTTCACGGCCCTTACAACATCGTCGAACTCGACGCTTACGCCCCAATTGGCATGTACGGAATTGCATCCGGGAACAGCAGCTTTTTCACGGAGCGGCGAGACACCGAATTGCGCGTCTTGGCCAAATTGAAGCCTGGAAAGACGATACAGCAAGCCGAGGCAGCTCTTAAAGTCATCGCGCAGCGACTGGCGAAGCAGTACCCGGAAGCTGATCAAGGCCAAATCGCGCGTGTGTTTCCCGAGCGCCTGGCTCGCCCCGAGCCTTCGGTGGCGGATTCCATGCCGCTGGTGACCACCGTCTTTCTCACGATGGTCGGACTCGTTCTCCTCGTGGCTTGCTTTAATGTCGCCAACCTGCTTCTGGCACGCGCGGCGGCGCGAGAGAAAGAAATCGCGGTTCGAGCCGCTATGGGAGCCGGGCGTATCCGCTTGATGCGGCAACTGTTGACGGAAAGTATTCTTTTGGCAATCGCCGGCGCCGTGGGCGGCGCGCTACTGGGTAACTGGGCGGTGCGCGGACTCGAAAGCCTACGGCCACTGGGCGACTTCCCCTTGCGGCTGGCATTCACGTTTGACTGGAGGGTGTTCAGTTATGTGGCCGGCGTGGCTTTGGCGGCTGGAATAGTGGCCGGACTTGCGCCCGCGCTGCGCGTTTCTCGCACCAACCTGAACGAGACTCTTCGCGAAGGCGGCCGCGGCTTGGTTGGCGACACCCGGCGGCACTGGCTCCGCAACGGGTTGGTGATCGCCCAAGTGGCCGGCTCGCTGGTTGTTCTGGTAGCGGCAGGACTTTTTACACGCAGCCTGACAAACGCGGAATCTATCGACTTGGGCTACGATCCACATCATGTCCTGAACGTGAGCCTGGACCCGAAACTCCAGGGCTACGATCAGCCGCGCGCCGAAGCCTTTTTCCACGAATTGGTGAGCCGAGCGAAATTGCTCCCCGGCGTCGAATCGGCGAGCGTGGCATTCTCGATTCCGTTGGGCTACTACGGTGACGGTTCGAGCGTGTATCCGGAAGGTCAGGCTGTTACACCTGGAAAGCGCGCCCCGGGTGCCGGCATTAACTGCGTGAGCCCCGATTATTTTTCAACCATGCGGATGAACATAATCAAAGGGCGTGCGTTCACCGACGCCGATACGAGCACCTCTCAGCGCGTTGCCATTGTAAATGAGACCATGGCGGAGCGGCTTTGGCCCAATCAAGAGGCCCTGGGCCAACGGTTCAGTACCGAAGGGTCTGGGGGTCCATTCAAGTCAGAGTCCCAGGGCGCATCGCGTTCATGGGTGACCGTGGTCGGCGTGGTGCGAAGCGCGAAACTACAGAGTCTCCTGGACGCACCCGGGAATTTTTTCTATGTGCCTCAGACGCAGAATTACAAATCGATCCACGTCCTTCAATTGCGGACATTGGTTCCGCCCCAGACGATGATTGTGCAGGCCGAGGCGCTGGTGCGTGAACTCGACCCCAACCTGCCGGTGTATGACGTGATGACCATGGAGCAGGCCGTCGCCGGCGCCAATGGATATTTTCTGTTCAAGGTGGGCGCGGGTTTTGCCGCATGTCTCGGTGCCCTCGGCCTCCTGTTGGCTGTGGTAGGAGTCTACGGTGTGGTGTCCTATTCTGCCAGCCAGCGAAAGCACGAAATAGGCATCCGTATGGCGCTGGGCGCACAGCCGCGCAGCGTGCTCGGGCTCGTCGTCCGGCAGGCGGTGGTTCTGGTAGGTGCGGGCGTTGGGGTCGGCGTGCTCGTAGCGCTCGGCGTCAACCGGATTCTGGTTAGCCTGCTTGTCGGCGTGTCTTCCTTTGATCCCGTAACCTTCGCTGCGGTTTCGGCGTTGCTCGTCTGCGTGGCACTGGTGGCTTGCTACATTCCAGCCTACCGTGCGGCGCGCGTGGACCCCATGGTGGCGCTGCGCCACGAATAGTGGATCCGCGCTCCGCGTACTTCGGCGCGCGCTGACCTCGGGCTCCGGCAGTCTCATGGTGAGTCATCCATGATAGGCTACGCTCATGGGCGATGCGCCATTTCTCCAGTACTACGACCAGTTTGATGAAAACTCCAGGCTCAACAGCGCGGCCGGGCAGTTGGAGTTTGTGCGCACCCTGGAATTGTTGCTGCGCTGTTTGCCCACGCCACCCGCGCGCGTCCTGGATGTGGGCGGAGGCACGGGGCCGTACTCTGAAGCTCTCGGCCAACGAGGGTATGAAACACACCTCGTGGACCCAGTGGCGAAGCACCTTGAGGCGGCGAAGGCGCGCCCGGGGATTGCCAGCGTCGCCCTGGGCGATGCGCGCCGGCTCGATTGGCCCGACCAGTTTGCCGACGCACTTCTGCTGATGGGCCCTCTCTATCACCTCACTGACCTTGCCGACCGCCAGCTCGCATTGCGTGAGGCGTGGCGCACCCTGAAGCCGGGTGGATTCCTCGCGGCCGCCGCTATCAGCCGATTTGCTTCTTGGATGGATGGGCTGGCGCGCCAGTTCATAGACGACTCTCAGTTCCGGGCGATTCTCACTCGCGATCTCGAGGCGGGCGAGCATCGAAACACCACAGGCAGGCTCGAATTCTTCACCTCGACTCACTTCCACCTGCCGGAAGAACTTACTGGGGAATTGCTAAGCGTGGGATTCGTTCACGCCGAAGTATTCGCAGTGGAGGGGCTGGCCTGCACAACTCCTGCGCTCGAACGCTGGTGGGCGGATGGCGAAAAGCGCGAGTTCCTTCTGGAGACCCTTCGCCGCACCGAACGGCAGCCTTCGGTCTTGGGAGCCAGCCCCCACCTGCTGGCCTGCGCACACAAAAACGTAAAGAGCGGCTGAGGCAACAATCACTGCGGAAGAAGGTTTCATGCGAATGCATTCGAACTCTATTTTTATTACGGGCGGGACTTCTGGAATTGGTAGGGGGCTGGCCGAAGCCTTCCACAGGCTGGGAAATCAGGTGATCATTAGCGGCCGGAGATTGGACAGGTTGCAGAGCATCTGCGCGGCGAACCCGGGCATGCGACACTTCCCCCTTGATGTCCGCGACCCCGCCGCTGTTCGTGAAGTGGCGAGCAGAGTGATGGTAGAATTCCCCCGCCTCAATTGCCTGTTCAACAATGCCGGCATCCAGAACATGATAAGAATCGACGGCCGCTTGCCGCTCGATGAGCAGGCGATGTTGGATGAGATCAACACAAATCTGCTGAGTGTGCTCCGGGTGGCGGCGGCATTCTTGCCGCACTTGAAAAAGCAGCAAAACGCCGTGCTCGTGAATGTTACGTCGGGGCTCGCCTACGTTCCCATCGCGCGGGTTCCGTTCTATTGCGCTACCAAGGCGGCCGTGCATTCGCTCACGCTTTCCTTGCGGCACCAATTGAGGGACTCCGGAATAAAAGTGATTGAGCTGGTGCCGCCTTATGTCGACACCGAGCTGGGCGGGCCGGCGAAGAAAGCCGCGGCCAGCGCCGGCCCTCGGCCCATGCCGTTGGACGCATTCATCACTGAAATTATGAAAGAACTGGCGGGAGACGCTGACGAAGTGGCCGTTGGTGATGCCAAAAAGCTGGTGGGCGCTTCCAATCTTGAAACTGTTATGAAGATATTTGCTGGGATGAACCACTGAAGTTAAGAGGCCGCTACGAGCTCATCGAGTGCCGCGCCCAAACGCTTCAGGCCTTCCCGAAGTACATCAGTTTGCGCCGCGAGGAATATGCGGAAATGCTGGGGCATCTCAAAGAACGCTCCCGGCACAACGGTTGTTTCATACTTTTCGCGCAATAGGCGGCAGAGCGTTTCCACACTTCCCTTCTTGAGGCGCGGAAACAGGACTGTCCCCAACGGCTGCTTGACGCAATCCAAGTCTTTTCGTGACACAAGAAAGGCATGCACGATCGGCCGGTTGATTTCGAGCAGCGCTTCATACCTCGCACCGATTTGCTTTAAGTGTGCGAGAGCAACCACGCTCAGCTTTTCCGCCGGGTGCGCCGCATTCACGCCATAAAGATCGTTCAAGTGCCACATGGCGCGTGCCAGGGCTGGCTCGGCTAAAACCCACCCACACCGGAGCCCGCCCAGACCGTAAGCCTTAGTAACGCTGCTCGTCACAATGAACTCCTCGCCAAGATGGATGACGGAGCGCCAGGGTTTGGAGTAAGAAGCTTCCAGATACACTTCGTCCACCAGCACGCGCGCTCCCACATTCTTGGCCAGCCGTCCAACCTCGCGCAGTGTGTCATCATCGGTCAGCGCGCTGCTGGGATTGTGGAGATTGGAAATGACCACCAGCCGGGTGCGCGGCGTCAACGTACGCTCCACTTCGCTGGGGTGAAGACGGAATCCATCCTCAGCGCGCCGGGTAAACCGCCGAATGTTTGCTCCCAGGTATTGTGCCGTGGTCAACAGAAGCTCATAGGTTGGCGACTCGACCAAAACCTCGTCGCCGGGCTCGAAGCTGGCCGCCATCGCCAGGTGGTTCGCCATTGAAGTGCCGGCCACGGCCACCACGCATTCCGGGGGCACACCAGCTTTTTTCGCCAGGGCTTGCTGCAAAGGCTCGTAACCGTACCCGGCCGGGCCGTTCAACTCCAGGTCTTCCAAACGCAGTCCGCTGAGGGCGGCGAGATCGGCAAGGGGAAACGCGGCCACTCCGCTCGAGGCTAATGTGTAACGCGCACCCGCATGAGCCTTGGCCCACTGCATGTAGGGGGATTCGATTCGACTGCGCGCGAGTCGTGTGATCATTAGGGGTTGATTCATTGTTGTCATGCCCTGCTTCGATGTCCTCACATATTCTTTGCGAACGCGGATCGACCGACAACAATCATATCTTATCCTGCCCGGCGCCATGCCGGGCCCAGAGGAAATAAACCGGAATGCCGGCCAGAACAATCATCAGCCCGACCGCGCTGTTCAACGGATATTTGTAGATTGTCGCCAGAACCACGAGCCAGCAAGCGGCAACAAAGAGCGCCGTCGAGATGGGATGGCCGGGCATCCGTGTGACGTGGGTAGTGGGCAGGGCGGCACTGGCTGCCCGAGCTTCGCGCTTGCGAAAGACAAACAAGCAAGTGGCTGTGAGTCCGAAGAAAATGAAGTCGGTTGAGACCACGTAGTTCAGGATCTGTTCGTAGGAGCCCGACAGCGCGATGACCGTGGCCCAAACGCCTTGCAACGCTATCGCCACTACGGGCACATGAGTGCGTGGATGAACCCAGGCGACCTCGCGGAAAAACAATCCGTCCTTCGCCATCGCGAAGTAGACGCGAGGCGCGGTGAGAATCGACTGGCTGAGAAAACCAAGCGTGGAGATGGCAATTCCCGCGGCAATCAGCTCAGCGCCCCGGTCGCCGAGCGCTACGCGCATCACTGCGGTCGCTGGCGTGGTGGTCTTGGCCAGACCTGCCGCGCCGAGGTCGCGCACGCAAACCCAATTTACCGCCAGGTAGAGAACGATCACTCCCAGGACTCCCATCACCAGGCCACGCGGAAGGTTCTTTTCCGGCTCGACGACCTCTCCGGCGATAAAGCACGAAGTTTGCCAGCCGCCATAGGCGAACAGCACGGGGATCATCGCGGCGCCCATCGCGGTGACCAGATCGAGGGAAGGAGGACGGTCCAGTATGGGATGCAAATCCATTTGGGGCCCTCGCACCCATAGCCAGCCCGCACCCACCATGCCGGCGATAGCCAGAATCTTCAGGACCATTAGGATGCTTTGCACCGTACTGCCCTGTTTGACGCCCAGGCAATTGATCACCGTCAGAAGCCCGAGGGCTAGCGCGGCCAGCACGCCGTCGCCCAAAGGTAAGTGAGTCAATTCCACGAAGTAGTGCGCGAAGGTGACCGCGACGGCGGCCATGCCACCTGTTTGTGTGACCAGTAGCAGAGCCCAACCATAAACAAAGGCGACACCGGGATGGTAGGCCTCGCGAATATGAGCGTACTGCCCGCCCACTTCCGGGTGCAGCGCGGAGAGTTCGGCATAGACGAACGCGCCGGCTAGCGCAATCACGCCGCCCAATATCCAAGCCCCCAGAATCATCACAGGAGTGTGAACCTGCTGCGCAACGACGTAGGGATTTATGAATATGCCTGAGCCCACAATCCCTCCCATCACAATCATGGTGGCGTCAAACAGCCCTAGGCGGCGAACCAGCCCCGCGGAGGATTTTTCGGGGCGAATTTCTGCCAAACCATTGTTAGGAGGCTCAGGATTGGAAGGCAGATTGGTCAACGGTTGCTATTCCTTGAGGATCGACCGCAACAAAACTGGCTACGGCAATTCAGATCAATCGGCCATCACACGCCACATATCTTCTCCCGAGAGTTTCAGGCGCATGGCCCGGCCATTGACGATTGAACCAAAGCGAATCCACTCCGGGCTGTTCGGCTCATCGCGAAGGTGGAAGATGCCACCTTCTCCTGCCTCAAGGGGCACCACGCCGTCGGCCATCAACTTGCCTTTACGCAAAATGATGTGCGTGCTGCCAATCCAGGGGCTTTCGTTGCGATAGTGCCCCACATAGCTGTCCCATTCTTTGGGATATTCGAACTTCTTGGGGCCAGAGTACTTGGAACTAGTGAACCAATCACTGCCCCATCCCACCTCCACCACGGCGCTTTTGGGGTCTTTCGCGTCGACGCGGCCAAAGTTAAATTGAAATCGCTCGTAAGCCGAATGGGCCACATTGAAAGAATCGCCGCCTGCAGCCTCAAGCGCAACGCGAGTGCCTTGATGCAGCAGGAACAATCTCGGCCCTTCCGCGACAAAATCCAGCTTGCGTCCGTCTTCGCTCTGATATACGCCGGCATAGTCAGCCGCATTTTCCACCTTAGTAGGAGGGTTGGATGGCGGGGCCGCGGGCAAGGATTTGCTCTGGCGATGAGCGCGCATCAACTGCAGCGCGTATTGCACCACCGGGTTCGGTCGGTAGCCCTGCATGGCGTTAATGGATGCGAACGCGCCGACGCCTTCGTCGATGTCCACTTGAAGCGCGGAGGCGAACGAAACCATGCCACCCGTATGGCGCAGGATAGTGTGCCCATCAAGGGTGTCCACCGCGATGCCGTAGCCATAACTGGAGGTCGGGCCGAATTCTTCGGCTTTGATGTAAGGCCGCGAAAACAGTTGGAAACTCTCATCTGAAAGCAATCTGCCTGCGGGCCCCTGGCCGCGATTGGTCAGCATCTGGATGTACAATCCCATGTCGCGCGGCGTGGAAGCGATGCACCCCGAACCGTCGGTCAGGATAATCGCAGGCGCCTCACTCAGACGGCCATTGCGCAAGTAAGGCCGATCGTTTTGGAACACGCTGTAGTTGTTGGCCATTCTTGCGCGAACGTCGAGGCTGATTACCGGCTCGCTTTGCGACATGCCCAGGGGTTCGAAGACCCGTTTGCGGATCACTTCAGGAAGCGGCCGGCCATCGAGCGTCCACAATAAATGTCCGAGAGCCACAAAGGCCGTATTGCAATAATGAAAGAACTGGTCCGGTGCATATGCGGCGCGATGACTTTGGGAAAGGTCTGATAGGAACACTGGCGGATTGCCGGGCAGGCCCGAGGTGTGGGTGAGCAAGTGGTGTACGGTGATCGGCTGAAAGCTCGATTCAACGCGAAACCATGGCAGATAATCCGCGATCGGTTTGAATAGGTTGAGCTTCCCCTCCTGGCGTAGTTGCAGGAGACAGTTCGCGACGAACGATTTGCTGATGGATCCAATCTCAAAAAGCTCGACGGGTTTCACTTCGATCTTGCCATCCCGGTCACTGAAGCCATAGGTGGCCACACGCTGCACTCCGTCGCGATCCGCAAGGACGAACGTCATGCCCGGAGAATTCATATCCTGCATATATTGCTGGATGAATTTGTCCAGCGGCTCAAAGATGCTCAGATACGTCTTTCGTTTCGGTTCTGCATAAGACTCAACAACAATGAACCGGCTGGCGGCTGCGGCAGCCACCGCCTGCACGCTCATGTTTATCAACTGCCGCCTGGTCATGGACAATGGCATTCCGCTCCTCCGAAAGACTGTGGTGCTGTGATGTGAAGGCGATCTTTGCTGCGCTTACTTTTTCTAAGGCATTGCCTGGTTCAGCAAGCTGGCGAGACGGATGCCCGCTTTTTCAATCTGCAGCTCGACGACGGGCAGGGACACGTTGAAGTAATCGTCGCCCAGATTGGGCGTGGACTCATGGGGGAGTTTCCTGTAAGCGACCTGCACCGCCAGTGCATGACCTTCCATCGCCCAGTTTTCCACGGTGCCTCGCGCCCAAGCGGCTTTCTCGTCCGGCGTAATGCGGCTATCGAGTTCGGCCGCGAGCTTCAATCCATATTGCTTCTCCCTAAGCAGGATACCGCCGTCCCCCACCGTGTGAAGGTTCATCGGCTGTCCATAGAAAACCACTTGGACTGTGTTGCCCCCCCTTGTCGCCGTTGTCCTCGCAATGGAGCGGGTGGTGCATGTCACCCACAAAATGAAGCAGGAACTTCAGCGCGTCGCGCCGTAGCGCTGGGTCAGCGGTATTGTTCTTCAGGGCCGACTCAAACTCCTGAATTTTGCCGACCACACAGCTACCCTCCTGGCAGTCGCGGTTCATGTCGGTACTTGAGGCGGACAGCGGAATATCGATGTAATGCCGGGGACCCGTTTCGGAGTGCTCTTCGCGAATGTCATCTGCCCAGACGGACACGGCGGCCAGCATGTCGTAAGGTCTCAACAAGGCCTTTACCGTCTGAAGCGTTTCCGGCTTCAGATTTTTCTCGGCAATCAACGCCACGGCGCGATGTCCCTCCGGCACCCAACCGAGTGCGGAAGAGCCACCGAACGACAGCACACACGCTACGAAGTATGGGCGCTTCAGGAACGCGCGGTTATTTGATTGCATACGAGAATCACCCTAACTTTGCCGTCATGGCTTATCTGGCGAGCGTAACGATCGCCACGCCGAACCCTTGCAAGGGCAGCGTCTCATTACTCATCACGAAAGAGGCGGGAGGCCGGGCGCCCGTCGATTGATCCACATATTGCACCACCCCTCCCTCGCCGCCCAGGATTGAGATTTCAAACTGCCGGTTTCTCTTGTTCACCAGCAAAACTTTGCGTGCGCCGTCGCGCGAAACGAAGCTTTGCGCGTAAACATACCCCACACTGGAGCTTGTATCCACCAGTTTGTCCCCCGGCCCCAGGTTGTCGTGAATCAACTTGAGCACCCAATAGCGGGCGTTGGGTTGTCCCGTGTTCCAGTCCACCATCGACACGCTGGGAAATTGGGTTGGGTAGCCGACCAGTTGGGATTCGCCGGCCACGTCAACCCCCAGCTTGGCCAATTCGGCGAAGAGGTAAGCAAAGGTCGCGCCGCTCAAATTCCAATAGGATTCGGGCAGCGGCTGGTAGGCGTACTCCGGTTTATCCTGCTCGAAATCACTGGAGTAGATCGAACCAATTTCGTCAATGGTGGTGCGGGTGCGCGGCGAAAGCCGTTGCCGTATGGCCTCAACGTAGCGCACGGTGTTCAGAAATTTATCCGCCTGTTCGAAGAATGTGTGCTGGCTGATCTCAACGTTCTCGTCGGGGCTGGGGACTGCATAAAAGTGGTAGGAAATCATGTCGAGCGGAATATCCGGTTGGTGATTGTTTGGATTCAGGAAGTACTCGAAGTACTGCGGCTCCGTGGACGGGCTGGCCAACGCCAGGGCCACGAATTTCATTTGGGGCTGGACGCGGCGGATGGCCGCCACAACCGTGTCATACAGTCGCGTGTATGTTTCGGGCGTCAAGTGGTGCTCGAAATCAACCTCGTTCAGGAATTCCCAGTAGTCGATTTTGTAATGGTGGTTTGATTCGTGCCGCTGGCCGATCTCATCCACAAAGCCGCCCCGCGTGTACCAACTCACCAGCCGCGCGTAGTAGTCCGCCACTTCCTGCATGCTCGGGTCGCGCAGATCCGTTCCCTGCGTGTAGTTCCACGTCACTCGATCGGGGTCAGACGGATAGGGCACAGGGTTGGGCGTCCTGAACATCCACTGGGGAATGGTGCTGAAGTTCAGGATGACGGGGTGCCCCTTAGTGGCATCCAGGAAATCGGTGGTGAGAGGGTCGATCAGGGAAAAATCCCACGAAGTCTTGTTACCTTTCGGCGGGTCGATCTCGGCCACACCAAGTTTGGGGTACGGAAACCATGGCACAAAGCGGACGTAGTCGCAATTCAAGTCCCGCAAAACCTGAAAGGCTCGGTCGTGAATGGCGGAGCCGCGCCGCAGCGGGGGGTTTACCACAACCTGCAAAGTTACGGCAGTTTGGGACGTCCTGATCACCTTTTCCCAATTCACAGTGACCTTGCCGGCTTCCTGCGCCTGGATTGCCGGCGAAGTCCACAAGAGACAGATGCATGCCATCAAAGCAGCCAAACTATGTGCCTTGGTTGTTTTCATGGAAATCCCTCTTGTCGTTGAATCTGAAACTCGCACAGGATATACCAAACGGGCGCCAATCCAGCCAGAACATTTTGGGGCAATGAACGGCGTCAGTCACTTCATGTCTCTCTCTGTGGTGTCTCTCTCTGTGGTTCCCCCGCTTCCCGGACTCTGCTAGGATGGCGCGCATTGCCTGGAGGCAATTGCCATGAAGCGACTTTGTTTCTTGATTTTATTGTTTGCAGCTTGTGCAGTTAGGCCCTGCGCCGCGGAAGAATATTCCCTGGGCCCAGACTCCCAGCGCCAGCCCGGGGTGCTCGAAGGCAAGGTCACGAACTACATATGGACTAGCAAGATTTTCCCCGGCACCGTCCGCGACTACTGGGTGTACGTACCCGCGCAATACACTCCAGACAAGACCGCCTGTGTGATGGTGTTCCAAGATGGCGAAGGATTTGTGAAGGAGGATGGCCGCGCGCGCGTCCCTATTGTATTCGATAACCTGATTGCCAAGCACGAAATGCCGGTGACCATAGGAATCTTCATCAATCCCGGCGTGTTGAAAGCCAACTCACCCAACCAGCAAGATCGATTCAATCGCAGTTTTGAGTACGACGGCTTAGGCGATCGCTACGCCCGATTTTTGCTAGAAGAAATCCTGCCCGAAGTGGCGAAGCAATATAACCTCTCCACAGATCCTGATGGTCGCGCCATCTCCGGTTTGAGCTCGGGCGGGATTTGCGCCTTCACCGCGGCATGGAATCGGCCGGACGCCTTCCATCGCGTGCTCAGCTTTATAGGCAGCTTCACCGACCTGCGCGGCGGAGACATTTACCCATCACTGATCCGCAAGACCGAGCCCAAGCCTCTTCGCGTCTTTCTGCAGGATGGTAGCAATGACCTGAATATCTATGCGGGCAGTTGGTGGATTGAGAATCAAGCCGTGGCTTCGGCGCTCGAGTGGGCGGGCTACGACGTGAAGTTTGTTACCGGAGACAAAAACCACGACATGATTCAGGGCGGCGCCACACTCCCTGACGCGCTCCGTTGGCTGTGGCGCGACTACCCCAAGCCCATTACCAAGCCCGAACCCAATCATAGCGGAGATAAGCGTGCTGCGATTCTTGATGCAGCCAGCGACTGGGAGTTGGTGCCACTTGAATCTCCAGCGCCCCCTCTGTCTCCGACTTCCGAAAAGCGGCGAAAGCTGGCACCCGCGATCTTTGATCACGGAATCAATTGGGTGGCAGGCACATGGGAGTCGCGTCGATCAAGCCCCTCGGGTCTCGCCGTGGATGCGGGTGGGAATATTTTCTTCGATGATTTCCTAAGGAAACGGATCGTCAAGATTGGCATCGATGGGAAGACTTCCATTTTCTTCGATTATTCCTCGGCAATTCGCCAAGCCTCCCAAGGCATGATGTTTGGCGCGGACGGGCGCCTGTACGCATGCGAGGGCGACCGCATCGATGCCCATGGTATGGATGGTTTCGATAGCACAGTAGCCACAAAGGTCCATTGCCAGGATTTGGCTGTGGCACGCGACGGCGGAATTTATTTTACCGATTCCACTGGCCATGCGATTTGGTTCGTCGACCACTCAGGCCGCAAACGCGAAGTTTTATTTGAGGGCATCCATCATCCCAATGGAATTCGTCTTTCACCGGACCAATCTCTGCTGTTTGTAAGCGACCCTGACGGGAGATGGGTCTGGTCATTCCAGATTCAGGCTGACGGATCGCTCTCAAACATGGAGCCGTTTTATCATCTTGAATCGCGCGACGATTCCTCCAGTACTGGCGCTTCCGGCATGGCCGTGGACACTCTGGGCTACCTCTATGTGGCCACACGGCTGGGCATCCAGGTTTGTGACCAGCCTGGAAGGGTGGTCGCAATCATCAATCCACCAGACCCGGGTCCTATCCTTGGTGTAGCGTTCGGAGGTTCGGACCTACAGGAGTTATATGTTGACGTTCGCGACAAAATTTACCGCCGTCATCTTTTGAGGAAAGGCGTTCTGCCGTGGGTCCCGCAAAAGCCGCCGGTGCCACAGCTTTAGTGCGACAGAGATTGCCCTTGCGCGCACATTTCATAAGCGACTCTTGATGGCCATACGCGCCGAGCGCATTATTGGCATGCGAAAATACTTCTGGCCATTTATTCACCTTGAACTGCAACCATGTGCAATTACGAAGTGTCTGCTTTGGGGCCGGACGGCGAACCCTCCACACGGTTTTCACATCTAAATAAATGTAGGCGGAAATGATTGGTTTCGATCTCGTCTTAGGGAGGGTTTATCGCCATGGAAGCGGTCTTGGCAGCAAATATGTGGCACGCGTTGGATTTCTTAATGCTGGTTTTTCTGGCGTTTTATGCAGTGTTGGTGGGGATCGGCTACGTCACTGAGGGACCACATTATCAATTTAAGTTTGACGCGAATAATCCTCTTTATTCTACTCAGCGTCTGCTGGTGGGCCTTGGGGTAAGGTTGACGGCCTGGGTGCTGCGCCTTGCGCAAATCCTCTTGTCCCCTCTTTACGAGGCCTCGGCCGAGGTTGGCGAGTGGGTTGCCCAGCGCACGAGCCCGGAAACCCAATCTCGCTTCCCCTCCCGCTTTATCTAATTCCCTCTTCTTTCAGCTCCGGTGGGCCAAACAGAAAAGCGGTTCTCCGTTTCGCAAAGCGGAAAACCGCTCTTTTGGTGAATGGGAACATTTCTCGCTAGTTAAAAGTCGCCGAAAGCTCCATAGTGCCCCATGCGACAGAGATTTCCCCTGCTCCATTTTCTTTTTCCAGGGTAATCTCAACCGTTTCCGCCGATTTCTTTGAAGTCTCGATTTTCAACGGGACGGCGGCGAGGTCTTGCGCCGCATCGTGGTTGGTTCCCCATTGTCCGTGCTGCTTGTTGAAGACCAGTTTCCAGCTTCCGTCTGCTTCTTTTTGGGCCCAAAGGCTGTACTCGCCCTTCGGCACCGTCACGTCGCCAAACTTCAGATCGCCGGTGGTGGTAAAAGTTGTGGATTTATCCGCGCCCAGTCTCCACACTTGTCCCGCCGACAACTGGCCAAGCAAATCTTCAACCTTCCGACCATTCAAAGCGGGCTTTCCGTAATCAACAGTGACCGTCTTCCCACTCAACGTCAATTTTGCGTTTCCTCG
Source organism: Terriglobia bacterium (assembly GCA_041481635.1). GTDB lineage: Bacteria > Acidobacteriota > Terriglobia > UBA7540 > UBA7540 > DASYXZ01. Next base: position 10,052 of record JBGPCF010000067.1, on the reverse strand, counting down.
CCCGTTGGCCGCGAAGGCAGTCAACGTAAAGGTCGCAATAGCAACCGCGCCCAATATTGCCAAAAAAGTTCGCTTCATTGTTCCTCCTCGAAAGTGTTTTTTCCTTGTGTTCCAGTGTGAAATTATACTCCCTAAGCTAGACAGGCGTATGTTTTTCGGACCATTCAGAATTGCCCCCGTCGACACACTGCCATGTGACATGCATCACTGACCTTTTCCCTGGCGCCCAACATAAATGAAGGTGGCGCGCTGTCGTTTCCGAATCGCAGTTCCGAGCTTGCCCTCGAAGACGTCGGATGTATCAAGCGTTCGAATGGTTAGCCGTAAAAGGAGTTAAAATGACGCGAGATGAATTCCTCAAATGTACTGTGGGCATGTGTTCCTGTGCCGCTTATGCGATGTTGCCGCAATCCGTGGCAATGGCCGAGTCGGAGAATCCGGAAATGGACGCGCTGAAGTGGAAAGTGGACGCCAGTAAAAAACGTTTCGCCAAGCTGGTGGGTATTTTGAACGATACTCTCGACGAGCCGACCAGAAAGAATGTTTTTGAGCGCCTTGGGCGCGCCTGTGCGCAGGATTACAGAAACTTGACGGACGAATACAAGGGTAATGTCAAGGGCTTCCTGGATTTGATCCAGCAGAAATGGGTCGAAAAGGCCGAATACGACGAGAAGGCCGGCACCATCCGCATTGTGGACAAATCAAAGACCTGCACCTGCCCCCTGGTCAAAGAGAGCCTGACTCCCTCGACTTTCTGTGATTGTACTCTGGGCTGGCAGAAAGAAACTTATTCCGCCCTCTTGGGAAAACCTGTCGAGGTTGAGCTGGAAGAGTCGATCCTGCGCGGTGGAAAGAGATGCGTTTTTCGCATCACGGTCGTTTAGAGGTATACCACCGAAAGCGCCCACGGAACATAACTTAACCTTATCCGCAGATCTCTCAAGTGCCGCCGCGACATAGATATCAATCAAGAGGCACTACTGGCGGAGTCTGTTCTTCACCCAAGGGTGAAGTCGGCGCGTCTTCGACCCGCCGGGGGACAGTTTTGTGCTCCCGGTGAGTGATGAGCAATGCGACGGCGGCCACCACAAGGGCGGCTGCAGTAAGTGTTCGGGCGGTCACAACTTCGTCCGCGATCGCCCACCCCAGAAAAACCGCTACCACCGGATTGACATAAGCGTAGGTGGATACCCGAGCCGGCGTGGCATGACTCAGCAGCCAGTTGTACGACGTAAAGCCAAGAAGCGAGCCAAAACTAATTAAATAGAGAAATCCCAGCATCGAGCGCATCGAGATTGCGCCAAAATCGAGCCCCGTGGTTTCGCGCGTGGCTAGACCAAGCAGAATCAATAGCACGCCGCCACAAATCATTTCCATGGAAGCAGCAAGCATGGTGGATTTGGGCAGATTTGCTTTGGGAGAATAAAGGGATCCCAGCGTCCAGGCGAGCGAGCCGCAGAGCAGGACCCCCGCACCCAGGTGATCCACTCCCCCGTGTCCGAACAGCTCACTGGGCCCCACGAGCAGTCCAATGCCGACCAGACCGAGGGCAAGCCCGGCGATGACTTGTCCGCCGAGTCGAGTTCGATCGTGCTTTCCCTTATGCTGAGCGTGAGTGATGAAGACCATCCAAAGGGGGATGGTGGATACCAATAGTGAGGCCAGACCGGAATCGACGCGAAGCTCAGCCCACGTCAGCGCGCCATTACCGCCCAAAAACAACAGCGCGCCAATCATCGCGGCCGAACGCCATTGCGCGCGTGTGGGAGCGGCCGAGCCGCGGCGGACCATCCAGAAATACAACAATGAGCCTGCGATAGTAAAACGTAATCCGGCCATTAAGAATGGGGGAATGGTTTCGATTGCAATCTTGATGCCGAGATAAGTCGATCCCCAAATGAGGTAGACGGCCGCGAAGGCCAGCACCAGTCTCTGTCGGGAAGGCCGCGAGGGGGAAGGGCCCGCCAGCGCGCTCGCTGAGGGGGTGTTCCCCGCCTCTCGTGGTTTCCCCGCTTCCAGGTTTTCGATGCTCACCTTGGGCACTACTTTGTCCCCGTTTGATTCAAAATATTCGCTGACCATGAAAGCTTAACACGCCGCCTGGAATGTTTTGGACAGCCACTTTGTGCGAAATTGGTGCGGGCCAAGATACGGAGAATTGCAAGTCGGCTTCTGACGTGCCAAGATACGCGAATCATGCCGGAATTGCCGGATATCGTTGTTTACATCGAAGCCCTTGAGGCGCGAATTCACGGCCAGAAACTCGAGCGCGTCAGGATTGCCAGCCCCTTTCTGCTTCGCACCGTGACTCCGCCACTCCGGATTGTGGAGGGAAAGACGGTCCGAAATATTCGACGCTTGGGCAAGCGCATCGCCATCGGCCTGGATGAGGAGCTTTGGCTGGTACTGCACCTGATGATTGCGGGGCGTCTCCATTGGCAACCGCCCGGAGCCAAGCTCGCAGCCCGGCGAGACCTTGCTGCGTTTGACTTTGCCAATGGGAGCCTCACCCTCACCGAAGCGGGATCAAAGAGGAGAGCCTCGTTACACGTTGCCCAGGGCGTGGAAAGCCTTCAAGGGATGAAGCAGGCAGGCCTCGAAGTTTTGGAAGCGGACGGCGAAGCCTTTGCCACTCGTCTCTCTCTCGAAAACCACACATTGAAGCGCGCCCTCACGGACCCGCACCTCTTCAGCGGTATTGGTAACGCTTATTCTGATGAGATTCTTCATGCCGCGCAACTTTCTCCTGCCACCCTGACCCAGAGAATGAGTCGCGAGGATATCGATCGCCTCTATACGGTAGCCTGCGAAACGCTCAACCAATGGACCGAGCGACTGAGGGAGGAAGCGAAAGGCGAGTTTCCGGAAAAGGTGACGGCTTTTCGCGAAGGCATGGCCGTCCATGGAAGATTCGGTAAGCCTTGCCCTCGTTGCGGCGCCAAAGTCCAACGCATTCGTTATGCCGACAACGAAACGAATTATTGCGCGACCTGTCAGACCGGCGGCAGGCTGTTGGCAGACCGAGGGCTGTCCCGCCTTCTGAAACAAGATTGGCCGCGCACTTTAGAGGAACTAGAAGCGCTCATTCGCAAATAGACGCCCTTCTGGATTCATTTCAGGAGTTTTGTAGTTGGGATTAATCGTGAATTCGAATTTGAACAACATGCTCGGTGGTCACACGGCAACTTTATCCACTTTCATGTCGGTCCGCTTCAAAACGCCATACTCAGTAGTATTGACGAGCCTCACAACCTCATAGTGTTTTGCCTTCATGTCGTAAACCTCGCACGTGTCATAAGGTTTGGAATAGACGTGCAGAGTTACAGCGCGCGCTCCGAATGAAGTAGGGTTCGCCACCAGGTGAATAGGCTCTCCGGGGTCCACTTCCTGCGGACTCTCGGAATCGATGATGAAGTGCCGGCTGGGCTCGAGCTCACAAAATCCCGTAGAATTGTCCCTGCGAATGAGCTTGAAATTGTGTACTTGAACTTTTCCAATCGGCGCGGCCATCCAGCATTCCTGATTGCAGTGGTTGTGGATTGGGCTTTTCTGCCCAATTTCCCAACAGATGGCGATTAACTCGAACAGCGGCGTGCGATGAATGAGGTTTCGAGTGTAGTGCTCATCGCAAAAATAGAGGTACGGGCTCAGGGTTGCCGCGTCCACCTGGTGGCCGCGGATGAAATCGAGCACGCCTTGGCGGTGGAATTCTTCTTCAGGGATGGTGGACAACAGTTTAGCAAATTCAATCACCTGCAGCATGGCACAAGCATAAGTCAGTCTGGTCAAATGTCAACCCCTGAGGTTGAAACCGGCGGGTTTACTTCTTTTCAGTTCCAATGAAGTCCAGGAATTCCTGCAATTCGTCAGGCAACGGGGCTTCCAGTCGCAGCTTCTTCCCGCTTCTGGGATGGCTAAACTCGATGGCGGCCGCATGAAGGAAATTTCTGGCGAGTGTTTTTTGGGTGAGACCGCCGAGCGTAATCTTGGAAGGAGCGCCGTACAATGTGTCGCCTACCACTGGGCGTCCGAGGGCGGCAAAATGAACGCGAATCTGGTGCGTGCGCCCTGTGCGAGGTTCGGCCTCGACCAGAGTGAAGTGGTTAAATCGCTTGGCCACGCGGTAGTTTGTCAGCGCTTCGCGAGGGCGGATGCCTCCGGCCTTCATCCGAACGCGCCGGCCCGGGTCGCGGCCAACGGGATGGGCAATCTTTCCCGCCTCGCTCTCTACCCGTCCGTGGACTAGAACGGTGTAAGTCTTGTGGACTTCCCTGCCCTTGAATTGGTCGGCCAGGTGCCGGTGAGCCCAGTCGTTCTTGGCCACGATTAAAAGGCCCGAAGTCATTTTGTCCAGTCGGTGCACTATGCCGGGCCGGTGTTCTCCCCCCGTAGCCGAAAGTGCCTTAATGTGATGCAGCAGTGCGTTGACAAGCGTACCCGATTTCACGCCCGCGCCCACATGGACCACCATCCCAGCCGGTTTGTTGACCACCACGAGATCATCATCTTCATAGACGATGTTCACGGGCAATTCTTCTGCCACAGCGCGTAATTCCCGAAGCGCGGCCCGCACTGTAACTTTGTCGCCCGCCCGAACTCCCTCCCCGGTTTTGTAAATAGTTTCAGAGCCGATGGTAACCATGCCGGAGCGGATCTGCCGCTGGAGCTGGCTGCGACTCCAGTCGGGCATTTGTCTCGCCAGGAATATGTCCAAGCGCTGCGCAGCGTCCTCTTGCAATACGACGAATGTGTGTGTTTCGGTCATTGAGATTGCGTGATGGAGCGATTGGATGATTCAGCGAGTGTATTTTGTGGAATTTTGGCGCTCGACCTATGAGGATTATTTCCCACAATAAACGGGCCGATCAATCCCAAAAGACAACCTGCAGGATCAAGAAGACGGCACCAATCACAATTGCGCTGTCCGCCATATTAAACGTGTACCAGTGATATGAGTGAACATAGAAATCGAGAAAATCCACCACCCGCCCCATGCGGATGCGGTCGACAAGATTGGAGAGTGCGCCTCCGAGAATCAGCGCCAGACCGACGCCGGCCTCCCAGTGAAGGCGTCGACTTTGCCAGACAAATGCAATCACGGTCATCAGGAGAGCAGCGGAAACCGCGATCAGAATTACAGTCTTCAAGGGTGATGGAGTTTCTGAAAAAACGCCGAATGCCGCGCCCGCGTTCTTCACGTGGGTGAGGTTGAAGAAATGCGGGATGATGGGGACGACAGCGTGCTCTGGAATACTGCTCTCCACCATCGATTTTGTGGTCTGGTCGCCCACAAAAACGACCAAAGCAATAGCCGCGGACATGATCCGCGAGAGGTGTTTGACCCGGACTGTTAGGGCTTCAGACATCCACGAGTTGTGGCGAGCCGGCCACACGGTGCGCGGGGGCCATCAAGCGAGCATGGCAGCTGGGTAGCCAGAGCCACAAATGGTAAAGCCGCTACTGGCTTCCCTTCTCAATTTCCTTCAGTGCGTCAGCACACCGCTCACACACCTCAGGGTAGCGCGCGTCTTCGCCCACCCTTACCGAATAGTTCCAGCAGCGCGCACATTTCTGTCCCGCGGCCTTTTCAATCAACACCTGGAGCCCGGGCACATCGGTCTCGCGCGCGCCCAACAAGGGCCCCTGGCTGAGCTCGACTTGCGAAACAATGAAGAGGGTGGTCAAATCGGAGCGATATTGGGCGAGCAGCTTTGAGACTTCGCCCTCAGTTGCGAGGACTACTCGTGCCTCCAGCGGAGTTCCAATGGACTTGCTTTGGCGAGCGACCTCCAGCGCCTTTAAGACCTCGTTGCGTACGGCGATCAAGCGCGGCCAATTGGCGAGCCGTTGGACATGAGCGGACGTGATTCCTTCACCCAATTGCCCGGGTGGAACAAACACAGTTGTGTGGACGCTCGATTGCGCCTTGTCCTTATCTGACGCCGAACGCAATCCATTTCCGCCGTGCAAGTGTGACCAAACCTCTTCCGCGGTGAAGGACATGAGCGGAGCGGCCACCCGGACGAGCGCGTCGGCGATTCTGTAAAGTGTGGTCTGGGCAGCCCGCCGCCGCACGGATTTCGCCGGCGCCGTGTAGAGTCGATCTTTGAGAATATCGAAATAGAAAGAACTCAGGTCGACGGTGGCAAAGTCATAAAGAGCTCGATAAACCTTGTGGAATGCATATTCGTCGTATGCCGCTTTCACACGCTCCATCAAATCCGACGTCTGAGTAAGAGCCCACGCGTCAATCTCCTCGAGTTGTCCGCCGGATACCATGTCTTTCTGGGGATCGAAGTCGTAAAGATTTCCCAGACAATAGCGGAAAGTATTGCGCAATTTGCGATACGCCTCGGAGAGGCGCGCCAGAATGTCAGGCGAAATCACGACATCCTCGTGGACGTCTACCGAAGCGACCCAGAGGCGCAGGATTTCCGCGCCGTGCGATTTGATGACCTCATTCGGATCGATTCCGGTGCCCAAGGATTTCGACATGGCCCTTCCCTGGTCGTCGAGCACCCAGCCGCTGGTCAGCACGGTCCGGTAGGGCGCGGCATCGTGCGTGCCAATCGCCACCAGAAGCGAACTGTGAAACCAGCCGCGATATTGGTCGCCGCCTTCGGCATACACATCCGCGGGCCATGGCACGTCCGGCCGATGTCCCAGGACGGCAATGTTGCTGGAGCCCGAATCGAACCAAACGTCCAGGATATCGGTTTCTTTCCGCAATTTTGTGCCGCCACAGTCCGGGCACTTCGTTCCGGGCAGAATCAAATCCTCAATCGGATGGGTGTACCAGGCATCCGCGCCTTCCTTCCGGAAAAGTTCGATGGCAGGTTGGGCGAGCTTTGCGTTCATCAGGGGTTTTTGGCAAGCCTCGCAGTGGAAAACTGTGAGGGGAACGCCCCAAACCCGTTGGCGAGAAACGCACCAATCGGGCCGCGTCGCAATCATATTGGAGATGCGCTCTTCACCCCACTCGGGAGACCAGTTCACTTTTTTGATTTCGTCGAGGGCGCGTTGCCGCATATTGTTGTGGTCGATTTCGATAAACCACTGGTCGCTGGCGCGGAAGATGATAGGATTGTGGCAGCGCCAACAGTGCGGATAAGAGTGGGTCAGCCAGCCTGGCGGCCCGGCGAGATTGCCGCGCTCCTTCAGGATTCCAATGATAGTTTCGTTGGCATCGAAAACTTTCTTGCCCTTGTACTCGGGCAAACCCTCTGTAAATTCGCCGCCTTCGCCAACAGGACAATAGACCTCCAGCCCGTACTTCTGGCCAGTCACAAAGTCCTCACGTCCGTGGCCGGGAGCGGTGTGAACGCATCCCGTGCCGTCTTCCGCCGTGACATAACTTGCCAAGACTCCCGGGACTTTTCGCTCGAGGAACGGGTGCTGAATTTCAATGCCCTCGAGTGCCTTGCCAGGAATCCTGGCGAGAATCGTAGGCGCCCGCAAGCCGGTCTCGTGCAGAGTGGGGCCAAGACGGCGGCTTTCCATCAAGTAGGCCTCTTTGCCACCATCGGCTGCCACCACATATTCAAATTCAGGATGGAACGCGACTGCCATGCTGGCAGGAAGAGTCCACGGCGTCGTCGTCCAGATAATCACAAAAATCTTTCTCCCGGCGAGAGCGGAGTCCAGCTTCGCAGGGTCAGAAGCCAGGGCGTACTTCACATAGATCGACCGGCTCTTGTGCTCTTCGTACTCGACTTCCGCTTCGGCCAGTGCGGTGCGGTCTGAGATGCACCAGTAAATAGATTTTCGTCCGCGATAAACATATCCCTTATCGAGAAACGTGAGGAAGGTCTCGGCGATGGCCGCCTCGTAAGAGGGATTCATCGTTAAGTAAGGCTTATCCCATTCGCCGAATTCTCCCAAGCGCTTGAAATCTTCGCGCTGAAGATCGACATATTTCTCCGCGTAGCGCCGGCAAGCCTGCCGGATTTGGACCTTGGTCATCTGGGCCTTGCGCGCTCCCAATTCCTTGTCCACATTAATTTCGATGGGCAGACCATGGCAGTCCCAACCGGGAATAAACGGGGCATTGAACCCCGCCAGCGTTTTCGACTTGACGATGAAATCCTTCACAATTCTCGTCAAGGCCGTACCCAGGTGAAGACGGCCGTTGGCATAGGGCGGGCCATCGTGCAAAGTGAAGAGTGGTGCGCTGCGTCGCGCCGCGCGGATCTGCCCATAAAGATCCTGTGCGGCCCACTTCGCAAGCCATTTCGGCTCGTTCTGCGGCAGATTCGCTTTCATTGGGAAATCGGTGCGTGGCAGGTTAATAGTGCTTTTTAAGTCGAGCGCCTTCTGCATGAAACCTCCCTTGAAGTATAAACTCTACATTATAAAGAGAAAGCGCTGAGAGTGTCTAGCTTGCTGAATGGGGCTTGCTGAATGGGGCTGAGTTGGCGAGGACGGGATTCCGAGTTCACTACATGTTATTCACGGCTTGACAGATGTGCCAGTCGGCCTTTTTCGCCGACGACGAATGTCCAACTATGATAAAATATGCTTTTGTAAGTTGGGTTGGTAAGTTCTGTGCTCAAAGGATTTTTTTGATAGAGGCAACTCCCGTCCTGCGGGTTACATCTTTCTCCATAGAGCGGATGGGTTTGAAAAACAGACCCGGGGCAGTGACTGTTCCCGGTTCGGCCGGGAAATTTAATGGCAGAAAGCGATAAAAATGTCGGGGTTGGAAACATGAACTCACCGAGCCCAAAAACACCTGCGCCCACGCAAAGATACAAAATCACTTTTGTTGATAGTCCCTTCTTCCTGATCTCTCTGATTCGGCAGATCCGCGAGAGGATGCGGGAACCGAAGATAACAGTTCCCCGGGAATACTACAAAGGCGAAGCCTCGCTTCCTGTGGTGGAAATGAAGCCGTGGTTTCGCGACATCCCCAACCAGATCAGGATTCTGTTTGAGAAGCCCAAGGCGCCACTCGTCCCCCTGACTTCGCAACCGGTACCTGTTCCGGACATTTGGCGCGATTACCAACAGGAGCCTGTGTCATGGCTAAACTCGCTTCTTTTTCATGCGCTCGTGATCGTGGCCATGGTCCTTCCGTTTGTTATTTCGGGATGGATTCAACCGGTTAAAGCAAAGAACCAGGTGACTCCCATCGACATTTCGCCTTACCTCGCAGAGATCCCCAAAGGTGCGAAAAAGATGGGTGGAGGCGGTGGAGGCGGCGACCGCTCACCAACTCCTGCTTCCAAGGGCGCCATCCCCAAATTTGCCACGGTGCAATATGCTCCACCAGTGGCTGTGCAGCCCATCGTTACGCCCAAGCTTGCGGTGACGCCCACTTTGTTGGGCCCGCCGGAGCTTAAGCTGCCCGAGATGCAGGCCAACATGAATTGGGGTGACCCCAAAGGCGTTCTGGGTCCCGCTTCAAACGGGCCGGGCTACGGGGGCGGAATCGGTTCCGGGTCAGGCGGGGGTATCGGATCCGGCACAGGCGGCGGATTGGGACCGGGCGAGGGTGGCGGGACCGGCGGCGGAGCATATAGCGTGGGTGGAGGAGTGAGCGCACCCAAAGAACTTTTCGCCCCCAGCCCCGACTATTCCGAAGAAGCTCGCAAAGCGAAATTTCAGGGAGCGGTCGTGCTCTCCCTGGTGGTCGACGCTCAGGGCAATCCCACGGAGATTCACGTGGTCAAGCCGCTGGGCATGGGCCTCGACGAGAAGGCAATCGAAAAAGTTCGGACTTGGAAGTTCATTCCCGGAAAGCGAAATGGCGTTCCGGTGCCCGTCCGCGTTCTGCTTGAAGTTACTTTCCGCCTTTTCTAGTGCGGCTTTGGGTTGCTGATGTCGCTGCGAGCATTCTCTTCCCGCGCGTTTGACTTGGCCGGTTAATCCAAACCACAGCTTGACAAGAAAGGCGAACGCAGTTACTCCTAGAATGCGGTCGCTTGTTGGGAGGTCGTCTAACGGTAGGACTGCAGACTCTGGATCTGCGTATCGGGGTTCGAATCCCTGCCTCCCAGCCAACCTATCCTCGGCTCCCTGATTCACTAGGTTTCTGAATTTTTTTCGACTTT
>JBGPCF010000066.1:0-33761 GCA_041481635.1 Terriglobia bacterium | reverse complement strand
TGATTGGGGTGAAGTCGTAACAAGGTAGCTGTAGGAGAACCTGTGGCTGGATCACCTCCTTTCTAAGAGAGAACCGGTTCCGAGGTTTCGCTTCGGCGAGACAGGCTCGGGACGCAATCACTCAGTGGCGTGGCAGCTCAACTCAACGGTCAAAGAGCAAAAATTTATTGTTCATCGCGGCGGTCTCTGACCGCCGTTTTCTTTTTCGGCCGCGAGCCATCGCGGCCTTTTTGCATTTGCGCGTTGCTGTTGAGAATATGCCGAAGGACAGGTAGACTGGAGGTGGAGAATCTCGATGAAGGAATTGAAAAGCGCACGCGAGCCTCGCCGAAAGGAAAAAGATTTCTACAAAGTCTTCGTCAGGCTTGGCCGTGAGCGCCGGCGGCTGATAGCCCTGCGTATTTTGCGCGACCAGAAGATGTTGAATGACCTGTATGACCACTTCTTAATCCAACGCTCTCTCGCGGAGCCGGGAGACAGCGTGGCCTGGGAGCGTTTCCAGGTATGATGGATCGGTTTCCCCGTGGCTTATTCCATTCTGGTCCGACCCGCCGCCGCACGCGACCTTAAAGTACTTTCGCCGGAGATTCGGAAACGAATTGACAAAGTAATCGACCGCCTGAGCAACGACCCGCGGCCCTCTGGTTCGCGAAAGCTGGTTGGGTTCGAAGATGAGTGGAGGGTTCGCGTTGGCGACTATCGTGTGTTGTACCTTATCCGGGATTCCGATCGCCAAGTTGTGATTGCCCGCATCGCGCATCGCCGCGAGGCTTATCGCTAGCACGAAGATTCGGGCCGCGAGCCATCGCGGCCGTTTTGTTTTTGGTGAGGCCGCGCCATCAACTGGCTTGTGCTTTCCCACGGAGGGGTCAACTCACGCGCAGGTTCTTCAAATAATCGGCACTAATCTTGATAGCCTCTAGCGGCGGCATGTCGCACTCGTCCTGCTCGACGAAAATGTGTTGAGCGCCGGCCTGGTGAACGTGGGCGAAGATTTTGGGCCAATCAATCCGGCCCTGGCCCACGGGAACAAATGGGTTCGGTTTGCCGGGGTCTTCCTGAGGGTTGATCGTGATGTCTTTGCGCATGTCCTTGATGTGCAGCAGCGGGAAGCGGCCGGGATATCGCTTCCAATATACGAGGGGGTCCTTGCCAGCGTAGGTGACCCAGAAAACGTCCATCTCCATCTTCAGGAGTTTGGGGTCGCAGCGCGAGAGCATGATGTCGTACCCCGTGCTGCCGTCCGCGCCGGCGAATTCGTGGAAGTGGGCGTGATAGCAGAATTGAATTCCGGCGGCGTGCGAGATTTTTCCGCACTCATTATAGAAATCCGCGCGGCGCTTCCACGCCTCGGCGTCCATGGTCGGGTTGTCACCCACCACGATGTAGCGCAGGCCGTAGCCGTGCGCCATATCCACCGCTTTCTTCCATTCGTCGGAATTTTTTGGCTCGTCAAAGTAGCCACTTGGCGCAGTGAGCGCAGCAGCACGGAGATTCACTCTCAGAGCGTCAGGTTTCGCGCCGGGCCCGATCTCGACCTCTTTGTAGCCGGCGGCGGCCACTTGCTTCAGCGTACCAGCCGGATCTTTCGCAAAGAGGTCGCGCACCGTGTAAAGCTCGAGGCCAATGGGCTTGGTCCAAGCTGGTTTCTCCGCAGCTTGAAGTTCTGTCGCGCCCAACGCCGCGCCGGCAACCGCACCCTGAAATGTCTTCTCAAGAAAATCCCGCCGATTGAGCATAAGCCGCCTCCCTGGTGAATTGGCCTGCCATTAAATCGCACACGGGAGAGATCGTCAACAGGGCAATTTGCGTTTCAACAAATTGCCCTGAATCGAATGTTTGGATTATTACTCGAAGCGCAGGGCGCGCGTGGGATCCACGCGGGAAGCGCGGCGGGCGGGCACCCAGGCGGCCAGCATGGTGACGGCGAGCAAGGCTGGGGCGACGATCAAGTAAGCGAGCGGATCGCGCTTGGTAGTGCTGAAGACGGCGTTCACTCCGGTTTCAGCGGCGAAGCTGGCAACCAACCCAATCGCGAGGCCGATCAGGGCCAGGTTTAGTCCTTGCCTCATGACCATGCGGACTACCGACCCCTGATCCGCGCCAATTGCCATGCGAATGCCGATCTCGCGCGTGCGGCGCGATACGGTGTAAGCCATCAAACCGTACAAGCCCACCATGGCAAGCAGCAGTCCAATCAAGCCCATCGCACCGACCATCTCATTGATCATTAGGGGCACACTCACGGCGCGCATCTGGTAAAAATCGCTCATCGTGCGCACGCCGTATACCGGTTGATTGGGATCCAGCCCGCGCACCATCTCGCGCAGAGGAGCTACCAGGCTTGCCGCATCGCCGATGGACTCGGCCACCAATGTCAATCGGGGTTGGGGATGCTGCGCCACCGGAAGGTACAGGAACGGCGTCGGGCCTTCGCCCACCCAGAGATATTTTCCGGTCTTGGCAATTCCCACTATCTCGGCCCAAGGGCCCTTGCTATCGTTGAGCCGGAACCGCTTGCCGATGGCGTCCTGATTTGGCCAATAATGCTGCGCCAGTTCATCGTTAACCACAGCCACGAGTGGCGCGTTGGCCTGATCGCCACCAGAAAAGCTGCGCCCGCGCACAAGGGGCACGGCCATGGTTTCGAAAAACCCATTATCAACGATGTTTGCGAACACAGTCTCGGATGTGCGATCTTTTGTGAATTGGAAACCCTCCGGTACAATGTTTTCCGTATGCTGATTTGGCGCCATGGGAATTACCCGCGCGAGCGCCGCTGACTTGACGCCGGGAGTGGAGCGGGCGCGTTCCCCAAGCTGCTTATAAAATTGCTGCACCTGTTGGTCGTTGAATCGAACCAGACCGGGGTCGAAGCTCATCATCACCAAATGATCCGTGCGGAAGCCGGGCCCACCTGCCAGCATTGAATGAAACCCATGGAACAGCATGGTGGCCACGGCCATTAGAACCAGGGAAAGCGCGACTTGAGCCACCACCAGGGCCTTGCGTCCCCACAGGCGTTGCCTGCCGGAGTTATCGGCGTCTGCGGACTTCAAGGACGAAACCAGGTCTGTGCGGCTGGCTTGCAGGGCCGGCGCCAATCCAAACAACACCGAGCTTAACAACGACACGGCCAGGCCAAACAACAGCGCGCGCTGGTCCAGTTTGATGGAAAGGACCAACGGCAGATCCGTGGGGACTTGAATGCAGCTTAAAAACCTGATCCCGGCGTCGGCGAAAATGAGGCTCACGGCCCCTCCGGCCAGTGCGACCACCAGGCTCTCCGCCATCAATTGGCGAACCAAACGCATACGTCCTGCGCCGACGGCGAGGCGGATGGCAATTTCCCTGGTCCGGGCTCGCGCGCGGCTGAGTTGCAGGTTCGCCAGATTGGCGCAGGCCACCAGCAGCACGATGGCGGACAACGCCATGAGCATGGCCACCAGTCCGGAATCGGGCGGGTCGCGGGTGACGCGCGCCTGCAATTCCGTCATCACCGTTATGCTCTGATCTTTATTGGTTGCGGGATAAGCCTGCTCGAGTCCCCTGGCGATGGTTACCAACTCCGCTTGCGCCTGGGCAAGAGAGACTCCCGGTTTCAGGCGGCCCTTCACGCCCAGGCCGCGGTCGCCGCGATTCTCGAGCATTTTTCGTGCCGGGTTCGCGTCCAGCCGCGGGGCCATCATCAGGGGGACATAAAGGTTGGGGCGCAACATTTGATCCATGCCGGTAAAACGCTCCGGCGCCACGCCGATCACCGTAAGGTCAATGCCGTTCACTCGCACGGTTTTGCCAATGATGGAGCGGTCTGCGCCGAGTTGGGTCACCCAGAAATCGTGACCGAGGACGACCACCGCGTCGCGCCCTAGGACCTCGTCTTCCTCAGGCCGGAAGCCGCGTCCCAATTCTGGGTCCACGCCCATTGAGCTGAAGAGATTTCCCGACACCAGCATCCCCGTTTTCATTTGCGGCAATTCGCCGGGCTTGGCGGCAAAGCCAAAGTCGGTGAGGGTAAACGCGACCAGACCGTCCATGGTCTTGCTGCGGTCACGAAAATCTTTGTAGTCGGGATAGGAGATGTCGCCCATCGAGTCGCTGGGAGATTTGCTCACCACGGTAACGACTTCACCGGGGTGCGATACAGATAACGGCCGCAGCACCAGCGCATCGGCCAGGCTGAACAAGGCCGAATTCACGCCGATTCCGATGGCGAGTGACAACACTGCCACTACGGTGAAACTCCGGTTCCTGACCAGCATTCGGAATGCAAAACGAATGTCCTGCACCCAGGTCTCCAGCCACGTCCAGCGCCACATCTCGCGCGAGTCTTCCTGGGTTTGGACCACGTTTCCGAATTTTCGCAGCGCCGCAAAGTGAGCTTCTTCCGGCGACATTCCCGACTCCCTGTTTTCCTGCTCTTCCATTTCGAGGTGTTCGCGGACCTCCTCGGACAACTCTTCATCCTGTCGATTGCGCCCAAAGAATCCGCCAAGCTTTGCGAGCGATCTTTTCCAGCTCATGATTCCCCCCGAGATTCGATAGGCCGCATGATGCTCGTGATGGCGTGCGCCATGCGTTCCCATCGCGAGGTCTCCGCCCTCAACTGGCGGCGCCCGGCGGCGGTCAAGCTGTAGTACCGGGCACGGCGGTTGTTGGGGGAGGCCTTCCACTCGGCGCTGATCCAGCCTTCCTGCTGAAGGCGCTGCAGCGCCGGGTAAAGTGAACCGTGCTCGACCTTGAGCACGTCGTTGGAAGTGGCCTCGATAGCCTTGGCGATCCCGTGCCCGTGCGTGGGCCCCCAGACAAGTGTGCGCAGGATCAGCATGTCGAGCGTGCCTTGCAAGAGTTCGATTCGTTCGCGTTCAGAGTCTTTAGGTGGCATAGGTAGACGCCCTACTAGTGCTCAGGTAGAGAGTCTACTAGAAAGGAGAATGCAGTGTCAAGTGTTTAATTGGCGCGTAATTCTGCGGGAAAGCCTGTTTCGCGACCCCCTCCAGAAATGGGGCAGCGGCCAATCTAGCCACTCGGTGACGCGCGTCACAGACGAATTCACGCATCCGGGGGATGCTGACTATCGAGCGGGTCGCCATAGCGGCGATTCCGCGTTTACGCGCACCACTCCCAAATTCACCCATGGGTTTCGAGGTAGGACTTTAAACATTTCCGGCGGGTTACGCGGGGCGCGCGAGTATACGAAGATGGACACCATGCCTCTACCATCGGCGTCGATCGCAAAAACTCTAGGGGAACCTCGCGGATTGATCTTCAACATCATGAAGTTTGCCCTGCACGATGGTCCCGGTACTCGGACCACCGTTTTCTTCAAAGGTTGTCCGCTCTGCTGCTGGTGGTGTCACAACCCGGAGGGTCTGAGCGCCAAACCGGAACTGATGTTTTTCGAGAAGCGGTGCGTGGTATGTGGCGAGTGCCTGAAGGTCTGCCCGCATGGCGCGATTGTTCAGGAGGACGGTGGGTTCAGGACTACTGAGGCATGCCACGCCTGCGGCACCTGTGTGGACGCGTGTTACGCGGGGGCGCGCGAACTGGCAGGCCGCTGGGTGACGGTGCAAGAAGTGATTCATGAAGTGGAGAAGGATCGGGTCTTTTGGGAGGAGTCGGGCGGAGGCGTCACCTTTTCCGGCGGCGAGCCTCTGTTTCAAGCACACTTCCTTGAGCCTCTGTTGGACAGTTGTCGTGCGCGCAAAATCCACACGGCGGTGGAGACCTGCGGCCTGGCCCGGCACGATGTGATGCGGCGGCTGGCGGCGAAGGTTGATCTTTTCCTCTTTGACCTGAAAGTGCTCGACCCGGACAAGCACCGCTTGCACACGGGGCGGGGGAACAAATCGATTCTGGCGAATTTGGAAGCCCTGGCGCGCATGGGTGCCAATGTGATCGTCCGCTTTCCAGTAATTCCTGGAGTAAACACCGACCGGAACAATGTGGGGCATATGATTACGCTACTGGATTCGCTGAAGCTCCGGCGAATTCACTTCCTTCCCTTTCACTCTATTGGTACAGAAAAATACAG
Source organism: Terriglobia bacterium (assembly GCA_041481635.1). Classification (GTDB taxonomy): domain Bacteria; phylum Acidobacteriota; class Terriglobia; order UBA7540; family UBA7540; genus DASYXZ01. Next base: position 27,727 of record JBGPCF010000066.1, on the reverse strand, counting down.
GCGCTTGGGATTGTCCTCGCAGGGGATCGAAGACAAAGGCTCGCCGGAGTCCGTGGCGGAAGGCTTGGCGCGGGAATTTGCGCACCATGGATTTGACGTCAAGGTTGGAGGTTGAGCATGAACGAACGCGTAGCGAAATTGCGGCAACAAAGTTTGGAACTCAAACCGTGGCTCTCCACCGAGCGAGCGGCCTTGGTTACCGACTATTACCGGAACACCAGGACGCGCTCAATTCCGTTGCAGCGCGCCGAAGCCCTCCGGAACATTTTGGAGCACAAAAGCATTTATATCGGGGACGGGGAGCTCATTGTGGGCGAGCGCGGGCCAAGCCCCAAAGGTACGCCGACCTTTCCAGAACTCTGCTGCCATTCGCTGGAGGATTTTGACGTCCTCCACACACGCGCAAAGATTTCTTACACGGTCGACGAAGCCGCCCGGCGCGCGCAACAAGACGACGTCATCCCGTTCTGGCAGGGGCGCTCCATGCGCGAGCAGATCTTCTGGGCGATGTCGCAGGAATGGAAGGACGCTTATGAGGCGGGGATCTTCACCGAATTCATGGAGCAGCGCGCACCCGGACACACCGCTCTCGGGGACGTGATTTATCGCAGGGGATTGCTCGACATGCAAGCGGACATTCAAGCCAGCCTCGATCGTCTCGATTTTCTGAACGACCTGGAAGCCCGCGGCAAGGAGGCAGAGTTGCGCGCGATGTCTGTGGCAGCGGGCGCGGTGATTCGATTTGCTGAGCGACATTCCGAGAAAGCTTTCGAGCTGGCAGGACGCGAAACAAATCCTCAACGGAAAAAGGAATTGGAACGCATCGCCGAGGTCTGCCGTCATGTGCCCGCGCACCCTCCCCGGGATTTCTGGGAGGCATTGCAAGCGTATTGGTTTGTCCACCTGGGCGTGGTCACAGAGCTGAATACTTGGGACTCGTTTTGCCCGGGTCGGCTCGACCAACATCTCTGTCCTTTCTTCAAGCAGGGCCTCGAAGCTGGGACGCTCACTCGCGAAGCCGCACAGGAACTACTGCAGTGCTTCTGGGTGAAGTTCAATAATCAGCCTGCTCCGCCCAAGGTGGGCGTGACTGCCGCGGAGAGCGGCACCTACACCGATTTTGCCAACATCAATAGTGGCGGGCTGAAACCCGACGGCGCGGATGGCGTCAACGATCTCACTTACCTGATCCTCGATGTCATCGACGAGATGCGCCTGCTGCAACCTTCCTCCAACCTGCAGCTCAGCAAGAAAAGCCCCGACCGTTTTCTTCAGCGCGGGTTGGAAATTGTCCGCAAGGGATGGGGTCAGCCTTCCATCTTCAATGCAGACGCGGTGGTGGAGGAGTTGGTGCGCCAGGGCAAATCCATTGAGGACGCTCGATGCGGAGGCACTTCCGGCTGCGTGGAGACCGGGGCTTTCGGGAAGGAAGCCTATATCCTAACCGGATATTTCAACTTGCCCAAGGTACTGGAAATCACCCTCCAGAACGGTTTCGACCCGGGAACACACAAGAAGATCGGCATCGAGACGGGCGACGCGCGCAATTTCAAGACCTACGACGAACTCTTCTCCGCCTTCCGCAAGCAAATGCACCATTTCATTGATGTCAAGGTGGCGGGCAACAACGCCATCGAGCGACTCTACGCGACGAGCATGCCCGCGCCGTTCCTGTCTGTGTTGATTGACGACTGCATCGCCAAAGGGCGGGACTACAACGACGGCGGGCCGCGATACAACACCACTTATATTATGGGCGTGGCTCCGGGGACTTGCACGGACAGCCTGGCCGCGATTCGCTATCACGTATTTGACGGGAAGCGCTTGTCGATGGCCGCTTTGCTGCAAGCCCTGGAGGCGAACTTTGAAGGCCATGAGCGGACTCGCCTGTTGCTGTGGAACAAGACGCCGCGTTATGGGAATGACGACGAATATGCGGACGGCATTCTAGCCAACGTGTTCGACGCTTTCTACGATGAGGTGAATGGGCGCCCGAACACCAAGGGCGGGGAATATCGAGTGAACTATCTCTCCACGACCTGCCACATTTATTTTGGTTCCGTTACAGGGGCCACGGCTGACGGGCGCCGCGCCGGTGAACCGCTCTCCGACGGGATATCCCCCGTGCAGGGCGTGGATCGCCATGGCCCGACCGCTGTGCTCAAGTCCGCCGCGAAAATAGACCACCTGCGCACCGGCGGAACGCTCTTGAATCAAAAATTCACGCCCAAAGTTCTGGAAGGCCAGAACGGGTTGGACCAGTTGGCGCACCTGGTGCGCACTTATTTCAAATTGGACGGCCATCACATTCAGTTCAACGTGGTCACCGCGGAGACTCTGCGCGAGGCCAAGGCGCACCCCGAAAAGCACCGCGACCTGATCGTACGCGTGGCCGGATACAGCGATTATTTCTGCGACCTCACAGACGCTCTGCAGAATGAAATCATCGCGCGCACAGAGCAAACGGATTTCGCTGGCCAAAATCTTGCACATGAACTGTTGCCTAAGACAGCATAAGTGACATAATGCGCATTGCATGTACACGTTCGGCGGATGACTCGATCGACCGGAATACTGAGACCGTCCTAAAAGCGTCATCGCAGTTTCTCATCCACAGGAGAGGAATCATGAAACAACGCAGTTTATTGGGCGGGCTTATATGGCCCGTGTTGGTGATCGTTTGGATTGGTCTGGCACTCCCATCTGTCTGGGCGCAGAGACCCCGGCCGCCCGAAAAGGAAGCGCCGAAAGGTCCGTGGATGGACAAATCGCTATCCCCGGACCAGCGCGCTGACCTGCTCATCAAACAGATGACGCTTGACGAGAAAATCAGCCTGCTACACGGAGGCGGCCGGGGATTTACGCCTCCCGGAATCCCCCCTCCTCCCACCCGTTCGCTGGGAGGGGCTGGCTTTATTCCCGGCATCGAGCGGCTCGGCACGCCGGACCTTCAGATGGCGGATGCGGCGGTTGGAGTCACTCGCGGCGCAGGCCACAGCCGGTACTCGACACTAATGCCCTCGGGGACGGCGGAGGCATCGAGCTGGGATCCCAAGTTGGCCTATGAATACGGGTCGTTAATTGGCAGGGAACTGCGTGCGCAAGGCTACACCATGTCGCTGGGCGGCGGCGTGAACATCACGCGCGAGCCCCGCAATGGCCGCAACTTTGAGTACAAAGGCGAAGACCCGATCCTGGCCGGAACTCTCGTTGGGCAGGAGATGAAGGGTTTGCAGGCGCAGGGTGTGATTGGCGACATCAAGCACTACGCGCTGAACGACCAGGAGACGGGGCGGAATATTGGCAACGTGATCTTGGATAAACGCTCCATGCGGGAGACCGACCTGCTGGCGTTTGAGATCGGAATTCGCGATTCGGGCGTGGGCGCGGTGATGTGCTCGTACAACAAGATCTCTGGGGATTTCGCTTGCGAGAATCAGTACACCCTGAACGAAGTCCTGAAAAAGAATTTCAACTTCAAGGGTTTCGTTCTTTCGGATTGGGGAGGGACGCACAGCACCACCAAAGCGGCCCTGGCAGGGCTCGACATGGAGATGCCGGGGCACGATTTTTTTGGCGACAACCTGAAAAAGGCAGTGCAGAGCGGGGAAGTGCCCATGTCGAGGTTGGATGACATGGTGCACCGCATCCTGCGCACCGAATTCGTCGTGGGGCTGTTTGACAATCCACAATACCGAATGGTGGTGGATGTATTCGGAGGCCTCAGTGTGGCGCAGCACGCAGCCGAAGAGGGGATTGTTGTCCTGAAGAACGCCGACCACCTGTTGCCCCTAAGCTCGACGAGCGTCAAGTCAATCGCCATAATTGGGTCGCACGCCGATGTAGGTGTGCTTTCCGGAGGCGGGTCGGCCCAGGTGGATCCGCCAGGAGGAAACGCCGCACCGCCGCCCGGAACTCCTCCGTGGGCGGAAGGCTGGCAAATGGCGGTCTATTTTCCGTCCTCGCCGCTCAAGGCCATCCACGCCAAATTGTCGAACGCCAAAGTGGAATTCAATGATGGCAGTGATCCCGCAGCGGCGGCCGCGCTGGCCAAGAGTTCCGACGTGGCGATTGTGTTTGCGAACCAGCCCACCTCCGAGGGACGCGACGAGCCCAGCCTCAGCCTGCCCAACAATCAGGATGCGTTGGTGAGCGCGGTGGCGGAAGCCAACTCGCACACCATTGTGGTGCTGGAGACTGGAGGCCCCGTGAGTATGCCGTGGGTCAATAATGTGGGCGGGATAGTAGAGATGTGGTACCCAGGCATTCGGGGCGCGGAGGCGCTGGCCAACATTCTGTTTGGCACGGTCAACCCGTCCGGCAAACTGCCCGTCACCTTTGCCGCGAGCGACGCCGACTTGCCCCACAAAACGGTTTTTGAGCAGCCTCCCATGCCCCCGCCACCTCCGGGCGAGCCCGTTCGCCACTGGCGCATGAATAACAACCCCTTCGACATCACTTACGATGAAGGTCTGAAGGTGGGATACAAATGGTACGACGCAGAGGACAAAGAGCCACTATTTCCATTCGGTTTCGGTCTCTCTTACACCACCTTCGACTACTCCGGCCTCGAAGCCAAGCCAGGGCAAGCAATGGAAGTAACGTTTACTGTCAAAAACACGGGAGCGCGTGCGGGTACGGAAATCGCGCAAGTCTACGCTTCATTGCCCAAGAGTACCAACGAGCCGCCCAAACGGTTGATCGGCTGGACCCGGATTGAATTGGCGCCGGGCGAATCCAAAACCGTTACAGTGAGTGTGGAGCCCCTCTTCCTATCCATCTTCAATGTGGACAAAGATGGTTGGGAACTCGTGCCGGGTGACTACAGAGTTTGGGTGGGCGGGTCTTCGCGAGATACGCCACTGAATACGAATGTGCGACTCGGAGGCAAATAGAGCGAATCGCTTCCGACATGGGAGGAAAAATGCCACTCATTCCAGTGAGTACTCAATACCGCTCGCTAATGCCTGGCCTAGCGAGGGCTTTGGCAATTGTCGGTCTTGCTATTGTGGTCCCCATGAGTGCGCTCCGCAGTGCGGGAACGGAGTTGAAGATGCTGGTGGCCTTGCCTGCATCTGACGCCAGCGCCGAGGTGGAGGAGATCATAAGCCTGATCGCGAAATACGCGAAGTCGGTCGATGATGCGGACACGACACTCGCGTCGCAGATCTGGTCTGAGTCGACGGAAGTCTCTTTCATCCACCCTCTGGGCCATGAGCATGGTTTGGAGCAGATTCAACAAAACGTCTACAAGCATTTGATGGACGACAACTTCTCCGAGCGAAAGCTGATCCCCCGCGACATTTCCGTCCACGTTTACGGGGACGCCGCCTGGGCAGAGTTCTATTGGGACTTCGCCGCGAAATTCAGGAAGGACGGTTCGCCCATCACGTCGCACGGCAGGGAAACACAGGTCTATCGGAAGGAACAAGGCCGCTGGCGCCTGGTGCACGTCCACTATTCCGGCATGCCCGTCATAGAAGAACGGAGGGGTTTCTGACACTCACAGATTGGGCCACGCTTCGCGGCGCAGCCGGCACGCGAAGAACTGACTTGACTAAGTCATGGACTTAGTCCACAATTTGATCAAGATGACTGTGAACATCCATCAGGCGAAGACTCACCTGTCGAAGCTGCTGCGGCGAGTATCGGGCGGAGAGGAGATCACCATCGCGCGCGCCGGCGTGCCGGTGGCTCGCCTTGTCTGTGCGGAGCCAAAGAAAGGGCAGCGCCCTCTGGATCTCGATCGTGGGTTGTACGAAGTGCCCGAAGATTTTGACGCTCTGCTTCCTGCCGAAATCCTCGCAGCGTTCAATGGGGCTCAGCCCAGCACGAAGAACAAACGCAAAGGACGCGCGCCTGGACCGCGATGAAGTATCTCTTAGACACATCCGTCTGGTTGTGGAGTCTCACTGCTTCGCAAAAGATCAACCCAAGAGGACGCCGCCTTTTGGCGAGCGGCAAGGCCGAGCTCTATTTGTCGGCTGCGAGCAGTTGGGAAATCAGCATCAAGTCAGCGTTGGGCAAGCTCCCTTTGCCGGAGCCGCCCGCCCAATACGTGCCCAAGAGAATGGCCGCCCAAGGCATCCGGCCGCTGCCGATTACGCACACTCACGCCCTCGCGGTGTCAGACTTGCCCGTGCATCACAGCGACCCCTTTGACCGCCTTCTCATCGCGCAGGCGCAATTGGAGGGCATGGTTTTGCTCACCGCGGATAGCGCCTTCAAACCCTACGGCGTTGAGATTGTCTGGTGCGGCTAGTGCCGTGCCAACTTGCCCCGCCGTTCGCTCAGGCGGCAATCCGTTCCGCAAACCGGGCCAGGTGCGGCATGGTGAGCCGGGCGAAATCCTCATATTTCATGCGAATCGCTTCCGTGTGGCTGCCCGCGTTGAAGACAATCTCTTCCGCGTCGGCCAGCGCCTTATCCACCCATACGTCCATGCCATAGAGCTGCCCAAAGGGCGGCAGCGCGCCCAGTTCGCAGTCCGGACAGAATTTGGCCAGCTCGCCTTCAGGGGCCAGTTCCAGTTCAGCGACCCCGAGTTTCTCTTTCAGCTCGTTGAGATCCAGACGGTGTGTTGCAGGCACCACGGCCATTAACAGGCGGCCATCGGCCTCCAAAACCACGGGCTTTGCGAACATCCTGCCGGGCACATGGAGGGCGTGCGCGACGTCCTGTGCCGCGAAGGCCTGCAAGTGGGGGACACACTCGTATTTCACTTTTTCCGTATCCAGGTAGGTGCGGATTCGTTGAGAGACAGACATAGCAGCCTCCTCATGGGTTGGCTTGAAGTGACATGCAGTCATCCTCAGACTTCTATCTCAAGAGTATCGCCCGCATATTCCCGCTGCGCAGTGACAATCGTCACAGCGACGGGTGACCGGCGTGGGGACAGGTTTTTCACTTAAGCCGCTCACGGTCGAATAGGTTGGCAGACTAAACTTATTCTAGACCGTTAGGATTTGAAGAGGCGGGGGCAACGCTCAAGTAAGTGCTGGACGGCTGCCGTAGTATCAGCCAGTTCGTAAGCTGACGTTTGTAATCTGGATTACTTCCCAAGATAGAAGGCGTGTTGTATAGTGAGCCTCCAGAATTGGTGGTTTTCAGAAACGTAGAAACGCCATGCGCGCTTGCCCAAATTGCCAGCGGACTTACACGGACGACATAGGCTTCTGCCCTCAGGACGGGACGCCGCTCCCTCCGCCCCCTGTTGCGCAGCAGGATACGTTGGCGGAAGGCCTGTCGCGACGCTACCGAATCGTCCGCCGCCTGGGTTCGGGCGGCATGGGCTCGGTTTTTCTCGCCGAACAAATCGCGGTGGGCAATCGTCTGGTTGCGCTCAAGGTTCTGTTGCGCAAGCTTCTGGACGACCCCGAATTCCTGATGCGCTTCACCAACGAGGCCGCGAGCACCGGGCGCATCCACCACACCAACGTGGTCACCGTGTACGAGTCCGGCCAGGCCGACGACGGCTCGCCCTATATCGCCATGGAATACCTGGAGGGCGAAACGCTCCGCCAAGCGCTGAAAGAGCGCGGCGCGATGAGCATTGAGGAAGTGATGGAAATTCTCCAGCAGGTGGCGCGCGGCCTGAACGCCGCCCACAAGCTGGGGACCATTCATCGCGACTTAAAGCCGGACAACATTTTTCTCACCAAGGACGACGAAGGCCATTTGGTGGTAAAGGTGGTGGACTTCGGCATCGCCAAGTTGCTGGAATCTTCTTCAATCACCATTACCGGCACAGTGCTCGGCACACCCGCGTACATGTCGTTTGAACAGGCCTCGGGCATGAAGAGCGAGGATCTCGACGCGCGCTCGGACATTTATTCGTTGGGCGTGGTGGTGTACGAAATGCTGATGGGGCGCGTCCCATTCGATTCCGAGACTCCGATGGGCTACGTCCGCAAGCATCTGATCGAAGAGCCGCCGCCGTTCCGAAGCGTGCAACCCGATCTGCCCGTGTCACCCGAACTCGAAAAAGTGGTCCTGAAATCGCTGGCCAAGGAGCGCGACCAGCGCTATAGCTCGGCCTTGGAATTTGCGCGCGCTTTCGCGGACGCGGCCAAGTCAAGCGACACCGCCGAGTTGCCTGTGGGGCGGACGGTGGTCGTGTCCCGCCCATTGACGCCTGTTCCTATGCCGCCCGAACGCCCAGCCCCGGTCGATTCTTCACAGCGCCGGACTCCGCGTGTCAAGCCCGGGAGTATACCCGTTAAAGGCACTGAGCCAGAAGTTCATCCTATCCAGGTGAAATCGGAACTTTCCAGGGGAGCGCAAGCCAGCCGCCCAGCGGGGCAGACTCCGGACCGTGCGCGACCGCCGGTTGGGAGCGTCGAAAAGACCGAGCCCCCCAAGCCAGTAGTGCCCCAACAAACTCGCCCTCCCGCCACTGCGCAACCTCAGCCGACCTCGCAAACGTTGCCGATTGTGTTGGCAATCGTATTCGCGCTACTGCTGGTAGGCGGCGCCGTCTGGTACTACACGCGACCGAGCCCGGTCCAACCGCATCAAGATGGAGACCATAAAGTTGAACCGAACGGGCCGCCGGCCGGCATGGTACAAATTGCCGGCGGCACGTTCATGATGGGACGCGACAATGCCAAAGATGCCGAAGAGACGCCGGCACACTCCGTGACTGTGGCAGCATTCTACCTGGCCAAGGTGCCCGTCACTAATGCCGCCTACCTGGAATTTGTGCGCGCCACCCAACACGAGCCCCCTTCTGGAGAGATTGGTGGAGTTGCTGATGATTGGCCGGTTGTCAGAGTTTCATGGGACGATGCCCAGGCTTATTGCCAATGGAAGGGAATGCGCTTGCCCACGGAAGTCGAGTGGGAATTCGTGGCGAAGGGTTCGGACGGCAGACGCTATCCGTGGGGCGACACGTTCGTCTCCGCTTACGTGAACAGCAAAGAGGCGGAACTCAACCACCCTCAGCCCGTGGGCAGCCACCGCGACGCCGGCAGTCCTGCGGGCGTCTACGATATGGCGGGAAACGCCTGGCAATGGGTCCAGGACGAATATCAGCCATACCCCGGCCACCAATCGCCGTTTCAAATTCCCAGCGATGCCAAAGTGATTCGGGGCGGGTCCTTCAGGTCGGACAAAGACCACGTGACCACCACCACGAGAAACCTCGATCACTCCAGCAGCAAATCGCCCATCATCGGCTTCCGCTGTGCCAAATCGATGTGACCTGGCGCGGAACCCTTCTAACTATCACTGGCCAATCGCGTCGGCCGCGCACCGGATTCCGAAAGTGGTGTTCGGCGTGACGGGGTCGCCGTAATTTCGCATGGAAGCACGCGAAAACTGTGCGCCGTTGAACCAGGAGCCGCCGCGCATGACTCGGTACTGGCCCGCAGCCAGCCCGGGCGGGTCCACTAAGGGGCTGGATTTGTAGTAGTCCATGTCCCACCAGGCATCGACCCATTGCCAGACGTTGCCAATCATGTCGTAGAGGCCGAAAGCATTGGGAAATTTTTGCGCGACTTCGTGCCATTGTTTGTCGCTGTTCAAGTCGTACCAGCCGATCGAATCAAGCGGCGCGTAACGAATATCCGAGTTCCCGGCGCGCGCCGCATATTCCCACTCGGCTTCGGTGGGCAGCCGGCCGCCCGCCCAACGGCAATATGCCACTGCATCGTTCCAACTCACATTGACAATGGGGTATTGATCGCCCCTTTGATACCCGGGCATCTGAGCCCCGGAAGAGTCGATAAATTTCTTGTAGGCGGCCACTGTCACGGCCGTTTGCCCGATCCAGAAGCCTTTGGAAAGTGTCACTTGATGCGCCGGCCTTTCCGAGTTGTAGCATTGCGTGTCGGTTTCCGAACAACCCATACGGAATGTCCCGGAGGGGATCCATACGTACGTGAGACCGTCTTTCGGGTTGACCCTGGTGGTCATCGCCGTCGAAGTTTTCTCCGGCGGGTTGGTCACCGCGGTTGTCGTAGTGGGGGTCGTGGTGGTCAGATGAGTTCCGCCTGATTTCGCTCTCGAAGGCGCCACGTCGGTGACGCATCGAGCTCCAAAAGTCGTGTTGGGAATAGTGGGGTCGCCGTAATTGCGCATGGAGGCGCGCGAGTACAGAGCCGCGTTGAACCAGGAGCCGCCCCGCATCACGCGATATTGGCCCGAGGCCAGACCCGGCGGGTCTGTTGACGGACTGGACTTGTAGTAGTCGGTGTCCCACCAGGAATCGACCCACTGCCACACGTTGCCAATCATGTCGTACAAGCCGAAGCCGTTGGGGAGTTTCTGCCCGACGGGGTGCCATTCGTTGCCGCTGTTCTGATCGTACCAGCCAATGGAATCGAGCGGCCCGTAGCGGATGTCCGTGCTCCCGCCGCGCGCCGCATACTCCCATTCCGCATCCGTAGGCAGCCTGCCTCCCGCCCAACCACAATAAGCCGTGGCATCATTCCAGTTGAGGTTCACTACAGGATAGTTGTCGTCCTTTTGAAGGGCGGGCAATTCAATTCCGGCTGCGGCTGCGAATTTCTTGTACGCCGCCACAGTCACGTCCGTTTTCCCCATCCAAAACCCTTTGGTAAGCGTCACCTGATGCTGTGGTGATTCTGATGCGTAGCATTGGGTGTCGGAGGACGCGCAGCCCATCTCGAAAGTGCCCGGGGGAATCCACACATAGCGGAGTCCATCAACCCGGTTGACATCCGAGCGTGTCGACGTCTTGTCGGTTGGGATCGCCTCATCCAGGGGTTGCTTGGTAGGCGTAGTTGTGAGATGTGTGGCAACCTGCGTGGCTCGAGACGGAGTGGTGTCCGCAACGCAGCGGAGCCCGAAAGTGATGTTTCGCTTGGTGGGATCGGAGTAGTTCCGCTCTGAAACGCGCGAAAAGTTGGCGGTATTGAAATAGGACCCGCCGCGCAGAACGCGGTTTTGCGCCGAGGCCAGCCCCGGGGGGTCCACCGACGGACTGGTCTTGTAATAGTCGGCGTCCCACCAGGAATCCACCCACTGCCAGACATTCCCGAGCATGTCAAAGAGGCCGAAACCGTTGGGGCGTTTCTGGGCAACTGCGTGCCATTCGTTCCCGCTATTCTGATCGTACCAGGCAGTGGTATCGAGGGGCCCGTACCGACCTTCCGTGCTGCCGCCGCGCGCGGCGTATTCCCATTCCGCTTCGGTGGGCAGCCTGCCTCCGGCCCACCCGCAATAGCTCACCCCATCGTCGTAATTCACATTGACCGCCGGATGCTCGTCGGTCTTTTGATACGGGGGCATGCTGGCCCCGGTGGCCGCCACGTATTTCTTGTAGGCCCCGACAGTCACGTCCGTTTGGCCAATCCAGAATCCCCGGGTCAGCGTCACCGGGTGCGAGGGATTTTCCGATCCATAGCACTCGGTGTCACCCTGCGAGCAACCCATCTGGAATGTCCCCGGAGGAATCCAGGAGTATTTGAGCCCATCAATCCGATTCACTTCGGTCGAGCCTGTTCGCGTTCCTGCATCCACCAGGGTGGCCTCAACCCGGGTCACCTGACCTCCCGTCACCTTGACTTGTTTTTCATAATCGCTTTTGCCGGACAGTGAGATGCGAAGCGTGTGGTCGCCGACCTTGGGGTTTTCGATCACCAATCGGCCTTGCGGGCTGGCTTGGCCTTTGAAGACGTCGTCAAGATAAACTTGTGCCGCAGGATTGGTCACAATCACGATTTGGGAGGGCCTGGGCGCCGGCGCCTTTTTCGCTTTTTCGGTGACTTCAGGAAGAAGCTGGGCGGCTGCGGGAAGAGAGATCGATAATGTGACGATAGCCAAAATCCCAGCCGCGCTTTTTGTGGTACGCATAGGTGGTGTGGCTCCTGAATATTATTGCTGCCACGATTCTAACACGTCTGGGTAGAGAACCGCTGCTGCGCCTCAGTACTCGGACCTTGGCGTAGGAGAATCGATCAGAAAGAAAAGGGCGTCGCAGCCGCGACACGCCGCTAAGATACAACACAAAGAACTTGATGGCCAGACAACCGGCAGACCTGAAAGACGGAGGTCTGCCCGCTCTGACGTGGACTGAATATGCGCAGGTGTAAGGGAGTCGAGGGGCGCCAGAAGGAGGGATGATGAGACGCTGACCCAAGTGGATGCTTCGTGTGATTGGTTCGCTCGACTTACTTATGGCATTGGCTGGAGTCTTTTTTTATGTCTATGATTTTGCAAGCCCGGGAAACAACTTCATCCTTCAGCCTGAGCGCCTGATGGACAGCAAAGCCCCCTACCTTTATCAAGCCTACTGCGTGGATATGACGGTTGACTTGGTCTGCGTATTGTTGCTTACCTTAGCGGGTCTTTCGGTGATCAGGCTTCAGCCTCGCGGTCTGTGGATCTCCAATGCTGCGTTCTTATTAGAAATCGACGACTTCCTCCTGGGGCCCTTGACCTTGCCTTTCCTTCTGGCTTGGGGGGAGAAAGGTAAACTAATCGCGTTCAGCATTGGTGGGGTGGCAGGGATTGGCCACCCCGCAACTAACATTCAAGTCTTGATCGGATATCCCATCTGGGCGCTGATTGTGACAAATATCGCCTACCGAAAGCTCCCCGCGGGGAAAGGTAGCAGGTAGCGAATCTATAGAAGCGAGCAGGCTCCGCAGTTTCTACCTGCCGGGCATTCCACCGGCTTCGAGGGCGGAGTAGGGAGTCGTCATGTTCAACTGGACCTGCCGATCACTGCGGTCCACCGCGAGCGACTGGAAGGGATTGGGCGCGTTTGGATTCTGAGTCTGCCAGGCCATCTGCTGGACAAGTTTCAAGCCTTGAAAAACCTGAGTGAGACTGCTGGCTGTCTGCGATGACGTGCAATCCAGTTTGACGGCCAAGTATACTTTGTCGGTGGTTTGCACGTTGTACCTAAGCACGTCGACGCCTTTAAAAGTCTGTTTCCAATCCAACTGTACGTTGCTCTGGTTGGGCATCCAGCCCTTGAACCAGTCTGCAATGGCCGGACCGACCGATACGCCCCAGATGGCCGCATCGCTGCGGGCCTCCTCCACATGCTTGGCAAAAGTACTGTCCGACCCGGCATTGGGAGTCTCGCCGTCGCGAGTTTTGATCATGGCCGCAAGGGAATCCAGCGAACCAAACGCGCCGAGGGAGTCGCTGAAGATCGCAACGCAATTTCCACCCGCCTCGGCCCCAAAGCAATACGCCGATGTCTTGCCTAAGGGTGAAGCGGCCAAGCCTTGCGCGGCGGCGCGCTCGCTGGTGCTTTTGGGGTCGAACCGACCTTGCGCGACTCCTTCCAAGCTCATCTCAGCACCCTGGGCTTGCCAGCCAATCACCAGCTCATTGATTTCCTCTTGCTGGATACCGAGCTTGGCGAGATCTTCCTCCAGTTTCCTGATTCCCTGGCCGGTATAGCGCTGGCTGAGAGTGGCGTAATTCGGCAGTGCTCGCAATTTCGCAGGACTTGAGTACTCAACCCGCACCGTCCCCACTGGAAAACTAGACATGGCTTCCTGCACGATGTCTTGGGCCGGCGCCGCCTTGGGCCATATCGCAAGGGACAAAGTCAGGACCGCGGCAGTGATGCATCCTTTTCCAATTCTCATTTCCAACCTCTGATTTATGATTTACCCGTTCCGCATAAACCGCAGATAAAAGTAGGTCAATCAGCTAGGGCGTTCAAAAATGACCTTACTCTTAAAATCTCGCATCTTTTCCGTTTATCGTCAACGCCCGTCGACTCCAGGTCTAATCTGAAAGCCGCAGGTACTGTTCTCTCAAAATATTCCGGTGATGGAGTTCGTGGCCGGCGATAACATAGGCGATCGCTCGAACGCTTATTTCCAATTTATTCGCAATCCCGCGCCGCATCCAGGCATCGTTTTCGAGACTACGAAACAAAGCCAGAGTGGTGGTGCGAACAAGAGAGAACTCCTCCACCAGTTCTTTCAACTGGCAGTGTCGAAAGGGGCCGAATCGGACGTAGTCGTCTTGTTCAAATCCCTCGATGGGAGTCCGGTCGTTGCGGGAAATCCGTAGCGCGCGATAGGCGAAGATCCGCTCGGTATCCGTGATGTGGCCCAGCACTTCCTTCACGCTCCATTTGTCGGGCGCGTATCGATATTCGCTCTTCGCATCGCTCACTCCATTCAACATAGCGCAGGTTTCACCCGCCTGCTCCTGCAATGCCGCGAGGATGTCACGTTCCCCCACCAGGGAAATGTACTGGCCGTAGTATGGCGCGTATTCGTCAGCCTCCGGGCGTGCGATGACAGACTGATTTGCATTCATATTTGGTTTGCCCTTTCTCATCCAGCTTGTGTAGATACCGCAATTGTACGTCAGGTTGCCCCTGCTCAGAAGGTCGTTCGTGAAAGTTGTAAAGATCTTTACTCGTTCAGCCGGCTACCAAGGGGGGGGAACCCGTGCAATTGGATTTAGGAAACATGTTGCGCCCATTGTCGTGGTGGTTGGGCGGCTAGTCGCCGGACTTGGGTCCTGGCAGGCAATTACGGGCGCAACGTCTTATGCCGCCAGTGTTGTCAGGCGAGGCTTTCTCTTGCCAAAGGAGGAAGCCACTCGATTGAAGACCCGAGGTAGTCAGGGGAAATGCGGCATTGAACGACTCGCAGGTTCCAGGTGCGACTAGCCCGGAACATGGGTTTGCCCGCCCCGAATGGCCAATCGCCGGAATCGTTCGAGAACTGAGAGGCCACCACCCCATAATAAATGACGAGTTCGTCGATGCGGCAGGGTCAGCACTTGAGGTCTGGTTTCCCAACGCCATGGAGAAGTTGCCGGAGAGGTTGCTCACACCTGTCCCGGTCAATAATACGGCTTGTGGGCTGCCGCCTCCGTCGTTGCTGACCAACAGAGATGCATTTTCGTTGGCTGCAAAAGATGGATTGAAGGTCACATTGACAGTGCAACTGCTCCCTGCATCGAGCGTCGCGCCACACGTGCTCATTTTTGAAAAATCCACCGCTTGGGCACCCAGAAGAGCAATCTGCCACACGTTCATCGGTGTATTTCCCGCATTGGTCAAGGTAATGGTTTGCGGCGCGCTGCTGGTTCCCACGACCTGGTCCGGGAATTTCACCAAATTGGGAGACAAATCCGCCGCCATACCCACGCCGGTGAGGATAATGCTGTGCGGGTTTGCCGGAGCGCTGTCACTGATGCTGACAGTGGATTTTCGCGACCCCTTCGCAGAAGGCGAAAACCTGACATCGATCTCGCAACTCCCTCCCGGCGCCATTGGGCTTACGCAATTGTTGGTTTGGTTGAAATCCCCACTTGCCACAATACTTGAAATGGTTAATCCGCTTTGGCCGGAATTTGTGAGCATGACCGCCTGCGACGCGCTTTGGGTTCCAAGAACCACATTTCCGAAGGAGAGCGATGCGGTGGAGAGTCTGATGCCCCCCGCAACCCCAATGCCGGTCAACATGACGGTGTGGGGGCTGCCCGGAGCATCGTCGGATACAGTCACCTGGCCGGCAAACGCTCCATAGGAAACCGGGGAAAAAGTGATTTGGAGCGCGCAACCTTTGCCGGCATAAACGACGGGAGGGCAGTTGTTCGCCTGAGTGAAGGCGCCACTCGCCGCAATGCTGGCGATATTCAACGACCCGTTGCCTGTATTGGAGAGCGTTATTTGATGAAACGGGCCTGCTGCGTTTACGTCCTGTTGGCCAAAGTTAAGGCTGGCGGGCAAGAGCAAAACAATAGGGGTGGAGATTCCATTCCCCACCAGGCTGATGATGTGTGGACTTCCCCATCCGTTGTCGGTGATGGTCACGGTTCCGGAGCGCGAGGCAAAGTCCTGCGGGGTGAAAGTGATCGAAAGCGTGCAGGTTGCCCCGGGAGAAAGGCTGGAGCCGCAATCGTCATTGACGGCAAAGTCGGCGCTTGCAGTGATGCCAGTAAGAGTGAGTGCCGAGTCCCCATTGTTAACCATCGCGACCGTGCTCGGCTGACTGGTCGAGCCCACACCCTGAGCGGGAAAGGTGATACTGGTTGTGGACAGTTTACAAACGGGAAGCGAGATGCCTGAAATTTTCGACACGAAGGCGTTGTAAGCGCCACCGCCGTAAACCGTCTTGAGCGCCCCTGGAGTAGTCGGGAAGTCGGTGGAAAAAGTTCCGCCCGTCACATACACATTTCGCGAAGCATCCACGGCGATTCCCTGACCAACGTCCAATCCACTCCCTCCCAGGTAGGTGGAAAATATCAGGGCCGAGCCCGCGGCATTCAGCTTGGTCACAAAGGCATCATCCTGGAAAATGTTGCTGGCCTGGAGAGGGCTCGCGACGGGGAAGCCCTGCCCATAAACATAACCCGTGACATACGCATTGCCCAGGGAGTCCACGGCAATCGCGTTGCCTGCTTCGCTGCTCAAGGCACCCAAGTAGGTTGAATAAACCAGCGCCGAACCTGCGGGGTTCAACTTCATAATGTACGCGTCATAACTGGTGCCGAGACCTGTGGTTAGGAATGCCCCGGAAGTGACGGGGAGATTGGTCGAAGTCGTCAAGCCAGTCACATACGCATTGCCCGCAGCGTCTTTGGCGATTCCGTATCCGTAATCCCCTCCAGTCCCGCCAAAGTATGTCGAGTATATGAGAGCGGAGCCCGATGCGTTTAATTTGGAGATAAAAGCGTCGAAACACGGGCCCATGCCGCACGTGCCTCCACCGAGTGATGCCTGCAAAGGGCTTTGCGTTGGGAAATTGCTGGAAATCGTGTATCCCGTCACCACAGCTTCACCGGAAGAATCGGCGGCAATTGCAGCGCCGTGGTCTTCCCCACTCCCACCCAAATAAGTGGAGTAGGCTACGGTGGAGCCCGCCGGGTTTAACTTGGCGATGAAAGCGTTGTAAAGCCCCCCGCCGAACGCACCCTGTATGGACGGCGAAGTAACTGGAAAATCGCGGGAGGAAGTTGATCCGACAACATAGGCGGCGCCGGTTGCGTCGACCGCAATGCCTGAGGCGATGTCATTCCCCGTTCCGCCCAGATAAGTGGAATAGAGTAGTGCCGACCCTGCTGGATTGAGCTTGGCCACAAACGCGTGAATACAGGGCAGACTCGAGCCACAGTTGCCACCCCCCAACGTCCCCTGGAAAGCATTGATTGTGGGAAAATTCGTTGAGACAGTGTAACCTGTGACGTATGCATTGCCCGCGGAATCCACGGCAATCCCCGTGCCGTGGTCATCATCCCGGCCGCCCAGGTAGGTGGCATAGACCAGGGCAGAGCCCGCCGGATTGAGCTTGGCCACAAAAGCGTCAAAGCATACGAATGAATTTCCCAGAGGGTCCTTGCAATTCCCCCCGCCGGAGTTTTGCACCGCGCCGATGGTCGGAAAGTCGACGGAGTCAGTCTGGCCCGTCACGTAAGCGTTTCCGGAGGAGTCGACCGCGATCCCATAGGCGTAATCAAAACCGCTGCCACCCAGGTAGGTGGAATAGGTCAACACGGGGTCGATGATGAGCGGCCTGCTCTTATCATAGGCGCCAACTTCGAAACCAATTTGATTGCCGGCTGAAAGAGTGTAGCCGCCATTTAGGAATTTTCGATTTTGGATTTTGGATTTTGGATTGCCAACCTCCGTTGTCCGTCGTCCGTTTTCAGTGGTGTGCCCTTTAGCGTTCTTGGCAACTGACAACTGACGCCTGACCGCTGACGGCTGGTCTTGATAAACGACCGGCTTCTGAAAGCGAATCTCGCCGTTGTCAGTTGTGATGACCAGATCGCCGTGGGCATCGATTTTCAAATTTCGATTTTCGCCATTCGATTTTCCATTTTCGAAGGCGAGCGCAATGGCGCTAGGATTGGCGTGCGGAGCCACCTCAAAGTCATATTCCAGTTGGCCGGTGCGGGCGGGATTGTTGTGGTAAATCAGGTCGATGCCCGGATAAACGTTCTTGTACTTCACGTTGGCGTACGTCGGAACGCTGGTCCGCCATTTCTTCGGATCGCGGCCTATGAAATAATTAACCGTCCCTGGACGCTCATCGAATCCTGCGACCGATGCGAGAGGGTTGGCGTTCAAAAGCTTCATGTGGAGAAGTTCAGTGGCAAGTGGCAAGTGGGGAGTGACGAGTCTCGAAATTCCAGTTCCCAATTTCCAGTTTCCATTCTTTCCTTCTGACTTCTGGCTTCTGACTTCTGACTTCTGACTTCTTCAAAGCCAGCACCGCTTCATCGCCCGTCAAATAAAGCGTATAGCCTCCGCCTCTCGACAAGAACTTGACTGCCCCGCTGGCCTGCCCCACGTTGGGCTCAAAACTCAACGGCAATTGGCCGTATGCCTGATTCATTTGGGACAGAGAATTATTACCAGACTCAACGGCATGGCCCAACTGCAACGTTGCTCCTTCTTGTTCAACGCGATTTGCCTGCCATCCCGCCGGCTTGTCGTGAGGCGTCATTGGCGCCAATACGAGCGCCACCAGAACGATGCGGGACATCACGCACATGCCAAGAACACGGCGAAATGGAGTGAGGACTCTTGGGTCGGCCATATTTTTCCGTCACGATATTCATCGGCGGATAGTGGCGCGACCTTGAGTCGAAGGTCAAAATTAGCCGGAAGGATTTTAGGTGGAAATTCGGTGAAACGAGTATTCAAGAAAGGATAGTTACTTGAGGACCAAAACTTCGCGCCGACCCGAGCGAGTGAGGAAACTTTTCAAGCTGCCGGCGGGCATGAATTTCTCCACATCACGCCCCGAGACCACTGTAAACGGAAATGATTTGGCCCCCTCGCCGTCCACGCCCAGCGCCGTAAGAGTATCAAGCCACCAGGTGGTTTCCGCACCTTTCTGAAGGTAAGCCTCGCGCAGCAGGAAAAACACCACGCCGCCAGTTCGGAGGCAGAGAAACAATCGGTCCATCACCGGCTGGAGGGCTTCGCGCGGAAGGAGATCCAGCAAGTGCCAGCAGAAAATCGCATCGAGCGATTCCGCGGGAATATTGGGCATTTGCGCCAGGAAATCTTCCACCAGAAAAACCGGAACCTTCTGGCTGCGGTCCCAGAGCATGGGATTCACGCGCTGGACCGTGGAAACGAGATCGGCGATGTAAACCCTCGCGCCGCGCCGGATCAAGAGGTTCAATGTTTGGGGCTTGGCTTTACCACAATCGAGGACGTGGGGATTGGGAACGTCAGCGAGGTATTTCCAGAGCCACTGTAATCCAGGGCTTTCCACCAACGCACCGGCGCCGCCTGGTCCACTCGCTTTCAATGCGTATTTGCCCGCTGTTGTCAGCATGAAAACCTGTCTGGTCGCCCAGAGACTGAGCGCCCTCGGAGTGAAGGAGGTAATCAGGAGGGAAGAACCGACACCAAGGGCGGCCCGCCTATCGCGTCGCCAAGGCCCGCCGAGCGTGACGACCGGCGGGCCGGCGCTCCGTTAGACCTTGGTCGAAGCGGCCGAGACGGATGAAGTTGAGACCGAAGGGCTCGCCGAGCGGGACGCGCTCGAAGCCGCCTTGTCGCCCTCGCGCAGGATCTCGATGCTTCCCTTGAAGTACGCCCCATCTTCGATGGCCACGCCCGCGGCCACCAGGTCTCCGAGCACGTGACCGGTTTTGCGGATCTCAATCTTCTCGCGCGCGGTGACGTTTCCGTTCACCGACCCGTGAACCACCACCTGCCGGGCATGAATTTCGGCCTTTACTTGGCCCTTGGGACCAACGGTCAGGATGTTTTCGGCCAGATTGATGGTCCCATCAAACTGGCCTTCAATCTGCAGGTCCTCACTAGCCGAGATTTCGCCGTGCATGACCGCGGTGCGGCCAAGAAGCGTGGTGCCTTGACTGGATGACGTGGAGCTCGGGAATTTCGGCATGTTGTCTGTCATAGGGGTTTCCATTTTGGGAGCCGGCGGCGGAGGAGTCCACTCCGGCTCAGATTTTTTAGGTTCGCTGGCTGGCGGTTTCTTCTCCCATAACATAGGTTTCTAGTCCTTGCCCGGCGTGGACGCTGAGCGCGAGCCGCTCTCCGCTCTTCGGAGCCCTGCCAAGCCCGAGCATCTTACCCCAGTCCGTGCCCTTGTGTAAACCACCCGCCCGCAGATTTTTGATTTGGTCTTGCCGGTTTTCGATCTTCCCTGGCCAATGCAATCGCTATCGCCAACCGGCTCAACCTTTTCCGCCGACCCTCACCCGATTTCCATGCAGAATGTGGGCGCTGGCATTCGAGTCTTTGGCAAGGTAGACTGACCTGACGTTGCTGCTCTTGTGATAGTTTGCAATCGCCAGTGTCTCACGCCGGTTACCCTGGCCGAGGAGGTTGAGCATGCGCAATATAAAATGTCTCGCTGCATTGGCATTTGTCCTGCTGATCGCGGCTTGCGAGCCCTCACTTCAGCCGTTGTTCACTGAACAGGAAGCAGTTTTCGATCCCAGTTACCTGGGCACCTGGGTGAATGAAGACGGAGACACCGCCACGTTCGAAAAATCACCCTCCTCGGCAAAGCTCTACAATTTAGTTTACAAGGACGTGAAGACACAAAAGGCGGCCAAGTTTCATTCGATCCTTGGCCGGCTGGGCAATTCATACTACCTGGACGTCATCCGACGGAACGATGACCTCTCAGACGAAAATGAAATCGCCACCTTCGGCCTCGTGGGTGCCCACTGGTTTTTTAAGGTCTCATTGGACGGCGATGTTCTTCGCACGGCAATTCTCAACGGCGAGTGGTGCGATCAAATGGCGAGTCAGAATAAACTGCGCGTGGGCCACACGAAGATTGTTGGAACTTCGGTGGGCTTTGACGCGCATTCGGTCCTCACTGCTTCCACCAAAGATCTGCAGAAGTTCATCGTGAAGGCCGCGCAAACGAAAGACGCGTTCAGCAGCCCTACAGAGTGGCATCGGCAGAAATAATCTCGCCTCAGTCCGGAGTCTCCGACAAGCACAATGGGCGCGTCGAATCAGGCCGCCCCGGATTACCGTTCGATCTTGAACCCGATCTTCAGTTTCACCTGGAACTCTTCGACTTTGCCATCCTTAATCCTGCCGCTCTCCTCCGCGACCTCAAACCATTCCATGCCTCGAATGGTTTTGGCGGCTTCGACAACGGCGGCCTTGGTAGCTTCAGCAAAACTCACGGGTGATGTCCCTATCAGTTCGGTGATCTTATATGTTCCGGGCATATTGCAAATGTCTCCTTCCAGCAGTTGCTTTTGATTTTTCTGCCGACTGGTACCGTACGCCCGATTGCAGAGGAACGCAATGGTCTGGAGAATCAATGCTGGGATTAGGAATTGGGGATTACGGGTTAGGGATTAAAAGTCAGGAGACAGTTCTACATTCTTTCTCCTGACTTTCTCTCCCACTCTACCGTCTACTTTGTGCCGGCCTTTTCGAGCGCCGCGTGGAGATAAGGCAAATCGCGAGCATGGTCAAAGGCG
Source organism: Terriglobia bacterium (assembly GCA_041481635.1). Classification (GTDB taxonomy): domain Bacteria; phylum Acidobacteriota; class Terriglobia; order UBA7540; family UBA7540; genus DASYXZ01. Next base: position 6,337 of record JBGPCF010000066.1, on the reverse strand, counting down.
GTCTCGCCTTTCTTATCCTTGACGCTTGGATCGGCGCCAGCCTGGAGCAGTGCTGCCGCAGTATCCGCGTCGCCAAAATCGAGGGTGGCGGCGTAGAGGAGAGGCGTGTAACCGAACCGGTCCACCGCATTCATGTCCGCGCCTCCGGCCAGCAGCGCCATCACCACCTGGGGGTGATGGGCCACCATAGCCCAGTGGAGCGGCGTCATGCTATCCTGATCTTTTTCGTGAACGTCCGCTCCGTCCGCCAGCAGTGCCTTCACGGTGGCCACATCGCCGAAGTCGACAGCCGCAATCAGAGGGCTGGTGGGGAACTGCCCAAGAAGGTCCATCCGACGATTGGGGTCCGCGCCCTTGGCCAGCAGCAACGCCATGTTGTCGCGATCGCCCGTAAATGCGGCCAGGAAGAACGGTGAGGCGTTATAGGTAACGCCTTTCCCCGGGTTCACCTCGGCGCCATGTTCCAACAAAAGTTTCACGGAATCCGAAGTGCCGAGATATGTGGTGGCAACCATCAAAGCGGTAAAGCCGGATTTGGCTTTGATGTTGGCGTTGGCGCCGCGGTCGATCAGCAACTTCACCTTTTCCGCATCCGTCGCCGCCATCATCAGCAGAGACGTGCCTTCCGGGGTTGCGGTGTTGGGATCGAGCCCGGCGTCCAGTTTGGCCTTCAGTTCAGCCGCCGTACCGAAGAGCGCCGTTTCCATCCAAGGCTGAAGACTTTTGGGCTCCAGCGCGGTGAGCGGTTGGGGCTCAGCCGGGAGCGCGGATTGGGGCAGAGTCAGCATCATCGCCATGGCAGCCCAGCACGCGGCATCGGTGGAAATGAACTGGTCATGCCCATAAGGGAACCCTGTCTCGATATAGGGCGGGCTGACGCTGGCGGGCGAAACCTGTCGCGTGTGGACACGCCAAACGCCTTCCTTATCCTGGGTGGAAAGCAGGTACTTCAAACCTTTCTGCCAAGCCGGGTCGGTGACGGGCATTCCTCCCGCAATGTGCAGCCCCACCAGCGCCTCGCCGGTGGAATAAGCGTCGGGCTGCAAGTGAGGCAACTCCGCCCACCCGCCATCAGCCCGCTGTAGGGCGAGCAACTCGCGAGCCGCGCGGCTGCACTCCTCGGTGGTCGCACCGGCGTAGTGGAGGCCGAGCAGGCGGAAAGTGAATTCTTCCGTGTCATGCGGTGTGGTGTTGAGCAGCCAATTCTTGGCGCGAGCTTGCCGCTCCTCCACCTCGTGGCGAAGCTGCGGGGGCATGGACAATTGGATGGCACGCAACGCGACAGTGGTGGTCGTAAACAGGCTGTAGGATTGCGGCGGGCGGTCGTCGAAAGTGGGCCAGTGTCCGTCTTCACGTTGCCAGTTGGCGATGCGCCGCGCATAAACCTCCGTCACGAGATTGGGCTTTAGGCCCGCGGAGTGCGCGGCGATCAGCGCCCAACCTTCAGAGGACGCCGGATCGATAATCGTGGTTTCCTGCACGGCGCGATCGATGGAAGTGAGGTCGGGCGAGGCCATCAGCCCCTTGGCGGCCACCTGGGCGGCCGAAGCTTCATCGACCGGAATCCCCTTCTGGCGCGCCATCTGAAAAGTGAGCATGGGCAACCCATGACTGTGGCAGGAAAAGCAGGTCATCGCCTTGTAGAAGCCCTCCGAGCTGTGCTGAACCATGGCGACGGAGCGCGTGGCGGCTGCCCGGACTTTATCAGGCGCAACGGTCTGCGCGTGCAATACCGGAACCAACAGGAAAAATGCAACTGCGTAACGCATAATCCCTCCCAAAGAATAGTGTATGGAGTGCGGCCGACTCATGACTTTACTCTATTTTGAATTCCAGCCCTGCAGATACCATACACCGAGGCGATGAGAACTCAAAGTCCATATTTGATTTTCGATTTGTGATTGCCGACCCTCCATTTTCCAATTTCCGTCTCTGCCGTTTTCCAGCTTCGATTTTCGAGTTTCGATTTTCCCGCCTCAACCAACGACCTTTTTCACCGGTCCCCAATCCCTGCGCCCCAACCGATGCTCTTCACGTAATGGACAATTGCTTTCAAGGTCAGCCAGATGTATCGTATCGGGGCGGCCGGAGGCTCATCATGGAAGTTCCGGCGAAATTTCGAGATCACCGGCCTGAACGCCGTAAGGATAAGTGAGATGCCTGACGCCCTCCCAATATCATCCGGCGCCACGCTTCCCGTGCAGGACGGGGACGCCGTAAGTACGATTCCCCCGATGGCCGAAGTCCAGCGCCCGCGACACTCAGGCACGGTTCGCGTAACGCACTGGCTCACCACTTTATCCTTCCTGGCACTGCTCGTCAGCGGAGTGGAGATTCTCATCTCGCACCCACGCTTTTATTGGGGGGAAACCGGCAACGTCAATACTCCTCCTTTGTTCTCCATACCGATTCCATCCTCCCGAGGCAGCGTTCCCACCGGCTACGGCTACGTACTTCCCGACCAGAACGGCTGGAGCCGCTATCTCCACTTCCAATCAGCCTGGGTGGCGGTATTCACCGGTTTGGTTTACGTTGCCTTCGGATTCTTCCAAGGACATTTCCGGCGCGATCTGCTCCCCGCTACCTCTGACCTCTCTCCGGGGAGGCTTGTGAAGGCCATTGCCGGGCATTTGCGTTTCCGGCGGCCGAGTGAGGAAGACGCGTGGTCGTATAACCTGATTCAGCGCCTCACCTATCTTTTCGTTATTTTCGTTCTTTTTCCAATGGTCATCTGGACGGGCTTGGCCATGTCCCCGGCCGTCGATTCGGCGATTCCGGCCGCGGTCACCCTTCTGGGGGGTAAGCAATCCGCACGCACCCTTCATTTCTTTGTGTCAGGGTTCCTGGTACTCTTTCTTTTGGTTCACGTCTTTATGGTTTTTCTGGCAGGATTTCGTAGCCGGGTGGGCGCCATGATAACCGGCAGTCCCGCCGGCCGCAGGGGGCGATGATGAACAAACTCACGCGACGCCAACTCCTTACCACCGGCCTGGCAACCGCCGCAGGCGCCTCCGGGCTCGCCGTGGCGGCGAAGCTCGCCGCGCGTTATGGACTGATCCCGCCGGATGCCGGTGGCCTCTACGGCGCGGGCGAAACCCTCACTTACGCGGCGCAGCGGATATTGACTCGCCACTCCCTGGCGCGTGAGTTTTCTCGCAGCCAGATTTCGAAAAATCCGTTCGCCAACCCAGTCGCTCCCCTGGGTGAAGAATTCCAGCACTTGCAGAATGGAGGCTTTGCGGACTGGCGCCTGGCCGTAGACGGCATGGTCGCCCACCCGGCTTCGTTCTCGCTTGCGGAACTCAAGACATTCCCCTCTCGCACCCACATCACGATGATCGGTTGTGAAGAGGGTTGGTCGTATATAGCCGAATGGACGGGCGTGCCGCTCTCTCACATCCTGGGCCTTGCGGGGGCCCTTCCCCAGGTCCGGTACGTGGTGTACCGTTCGATCCAACCCGACTGGTGGGAGAGCATCGACATGGCCGATGCCTTGCACCCGCAGACGCTCGTCTGCCACAGCATGAACGGCGGTGAACTTCCCGTCGCCTTCGGCGGGCCTCTTCGCCTGCGCGTTCCCCGGCAACTCGGGTATAAGAATGTCAAATACATCACCCGCCTCACCCTCGCGGAAAGCCTCAAAGGGTTCGGCATGGGTTTGGGCTCAGCGGCTCCCGAAGGTGGATACGCGTGGTACGCCGGCATCTGACCGCCCAGACCACTGGCGCAATAAGCTCTGGCGGTGGACCAACCACTTCAACATGTGAGTCGCCTCTTCCAATACCCACGGCTCGCGCCATGGGCCACAATCTGCCGACCCCATCAGGGGCTGTCCAGGGATTGCCGATTTTCGACTTTAAGGAGGATCCATGAAGAAGTATATCGCTGCTGCAGCCCTGGCGCTCGGGCTGGCCCTGGTTGTGGCCTCCCCGGCCATGGCGCAGGCCACAGTGGTTCGCCACCCTTGCCCCCTCCAAAAGCCGCAGAAGGTCTACGGCTACGCGATCAATGCAAAGTCGGTGCTCGTGGACGACGAAACATGGACGGCAGACAATGTTTACCTGATCTTCGGTCCGTTCCACGTCAAAGGGTCGCTCACCATCCAACCGGGCACGGTTGTTTGTTTCGACTACGGTCCGCCGGGCACCGAGAGCAATCCGGAGCCGCCGCCGGGCGAGATCACCATTGAGCCCGGGGGTACGCTGAAAGTGATGGGGACGTCCGATAAGCACGTGGTATTCACTCAGAAGAATGCCGCGCAGCAATACTGGGTGGGGATCTATTTCTCCTCGGGCTCGCACACCGACACCTCAACGTTGCGCTATCTTGACGTCTACAATGCCGGCATCTCCGCGGGGACCGGCGTGCTGAACACCTTCCCAGACGCGAACCAGCCACCACTCGACATGCAGCACGTGACCTTTTACTCAGTCCAGCGCGTCGGCATCAAGAATCTGACCGGTGGCTTCACTGCGGAATCGAGAGTTCTCCTCAACAACTACGCTGAGGAAACACCGAAGCGCAACCTATTTGGCTATCCGGCGTTGACCGTTCACCTCTATGGTGCGCACACCGTTACGGATGAAGTGTTCCGAGTCGGCGGCAGCGTGCCAAAGCCCGTGCGGTTTGTGCAACTCGACCACGCCGAGGGAATGAACATCGATAAGAGCGTTGCCCTGCACAAACTGCAAAACGGCGTGGCGTGGCGCAACATCGGGAACATGAAGCTCAATGGATATCCCGACGATCCCCCGGTCTTCCAACTCGATCCCGGCGTCGTCCTTGCCGTCAATAACAGCGGCTATATCCGCATCGGAGATGGCGGCAATGGAATGGCCAACATCGTCGCGGTGGGCACGAAAGATTTACCAATTGTCTTTACGTCTGATTCCTTCATCAACGGCGCCGAGCCCCAACCCGGAGATTGGCCCGGTATCATCTTCTCGCCGGGCAACTTCAAGAGCACCATTTCCCGCTTCGAGTACGTGACCTTTGAGTTCGGCGGGGGCACCGGCAAGGAAACAATCTACAACTGCAACGACGGGCGCTCCGATGGCACGGCGGCGCTTCTCTTTAACATCTCGTCGAATGGCCTGGATTACGATGGCCCGGTCACGAAGAACAGCATTTGGAGGAACGACGCCGGCGCAGGCGTCCGCGCCCGATGCAACGTCGGCCACAACGGGGGCTGCTTGAAGACGAACTATGAAGATCCCAGCCTTAACAATCGCTTTGAGGGGTTCAGCTCCGATCACCCCGCGACCACACCATTGACATGTCCGAATTAGAGGCGCCTGTCAGTAAGTGTAGCGCCAACTCGCGGTGGCAAGTCTGCGGCTCTTAGGTTCAAATCCTCGCGTTCTCATCGTCGCGCCAACTTCGCAACAATACCGCTCCAAAAGCGCTCGGGGAGAGACGCGGGGCGGGCGCGTATTTCCGCGGACCTCAACAACGGAGGACCATACTACGATTTACGAAGCCCGCAGTGCCCGCATCCCACATACGACGTAATATCTGCAAATGAGGTGGTAGAGGGCATGTGGTGCGTTGTAGGTGGGAGCGGGTCGATTGAGGAGGCTCTTAGGCCCCATCCGCCCCTCACCCATCCCATCATTTCTTTTTCTTGCTCGGGTCGTCGTTGGGATCAATGTAGTTGAATTTCACGGGCGCCATGCCATGGATCTGCACCACAGTTTCCCCGCTGGCCATGGCGTAGTGGTGCATGCTGGGATCCAGGTAGGCAAAGCTGGTGGCTGGAAACGTCATCATTTTGCCTTCATCGAACTTATCGCCCATGCCCACCTTGAAGGTCCCCGAAACCACGGTGACATTCTCGCGTTTGGGGTGCCAGTGCGGTGCGATCTTGTAGCCGTCGGGCATTTTCAGACGGACTGTGTAATCGCCGGTGGTTCCCATCGGATTACCTTCCAGCACGGCCAGTGATGCTCCAGGCTGAACAAAGGGAGGCGCAGGCCCCCATTGAATTTCATCCGGGGTGAAGGCGTTCTTGGCTTTCATGGACTCTGTCTTAGCCGCGGGCTTGGCTCCCGAGTGCTTGGGAGTGGACTTTGCAGCCTCCTGCGCTACAGCCATGGAACACAGCAAAATGATCGAGGCGAAGAGAAGTTTTTTCATGAGCCCTCCTTTTGGGCATCCGATAATACGAAGAGCAGGCACGAGTGTCAACGGGTTGGGTGGCTGGCTGTCAAAGCTCTTTAGAAATGTCCCCTTTCTTACCTCGTTAGAAGTGTCCCCTTTTCTTGTTTTTGGTTTTTGCCTTTCATTTTGTTTTGGTTCTTACTTTTGTCGTTGGCCTCGCCCGGAGCGAAGCCCTGCG
>JBGPCF010000065.1:0-34203 GCA_041481635.1 Terriglobia bacterium | reverse complement strand
ACATTCAATTCAATAAGACGGCTCTGACCAAGATCTCCATGATGGCCTCCACCGGGGCAGCGCGGGTCATCAATCCTTATCACACGAACGGGGACGGCGATTCCACCTTCGCGGTGTCCACAAACCGGGTGAAGTCCGATATCGGAATCTCGGTGGTAGGCGCCATCGCCGCGGATGTTGCGTCCGAGGCCGTACTCCGCGCGGTCGGAGCCGCACACTCTATTGAAGGCTGGCCGGCGATGCGCGATCTGCCAAGGGAATCGTAGGGATTTTAACTAGCAGCAGACGTCACAGTTGCTGGTCAAGCGGGGACTACACCCAGCCCAAGCCCTTGCAGCCCTGAAGCATCCATCGTTCCATCGCGCACGATGAAGATGCCCGGAAATTTGCTCTCCCACGGTTTGTTGGCGACGGGTACATACTCCCGGGCATTCGCCTCGACACCCATTACGCCCGGCACTTGCGCAGCCAGTCCGACCGAATGCAAGAGCGATGCGCCCGGACAGGTCAGATCCTGAACGCAGAGAAACATCTTGTATTTCTGCGCGGCGGCTGCCATGAGCAATGCCTGGCTCTGCCCTTTGCACGCCTTGAGCGCCACTCCTGTGTAGCCCATCTCCCGGGCCAGCATCAATCTGTCGAAGCCGGTCAGCGATTCGTCGATGATGACTGGCCTCAACTTTGCGGCTTCGTGCATGGTATTTTCCCGGTGGTTCTCGAGATCCCGAGCCGTGGGTTGTTCGACGTACTGGATTCGTTCGAAAGCTGCTGGGTTCATTTCGTTCAGGCGGCGCAGAAACTCAAGCAGGTACTCGACGTTGGGACACCTCTCGTTGAAGTCAAGCGAATACACCCACGTTTTCACCTGCCGTTCTGTTTGGGCTCCTGTCGCCGCTCGGTCAATCTGCACGATCCGCTGGAGGTCCCAAGCCAAATCGTTGCCATCCAATTTGATCTTAATGTGTGTCAGCCCATTGTAACGAATCCATTCGGGCAGGGTCTCCGGCAAGCCATCGTTTATTCGTTTCTTGATGTCCGCGGCTTCGATAGGGTCCGAAGCTCCGACTGAGTGATAGAGCGCCAGTCGTTGCGCGGGCTCTCTCGACATATACTGCTCCACGTACTCGCCTTTGAACTTTGCGGAAAGATAATGCGACAGGTCGTGTGTCATAAACTCGCGTCCGTAGGTGTGATAAGAGCTGAGGCCGTGGACCTTTCCGAACGCGTCGTGAATAGCCGCATCAAATGGGCTTGCGGTGACAAGGGTGCATAGCTTTGGAATTGGCTCTTCCAATCCAAGGCGCCGCGAGACTTCTTTGGCCGATTTCAAATACTCCGGCTCCAGCGTCACGTTGATATCGATCGGGTGACCGGGCTCCTTAAAGTTCGTTGTGATGTTTTGAATGTCTCCGGCCAGGGCCTTCATTGCTTCGAGGGTCTCGTCGTATGACATCCGCTTCGAGGGAAACGCCCAGACATTCCCCATCGTCATCGACCCAAAGCCACGGGCCGAGCGCCCGTTAGCAATATGTACGATGCACCGCACGTTCAGGATGGTGACGCGATCCACCTCTCTGCCGCCAAACTTGTACGGAGTACGATAGCGAAACTCCTCGAATTCGTGCGAAATCTCGTCAATCCGGATTTCACCAGTTTTGGAGGCTGACTGATAGAGCATGTTCCGAGGGTGAAATGCCAGAGGAGCCAGCAGCGAAGACAAAGGTGCTGTAAGCAAGAAACCTCGTCGGCTGACTTGGTCGTATTTACGTTGTTGCTGGTGGAGCATCGCGATCATCCCAATTGCTCGAGTTCATCTCGCTCCGCGCCTGGTAGCGCCGGGCAGGACCTGCCCGGCTCTACATGCCGTAGGCTTCGTGTAAGCGAGCTTTCAAGAATTGCAAGTCACGCCGCAGGGCGGCGAGAGTATTTTCTTCCCGGGCTGCCTGAGTTTCCCCCTGCACTTCATACTCGAGGTGCAGTGAAATGGGGCCTTGAAAAGCACAGGCTGCCAACACTTTCACAAAGTACTTCCAGTCCACCATGCCTTCCCCCAGTAGACAATTATTGTCCGTCCAACCCTTTTCCGTTTTCTCCCAGCGAAAGTCCTTGATGGCTACCATCTTCAAGCGCGGCATCACCAGGTTCGTGGCGATCTTCCAGCCACCAACTCCTCCCTCGGCGACAGCGTGTCGGGGGTCAAAATAAAAGCCGGCGAACTTGGGGTCAAGCGTCTCGATTACTGAGGCCATGTCCCAAACGGGCGCTCCGATGTATTCCTCGTGATTATGGTAGCCCGCCTGGATGCCACACTGCCGGCTCAAGTCGACGAGGCCGCGAAACTGCGCACCCGCCTCATCGAGTTCTCGCCGCACATTGACCATTTTGTATTGGTAATAGCCTGGCTTGAAGAACGGAATGGAAAGCTTCCCGGCGGTGGAGAGAATCGGGCGAGCTGCGGGGTCAGTTGCAGATGTGAGCGCGGTGGTGATCATCGGGACTTGCAGCCCCTCCTCGCGAATGATGCCCACAGCCTTCGGAAGATCTTCGGCGGCACGCTCGGGTCGAACGTGTCCGCCAGGCCGCACGGTGAGATCAATCCCATCGAAGCCGATACGCTTGGCGGCCTGTGCCAGCGCGCGCCACTCCAATTGCGGGAGAGGCTTGGAGAAGAGACATAATGGACCAACAAAAGGGCCGCGCGCCTCAGACTTGAAAGGGTCCGTCGCCGGCGACGAAGCAGCGCAGAGAACTGCCGTCGAGGTGCTAAGAAAGTCGCGCCTTGAAAGTCTGAATGTCATGTTTTCCCCCGCAGATGGATTGCAAGCCGCAGTTGGAAATGCACCCGTATTCGCGCTATCGACCGGGGCTGAATCACGTTCTTCTCCGCGAAGGGCACAGAGATGATCATTTCAAGAATTCGTCAATGTATGCATCGTCCTGTGCGTCGGCGAATTCCGTGGTGTCACCCAGGATCCAACGGTACTGATATGGGCCATGAAGAGCAACAATCCGATTCATCCAGTTGGCCGGATCAGTCCATAACACAGGCCTGTCCCCCATGGCCTTGGTCAGATCTTCAATGTCCCAATGAAGCGCAAAGCCGGGGATCACAGCATCAAACAAACCGGTGTTAAGAGTGTTCTCGAGAGCGGCTCGCAAGCTATAGGGGCTTCGATCCAGCCAGACCTTCCTGATTCGCGGATCGGCCGCAGCCGCCAGCAAGAGCCAGACCCCCTTCACACCCCGGGCGGCGCAATGAATGGAGTTCGGATCGACGTCACTCCGCGCCGATAGAAGATCGACTCCGCGCAGAATGTCGTGCGCCCGCATCGCCGGCAAATTGAGCCCGATCTGGTTGGCCCGAGAATTGGTGATCCAATTCCCGACAAAAGGCGCGTGGGTGTTTTCTCCAGGGGAGTCACGCGGTTCCAGCGTAAGGACCACGCGGCCTTTCATCGCCATCCTCTTTGCCAGGGAATCCGTGGATGGAGCCTGGAAATAAGGACCATTATCCGCCACCAGCAACACCGCCGGCTTTCGACCAGATGGAGAAGACGGGATGTAGAGGTATCCCTCAATCTCAATTCCCGGCTCGCTTTCGAACTTGATGTGCTGGCGCCGAACTTCCGGAGTGTTCGACTCATCCAAAACGCGCATTTCCGGAGAGGAGCCATCCGAGGGAATCTGCAGTCTACGCAACTCAGCCTGCAGTTCAGGGATTGTTCCAGGCTGCTTTTTGGCGTGGAAATCATCAAGGATCAGTTGGTAGAGTTTGCGGCTCCCCGGAATATCCTCGACACGGCCGGTGGGCGTGACCGACAGTTCAAAATTGTTATAAAGATGTACAGGCTGTTCATGGAAATCACCTTGGCCGTCTTTGAGCCAGCGGATCATCCACTGATAGAGGGCTTCTCGACTTACCAGGGGAGTGCCGTGGGGACCCGGTCCCACGAAGAATGCCAGCTTGTCCTCAGCACCGTAAATGCTGTACCAATGCCGAGCCTCCTCATAAACCAACCGGGTGCCCGCGGGCGTAAAGTAGTCACTCTCGGTTGCCTGAATGAGCCAGGGCGTAGGTGCCGTTAATTCCACAAAATCCGCCACGTCGAGGCCTCGCGCAAGAAATTCTGGAAAGCTCATTTCGGTGTCGGGGTCAGGGCCGGCGAACAGTAACTGATAAGAATTGGGATAACAGGCGGGGATGACTGCTTTGAGGCGCGGGTCCAGAGCACCGATGAAGGTCGTCAATGCCCCACCCCCCGAGCAACCCGCGGCTCCGAGTCGTGCAGCGTCTACGTCAGGCCGGCTGGCCAGGTAGTCGATGCCTCGCTTCGCATCCCAAATAAAGAAGCGGGCCGCGCTTTCGCCAATCAGAATAGACTGAGCTCCCGCTTGGATGTGCTCGGGAACTGACCACCCGCCCAAGGGTCCTGAGAGTTGTGGATCGTACGACTGTTCTCTTTCACCTTGACCAATCGGGTCGGTCGCCAACACCACAAAACCCTTCAAAGCCAGATTGGCTGCTGCTCTCTGCGGCTCGGGCTTACCCTCCTGTGTGTGGCCGGACTGAAAAAGAACGCCGGGGTAACGGCCCGGCTTGTTGGGCCGGTAGAGATCGCCGGTGACATAGAAATTCGGCAAACTCTGGAAAAGCACTTTCTCGATGGTGTAGCCCTCAGCCTTAATCTCACCCGTGATCTTGGGATTCAGCGGCCCGTTGTAGTCGGGAAGACCGCCTAAGAGTTCCAGGAGTGTTTCGCGGACTTTCTGTTTGCGGCGCTCCGCCTCGGCAACCGTGTGGATCTGGTCAATCGCCCTCTGCCGCGCTTGGAGTTGCCGCTGTGCAATCTGGTTCATCCAGCGGAGAAGGGGATCTCGAATGGGCTCCTGAGCAGGAAGAGGGAGGGGAATGAGAAGAATTGCACAGATTAAAGCGACCTTCGTCAGTTTCATGGGGCGCTTCCTCGCATCATTGGTACGACGGAGGCTCGCGCCGGCTGTGGTCCCATGAGCCGCCGCGCGTTTTCCTCGCATATAACCTTTTCCGATGCATCGTCCAAGCCAGATTCTTGCATTTTGAGAAGAGCCGACTCAAAATAAAAAAAGGGTTGATATGACCCGAAGAGGACTCGTGGCAGCGGAACTTCACGTACGAGGCGACCCACTCCAGCAATGCCTTCCACCATGGAAATTTCAGCATAGACATCGCCTGCAGAGATCGCGGCCCGATATTGCTCTTTGCTGATGTTTGAAGTGGAGTTCAATAACTCAAGCCTTAGGCCCGGCGTTTTTTTGATTGCATCCGCGAGCGGTGTAATGTCCACCGGAGGAACACGCAGAAGCGGCGGCTGAGTACGCACATCTTCCATGCATAGAGCCAACTGTACAATCAGCCGGCGTTCAGTCGCCAGCCTCAATAACTCCACAAAAAGGGGGTCGTCAAGGGTGTATCCATGATAGTTGGGATGCAGGCGGATTCCCGGAAACTCGAGCTCCTCCTGGCACCGCCGGACATCTTCTTGCCAGTCGGGAAGTTTGGGGTTTATTGATCCAAAGGGCAGGAGTATGCCATGGCCGTGGGCACGGCAAGCCTCGGCGAGACGGAAATTTACACTGGCAATATCCCTGTGCAACAATCCATCGAAGCTGCCTGCCCAAGCTTGCACTACGTTTCGCTTGCGCAGCTTGGCGACCAGTTCCGGGGGCTCAGCGCCTTCCAAGTGTCGAAATGGCCAATCGGAAAGGTAAACGTTGGTATCGATGATCATACCTTGTAACCTTTCCTTTGCAGCATCGGAGTCAATAACCGGCGCAGGTTCCCGCCCAAGATGAGTTCCTTGTCGGCTGTGGAGATGTTTGCGCCTGCAACCTTTGCGATCTGCGAGGAGAAACTCCGGCCTCCCACATCGCTGCCATAAATCACTCTTTCGGCGCCCAATTCACGCACCGCCATTTCCACGAATCCCGACGTCGGATCGGATCCCGCGATTCCGGCGTACACATTCTTAGTGGTGCGAATGGCGCGTATTGCCAATTCCCAGTTCCCTCCCGTGTGGGCGCACACGATCTGTAGCTTGGGGTGGCGCCTGGCAAGTTCGACGACATCGAACGGCGAAGATTCGCCGGTCTCATTGCCGCCGGCTTTGAGCCATTCGTGCTGTAGGACCGGCAGATTCATTTCAACAGCCCGCTCGACAATGGGATCCATTTCTGGAACGTTGCAGCGGGCCTCAGCCTCGATCTCCCCGATGGAGACCATCGGGCCGTCCCGCACACAGCGATCAAACTCCTGCAAGCTGAAGCCGAGATAAGCTGGGCTTAAATACACAGAGCCGTAGGCGCGGTCGGGAAAGGCCTTCACAGCCCGCATGACTCGATCGTTTTCCGCGCGAATTTGGTCCGGGGTCGGATGCTCCTCGGCGGAGTACCCTTGCGAAAGGATGAGTCGCTCCACGCCCACTCGATCCATGCACTTCACCAGGAAGGCCATACGTTCCTCGGGGGTATTGCCAGGCACCGAGCTGAGATGGGCATGCTGGTCCCAGATCCGCAAGTTTCCGCCCAATTCCGAGTCGCCGTGAAACTCCAAGGGTTTAGCCTGGGCAATCGCCAAGGCAGAGCCGGCGCAAAGAGTTTTCAGAAGGGTTCTCCGGTTTAGCAATACCGTGCTCCCTTCTAATGCCCGATGTTATGGCAAAGATCGCAGTTCAGGGGCGCCTTCCTCAGCTTGTGGCAATCGACGCAAGCGACCATGGAGATTTCCTTTTCCTGCCACAGATTATCCCGGTCTCTCACAGGACCGTGGCATACCGCGCATTCCACGCTTGCACTGATGTGCTTCTGGTGACTGAAGAAAACCAAATCTGGAAGCTTGTACACTTGGGTCCAGGAGAGTCGGGCGTCGTCTTTCCGGAGCCGTGCCAATTTCTGGATAGCCGGGCTGTCGGTCTTGACACTTTGATGACAGGCCATACAATCCGCGATTTCGGGGGTTGGCATCTTACCGCTGGTTCCCACGGGTTGATGGCAAGAGTCGCATTTCATTCCGGCCTGAACATGCTGCCGGTGACTGAACGGGATCGGCTGCGTGACCGCTTTGGCAGGTGCGCTGATGTCCTGTGGTTCGCGCCCCGGACCCGCCGAAATGGTTCTTCGCTGAGCTTGGGGACTTTCTCTCGCCGGAGCTTTTCCTTTCGGGAACAGGGCATATGCCGCCAGGACAGTCGGCGCAGTGGTGTCAGGATTGAAATATCCACCCGGCCCCACCGCAATCACCACAAATTGCTTCTTCGATTTCTTCCCCAGATACGTCATGGGGGTGGCGTGCGCGTTGGATTCGAGCTTGTCGACCCAGAGCTCTTTCCCTGTCCGCGCATCGAACGCCTGGAAGCGGTGATCCGCGGTGCCGCCAATGAAGACAAGTCCTCCCGCGGTGGCTATTGAGCCTCCGAGGTTATAAATACCGGTCTTGGGAACCCCGCGTGCCTCCAATTCATCCACAACACCCAGGGGCACCTTCCAGGCGATTTCCCCCGTCTTCAAATCGATTGCATTCAATTCACCCCAGGGGGGCTGCTGGCACGGATAATGGTGGTCATCCCAAAAGCGCGCGTATCCTCCCCACTTGCTTGCGCGGACGTAGGGTTCCGGAGAGCCCGCCGGTTGCGGCTTCATAAAGCCGACGGCGCCCACTTCACTCACATTGACGAAGAGATAGTCCAGAGAGGGGTTGAAGGATGTCCCTGACCAGTTGCCGCCTCCCAGAGTTCCCGGCATTTCCAAAGTCATATTTGCAAGACCCCATGGAGTGTAAATTCCCGCGGGCAGGGAGTCGCCGAAGTTGTCGAGACAATATTGTCGAGATTCTGGAGTGACTGTTGTGATCTCGTCATGCGTCACGGACATTTTGGCGAGCGGCGGTGGCTTGACGGGGAATGGTTGGGTGGGCCAGGTAGATTCTCCCGGCACTTGACTCTGCGCCACGGGCCGCTCTTCCACCGGAAAGAGGGGCTTGCCGGTGAGACGGTCCAGCACAAAAACAAATCCCATTTTTGTCGCTTGCGCCACCGCCGGGATATCCTTCCCCTCGTGGCGCACGGTAATCAAATTGGGCGGCGCTGAAACATCGTAATCCCAGATGTCATGATGCACCATCTGGTAATACCAGAGGAGCTTGCCCGTCGAGGCATCCAAGGCCACCAGCGAGTTGCCGAATAATCCCTGACCTTTCCGGTCGGCGCCGTAGAAGTCGTAGGCCGGGGACCCAATGGGAAGGAAAATCATTCCTCGCTCCATGTCCACGCTCATGATGGTCCACACATTGGTCCCCGAACGGTCTTCCCAGGAATCACCTTCCCAGGTCTCGTGTCCTACTTCGCCGGGTCTGGGGACGGTGTGGAATCTCCATACCAGCTTCCCATTCCGAACATCAAACGCGCGAACATCTCCGCTGGGCCCTTTCGCTGGGAATTCCTGGACCTCAGAGCCTGTGATGACCAGGTTTTTGTATATTGTGGGAGGCGAGCTTGAGTCGTACCTCTCTTTGGGCCATTGCTCCGCGACTCCGACTCGAAGATTAATGGCTCCGCCGTCGCCGAAGCCGTTGCACGGCTTGCCCGTTCGCGGGTCCAAGGCGAAGAGGCGCGCGTCCAGGGTGACATAAAAAAGGCGCTTGTCGAGCTTGGGTTCCGTGTCTCCGCAGGAAACTGGCGAGTGCCCCTCCCAATATGCAGCACCGCGATTGGGCACGGAGCGGCGCGTGCCGCTCTCGCCTTGAAAGGGATCGAATACCCAGAGTTCTTTACCGGTTTCCGCATCTACCGCAATTGCACGGCTCGTCTGAGTGGTGAAGTAAAGCTCGCCTTCCACCATCAAAGGGGTGGTCTCAAAAGCATCAATTCCACTATTAGGAGTTTGTGCCAGCTCATAGGTCCAGGCTCTTTGGAGTTGCTGGACATTTGTATTGTTGATCTGTTTCAGCGGAGAAAAGCGCATCCCCCCGGGATCGTGGCCATAGTTCCGCCACTCCGTATCGGCCGAACCCGAAGACCTTTGCCCGAAGGAGATGGCGCAAGCCAGGTTAAGAAGGAACCAAACGGAAAAGACCCGACGCATTGAGGTGTACCTCACCGGATGTGCATTTCCGTGAAGGCGCTCACTGATTCCAAGTTGATCCCGGCCATCGATTCCGGCGTCCTGGCGGTGAGCTGGAAAACGATAAGGCAATGGAAAATTCATCGTGCTCGAATTGACGTGAGCCAGTCAACTGGAATCTCGCTTCGCGTTCATCTTTTCCATGGAGCTCTCTTAGCGGGACCTTCACAGCGAAATCAACTCTCCAACTCGCGGTCGTACCGAAACTCGATGTATTCATCCCGGCTTCCTACTTCTCGCTCCCCGTTGGCAAGCCAAAGCATAGAATGTTGGGGCCGATGGCAATCGCTACATACTGTTTGCCGCCCACCATGTAAGTCATCGGTGAGGTTTTGTTTTCCGAACCCGCAGGGAAGTGCCACAGAGGTTTTCCGGTTCGTTCATCCAAGGCCACGAAATCTCCGGGTGGGTCCCCATAGAAGAGCAGACCCCCGGCCGTCGCCAACACTCCCGCTTCTCTCTTGCCCTCGGTGGGTCCGGCTTGTGGCATTTCCCAAACGATCTTTCCGGTGTCGATGTTTATCGCGCGCAGATATTTTTTGCCGGGCTCTTCTTTCGGCGGTTTCTTCTTCCAATTTTCCACCCTGAAATTGACCGCGCACTTCTCCAGCGCCACGACGTAATAGAGGCGGGACTTCGGGCTGAAGGCTGTGGCG
This sequence comes from Terriglobia bacterium, assembly GCA_041481635.1. Taxonomy (GTDB): domain Bacteria; phylum Acidobacteriota; class Terriglobia; order UBA7540; family UBA7540; genus DASYXZ01. The sequence goes on along the minus strand of JBGPCF010000065.1, from coordinate 24,394 downwards.
TTCCAGTTGGTAGCAGTATCAGGACAGGTTAGGTCACCTTCTTGTAGAAGTTGGGGACGCCCATCCGCGCCAATCCCGCTTGCCCACGTCAGCTTTTTCACGAAGGGCTTGGAAAGCAGGACTTTGCCATTGGTCCGGTCGAGCACGTAGAAGAAGCCATTGCGATTGGCAAAAAGCATAAGCTTGCGGTCTTGCCCCTGAAACCGGGTATCCACCAGAACTGGCGGCTGATTCGAGTCCTGATCTTTAAGATCGTGAGGAGTGAACTGGTAATACCACTTCATCTTACCTGTGGTGGGATCGAGCGCCAGGATCGAATTAGTGTAGAGGTTGTCCCCGGGTCGATCGCGGTCGTCTGAATCGGGCCACGGATTGCCTGTCGGCCAGTAGAGCGTGTCGGTTTCGGGATCATAAGAGCCGGTCAACCAAGTGGCGCCGCCTCCCGTTGTGGGTTCTTTGGAACCCCAGGTCTCAATCCCCGGTTCTCCGCGAGCGGGAATGGTCCAGATCCTCCATATACGCTCACCCGTATCAGCCTTGAAGGCGGCGATAAACCCGCGAATCCCCCAGTCTCCACCCGCAACCCCCGCGACAACCATGTCCTTGACTACCAATGGGGCCACAGTCGACCCGTAGTGCTGGGGTGCGTCCGGCATCACCTGTTCCCAAACCAGTTTTCCAGTGGTGCGGTTCAAGGCAATCAGATGAGCGTCGTCGGTCACCCTGAACACCTTGTCTCCAAGGATCGCAACGCCGCGATTTGTGCCGAGCGAGGCGTCGCCCACCAGTCCCGGAGTGCGTGGGAGAGAGTAATTCCAGATCTCACGCCCGGTCAGGGCGTCCAGCGCGTAGACGGAACCCGGGCCGGTTATGTACATGATGCCGTCCGCAACCAGAGGCGTCACCTCCAGCCCGAAATACTTCATGTTCTCGTTAAAATAGGCTGTGTCGGGGAGCAGATTCTTCCACAGAGGGACCGTGAAAATCCACTTCAAGTCCAAGGTGTTCACGTTGGCAGTGTTGATCTGGCTTAGTTCGCTGTACCGGTTCGCGTCCAGGGTTCCGTTGTAGGTTAGCCAATCTCCGGGTTTGGGGTGCATAATGCGTTCGAAATCAATGGCATCCTGTTTGGGAGGTGGATTGGTGTCCAGCGCTCCCGGTTTCACGCCTGTCAGTCGACTTAAGTAGGCCATGAGATCCTGCAATTCTTCGGGAGTAGCCTGCACAGGGGGCATCACCGATTGCGTTTCATCCACGATCGAAGAGATCTGCCCTTCCTCAAGCAAATGCAATTTCCCCTGAAGGTCCTCCACCCGAATGTCAAAATTGCTTCGGTTCCGGGCGAAACCGCGAAGGGTTTTCCCATCGCGCAACTTGACTGTGACCAATTCATAGCCGGGGGTGATATCCGTGCTCGGCTCCTTCAATGCTGATTGTATTTCGCCAACGGTTCTCTCATCCCCCAAGTCCGAAAGATCAGGGCCGATAGGCTGGCCTCTCCCCAAGACCATATGGCAGGAACTGCATTCTCCTTTGCCGAAGAAGAATTGCTTTCCGACCGCCGGGTTGCCGGGCACGTTGCTTTCTGCCGCACGGGAATTTAATGAGCGTACGAAAAGCGCCAGAGCATCGAGGTCCTGAGCCGGAAGATCAAAAGGCGGCATGCCCGTATTCGGAATCCCTTTCTTAATCATATTGCGCAATCGCTGAACAGACATTCTGCGCATCCGGGAGTCACCGGTTAGTCCCGGACCTTGGTCTGTGCCACGGAAATCAGCTCCATGGCAGCCGACACAATTCTCCGCGTACACTTTCTGGCCACGCGGAAGGTCCGGCGGGGCAGCAGGAGGATGCTGCCCGAGCAGCAGCGCCAAACTGAAGACAAATACTGCCATCATGGTTGCTACGGTACCTCCACTTTCTGAACTCTCAACTTGTTGGCCTGCCGAATACCAAAGGAAGAAAATTCCGCTGGCAGCACTTCGTTTTTCACGCAAAGCGGCTTTGGAAGATATGACCTATGCATTATGGCGAAGTTCATCTCATGGGCTGCGAGCATCCAGAGGATTAGCCTCGTCTTCATAGAAAGCTTCCTCATTCAAGGGTGGTAGGCACTTTGAACTCGCTCAGAATGTAAATAGCATTCTACGAGGTTGGGAGTCAAACTTCTTGCCAATTTGTTCAAAAGCACAAATCAAGTAGCATTCCGAGGTCGCTGCTGTCTCGGAAATCATTCTGACTTAGGCAGGCCAATTTCATCCACTATAGCCTACCGAAACACGATGATTCCGAAGGTCAGAACTCGACAGGGTTGTTGCACACTCCCAGCTCGACAGGAGTAGGAATGAGAAGGCTGGTCCGAGGAGGTGTGCGTGAGTGGAGGCCTCGCCGACGGATAGGTCCCTTGTGACGTCGTAGTGGCGAGAAATTCGGCCCTACGAGCCCACAACGACTACCCGCCACTTGGCGACAAGGCAGGAGCTGTTTTCTTGAAAGCCGTCTCCGACGATTCATGGGGCGGACTGGTCGAAAAGGCGGCAAGACTAGATTTGGCGACGCACGGCCGACAGAAATCTGCGGATAGGCAAGGAAGTGCCATCCCACTGTCGAGGGCTCGCCCCGTGTCACTTTACTTGTGTCTGAACCCAACCTAAGATGTTCCACCATGGGCCCCGCATCAGACCTCGGACGCGTCTTTGATCACTATCGCTTGCTGGAGAAGCTGGGGGAAGGCGGCATGGGCGTCGTCTGGCTCGCCGAGGACACGCGACTGGGACGCAAGGTCGCGCTCAAGTTCCTGCCGCCGGAAGCGGCGCGTGATTCCAGTCGGCGCCAGCGCTTCGAACAGGAGGCCCGCGTCGCTGCCGTGCTCTCTCATCCAGGCATTGCAACCGTACATGAGCTGGCAGAAGCGGAGGGCCAAACCTACATCGTCTTCGAATATGTGCCAGGGAAGACTCTCCGCAGCCGAGTTGTGCCTGGCGGTCTTCAGCGTGACGAACTACTCGATGTCGCAGGCGACATCGCAGATGCACTCGCCGCCGCGCACACCGCTGGCGTCGTGCACCGTGATCTAAAGCCGGAAAACGTGATTCGAATGCCCTCAGGCCACTGCAAGGTGCTGGACTTCGGCGTGGCGCGGCTCTCAGCCACAGTCACGCATGATTCCGCTACCGAAACCCGTAGTCGCCTGACCAACGCTGGCGTGGTAGTCGGAACTGTGAGCTATATGGCTCCGGAGCAGCTCGAAGGTAAAGAAGTCGACTTCCGCTGCGATATCTTCTCCTTCGGCACCTTGGTCTATGAGCTGGCCGCCGGTGTTCATCCGTTTCAGGGGGGCAGCTCAGCTTCCACAATCGCGGCCATCATGACAGCCGAGCCGTTGCCGATCATCGAGCGAAACCGGTTACAGCCACCGGAGCTCGAGCGCATCGTGCGCAAATGCCTGCGGAAGCGGCGAGAAGAGCGTTATCAGTCCACGCTCGATCTGGCGGTGGACGTGGCTAACCTAAAGCGCGATTCTGCCGAGCGGCCTGGTGGGTTGATCGCGATAGCGGCGCCTGCTCATCCTGACGACAACGAAAGTCTGTTGCGCAAGATATTCGCATCCTTGGGAGCGACGCCGCGGCGCTGGTGGGAACTCTGCCAGTTGTTCGGCATATTTATATACGCACCAGTTGCGTACTCGATGGCGTTGACCGGTTCTGCCTTCATCGCTGCCAACTGGGGCAGCGCACTGACGTCACTCTCGCGCGGTTGGCAGGGAATGATGCAGGACATCGCGTCAGGGCTTCCCATTTCCTCTAGCATCTTGCGGAATCTCGGGTTGGCGTTCTTCCTCTCCATCGTCTTGCTTCTCACCACGACCGTCGCCACACGTCTTTATCTGGTATGGCTGGCCGTATTCATTCCCGAACGATTACTGATGGACGTTCGCAGGATTCAGGCCGTGCTGAGGGTTGTCTATAGCGTGCTGGCCTGCCAGCTTGCGTTCGTCGGATTCTACGTGCTGAAAATGGGCGAGCTCATCCTGGGAATCGAGCTGGTGGCGTTGGGACTGGGCACGCTGCTAGCCGTCAGCTACGCGGAGCCGGAAATGGTTCGCGCCGCCTTCCCGAAGGCCTTCGCGGAACCGGAACGCGACCGCTCGCGCACGCTACGGCGTCGCATCGCTGCCGGGCATCTGGTTTATGCCCTACTATTGGTAGCGCCGGTGGTGTCGGCCAACATGGCGCTCAACGAAGTGATGCAGGGCATCAGCCTGCAACCGACGGCTGCACAGTTGGGGCTGTTCGCGTACTCAGTCGTCATGACGGTCGGCAGCATCGCTTTGCTGATCAGCGCGGTGCAAATGTTGTCGGAAGGTGTTCCCGCGCTGCATGTCTTCATTCGCTGGTTCCCGGTCTTCCTTGCGATCGATTTTGTCGGCACCGGCGGATGGATCTGGATGGCGTTGAACGGTAAGACGCCGGCCGTGATCGCCATCGGGCTCGCCATCATTTTGCTGGTCCTGCCCTTTGGGCAACTGCGCATGGCACGGCAGGCATTAGGCGAGTCCGGCGAAGCTGATGTCGCTCGGAACAATGCAGAATAGCGTGCATATCTTCTATGCGAGTTCGACGGGTGTCGAGAAATCTCACCGCTGAGTCTCAAGACGTCGATGACTCGGCTTCATGTTCGCCATGAAAATCGCTCAGTTACTCATCTGTTGATTGGGGGTCGCTAACTTGATCGTTTGACGCCTGTGCCGGACGGCTAGCCACCCGAAAGGGATTGATCCTCTGTAGCGCCCTAGTGTTGGCCGAACCTATGACCTCCCGGATGGAGGAGCTTTGCGATAGCAGGACCGCGATGCTCCGCCCCGGCAGTGACCAAACCTGTGGCCCATCCCGGAGCAGCACGAAACATTCCGCTGTCCCTCGCCTGACGGCCTTGCGAAGGATCTCTCGCTCTCAAGGACTTTTGAAGTCTTCACCGGATGGCCTCGCTCCGCGTCATCCAGGGTTGCAAAAGCCAGGTTTTAGCGATAAAAAGGACAGCATTCGGAGGTGCGTATGAGGTGTAGCCGGCGGGAGGTTCTAAAGGCGATAAGTGGCGGAGTGGTTGCGGCGGGCGGTGCGAAGTCCCTGGCCCTCGCCGCGAGGTCGGAGTCGAAAGCGGAAGCGAGCAAGCTTGCCTTGCCGGGTCTCTACCGGGGGCGAGTGGTCGCGGTGCACAATCCGGCCGTCTTGGTCTCAGGCCAGTATCAAGCGGAGCCCGTCCGCCAGATGATGCGGCGCGGAATGAAGGAAATGACCGGCGCGGACGATTGGACAAGCGCTTGGCGCCAATTCTTCGAACCGGGCGACGTGGTCGGCATCAAGGTCAATCCGGTGGGTCAGCCGCTGGTGATTTCCGACGCGACGGTGGTGCGCGAGATCATTGCGGGTCTGGAAGCCGCGGGTGTCAAACGCCGGGACATCATCGCCTATGATCGCTACCACGCTGAGTTCTTGCGGGCCGGTTTTGACAAATGGCTGCCCGACGGAGTGCGCACGTCCTACGCAACTGAGAATGGCGATGCCATCCAGCAGGCCATCGAAGGCTACGACCCTGACCATTTCATGGACATGGCGTTAACGCTGCCAGGCTACAGCGTTGATAATGTGACCGCACGCCGCTCCTACGCCGCTCGCTTCATCACTCGCGAAGTGAACAAGCTGGTCTGCTTGCCGGTGCTGAAGGACCACCAGTCGGCCGGCGTCACGCTTGCGCTGAAGAACCTTTCGCATGGCTTGGTCAACAACGTCAGCCGAAGCCATTCGAGCTCGAGCCTCAACGCCTGCAACGCTTTCATCCCCGCGGTCGTAGCAATGCCGGTGATCCGAAATAAGGCCGTCCTCCAAATCCTCGACGGCGTCAAAGGTGTTTTCCACGGGGGACCTTTCTCAAAACCCCAATTCGTTTGGGAACACCACACGCTCTACTTTGCCACCGATCCTGTCGCGCTCGATCACATCGGCTGGGAAGTTATCGATGCCAAACGAGTCTCAGCCGGAATGAAGAAACTCGTCGAAGACACGCCGGATAAGTTCAGTACATTCGTTCATCGGCAGCCTGAGCACGTCGAGATCGCTGGAGCTCTCGGGCTGGGAGAATGGGACCGCGCGAAAATAGACCTGAGGCAGGTGGAAGCTTAGATTGCCGCTCTACGATTGTCGATTCAGAAGCGGGCGATAAGAGCAGTTTGATTTCCGGGAGAGAAACAATGCCACTGTTTAATTGGCGATCCACGAGGCGGGAATTTGTGGCGCATGGCTGGCTAGGCTCGGCGTTGGCGGTGATGCCAATTCCGTTGCCCCGGCTGCAGGGCGCTGCCGCGAAGTCCCGCTCCAAGAAATTCCCGAACATCTACGATCGGCTCGGCGTACGCACGCGCATCAATGCCAAGGGGACTTACACGTATCTCACCGGTTCCCTGATGCCACCCGAGGTCGCGCAGGCGCAGCACGAAGCTGCCGAGCACTACGTCTTCCTGGAGGAGTTGCAAGCAGCGGCGGGAAGGAAAATTGCCGAGTTGCTTGGTGTCGAGGCAGCCATGGTCACTTCCGGTGCTGCCGGCGCCATGACCTTGGGAACCGCAGCGTGCGTGGCCGGAAAAGATGAGGAAAAAATTCGCCGTATTCCCGACACAATAGGGATGAAGAATGAAGTGATTCTCCAGAAGACCCACCGAAACGGCTATAACCATGCCATGCGCAACGTGGGCGTGCGAATGATCGAAATCGAGACCGTCGAGGAAGCCGAGCGCGCCATTAACGACAACACGGCCATGCTCTTCTTTTTGAATTGGGCCCAAAACCGCGGCAAGATTGGTCTGCAGCAGTGGGTCGAACTGGGAAAGAAACACGGCATCCCTACTTTTAATGATGCCGCGGCCGACGTGCCTCCTGTCTCCCACTTAAACGAATACAACAAGATGGGTTTTGACCTCGTGGCCTTCAGCGGCGGGAAGGGTCTGCGCGGGCCGCAATGCGCCGGGCTGCTGCTGGGCCGCAAGGACCTGATTGAGGCGGCGCTCGCCAACAACAATCCGCACGATGACACGGTCGGCAGAGGCATGAAAGTCGGGAAGGAAGAAATCGTCGCCATGTACGCCGCGGTGGAGCGCTATTTGAAGGTTGACCACGAACAGGAATGGAAGGTTTGGGAGAGAAAGCTCGACGAGATCGAGAAGATGGTGTCTTCCGTTCCAGGAATTCAGACGGGGAGGTTTGTGCCGGAGGTCGCGAACCATGTCCCTCACCTGTACCTCCATTGGGACGAGGCGGCGCTGGTCTTGACGCGCGCCGAATGCGCCAAGCGGCTCGAAGACGGCGAGCCCAGTATCGTTTGCCTGGTTGATGATGAGCACAAAGGTGTGGCAGTGACGCCTTACATGATGCAGCCGGGCGACGAGCTGATCGTGGCGCGCCGCCTGAGAGCCATCTTGATGGATGCCCACAAAAGGGCCGTTGCCGCGTAGCTAACATTTGGCTCGGGCGGCGGCACTAATCCGTATACGCGATGCACTCGATCTCGACCGGCGAGTTGCCCGGCAAATCCTTCACCGCAACGGTTGAACGCGCTGGCGGGTCGGTGGCGAAATAAGTGTGATAAACCTCGTTCATCGCCTGGAAGTTCGCGATGTCCACCAAGTACACAGTACACTTCAGGACGCGATTCAGCGAAGAACCAGCGGTATCGAGAACCGCCTTCACGTTTTCCAGGCACAGTCGCACCTGATTTGGAAATGGGCCTTCTGGGAAGTTTCCGGTCTTGAAATCGCGCGCGCCCTGGCCAGAGACGAAAAGCAAATTGCCCAACTGGATTCCGGGACCGTACATCGCGGTGGGCGGGGGCTTCTCTCCAGGCCTTGAGATAACCTTCCTTGTTGGCTTTTTCCCTTTGGCCCACGCTGGTTGGGCCGCAAGAGCGACTCCCGCGGCGCCTGCGGCCATGCCGCCGAATCCTCGCCGAAGAAAATCATGACGCGCTGCCTTTTGTGAACTCATTGCAACTGACCTCCTTTGGAAAAACAAGTTTAAAGTTAAAAGTTGAGAGTGGAAAGTAACAGCCTAGTCCTTCAGAGCTTCGACTCTCGATTATTCAATGCCTCGGATAGTCGTCGGTTCTTGACGGGGGATCGCCCCCAGTTTCGGTGGCGTGAAGTATTGTTTACGCGCCTTTTGCCACCCCGTCATGCTGAGGCCCGAGGGATCGAACAAAATCCGGCCGGCGCGCACCGTCATCAGCGGGACAGGTTTCCCCTCGCCAACCAGCCGCGCGTTGCCGTTGTCGGAGTTTCAGAACAGCCCCTGGAACAGTTGGAAGACCGCGACATCGGCCAAGCCGCCCACCGAGAGGGTTCCCAACTCCGGGTGATGAATCTCGCGCGCCGGGTTCACCGTGGAGCGCCGGATGACCTCCGCCAGCGGCACTCCCATGGCTGGGAATTTGGACATGACGTTGGCCATGCTCATCGCCGAGCCTATCATGCTCTCCTGGTGAAGGTCGGTGGAAATGGAATCAGGAATAAATCCCTGCTGAACGGCGGGGGCGGCGTTGCGAAACCAGAAGCTGCCCGCCCCGTGACCTACGTCGAGGATGACGCCACGCTGGCTGGACGAGACCGCGTCCGATTTTTGCCTGAGAGTCATCGACCCGCCCTTTCCCGGTATCCCCATGTTCCTGACCATCAAGATTTCAGGCCAGGGAATCCGACCCCAAAGGGGTAGATACTGTCGCGGCTGAAAAATCTGCGTCGGAAATATGAGATGCTGGCTTATGGATCTTCAAAGCAGCCGAGGCCCTTGGTTCTAAAAGTTTTAGCCGGTGCGGCTGTCGATTGAAAGCGACTGAGGAGGCTGGACAGGAGTATAGGCCGTTACATAGTCCGCTTGACATTCCTCTGCCTTCGCGACTCTTCAGGAGGTTCGAGCAGAAAAAGGTCAAGCGCCTTACCTTGGGCCCGGCCAGACGCTCACCACCGCATTCTTGCGCGCTCTCGCGCATGACGGGCCGACAATGTCCAACTGCTTCGCGAGCCATCAAAATGTCGACGCGGCGAGGAGCTACCTTTGCACGGCCGCAAGGCGCGCCGAGCCGGTTCCGAGGCCGGGTGATTTTGCCTCAAGGAGGATTTCTCCAACTTGGCCTGTGCTCTGAACGTTGATCGCAGCCATCCCGGAAATCGCGTCAACCTGGGTCGTGCCGCCCAACAGTCTCGCGGGACCCTTCACCGCAAAACTGATCCAGGGTCGCGCCGCCGGAACAATCGTCCCTGAGTCATCGACGATGTCGGCTTCGATAAAGCTCACGTCTCTTCCGTCGGCTTTAAGAGCCTGGTTCTCAGCCTTCAGCAAGATGCTTTGCGGCGTTCCAGCGGTGCGCAACTCGTGCCGAACTGTCTTGTTCCCCTTTTGCCCCACGGCCACCAACGTCCCCGGTTGATAGCTCACCTGGTCCCACACAAACGGAGGGTGAAGAAGGTGCGCTCCGGGCAAACGCTTTTGATTGACCTCGTCCGCCAGACTCTTGTACCTCTCCACCATTCTCCGGAAATCCTCCCACACGCGCTCCTGCACGACAGGCTGGCGTAAGCCGAGGCTTCGACCGTTCAGCAGAAGCTCCACCGTATCGCAGTTGCTGTAAACCCTCACCGATCTCTGCTGGTCCGCCAGCTCAGGCCAAGTCCAGTGACCCACGATGCGGACCATGGGCTGCTCCGTCCACTGCGACTGAAGGAAGAAAAACGCATTTTTCGGCAGGCGCCACATGTCGGATACGCCGAGATAATCGTTGAATGGCCAGCGCAGGGTTACTTTCCCGTCGCGGAATTCCCACAGCGTTCGAGTGGATGTGCCATTCAACTCGCCGCAGTCAAACATGCACCACTTCAGGGTGCCCAGCCACGGCATAGCGTTCCATTGCATTAAATACCCTTCCTGGAATAACGCCCCCTCGCTGTCGGCCACGGCCCGGACTTCCTCGCCGTGAATGAGAGCCGGCCCTTCTCTCCCGCGTTCGCACGCGATCGCTCCCCACTCATTCCATATATACCGGCGCTCAGGATGTTTCTCGTGAGCGCCCCACAGGTCGTCGAAAGTCGTAGCATCGATGACGTCCGTCACGTGAGGAGCCCGCCCGGCTGTCCAGCGCGTTGGATCAAGCGCGTGCGTGGCGTTGGACAATTCGACGAAGTCTTCGGGATACTGATACCGGCTCAGATCATCCGCGAGGCCCCAGATTATGATGGAAGGATGGTTGCGGTCGCACTCGATCATCTCCTTCAATTGCTGTTTGATATTGTCCACCAGCGGGCGGGGAAAACGCGTGGTGTAGAGCGGCTCGCCTCCGTCCTCCGGCGGGTTATAAACATGGATCTTGATGTTCGGGACTTCTTCCCAAACGAGGATTCCGAGCTCGTCACAGGCTTCGAGAACGACCGGGTCCTGAGGGTAATGCGAAGTCCGAAAGAAGTTCACCCCCATCTCTTTCATCAGGCGAACATCACGCACCGCGACCGCTTCGGGCACCGCATCGCCCAGGAAACCGTAATCCTGCCGGCGATTGACACCATGGAGATTGATCGGCGACCCGTTCAGCAGGAACCCTGTTGACGGGTCATGGCGGATGAAACGGATTCCAAGCGGGGTCACGCAGCGGTCCACTGCACGTTCCCCTTCCCAGATGGTTGTCACCACCTCGTAGAGGTATGGGGAATCAGGCGACCAAAGGTGGGGACTCGCGATCACAGAAGTTTTCAGGTCGAAGAAGTTTTCTTGGCCGGACTCAATCACGGCACTAGCGTCGAGCTTCACCCCAGACTTGCCTTCCGCGTCCACAACATGGTGCTCAAGGCGAACGTCCCGACGGGAATGGCTTTGGTTCAGCAACCACGTGCGAACGCGAACAATGGGTGCTTCCTCATTGCCCTCCACCGTCACCCACGTGCCGTTATCGCGAACATGGAGGGAATTCATCGTCTCCAGCGAGACGGTGCGGTAGATACCACCATAATTGGCTACGTTCGTTTCCTGGGCCGGAGCGACGAAGGGATTTAGAACGTCATCCACCTTTACAGCGAGCAGGTTCGGCCTGCCGCGTTGTAGAAACTCAGTCACGTCAAAGGCGAAGCTGGTATACCCGCCAACGTGTTGCCCCGCATGCCGGCCATTGATCCACACGTCGGCCACCTGGAAGACGCCCTTGAAGTGCAGCCATGAACGGAGGTCGTGCTGTTCCTCGGGTACTTCGAACTTTTTCCGGTACCACCCAATCCCGCGGAAATGCCCCGAGGTAAGGAAAGGGTTGTCGGGGGTGGCATCCCATGTGTGCGGCAGCCAGACCTGAGTCCAAGAGGAATCGTTATACTCTGGTTGCTCGGTGCCCACGAATTCAGCTTCCGTGGCGCTCCCAGGGGAAGCTTGGCGCTTGAAGCTCCAGCCTTCGTTCAAGGAATGCTCGAAGCGAAGGCCTGAGCTGGAATTTTGCTCACCCACACCCTTAGCGCCTGCCCGCCGAGACGTATCAAGCGCACGCGACGAAGCCGCCGTTGCAGAGCCCATCACGGAGGTTTCCAAAAATTGACGACGCGAAATCCTTTTCCTGACCATGTTCTACCTGCTGCCTCCACCAACACCGTTCGACCTTTTCTCGATACTCTTGACGCTTTCCTTGGCTCCTCGGGCGACCCCTCGCATTCGGCCCCGAAACGAATATTACATTTGAGCCGGAATTGCAAGGCACTCGGGCATGACCGATGCGAGGTGCCTGGCGGTGATGGTTTTGCGCAAAGATAAAATTGAAATCGGAAATTCCGGGTGATATGATTTTAAGATGATTCGCTCACGGCAAATGACCGCATGTTGTTGTTGCCCCCATCTTCGACAGCGTGAGCTGAGCCTTTCCTCGTAAAGAATTCCTGCTTCGAAAGCCTATCAGCTCCCACCCGAGACCAAGCCGGGTCGGCAGCCGCACAATTCGTTCCGATCCAATCCTGAACAAGATCGATCGTTTAAGGAGAGTGTCATGGCAGAAGTGAAGAACACGAGCAAGGAGCATCACCGGATCGTAATCATCGGTGGGGGCACGGCAGGGATCACCGTTGCGAGCTTGCTGCAGCGCGTTGGCCAGAGCGACATCGTTGTGATCGAGCCCTCCCGCCAGCATTTCTATCAGCCCATTTGGACGCTGGTCGGCGCCGGTGTAGTGTTTAAGGAGAAAAGTGTCCGCAGCGAATCGCACTACATTCCCAAAGGAGTGAGGTGGATCCAGGATGCGGTCAGGGAAGTTGCGCCAGATCGTCAGCACGTGACGACGCAGTCCGGCCTTAGCGTGGGATACGACTTTCTCGTCGTCGCCGCCGGTGCGCAACTGAACTGGAACGCAATTCCCGGCCTTGAAGACGCGATCCGTCTGGGAAACGCATCGAGCAACTACGGGTACAACCTCGCTCCAAGGACCTCGTAGTGTCCAAATACTAGATGCAACTGAAAATTCAAGAAGTTGGAGAGTCCGTTCTGCAAAGATTTACCGCGTGTCACAGTCCACTCCGGGATGTTACGCTGTCACGATGCGTATCCCACTGGACCCGTTCCGCCTCCTTCTGATCTCGCTCGCCGGCTGCTTGAACCAACATCAGTGCGACGTGATCGACTACCTTCAGGAAGAAAACCGCGTGCTGCGCGAGCAACTCGGAAACAAGCGGCTGCGCTTCAACGACGACCAGCGCCGGCGCTTAGCCGTCAGGGCCAAGAAACTGGGCTGGCGCGTGCTCCATGAATTGTCCTCCATCGTCACGCCGGAGACCCTCCTGACCTGGCACCGCAAACTGATCGCCTGGAAATATCACGGCAGCAAGAAGCGTGGCCCTGGACATCCCCGTGTGCAGGGTGAAATCCAACAGTTAGTGGTCCGCATGGCCACTGAGAACAGAGATTGGGGCTATCGTAGAATACAAGGAGCGCTGGCCAATCTGGGCCACGAGGTTGCGCGGGGCACCATCGCCAACATGCTTAAGGAGCACGGTCTCGAACCGGCGCCCGAGCGCAATCGGAAGACTACCTGGAAGGAGTTTCTCGGCCGGCATCGAGAAGTAATTGTGGCTGCGGACTTCTTCACCGTTGAGGCTTGGACTCGGAGGGGCTTGACGAGGTACGTGGTGCTCTTCCTCATCGACCAGTCGAGTCGGCAGGTGGAGGTTGCGGGACTGGCGAGGCAGGCGAATGGGCTTTGGATGAGCCAGGTGGCACGCAACCTCAGTGATACTGAGGAAGGCTTCCTGGCCAGCAAAACATACTTGATCCACGACCGTGGGGATACTCCCGTTATCGCTGAAAGCGCCCGGCGGCGCTTTACCAGCGATCCAAACAAAAATCTGACCGTTGGGTCAGATGTGAACAATGAATACATTCCGGAAGCACACAAGCTTCAAACGGAGCACTGGAGTGGAAATTCGAGACGGCAAGGCCTCAAGGGACATTCAGCAAGCGATGATCCATCACTCTCGGCCTCGTGAAAATGAGAGTCGGAGTGCGGGACCATGGTTGTTACCCAATGCAAGGTGGTCGGAGCAGAATGCAGGGGGGCGGCAAGCTAAATCCCGGATGCCCAGAGTACTCGCGGCACAGGACAAAGTGGTTGACCGATTCAGGAGGAGGATACCATGAAACCAAGTACCAAAGACCAGGTGGAAGGCAAGTTTCACGAAGTGAAGGGCAAGATCAAGGAGAAGGTGGGAAAGGCTGCCCATAGTCCGAATCTGCAAAACGAAGGCGCCAGCGAGAAAATAGCCGGCAAGATTCAGAAAAAGATCGGCCAGGTTGAAAAGATTTTGGAGGATTAGCCAACTGGCTTCCATCGCGGATGGCGACGAGCTTAGCCAGGGCTGACCCGCGCCGGCCTGGATCACGGGCTGCTGCGTGTCAGCCTCACCGGCGAGTGCAGAGTGCCAAATTACTCTTCAGAGGGAAACCGCGTATTCTTCCCATGGAGGGAGTTCGTCAAGTTTTGATCGGTTATTCGAACCCGGGTCGCTCGTCGAGTTCGCGCGCCAAGATCGGGCGCCGTCGAAAGTGACGTGTGAACCCTGGATCTCGACTTTGGGAGAAGCGTTGCAGGTGATCTGAAAGAGGTGATTTTGCATCTCACTCCTCGGGTAATGACCTCAGGAGATTTGAATCCTCTCTAGAGTCTTTACCCGTCCCGGACCCGATTCCCCCTTCAACAACCGGCTGAGCAAATTTGACCAAACCTGTGAGCAGAATTGACCTGCCGCGCACATGCCCAATACCTTATAAATTCCTGAGTGTGCGGGATGTTTTCGCACCCCATAAGCTCGGTTTGAGAATGAGGACCGATGAAAACTGGGCGCGAGTAGCCTGCGAATCTCACAGCGGCGGCTCTTTAGCAATCAGTGTGTTCTCAATCAGTTGAAGGAGATTCGCAATGCCCGCCCAGTCGTCGGCCCGCAGTTCGAGCATTCCCACAATTCAGGCTCGCGCGGATTCGATGAATCAGGTTTGCGTTCGCAGAATCAAAAGGAATTGGGAAGTTTAAATGTAATCGATGATACCTCTGGATTATCCACTGTGGTTGCGGGCGACGCACTTCTTCAACTTTCTTCTTCTGTCGCTTCTCGTTCGGAGTGGCCTCGAGATCTTGAGCGCACATCCCAGGTTTTACTGGAACGATCACTGCACTCCGGGCAGTGAATGGCTCAAATTCACGAAAAAGCAGAGACCTAAGGACCGGCTCTGGACGGCGAGCGATGAGGAGAGTTCGTTCCCGTCCGGGATTGCCTTGCCGGGTCACGAAAATCTAGGTCTCGGGCGGCACTGGCACTTTCTCGCGGACTTCGCATGGCTCCTGACAGGGTTGGTATACGTGGTGATGCTCTTTGTCACGCCGGAGTGGCGGCGCTTGATCCCGACTTCCTGGCAGATCGTTCCGGACGCATGGCAGGCACTGCTGAGCTACCTGAGCCTTCGCATGGTGGAGACTCCGGGAGGATATAACGCCTTACAGCAGTTGACCTACGCAGCCGTCATATTCTTGCTCGCACCATTCAGCATTGCGACAGGAGTGGCGATGTCCCCGGCCGTCGCCGCCCGTTTTCCGTGGTACATCAAAATCTTTCATGGAAGGCAAGGCGCACGGAGTCTGCATTTCCTCGCTCTTTGCACGTTCATTCTATTCTTCATCGGGCACGTCACGATCGTGGCTCTACACGGTTTCCGGATGGAGTTGGCGGTGATTGTCCTGGGGGAGACTCGCAGTCCGCAGCTGACGCGCGCTCTGGTAATTTGGCTGTCCGGGTTGACAGGGGTCGTGGCCATCCATATCGTGACCACGGTGTGTTCGCGCCGCCGCCCGCGCTTCGTCCAGAATGCCACCCAGGCGGTCACCGACCCTTTGCGCACACTCCTTTTTGGCCATGAAATCTCAGCGCAGCATTACTCACACGCCGACATCTCGCCCTACCTCTGGGTGAACGGCCGTCCACCAAAAGAAGAGGTTTACTTGGCCATGGCACGCGATCAATTCGCAAATTACAGCCTGAAGGTCAGCGGGTTGGTCGAAAGGCCGCTGTGCCTGACCTTGGCTGACCTCCGCGCCATGCCGAAACAGACTCAAATTACCAAGCACTGTTGCATCCAGGGCTGGTCGGGAGTTGCGGAGTGGTGTGGAGTGTCTCTGAAACATATCGTTGGACTCTGCCGTCCGCTTCCGTCCGCTCGCTACATAATCTTCTACGCGTTCGACAATAAATCCACTTCGGAGCCACACGCCCAGGGGCCGGGATATTTCTATGGGACGATTCGGGTGGAGTTGGCGGAAGATCCGCAGACGATCCTTGCTTACGAAATGAATGGCCAACCGCTTCCGCTCAACCACGGAGCGCCGCTCCGACTTCGCGTTGAAACGCAGCTTGGATTCACAATGGTGAAGTACATCCGCGCAGTCGAGTTTATCGAGGATTACAAAACGATTGGCCAGGGCCAGGGTGGCTGGCGGGAAGACTACCAGTACTTTAGCCAGGAAGCGGGGATCTGATTTAAGTATTTTTAGGGGGGATGCAAGAAACAGAAATAGACCCGTCCGCACACTTCGGCACCTGAATGAACGGCCCGCGAACGTCCAGGAAGAGGAGAAGAACAAATGACCACTGCCGCACCGCCCCCAATCGTTACTTCCAAACTCTTGAGCCGGCAAGAAGTCGCGGAGGGTACCATGGCCTTCCGCTTTCAACGGCCTTCCAACTGGGCATTTAAGGCCGGCCAGTATCTCGACATGACTTTAATTGATCCTCCGGAGACGGATGCCGAAGGCAATGTACGGAGTTTTTCGATCGCCAGCGGCCCTCGCGAAGAATCCCTGATGGTGGCAACGCGGATGCGCGATACGGCGTTCAAACGGGTCTTGAAGAAGATGCCGTTCGGGACCGCGGTGGAGATTGCCGGCCCGTCCGGGGACTTGACTCTCCAGGATGATTTTACGCGAGCGGCTGTGTTCCTCGCAGGTGGGATTGGCATTACACCGTTTCGAAGCATGATTTGCCAGGCAGCGGCGGAACGGTTACGGCATCACATTTTTCTCTTCTATTCAAATCAGCGGCCGGAAGACGCGTCCTTCCTCGATGAGCTTCGAGGCCTGGAGGGCGACAATCCGAATTTCAAGTTGATTGCCACCATGACTGAGATGGAGAGGTCGCAGCTGTCCTGGAACGGTGAAACCGGTTCGATCAATCAGGAGATGCTTGGGAGGTGCCTGAAGGGTGCAGCTTCGCCCATCTACTACATTGCTGGTCCGCCAGCCATGGTAAAGGGTTTACACGAGATGTTGAAGAAGGCGGGAATAAATGACAAAGACATTCGTGCAGAGGAATTTGCAGGCTACTGAGCCGACGCTCCTATTGGACCGCCCGAACACCCGCGAAGAGGCAGGAACTCAGAGGGCCCACAAAACGAACGTAACGGGATAAAAATGAGAATAAACGGTTGAATATGAAGAATTTCGAATCGGATGCATTTGTTTTTTTTGGCGCGGGCTCGCCGAGTGAGAAGGCGATATGAAACCAAAACCCCGCAATCCAGCTTTTGGATGGCCTGGCATCGAGCCAAGATGGACTCACGGAGATAAAGACGGGGCGGGAACCGCTTACTCGGCTTCCAGCCGAATCTGGTTCACATTGTGGAACGGGATCATCACGGAAGTCTACTACCCAACGGTGGATCACCCGCAGATCCGTGACCTTCAATATCTCGTCACGGACGGGAAGACTTTCTTCCATGAAGAAAAACGTCATCTCAAATCAAAATGTGAGCGCCTTTCCGATCACGCCTTGGGTTACCGCATTACGAACGTCGATCCCGGCGGCCGTTACTCTATCATCAAAGAAGTCATCACCGATCCACACTTGGGCTGCATTCTTCAGCATACCCAGCTGACTGGCGACGAAGCGTTTATCTCAAAATTGCGCCTCTATGCGCTGTGCGCGCCTCATCTTCAAGTGGGTGGATCGAGCAACAACGGTTATGTGATCGAGGTTGCGGACAGGAAGATCCTGATGGCGCGGAAGAAAGGGATATGGCTGGCGCTCGGCGGCACGGTCAACTTTTCCCGTACATCGTGTGGCTACGTTGGCCGAAGTGACGGCTGGACGGACCTTGCGGACAACTTTCAAATGGACTGGGAGTTCGATGATGCCCCAGACGGTAACATTGCGCTCATGGGAGAACTGGGCCTGGATGGTCCCCGCGAGTTCACCATGGGTCTGGCATTCGGTAACACACAGCACCGCGCCATCACAACACTGTTTCAATCGCTCGGCGTTCCTTTCAAAGAGCACAACAAGCGCTATACGGAGCAATGGGAGCGCGCCAGCGCCCGAATTCTTCCGCTGGGAAAAGACTCCTCGGACGGAGGGAACTTATATCACAGCAGTTGTAGTTTGATTCGCGCTCACGAAGACAAGTCCTATCCGGGCGCATTTATTGCATCACTGTCGATTCCCTGGGGAGAAGCAAAGGACGATTCGGACCATGGAGGGTACCACCTGGTCTGGACGCGCGATATGGTCAACAGCGCTTCGGCCATGCTCGCTGCGGGCGACACCGTTACGCCTTTGCGGGCGCTCATTTACCTGGCAGTCGCACAACTCGAGGACGGGGGTTTTCCCCAGAATTTTTGGGTGGATGGGGGTGCCTACTGGCGGGGAATCCAACTCGACGAAGTGGCGTTTCCAATTCTTCTCGCCTGGCAGATCAAGCGACAGGATGCTCTCCAGGATTTTGACCCTTACCCGATGATTGCGCACGCGGCTGCTTATCTGGTCCGCCATGGACCGGTTACCCAGCAGGAGCGCTGGGAGGAAGCGAGCGGTTATTCTCCCTCCACGCTTGCCTCCAACATCGCCGCCCTGATCTGCGCTGCCTGCCTGTTCCGCGAGAGGCGCGACGAGGCCACTGCGACATTCCTGGAAGAGTATGCCGATTTTCTGAACTCTCACGTCGAATCCTGGACGGTCACAACGCAGGGTTCGCTTGTGCCTGGTATCAGCCGGCACTACATACGGATTTTTCCGGAGAGCGTAGACAATCCCCAGCCAGAAGAGGATCCCAACCGCGGCGTCCTCAACATTGCGAACCGACCGCCGGATGTTCAAAACAAGTTCCCGGCCAAGGACATTGTGGATGCAGGGTTTCTCGAACTGGTACGTTATGGAATCCGAAAACCCGATGATTCGTTGATAATGGATTCGCTGCGGGTCGTGGACACCGTGCTCAAGGTTGAGACTCCTTTCGGACCCTGCTGGCACCGCTACAACAACGATGGGTATGGACAGAGAGAAGACGGCGGACCTTTTGCGGGCTGGGGGAAAGGGCGGTGTTGGCCACTGCTCGCGGGTGAGCGCGGGCACTTCGAACTAGCCGCGGGACACGATGCGAAGCCGTTCATCCGGGCATTGGAGGGTTTTTCATCAGCCACCGGCCTCTTACCCGAGCAGGTGTGGGACGAATCGGACCGGCCCGAAGTTTATATGTACTTGGGACGGCCCACGGGTTCGGCGATGCCGCTCATGTGGGCACATGCCGAGTACATCAAGTTGTTAAGGTCCGTGGCTGACGGCCGTGTCTTCGACCTGATTCCACAGGTCGCGGAACGTTATCTCCCGGGACGAAACACCCGCCGTCGTTTCGAGGTTTGGAAGCACAATCGGCAGGTCTCTTCCGTCCGACAGGGTTGTACGCTTCGCATCCAGGTTTCCACTCCATTTCGTGTGCACTGGACAACCGATGAGTGGCACACCGCCAAAGATACCCCGTCTGCTCATACGGCGCTTGGGATTGACTTTGTGGATGTCCCGGTTCCCGCGAAGCAGCGGTCGCCGATCCGATTCACATTCTTTTGGACGAGCAATAGCTCATGGGAAGGCCGCGACTATTTGGTGAAGGTCGAATGATAGAGGCAACAAGAATAATGACCTGGTCCCTGGTGACACTCCAGGAGAAATAAACGGGATGATGCGACCATAGAGGGCACTGGATGTTCAATAGGGCGCCATACTTTCCGAGGAGGCGACGATGGGTCTTCAACTTTGCTACAGCGCGAGCGAAGACACGTTTCCCTTGCCGCAGGACATCAAAGTGCGATACGGCCCGTTTGGGTTTCCGGATCGTCGTGACACTCATCGTCCTTATATAAGCTCCAATTTTGTGATGGGACTCGATGGTAGGGCTTCGTTCAGGGAGTTTAAAGGCCGTGCTGGGGGCAGGGAGGTTTCAAGGAGCAAAGAAGATCGTTGGCTAATGGATTTCCTGCGAGCGCATCACGACGCACAGTTGATCGGTGTGAACACGCTTCGCGAAGAGGCTGGCCCTGACGGACTTGGCGCGGACTACAGCATCGATGAGGAGCAACTGCGGGTGTACCGGGAGGAAACTTTAGGCCTCGAGAAGCAGAAAATCATCATTCTCACAGGCTCTGGGAATGTCGACGCCCATCTTCACGTTTTTAATTCTCTGCGTGTTGAACCTTGGATACTTACTTCTGCGGAGGGAGAAAAGAATCTTCGAGCGCAGTTCGAGGTGTCAGGACGGGACGGGGCCATTAAGATCATCTCGGTAGGTGTCGGCAAGCGCATCGATCTTGCGACCGCAGCGCAACTCCTTTGGCAAGCGCATGGCATC
Organism: Terriglobia bacterium; assembly: GCA_041481635.1. Classification (GTDB taxonomy): domain Bacteria; phylum Acidobacteriota; class Terriglobia; order UBA7540; family UBA7540; genus DASYXZ01. The sequence continues at coordinate 4,181 of JBGPCF010000065.1, read as the reverse complement.
CGGACGCTGCTATGTGAAGGCGGGCCGGCGCTGTATGGCGAGCTCCTCAGGAAGCACATAATTGATGAGGACTTTCGGACGATTTCGTTCCAAGTCTTGGGCAAGTCCACCGCGCCGGGGATCGACCGGCCGACGGCCTACGGTGATTTCAGCTATGCACCAGAATCTGCACCCTGGTTTAGATTGATCAGCATCCACTTCGCTCTGCCTTACCATGCTTTTCTTCGTCTCCGATATGAAGGTCCGAGAGAGTTTCGGGATTGACGATCCCAGAAACGTTGGCTGGTCGCATATGCTCCAAATTCATGAGTGGCTCGGCTGGGAGTAGCGCGACTGGTGCTTCGTGCCGCTGGACAGGCCGCGGGCTTGCATCGCAAACCCTCCGCTACGATGACGCAGAGCATCGCTCCCGACTGATATGACTTCGAAAAAGCATTCGTCTCCCCAGAATGTCGAGAAAGGCAAAATATCCAAGCTTCTGAAGAGGTCCTTCGCGGTCTTGGGACCCGGATTGATCACCGGGGCGGCCGACGATGATCCGTCGGGAATCTCAACCTATTCCGTTGCTGGAGCAGCCTTCGGATATGCCACACTGTGGATCGCGCTGCTCACGTTTCCACTGATGGCCGCGATCCAGTTGATGTGCGCGCGGCTGGGCATGGTTACGGGGCGCGGGCTGGCAGCCGCAGTGCGGATTTACTACCCTCGCTGGGTGCTCTGGGGATCTTGCTCGATTCTTGTCGTCGCGAACGTCATCAACATCGGCGCTGATCTTGGCGGTATGGCGGAGGCGACGCAGCTCATCACGGGGATTCGAGCCTCCATCTGGATTCTAGTATACGCGTTCTTCATCATGGGACTGTTGTTATGGATTTCTTACAAGCTCTTCGCACGGATTTTCAAGTGGATGACGCTCGTCTTGTTCGCCTATGTGTTCACTTCGTTTTACGCTCACGTCGATTGGAGGCATGCGCTCGCGGTGACGTTCGTGCCCCATCTGGAGTGGTCACGCGGATTCCTGGCGGTGCTTGTGGCCATTTTGGGGACCACGATTTCTCCCTATCTCTTCTTTTGGCAGGCAGCCGAGGAGGTCGAAGAAGGGCGGACCAAAGGCCAAACGCTCGCCGAGCGCAAGGGCGCGACCGCAGGGGAATTAAGAAGCGCGCGCGCCGACACGGTCGTGGGTATGTTCTTCTCGAATTTCATCATGTATTTCATTATTCTGACCACTGCTGCCACTTTACATGCTCACGGGCAAACGGAAATCACAACTGCCCGGGAGGCCGCCGAAACGTTGCGCCCGCTCGCCGGCAATGGGGCCTATCTGCTTTTCACCCTGGGCCTGATCGGCACTGGAATGTTGGGTGTCCCGGTCCTCGTGGGATCTTGCGCTTATGCCCTGTCGGAAGGAGCAACGTGGCGTGGCTCATTGGCCGACAAGCCAGGAAGAGCGCGCAAGTTCTACGCCGTAATGGCTGTTGCGATGGCGTTGGGCCTCGTGCTGGATTACGTGGGTTTCAACGCTGTGAAAATGCTGTTCTGGTCGGCGGTCATCAATGGCCTCCTGGCGCCGCCTCTGATCCTGCTCGTCATCCTCCTGACCAGTAGCCCCAAAGTAATGGGTAAGCGCGTGAACCCGCCGTTACTCAAGTATTTAGGCTGGGCTACCTTTGGTGTCATGACTGCGGCAGCGGCGGGGATGATCATTACATCTTGAAAAATCAGCCTCCTCATTGGAATCTGCGAGCAAAAAAATGGCACAAATAGCGGAAGGAATGTACGTAAGTTTGAATCTTCTTGGCCAGTGTTTGAGTTTCAATTTGGAAAGCCGATCAATGCCATAGCAATGTCTGGTTAATTGCCAAACCCTGGGTTATACTCGACGACGTTCTGAAGGCAAACGCTGGAGGAAAGAGCGTGTTTCACTTAATCTGGTATATTCTTATTGGGCTAATCTCGGGGGTTATCGCGAAATCGGTAATGCACGTTCATCTCACGATCTTCTGGACGATCGTGCTCGGCATCATCGGATCGATCATCGGCGGCGCCGTTACCCACATGTTTTTGCGTCCGAGAAACGAACGATATCATCCCGCCGGCCTCATTTTTTCCATTCTGGGCGCGATCCTGTTTCTCTTCATTTGCTATAAGCTGAACATTCATTTTCCCCAGGTCTAACCTTAGTATTCCGATAGGACCGTCACGTCTCGGGCTGCTTGGAACGCTGCCACGTTGCAAAAAATCCCTCGTTAGAGGGAATTTTGCGGGTACATTCGGGTTCAGGTAAATTACCAAGCGTATGATAGAGCACAATTTCAGCTATCCTGAACGTGCGAAAGCCGTACGATTTTCAGGTTGCGCGGGGCACCATCGCCTACATGGTTAAAGAGCATTCATTTTATGATGCGGAACTTAAGTGCCAGGAATTTTCCTCTGTTTAGAGTTCAATCGAAGTTCCCTCTTGGGCTAGGGAGCACGAGAACGTATAGTTCCGATGTGCAATCGTCAACTGACAGAATTCCAGAATCCGATCCAGGAACGCATCCTCATGAGAGGGATCGTGATGGAAAATAACCAAACGCTTTACCTTCGCCTGCGCGGCCCGCTCCAACGCATCCAGGAAGGTGCTATGTCCCAACAAGAAACGTTAAGCAGCTAACAAGAAAAGACAGACAGCCCCAATGCTGACAGTTTTGGCTGGCCTATCCAAGCTTCCCGGGTAATCGTGCATCGTAGTCAACATCGAATACTTCGCCTTCCACAAACATCTCATGGGACCGCATAACTCTCAAGCGTCAATTGTGTTTCGCAAGAATAATAGTAGTGGCTCTCCCGGCGGGCGTGGGGAGAGAGGATTCTCGATGTTTTTGAGCGAAATCCAACGCGTAAGAAGGGTTGGAAGATGTGCCGGTAATGGCGAAGTGTCCAAAAACTCGACGCATCCGAGAATTCAAGAAGTTAGGGAATATGTTATGCAAAGATTTTCCGCACGTCACAGTCTACTCCGGAATGTTACGCTGTCACGATGCGTATCCCACTGGACTCGTTTCGGCTCCTTCTAATATCGCTCGCTGGCTGCTTGAACCAACACCAGTGCGACGTGATCGACTACTTGCAGGAAGAGAACCACGTCCTGCGCGAGCAACTCGGAAACAAACGACTGCGTTTGAACGACAACCAGCGCCGACGTTTAGCTGTTAGGGCCAAGAAACTGGGCAGGCGCGTGCTTCATGAATTGACCACCCTCGTCACGCCGGAGACACTCCTGGCTTGGCACCTTAGGCTGATCGCAAAGAAATATGATGGCAGCAAGCAGCGTGGCCCAGGACGTCCACGCGTGCACGTGGAGATCCAACAGCTGGTGGTCCGCATGGCCACGGAGAACCGGGATTGGGGGTACCGGAGAATACAGGGAGCATTGGCCAATCTGGGACACTAGGTTGCGCGGGGGACCATCGCCAACATTCTGAAGGAGCACGGTCTGGAACCGGCGCCCGAGCGCAACCGGAAGACCACCTGGAAGGAGTTCTTGTGTCGACATCGAGAGGTACTAGTGGCGGCGGACTTCTTTACTGTCGAAGCTTGGACTCGGAGGGGATTGACTAGGTTCATGGTGCTCTTCCTCATCGACCTGTCGAGCCGACGGGTGGAGACTGCGGGACTGGCGAGCCAGGCGAATGGGCTCTGGATGAGCCAGGGGGCACGCAACCTCATCGATGCTGATGAAGGATTCCTGGTCCACAAACGATACTTGATCCACGACCGGGATCCCCTGTTCACCACAGAGTTTTTGAAAACTCTTGGTACCAGTGGGGTGCAATCGGCAAAACTGCCACCGCGCTCACCGAATCTGAATGCCCACGCCGAGCGATTTGTCAGGACCATCAAGGAATCCTGCTTGGAGCGCATAATCATTTTCGGAGAGGGCTCTTTGCGGAAGGCTGTCCACGAATTCGTCGTGCATTATCATCGCGAGCGGAACCACCAGGGGCTGGGCAATCGGCTAATCATAGAGGATGGGACAGGCGTCGGAAGCGGTGGATCGATCCAGCGCCGCCAGCGGCTGGGCGGAATGCTGAATTACTATTATCGTCAGGCAGCCTGAGGGTTGAGGATCAAACTCCGGCGGGATGGCCACCACCAGGGCGTCGGCCCCCATCGTGGTGCCTCGTTCGGCTGTT
>JBGPCF010000064.1:0-34363 GCA_041481635.1 Terriglobia bacterium | reverse complement strand
GACAAAGACGTCTTACGGGAAATGGTTCAGGTCGCCCTCACCCAGGCGGGGCACGAAGTGGAGGAAGCTCCCGACGGCGCCACCGCGCTGGCCAAAATCCGCTCCAAACGATATCCCGTTATCATCACTGACCTGAAACTGCCGGGCCCTAGCGGGCTCGATATTCTACGCGCGGCCAAAGAGTTGGATGAATCCGTCGCCGTCCTAATCATGACCGCATTTGGCTCAGTAGATGAGGCGGTGACGGCAATGAAGGAAGGGGCGCTCGATTTCATTCAAAAGCCTTTCGAAATCCCCCACCTGTTGCTGCTGGTAAAACGCGCTCTGGAGGATCAGGCTCGCCTGCGCGTGAACCTCTTGTGGCAGGAGGAAACGGCCTCGCGCTACGGGCTGGCTTCGATCATCGGCGAGGATGAATCGATGAAAGACGTTGAAAAAGCCGTCAGCCGCGTGGCCGCAACGGGAGCCACGGTTCTCCTGCAGGGCGAAAGCGGGACGGGCAAGGAACTTTTTGCGCGCGCCTTGCACGGCCTGAGCCCGCGCCGCGATTTGCCATTCGTCACCATTAATTGTGCTGCGCTGCCCGAGAATCTAATTGAGAACGAGCTCTTTGGCCATGAAAAGGGCGCCTTTACCGGGGCAGGCTCGCGAAAGATTGGCAAAGTGGAGTTGGCCAACCGCGGCACACTTTTCCTTGATGAGATTGGCGAACTCCCTCTGCCCGCCCAGGCGAAATTGCTGCGCGTGATAGAAGAGAAAACTTTTGAGCGCATCGGAGGCACGCAGACAATTTCGGTGGAAGTACGGATTGTGGCCGCCACCAATCGCCCCCTGCGCGAGGCGGTGGAGAAAAAGGAGTTTCGCGACGACCTCTATTTTCGCCTGGCAGCTTTCCCTGTGGAAATACCTCCCCTGCGACGGCGAGGGCGGGACGTTTTGCTGCTCGCCGCTTATTTGCTCGACAAATATGCGCTGGAATTTTCCAAGCCACGCGCCGAGCTTTCACCTGCGGCGCAGGAAATGCTCCTCTCATATCCCTGGCCAGGTAATGTGCGCGAGCTTTCCAACGCCATCGAGCGCGCCGTAATCCTGGCGGATTCAGCGGTGATCGCGCCCGAAAATATGGTGCTGGGCTTTTTTCCCAAAACCGCGCCGTCTGCCCCGCCCTCGGGATTTGACCTCTCCGGCAGCTTGACGGAAGCCACCGAGCGCGCCGTGATGGGTGTGGAGCGTGCCAAGATCGCACAGGCGCTCGAAGACGCGCGCGGCAATCGCACCCTTGCAGCGGAGAAACTGAACATCTCCACCAAAACCCTCCTCCTTAAATTGCGCGCCCACGGGTTGGATAGTTGACCGCCCGGAAGATTGACTAATCAGATTTTATAGTCTTTCCATCAACCATCCATGTATAATAACCTTGTTTACCTAAGAGCAATTGGTATGCCCCGCCTTCGATCTCTTAGCGCGCCCCTGTTCATGGTCGTCCTCTCTTGCTGCATTGTTGGTGCCGACCTCACGTGCGCACAGTCTGCTAAGCCCCCAGAAAAGGAAAGCGACATCATCCACGGCACGGTGTTAAATGGCCTGACTCATCAGCCTATTGGCCGCGCGTTGGTCTATTCCCAGGATAACCGCTTCGGCACTCTGACCGATTCTTCCGGGCATTTTGAGTGCAAAATCCCGCCACCCCGGGTGCAAAACAAAAACGAGGGAACGGGCTCATTTGAGACCTCGATCGGGAGATTTCCACCCGAAGATTCAAACCGTCCTTATTTCCTTATGGCGCGTAAGCCTGGCTTCATCATTGATGAGAACAACCCGATCAGCCTGCTGGTCCCGGGCCAAAAGGAAGTCACAATCTATCTTGTGCCTGGCGCCCGGATTGTCGGGCACGTCTCACTTGGCGGGACCGAGATTTCGGAGAGAATCCAGGTGGAAATCTATCGTCGCCAAGTCCGGCAAGGCGTCGCCCGCTGGATTCGCGCGGACAATTTTACAACCTGGGCCAACGGGGAATTTCGTTTCGCCGAGCTCCCGCCCGGAGCGTACAAATTATTCACCCGGGAGCTTATGGATCTTGACCCGTTGACTTTCGACCCCCGGGGCCAGTTATATGGCTACCCGCCGGTGTATTTTCCCAACGCAATCAACTTTGCATCGGGTAGTGTGATTCAGTTGTCAGCGGGTATGACTTTTGACGCAACTTTGTCACCGATCAGGCACGAATACTACCCAGTAGAAGCCGGAATTGCGAATTTGCCGGAGGGAGCCCCCGTGAATGTCGAGGTGTCGGTAGCGGGTCAGGGAGGGCCGGGATATTCGCTCGGCTACTACCCTCAATTGCAGAAGATTCGAGGCTTACTTCCCGACGGAATGTATACCCTTGAATTGTCAAGTTCTGGGACACCGGGCGAATCAGGGAGCATGGACATCGTCGTGAAGGGCGGCGCGGTCAGTGAAGGCACCGTGACCATGGTCCCCAATGCTCCCATTAATGTGACCGTGACGGAAAACTTTACTTCTGCCGATCAGAGTGAGGTTGACTTGCCGCCTGGACCAGCGGGCCAAAGCCAAAGGAGGCCCCGTGACTATCTCGACGTAAATCTGGAGCCGGCTGACGAGTTTGGCCGTGGAGGAGGGGCGTCCTTGCGTCCACCTACGGGGCCGGAAGATGGATCGCTTGCCATCGACAATATATGGCCAGGCCGATATTGGGTGAATGTCCAATCAGGCCGGGGCTATGTTGCATCAATCAAGAGCGGTGAGACGGACTTGCTGCGTCATCCCCTTGTAGTCCCACCAGGAGGATCGGCTGATCCCATCGAGGTTACGATGCGGGACGATGGCGCGCAGATCGAGGGCACCATCGAGGGCGCCCCGTTAAATCCTGTATCTCCGTCCTTGGGTTTCACGCGTGTGGGTAATCTGGTTTACCTCATTCCGCAGCCCGAAAGTAGCGGCCAGTATAAAAAGGTAAATGTCTCGCCAGATGGTACTTTTTACGCACACCAGATTCCGCCCGGCGATTACCGCGTGTTGGCATCGGGCCAGCCACAACTGGAAGTGGAGTATAGGAACGAAGAAACGATGCGCCAATATCACTCGGAAGAGCAAGTGATTCGACTTGTGGCCGGGCAAAAGCAGGAGTTGCGGCTGCACGTGGTCGCGGGAGGCGACTAGCCATGCGAACCCCGCTGCGACCGACACGACTGGCCTATTACGCATTAGGGCTGGTGTTGGTGTGCCCGTGTGTAATTCTTTGTGCCCAAAGCCGGCCCAACAATCCCGAAACTGCCAGGGTCGAAGGCGAATTTAAAATAGCAGGCGTGGTCGTTAACAGCGTCAGTGGGGCGCCGCTGGCGCGCGCACGGGTCACCATTGTAAACACCAGGAACGCCCGAGATTCACAATGGAGGATCGCCGAGGAGGACGGCAGGTTTGAATTCACCGGGCTCAAATCGGGAAAATATTCGTTGCAGGGCGCCCGGAGTGGCTTCATCTCAAGCGCGTATGAACAGCACGCGCAGTTTTCCACGGCCATCGTGACCGGCGCCCCGCTCGACACTGAAAATCTCACTCTGCGCCTGGTGCCCGTCGCCATGATTAGCGGCAAAATCCTTGACGAATCGGGAGACCCGATCCGCAATGCTGGCGTGAAACTTTTTCGCGAGAATCACAACATGGGCGTGACTCAAATTGTCCCAGTTGCCTTTGCATCCTCGGATGACCGGGGATATTACGACTTTTGGCCCGTCATCCCCGGAACTTACTACGTCTCCGCCACGGCCCGTCCGTGGTACGCGGCGCATCCCCCTTCGGTCCACGCAGAAGGCGGGGGCACCTCATTTCGGGCTGTGGATGCCGCCCTGGATGTTTGCTACCTGTCGACCTATTACGGGGACACCACAGAAACTGAATCCGCCATCCCTATTCCCATTAAAGGCGGCGAGCACGCGGAAATCGACATTCACATGGAGCCTGTTCCATCTCTGCATTTGCTTTTCCATGTCCCGGAAGGCGAACAGAATGGATTCATCGCGCCGGAATTTCAAAAGAGAGTGTTCGACTCGGTCGAAGAGGTTGAGACGGGCGGGTCGCAACAACTTTCGCCTGACACTTTCGAATTAGTCGGAGTGCCTACGGGCAAGTATACCGTGCGTTTTCGCGGTTCCACACCCGACGAACCTGGCCGGAGCGCTGAAATGAAAATTACCAACGACGGCCAGGAACTGGATCTATCTTCGGGAGAACCATTGGGCAGCCTGAAGCTCTCAGTGAAAATCCTGGGCGGCGAAAACCTTCCCCAGTCGCTCTTCGTTGCCCTTCGGGATGCCCAGTTGCGAACCGTAGAATCCCGGGCGGTTGACCGAAATGGCGAAGTAAATTTTGAAGGCCTCCCCGCGGGCAGGTACGCCATTGCGGCCTCCTCGACAAGTAAACCCTATTCCGTGGTGCGGACTTCCTCGCAAGGCACGGAAACTTCGGGGAACGGTTTTGACCTTACGCCAGGTTCCTCAATTTCCATGTCTGCATCGCTCCTAAGCGGTAAAGCGCGTGTGGAAGGATTTGTGATGCGCTCGGGGAAATCCGCGGCAGGGGTGATGGTTGTTCTGGTCCCTGCGGATCCCGAATCGAATATTGACCTTTTCCGGAGGGACGAGAGCGACTTTGATGGCAGCTTTGTCTTGCCCGGCGTTGTTCCGGGTAATTATTCCGTCATCGCCATAGAGGATGGATGGGCCGTGGATTGGTCGAGGCCGGCGGTCCTAGCCCGCTACACGCCGCGCGGGCAAAAGCTGACGGTCGGCCCACAATCGCAAGGCACGGTGAGCCTATCAGAGCCCGTTGAAGTGCAACCTCGATAAATCCGCTACAAGATTGGCGTGTGACAGGCGGGCCTCACAAGAATTTCCTGTCTCCGCTAAAACCCTTCTGCTGAAGTTGCGCGCCCACGAGACGGATAGCTGAGCCGCCACTACTGCTCAACAATCTGACACCCGTTGGAAACTACTGCTGAGGTGGCCGGATCACTCGAAACATCGCTGTGGGTGAAATCGTTCGCTTTGTTACTTTGTCAGTGACTGTAACGCGCAGCGAGTATTTTCCGGGCTCCAGAGACTTCAGAGGAATTTTCTTGTCGATCGTATAAACCACGGTGGCTTGCGCTAGCTTGGCCGGGTCCTCAGGTTGTTCCATGATAATTTGATCGTCGCGCAGCACTGCGTACTGGACACTCACGGACGGCTTCTTCGTTGGGGGAGCCAGCGCCAGTCCTGAGATTTGCGCATACACTTCCAAATCTTGGTTCCGATTAAATTCCCGGCATATGTTGGGAATGATCCTGGCGCCGCCAATTACGAAAGGTTCCTGACCAGTATCCGTAGCTGATAGCAACTCGACCTTGTCAGCGAGGATGAGAGAACTCGCACTCGGCTCGCCGTCGAAGGGTGGAATTCGTATCCCCGCATTTGTTGAGCTCATTTTGCCGCTCATTGTATCCGCTATAACAAGTGACAATTTATAAAGGCCCGGTCGCAACGGCACAACTTTCTGAAAAGTGATATGGCCACCGGGTCGTCGTTGCGTTTCTGCGGCGGGCGCGTCCAAAGTCAACTCCTTCTCAAAAATGGAGACGAAGCGGCCTGAGGGAGTGCTGAACTGGCCGTAGATCTTCAGTCCTCCGTGCATCGCCCCTTCATAGTTCTGGAACCGCAATTGTCGCCTTGGCACTTGGATGGTCACGGCGGTTAGGACCGTTTCCTCAGTTGCTGGAACGAACGACAGATCGGTCGAGAAATGAATGTTCCGTTCGCTGAGCTGCGAAAGCAGGACAGCCTGCAGGTCCTTGAATCTGATATAAGGCGGATTGGAGGCTCCGACGTAGAGGTCGACACGTGCCGCTGGATTGGCACTTCGATCTTGCCGTGGTTCCTTGATGGCGCCGCCGGTTGGCTGAAGCGGATCGCAACCGCTGTCGAACTTGAACCGATCCGTGCAAAAAGCGCGTAAATGATTGACTGTGATTGTTGGACCAAACGTTAAATGATATTCGCCCATCTTAGTCGAGTCGATGAAATCCAAAACCACATTGGTTCCGAGCCCATCAATGTACCGGAATTTCCACTCTTCGAAAGGGAACTCCACATGTTGGGGGCTGCCATTCTCGTCACCCGCGTTAAGAGTCCCACCATTCGGGTACGAGTCAATTTCATCTGGCGGCCCATATTGAATGTAGATTCGTCCGCGGTCGGTCCTCCAGCCTCTAATCCAGGCGGAAAAGGCTTGGTTGGCGAAAGCAATTCGGCGGTAGTACTCTTCCTTGAACGCGTTTTCGGGACTGCCTGGATCGGGGCTGCGTCGCTCCCAAAAGCTTTCGATAAATTGCTCGCGTTCATCGTCAGTTGTGAGCCTCTTGAACGCGTTCTTTTCTTCATCCGTGATGAGGTACGATACTTCAAATTTTAACCATTCACCGTACGGGCCAATATTCTCCGTCTGAACTGCCTTTCGGCGGCGTTGGTCTTTTAGATTTTGCCCGTTGCGTTTTTCCTTCGGAAGAGGCGAGGCGTGAAAGTGGGAGAGCAGAGAAATCCCCAACGCCACTCCCACAGACCAAAGGAGAGCGCCGCGAATAGCGCGCCAAATCGAACTTGGCTGAAAAGGCTGCTTCGTCACAAACCTCCCCCAAGTGGTGCGTGTCTTATCATGCTTTTGTTCGCTGTTCGTAAGATGAGTGCCTTGCCATTTGGAGTTGCGCACGCTAGGCAGAATTAATCAAGAGGGGCAGCCAGCCTTCCTTCCACTCGCATTTGGGAGTATATTCCCCCCATGCCAAACATATACAAACATCCTGCCGGAGATTTCTGCTGGATTGAGCTTGCAACCAAGGACCAGCCCGCGGCCAAGAAATTCTACGAATCGTTATTTGGATGGAGCGCCACCGACTTCCCCATGGGGCCGGGCGATTTCTATACCATGTTTTCGCTCGAGGGGCGCAATACTGGCGCGGCCTATACGATGCGGAAAGACCAGCAAGCGCAGGGCATACCGTCATATTGGATGCTCTACGTCGCGGCGGACAATGCTGACGCGACAGCGAGCAAAGCCGCAAAACTTGGCGGCAAGATCATAGCCCCCGGAATGGATGTGATGGATGCGGGCCGCATGGCCGTGATCATGGATCCCACCGGCGCCGTATTAAGCGTCTGGCAAGCGAAGAAACATGCCGGCACGGCAATCACGGGCGTTGCGGGCACGCTCTGCTGGGCGGATTTAAGCACGCCGGACCAGGCGCGCGCCGGATCTTTTTATTCGGAATTGTTTGGTTGGCAAATGATGAAGGAAGACGAAGACCCAGCGCACAATTACTGGCACATCAAAAATGGCGAAGCTTTTATCGGCGGGATTCCACCCGCGGCGCATCGCGACCCCAAAGTGCCGCCTCACTGGCTGGCGTACATTCAAGTTTCAAACTGTGACGCGACTGCCGCCCAAGCCAGGGAACTTGGCGCTATCCTTTACATGCCGCAGACCGATTTTGAGGACGTCGGCCGCATCTCAGTAATTGCTGACCCGCAAGGCGCGGCGTTTGCCATTTTCCAGTCGGCGCAGAAATAGGCTTGTCCGATATGCTTTTAAGATGGGTTCAGACGCTCCCCGGATTCGAGTGAGCTTTTCCGGACATTACTTTCCCATCTTCAAGAGCATCCCCCCCACATAGAAGTTGAGCTTTTCCGGATCAAGGCGCCACTCGGGCGGTGCGGCGCGACCCAGTTGGTGCATCCAATAGTTGGGCGCGGGCGGCTTGCTTCCCTGCTCATCCGGCCAATGGGCCTCGGGGCCGAAAACAAAATAGACATCCCAGGCTGGAATGCTCGCCGGAAGGCCGATCACGCTCGCGTAAGCCTTGGAGAGTGTCCCCTCCACATCCACATACTCCAACGCCCGCGGGTCAGGAACGGTCTCGGCCTCGGTTTGCGCCGCCGTTTCCACCGGCCTGCCACGCAGCACCGGCACCCAAACCACGTAGGCGCGCAGGCGGGCGTCGGGAATCTTGGCAAGAACTTGTTCCTGAACTTCGGAGCCCCCCCGAAGACATTGCCCTCAAGTGGGATCGAGCAACAAAAGCAACCGCACTTTGCCAGCGTCCCGGTTAAATTGGGCCTTCAGAGGCTCAAAATTATTGGAAAGCCGAGTGACGGAGATTTGCCGGTCGGCGGGTTTTGAACACTGGGAGAATCCCAGAAGGAGAGCGAATATAAAGAAGTGAAGGGCCCAGCGCACCAAGTCACGACGTACCATCGTCCTTATGCCGCGAGCGAAGGTCCTCATTTTTTCCGTCCCAGGTGAAGTGCGGCCGCTCCAAGTGAGAAATTCTGATAGCGCACATTCGTAAATCCCGTTTCGCCCATCAAATTCGAGAGCGCCTCCTGATCAGGAAAGCGCGCGACTGAGTTGGGGAGATACTGGTACGGCCCGGGCACGCCAGAAATGAGGGTTCCGATGCGCGGCAGAATCTTACGAAAGTAAAGGCGAAAGAGCGGCCCAATCACGGGCACGTGGACCCGCGAAAACTCCAGAATGGCCACGGTTCCGCCGGTCTTTAGCACGCGGCACATTTCCTGGAGGCCGCGGGAATAATTTGCCAGGTTGCGAAAGCCAAAGGCCGTGCTGATGACGTCCAGGGAATCGTCGGCAAATGGAAGTGACAGCGTGTCTGCTTCAAGAAAAAATACTGGGCGCTTTGGACCCTTGGCTTTTTCCCGGGCAAGTTCAAGCATGGGGTGGCAGAAATCGGTCCCCACCACCCGCCCCGCTGAGAATCGGGATAGCGCCAGTGCCAAATCACCGGTTCCACAGCAGACGTCTGCCGCCAAAGAACCCGGACGAGCGAGCGTCTCCCGCAGAGCACGCGCCGTGGCATTGCGCCAGGCAATGTCGCGGCCGAGCGAAAGGAAATGATTCAGGAAGTCGTACCGTGGTGCAACAGAGACAAACATATTGCGCACGGCGCGGCTGGTGGTGGATTCGTCGCCCGGCGTGCCGAGCGGGCTTCCCGCCTGGGTGGACTGAGCGGTCTGGCTCATGCGGAGGGCTCTCGCATTTGTTGGACTTCGCGGAAAGCGGCCGCCGCCAACTTCTCCGGAACATTGGAAACAATTTGGACTCGCCCAATGCGGTCCGGAATCACCCATTGGATTCGTCCGCGCACTGCTTTCTTGTCCTGTGAAAGAAGCGGGAGGACGCGCCGTGGCTCAATCCCTCTGATGGTTGGCAAAGGCCCCACCCGCAAGATGAGCCTGACCATGCGCAGGGCGTCGCGCGCCTTAAGCATTTTCAGTATTTCGGCAAGGCGGATTACAATCAGCAGGCCCCAGCCCACCGCTTCACCGTGGGTATATCGTCGATAAGCGGTGGCCTCCTCCAGTGCGTGCCCGAAGGTGTGGCCAAGATTCAAAACCAGGCGCAGACGCGCCTCGCGCTCATCGCGATTCACCACGTCGACTTTTACTTTTGCGGCGTTGGGCAAAACTGCTTCCAATGCTCCGAGGTTCCCTGGGTGCAGCTCGCCCAGCTTATTTTCGAGCACATCAAATAATGGCTGACCAGCCAGAATCCCGTGCTTCACCACTTCATACAATCCTGAGCGGAAGGCACGCGGAGCCATCGAAGTGAGCACGGCGGGTTCAGCCACCACCATGCGCGGAGGATAGAAAGCGCCGAGCAGGTTTTTCATGGCGCCTACATTCACGCCGGTCTTGCCGCCGATGGCGCTATCGACCTGGCCCACGACGGTGGTGGGAGCCTGGACGAAATCAATGCCGCGCATGTAGGCGGAAGCCACAAACCCGCCGAGGTCGCCCACTACCCCGCCGCCCAGCGCAACCAGCAAGGCGCGGCGATCGGCCCCCAACGAGAGCAAGCGAGCTGCCAGGCGCTCCACCATCTTCATGGATTTTGACTTTTCTCCCGCCGGCACAAATATAGTGCGCGTGTTCCTCAGCCCACTTTCCCGCAAAAACATTTTGCCCCAGCTCTTCCAGAGCGCTTCTTCTGTCAGGACAAAGACGGAAGAATACCCACGGCTGGTCAGCTCACGCACCGCCCGCCATGCGCCGTGGCCCATCACCACATCGTATTGAAGACTGCGCGCCGTCACCCGAAATCGTTCCATCAGTCTTCCAATATAGCAGACCTCCGTGCCGGCCCACGCAGGGGTTGTGGAAAAAATGAATTTTATCGTCGCCCGGTTGCAGCCCGCACGTGATTGTGAGATGGTTTGTGACGCAGCCCGCTTGCGGAGTCAAGTTGCGGCGCGTACAATGAAAGCAAGAATGCCCCATACGAAAGAGCAGAAAATCGACTTCATCGTGGTCGGTAGCGGCATCGCCGCACTGAGGGCGGCGGTGGATTTGGCTCCCCGCGGGCAAGTGCTGATTCTTAATAAAGGTGAACTTTTCAAGCCTGCCACGCACTATCACCTGGGTGGAATCGCGGTGGCGCTGGCGGAGGACGACGAGGTCCCGCTGCACTTGCACGACACGTTGCAGGCAGGCGACGGACTTTGCCGCGAGCCTGCGGTGCGCGCGCTGGTGGAGGAAGGTCCCAACCTGATTCAAGAGTTGATTGGGTGGGGCATGCGTTTCCGCCGCAATGGAACGAAATTGGCGTTTACCAGTGTCGGCTCCCACAGCCGCTCGCGGGTGCTGCACGCCCACGGCGATTCAACGGGCGGCGAAATGCGCGGCGTGCTGATGGAAAAAGTAAGGTCCCTGCGCTCCGTTCACCTGCAGCCGTTCTCTTATGTGACGGATCTCATCGTGGAGGGCGGTCGCGTCGCTGGTGTGACCTATCTGGATGAAAAAACATCCACGCTGCATTCCATTCCCGCAAACGATGTGCTGTTGGCGACGGGCGGCTTGGGTCAGACTTACAAAGAAACCACCAATCCTCCATTTGCCTGTGGCGACGGAGCGGCCATGGCCTTTCGCGCAGGCGCCCTGATGAGCGACATGGAATTCATCCAATTCCATCCCACCGTGCTTTACATGAAAGGCGCGCCCCTGTTTGTCCTCTCGAGCGCCCTGTGTGGTGATGGCGCTGTGTTGCGCAACATTGAGCTGGAACGGTTCATGCACAGATATCACGAAGCGGCGGAACTGGCGCCTCGTGACGTTCTATGTCGCGCCATGGTGATGGAAATGACGCGCTGTCGAAGCGAATTTCACTATTTGGATTTAACTGGCTTGATGGCGGAGCGCATCAAGAAACGCTTTCCGCAAATCTACACGCGAATTCTGGAGTTGAATCTGGACATCACCGCCGACCTGATT
Organism: Terriglobia bacterium; assembly: GCA_041481635.1. Lineage (GTDB taxonomy): Bacteria > Acidobacteriota > Terriglobia > UBA7540 > UBA7540 > DASYXZ01. The sequence goes on along the minus strand of JBGPCF010000064.1, from coordinate 23,030 downwards.
CCAGTTCGTCCTGCGGCGCACTATGCGATGGGGGGTATCGCCACCGATCTGCACGGCGCCACTTCGCTCAAGGGCTTGTACGCGGCCGGCGAGGTGGCCGATTCCGGAGTGCACGGCGCCAATCGACTGGCAAGCAATTCATTGTTGGAAGACCTGGTTTTCGGGGCGCGTGCTGCCGCCGCTATGGCTGAACAGCGGATGAATCCCCATCACACCGTCCAGCAAGCCAAGGCCGCCGCAAAATCCACGCACACTTCATCTCCCAATAACCCGGGCAAGACCCGCTCCAAGCCCGTTAAGGAAGTAGACCTGGAAAAACTGGCTAATGAAGCGCGGTGCCTCCTTTCGGAGCACGTGGGCATCATCCGCAGCGGCAAGGGCCTGGCGAAAGCAACGAATCGATTGGATGAGATTTCAACGGCCCAGGTGAACGCCAATAGTCGTACTCAGTACGAGGCCATGAACATTCTGCAAGTTGCGCACTTGATTGCCGAATCCGCTTTGGCGCGGGAAGAGAGCCGGGGAGCGCATTACCGCTCCGATTTCCCCCTCAAGAATCCAGCTACTCCCGCCGAACATTCCTACGTGTGTAAAAGCTCCACCGTCTATTTTGAATAAGTTATTGCTTTGGTTCTGCCGCCGTGTCTGACTCCACCACTCCGCGTGCCTTGAGCATTGAAATGATGATCGTGAAGGCCACCACGACGCAAATTACCGCAAGCGACACGTGGGTGGGCAGCTTGTAAAAGTATGCGCCCAGCATTGTTGAACCAACGAACATCAGGACCAACGCTAGTCCCACGTGCAGGTAGCGGAACTTCATCAGGGCGCGGGCAAGCAAAAAATAAAGGGCGCGCAGTCCCAGCACGGCAAAAATGTTGGAAGTGTAGACAATGAATGGGTCTTCGGTGACGCCCAGGACGGCGGGGATGGAGTCCACGGCCATCAGCACGTCGGTGGTCTCTATCATCACCAAGACCAGGAACAACGGGGTGACGAACCGGCGGCCGTTCCGGCGCACAAAAAAGAGCGCGCCCTCGTAATTCTCCGTCACGGGAAACAGTTTGCGCGCCAGGCGCAGCACGGGATTATGTTCGGGGCGGACTTTTTTCTCCTTTTCGCGAACGAGCGCGAGGCCAGAGACAACCAGGAAAGCTCCAAAGATATAAAGAACCCAATGAAAATGCGAGATGAGCTCGACGCCTGCTACGATGAAGATCGCGCGCATGATCAAGGCTCCCAAAACGCCCCAGAACAATACCCGGTGCTGATCTTCAGAGGGCACGGCCGCATAAGTAAATGTAAGGGCAAATATGAAAACGTTGTCGAGGGAAAGGGAAAGTTCCAAAATGTAGCCAGTGAGAAATTCCACTGCCGGCTGCTGACCCCGCCAAAAGTAGATGCCAAGGTTGAAGGCTAATGCCAAAGCCACCCAAGCAGCGCTCGCGAGTAACGCGCCTCGAAATCTGGGCGCCCTGCGATGGCGGTGAAACGCACCCAGATCCACCGCGAGCAGCACCAGGACAAAACCCGTGAAGAGTGTGAGCGCAAGAAAGGTGCCCATGATTGGTTCCTGGTTAGCGAGACATGCCATATAAACTGCGACTCAAAGTCGCCGAATTATGGAGGGAATCTGTATTGGTGTCGAGTGGCTATTTCAGCCGGGGAGATTTTTCAAGCTCTTCGACAGTTCCCAGAACCACCTGGCCGACGATGGTCAGGCTGAGCGGGCTGCACTTGTCCACCGTGTCTTTGGCGGTGTGCCAGTAGGCGCCCATGGGGTGGTCCGCGCTGCGTGGACCGTAATCGAGGTCGATGATATCGACGGCGGAGACGCCCGCGTCAATGAAAGGCATGTGGTCATCGACGTAACCGTGCGCTTCGTCAAGAAAATACTTGCCGTAGCCCAGCCGCTTGGCAGTCTTGAAAACTATATCGGTCAGCCACCCCGTCGAATTTCCGTCGCGATAGATATCCAGCTTGGCGTCGCCAATCATATCCACCAAGATCATCGCTTGGATGCGGCCCAGCTCGCCGGAGGCGGTGAGTTTTTCCGCGAGGTGCCGGCTGCCGTATAGGCTGTCGGTGTTCGACCATTTTTGCATGGCCTCTTCCCCATCAAAAAAAACCAGCCAGGTGGTGAATTTGTTCTTGCGGTGGGCGAGCACGCGCGCCATCTCCAAAAGAAACGCGGCACTGGAGCCGCCGTCATTGGCGCCCACAAAATTGAATTCCTCGTACCTCGCCGTATCGTAATGCCCGGCCAGCATCACCACCTTGGGGCTGGTGCCGGGGATGATGACCCGGAGATTAATCATGGTGACGCTGCCGAACGGTGTTTCGCCCTGGAAAAGGTCTTCTTCCACTTTGTAGCCCATCTGCTCGAGCTGGTTGACGATCCACCTGCGGGTGTCGGAAAGTGGCTTGGAGCCCGCCGGGCGCGGTCCAAATGACGCGATGTGCTTCAAATCTTCAAAGGCGCGCCCTCCGCTAAATGTGCCTTCGGGCCGCGCGGCTCTGGCGCGCCGCGCCGCGGCCATCAGCGGCAGCACACAGATCATTACGATCCCAATCCAATATGCCGAACGCCTAAACCTCGTCATGTTTCCGTTTCCGCTTTTTCTTCAGGTAGACGAGCCAGGACAGTCCGATGCTCAGGACATAGAGGCCCACCAGGGGAATCCATACTACGAAGATAGAAGCCATGTCGTTGCTGGGAACAATCCCCGCGGCGAGGATCGCTGTCCCCAGCACGGCGTAACGAAAGTTCTTGATCAGGAATTTCGGAGTCACAATGCCGAAGACGGAAAGCACCAGAATGACGGCGGGCAATTCAAAAACCACGCCGACGGCTACAATAAGCGTGATCGCCAGGTCAAAGTATTCATTGATGGTCACCATGGGCTGGAAGTGACCGGCAAAGTCCACCAGGAAGCGCATCGCCTTGGGGAGGGCAAGTCTCCACGCGAAATAGCCGCCCGACATGAATAGTCCACTGGTCAGGAAGACAAAGGGCCACACGTACTTCTTCTCGTTGCGATAAAGGCCGGGCGAAATAAAAAGCCAGAGCTGCCACAAAATGTAGGGCGATGCCAGGAAGATTCCCGCCATGATGGAAATCTTGATGTAGAGATTGAAGGGATCTACGGGATTAAGATAGCCGAGTTGCTCAGGCAGGTGCAGCTCATGCATAGTGCTCGTAATAGGCTTGGCAAGGTAGTCGTAAATACTTTCCCGGAAATAAAAGCAAATGCCGGCCCCAATGAAGATGGAATAAACACTTCGCAGCAACCGTTTCCGGAGCTCCTCGAGGTGCTCGAGGAACGACATTTGCTTGCCGTCAGACTGCTCGGGATCAGGTTCGGGGTTCGGATTCTGTGTGGGTGGGTTCTGGATGATGGTCGCCATACGTGGGAGTGGTTCCGGAAACGACTTCGTTGCGGTTTTCGGGGATATGATCCAGGTTCGAAATTTCCTCTTCCAGGGAGCGCTTTAATTCATCGGATGCCCGTCGCAACTCCGCCATTCCCTTGCCCAGCGTCCTCGCGATTTCGGGAAGCTTTTTGGGACCAAATAACAGATAGGCGATGAACAAAAGAAATCCGATTTCGAAAAATCCACCGGTGAACAAGTTCAACCCTCTCCCAGTGATGATAGGCGGGGCGCATGGGGATGTCAAGGCGTATCGCAGGAACCGCACGAATCATGGGGCGGTCTGCGTCGTGAGCTTGGCGGCTCGGGCTGGGCAAACCGAAAGCAACCTAACATTGTCGCAATCATATTGGTGGAGTGTGCCTAGCGATAGCGGATGATGAGAGCAATCCCCGCCGCCGCGAGCAGCAGCCCAAGGAAAGAGCTCAGGACGAGGCCGAGAACTGGGGACACGGGGGCACCACTTTTCAATGCCACTCCATCGATCACCTGAGGGCGGGCATAGACGACATATCTTGCTAGGGATCCCAAAGCTGGGACTCCAAGGTTCAATCCCGCGATAAAACTTAGCGATCCCAAAATGATGACCGCGATCCGCCGCGCCAACTGCATGTAAAAGAGATTAGCACGCTCACTGCCAGGACTGACTATTTTCACTGATTGGGACTTATGGGGCTCCGACCAAGATTCACGTCACAAATTCTTTGCCCATTCCAAAAAGAGGAGTGCTATAATCCGCTCGTTAAACGTTTAAGTGCAGTGGGGCTGGACGAAAGAAAACGGAAAGTTGCGCCTTGCAATTTGATGGCTGCGCGGTTAAAGTCTCCCTCTTCAGGAATCCAAGGAGCAGACCATGAAGGGCAAAAAATCAAAACAACAAAAAGCAGCAGCGGAGAATAGCGGCTTCTCGCGGCGCGATTTCCTGCGTGGTGCGGGCGTCGCGGTCTCCGGCGGAATGTTGGCTAGCGGAGGCGCAGTTGCCGTCGCGTCCCCCGCCCCGACGACGGAAATCCTGGGGCCGGGCGCAGTGCCCATCACGCTGAAGATCAACGGCGCTACGCACAACCTGACCGTGGAGCCACGCGTGACCCTGCTGGACGCGCTGCGCAATCAGCTTGATCTGACCGGCGCCAAGCGCGTCTGCGATCGCGGCACCTGTGGCGCCTGCACGATCATCATGGACGGCAAAGCGGTTTACGCGTGCAGCATTCTGGCCATCGAGGCGCAAGGGCGCGAGATCATCACCATCGAAAGCCTGGCGCACGAGAATCACCTGCATCCGGTGATGACCGCGTTTGTGGATAATGACGCTCAGCAGTGCGGGTTCTGCACTCCGGGATTCATGATGGCGTGCAAGGCGTTCCTGGACAAGCATCCGCACCCCACGCTTGAGGAAGTGAAGGAAGGATTGAGCGGCAACATTTGCCGTTGCGGCACTTATCATGGATTGAGGCAAGCCGCGCTGGACGCGGGCAAGGGAGCGAAGGCGTAAGAGAACCAAATCAGAAATACGAAATCAGAAATCAGAACCCTGGAGTGATATTTCCAGTTTCCATTTTCTAATTTCCATTTTCCAGTTTCTGATTTAACAAGGGAGAGATCCTATGGCAGCACCGTGCAAATACGATTGGCCGGCACCGGAAAAACGAAAATACATTGGCAAGCGCATCAAACGCATTGATGGCGGCGCCAAGTCGAGCGGCCAGGCGAAGTATTCTTTTGACATCAATCGCCCGGGCATGCTCTTCGCCAAAGTGTTGCGCTGCCCATACGCCCACGCCAAAATCACATCCATTGACACCTCCGCCGCTGAGGCCATGCCGGGCGTGAAGGCCGTGCGCGTGATTCAGGGCGCGGGCAAAGAGATTCAGTGGATGGGTGACGAGATTGCCGCCGTGGCAGCGGTTTCCGAAGAAATTGCCGAGGATGCCGCGCGCAAGATCAAAGTGGAATACGAGCCGATGCCCTTCCTGGTGAACGAGGAAGATTTGTCCGCCGCCCAGGGCTACACCAAGCCCGCCGTCACCGAAAAAGCGGGCGACCCCGATGCAGCTTTCGCAGACCCGGGCGTAGTCACATCAGAAGGCTACTACGGCGTCTCGGTGATCACCCACTGCTGCCTTGAGTCCCATGGGCAGGTAACGGAATGGACTGACCCTCAAAGCCTGAAAGTGTGGGCTTCCACGCAGGCCGTTTCCGTTATCGGCGGGCAATTTGCCGAAGGATTGGACGCCCAGGGTGTGAAGGTTTCTCCCAACAACGTCAACGTCATTTGCCAATACGTTGGAGGCGGCTTCGGCAGCAAATTCGCCGCCGACCGCTGGGGTGTGGAAGGAGCAATGCTTTCGAAGGGGGCAGGCGGAAAAGCCGTCAAACTCTTGCTAGAACGGAATTCTGAATTGATGGTAGCGGGGTCGCGCCCATCGGCTTTTGCCAAGGTAAAAGTCGCGGCGAAGAAGGACGGCACTTTGGTCGCGTGGCAATCCGAATCGTGGGGCACGGGCGGAATCGGGGGCAGCGGCGTTCCTCCTATTCCTTATGTTTTCCACGACAAATTCCCCAACCGTGCGCGCACCCACACTTTTGTAAGCACCAACATCGGCCCCAGCAGAGCGTGGCGCGCCCCCAATCACCCGCAGGCGTGCCTGATCACCATGGCGGCGTTCGAGGACCTGGCGGCCAAGCTCAACATGGACCCCATTGAGTTCCTGACGAAGAACGCAGACATGGCGCCCAACGATGTTTTGGCCCGGACATATCGCGAGGAGTTGAAGAAGGCCGCTGAGCTTGCGGACTGGAAAAAGACCTGGCATCCGCGCGGCGACAAGACCAAAGGACACATCAAGCGCGGGATGGGCGTATCGCTGCACACCTGGGGTGGAGCGCCACACGCCGGCAAGTGCCTGGTCACCATTCAACCCGATGGCTCGGTGGAAGTGAAAACCGGAAGCCAGGACCTCGGCACCGGCACGCGCACTGTCATCAACATCGTGGTCGCGGAAACGCTGGGCCTGCCGCTGGAAGCTATCAAAGTGAGCATCGGCGACAGCCTTTATCCCGCAGATGGCGGCTCGGGCGGCAGTACGACAGTCGGTGGCGTGTCCGGTCACACTCGGCGGGGATCGGTGAATGCTCTGGACGCTCTCTTTGCCGCAGTGGCCCCGAGCCTGGGCGCTCCGGCCGACCAACTGGAAGCTGTCGATGGCCACGTTCGTGTGAAGGGCAATCCGGCCAAGAGCCTTACCTGGAAACAGGCTTGCGCCAAGCTGGGCGTGAAGCCCGTCCAAGCCGAGGGCGAGCAGGGACGAAATTCGCCCTGCAAGCTGAATGACAGCGGCGTGGGCGGCGTGCAGATTGCCGACGTCTCGGTGGACACGGAAACGGGCATCATCAAGATGAACCGGATGATCGCCGTTCAGGACTGCGGCCTGGTGATCGACGTGAAGACGGCGGAAAGCCAGGTGTACGGCGCGTTGATTATGGGAATCTGCTACTCGCTCTACGAAGAGAAGGTAATGGATCAGCAGACCGGGCGCATGCTGAATCCCAACATGGAGTTCTACAAGCTGGCCACCATCGCTGACATTGGCGATCTGACCGTCCACATGATGACCGGCCCGGGTTACGACGAACGCGGGGTGATTGGCTTGGGCGAGCCGCCGGTGATTTCGCCGGGGGCCGCCATTTCCAATGCCGTCGCCAACGCCATCGGAGTGCGCGTGCCCACACTGCCCCTCACCCCTGATAAGGTGCTGGAGGCGCTTGAGAAGGGAGGGATGGCCTGATGCTACCATTCGAATACGCGAGACCCACAACCAAAGAAGAAGCGGTGAAACTCCTGGGAGCGGACGAGGGAGCTGCCGAGGTGCTGGCGGGGGGAACGGACCTGCTCGAACGAACCAAGGATTTTGTCTCCAGCCCCAAACGTGTGGTGAGCCTGCACGGGGTCAAGGAACTCACTACGGTGAAATACAGTGCGACCGAAGGGTTGACGATCGGAGCCATGGTCACTCTCGCCGAATTAGCGGAAAACGCCACAGTGAAACGTAATCTTCCCGTGCTGGTGGACGTGGCAAATGATATCGGCAGCCCGCAAATCCGCAACGTGGCCACAGTGGGTGGCAACCTGGCGCAGCGGCCCCGCTGCTGGTATTACCGTGCCGGATACGGCCTGCTGGCACAGGACAATGGCAAGCCGCTGGTGCCTGGGGGCGACAATCGGTACCACGCCATTCTCGGCAACGCCGGCCCCGCTTATTTTGTGAGCCCGTCAAGCCTCGGGCCCATCTTGATTGCATTGGGTGCCAAGGTCAAATTGCTCGGGCCTGATGGCCCGCGCGAGATGCCCGTCGACCAGTTCTTCGTCACCCCCAAGAGTGACGGGGACCGCGAGCACGCATTAAAGCCCACCGAGATCATTACCGAAGTTGTGGTGCCGCCCATGCATGGGGCCAAAGTAGGGTGGTATTCGGTTGAACAGAAGGAAGGGTTGGATTGGCCGCTGGTTCAAGCGGCAGTCGTGCTCCAAATGAGCGGCAAGACCGTGAAAAGTGCGCGCATTGTCTTGGGCCACGTTGCTCCCACACCCTGGCCCTCCCCTGAAGCCGAACAAGCGCTGGCCGGCAAGACCATCACTGAGGAAACGGCTGCAGAGGCGGGCAAGGCCGCGGTCGCCAACGCTTCCCCGCTCAGCCGGAACAAATACAAAGTCCAACTGGCTCGTGTGGCCGTCAAACGCGCCATTCTGAAAGCCGCGCGCGGTGAACGCGAAGAGCACGAGGAGGCATAATCATGTCGGACACTCTTAATGTGCAGGAAACCCTCCAGGGACACTGCCGCCGCCTCCGGTGTAAGGAAATGTTCGTCGACATCGGCGTTGAGTTCAAGATGACCGAGACCGGCAGTGGCATTTTCTGGTGCAGCCACACGCAAAACGTTTTGGGGCCTGACGGCCAAGTAGCCGAGCCCGGCGGCTGCAAGGCCGGGCGCGAGTGCTTCGAGGCGATTTAATGTAAGTTGTCAATCGTCACTAAGCATGGTCCGGGGGCATGGCCGGTCAAAGACTTCGGCTGCCAAGCCAAAGTGATCCTAATCCCGAGGGACTACCTTCCAGCACGGCATCCGCATCGAACCTTCGCCCTCCGCTTGACTTTTGACTATGTGATGCTAAAATGTATCACATGAAGTCTGTGTCCGTCCGGGATATCCGTTATCGTTTCTCAGAGGTTGAGGGCTATTTGCGCAACGGGGAAACAATTCAAGTTACCAAACGCCGGCGGGTGATCGCGCGCTTGGAGCCGGTTAAGTCTTCGCCCCGACGCAAGGGGCCGCCGGATTTCATAGCTCTGCTCAAGAAAATCTACGGCAATAAAATCGCCAAGATTTCCGGCGCCGACCTGATATCTGAACAAAGAGGCCGCTATTGAATGCCTATGCGGACACCAGTTTCCTGGTGTCGTTGTACAGCCCTGACACAAACACAGTCCAAGCTGTGGCGGAAATCAAGCGACTCAATCCCACTCTGCTCCTAACGCCCCTGGGTGAACTCGAACTATTCAATGCTTTGGAGCTTCGTGTGTTTCGACACGAAGCGACGCGGGGTCAGGTCAACGCTGCCCGGGCGCTAATCGTTGCGCACTTCAAATCGGGCTTTTTTGCGCTTAAGCCCATGCCGGTGGCAGTGTACGAACGGGCAAAGTTGCTCGCGCGCAGAAAGTCTGCGCAATGGGGAGTGCGTACCTTGGATATACTCCATGTGGCCTCCGCTGCTCTTCTCCGTACTGAAGTCTTTCTTTCTTTTGATTTGCGGCAGCTTAAACTCGCCCGCTCAACGGGCCTCAAGACTTCATAATCAACGCCACTCGGCGGTTTCCCAGTCACCTTTCCTCCTTTCGATGCATCATATTAGGTAGGATGTTTCCGCCGGGTTGAATTACATGGTGGCGGAGGGCTATAATTACATGCGGGCTTCACTCTTTTCAGGGAGGGTCAATATGAAGAAGTTGTTTTCTTTAGGTGTTGCTGCGTTCTTGCTTCTGTCGACGGGTGCGGTCTCCGGTGCCACCGCGGGCGTGATAGGCGATTACGTTGAGGTTCGAAGCGCCGACATCTATACGGGGCCATGCTTCGCCAACTCAGAGGTCAATCTGGAAGGCAAGCAGGCGATAATGGCGTGGCGGATCAACCAGGGAAGTTTTGAAGGAGTGAACCTGGATGGCCTGGGAGTTGTCGCTGTGGTGCTGGCCAATTCGACGCTGGGCGACGAGTTCCACAATCCCTATCCCGCCAAGTCAGTCTTGATTGTCGACGAGCGAGCCACCGGCGCACAGCGAGCCGCGCTTCAAGCCTTTGCCAAGCAGATGGGCGGAGAGTTGCTCAATCACGTTGTCCGTGTGGATGCAGCACCCATCAAACTCGAGATGGGAGAGATGCACGGCAGCGTCACTATGACGGCCGGCAACCTCGCGCACATCACGACGCGCGGGATGTGCGCCGCCGACCACCTTTGCGGAAACGAAGAAGTCTACTATCCCCCGCTTACCAAGTTGGCGCATTCCATGCCCGCCTTCACCTTGGAAGAGGGCTTTGCCGGCAAGGGCCTGGGCCAGATCTGGATCCACGACGGCACGCGCAGTGCGTTTGTGGGTACATTCAGCCTGTAAACGACAGGCAAGTCGCGGCGAAGCACGTGAGCCTCGCTGGGGAGATGTTTGCAATAATGTAGCGGATCCGCGCGCTTTAGCTTCGCTTGTGTTCACTTCAGAGATTAGAACGAGCGGGGAGAAGTCTGCTCCCCGCTTTTTGTTTTTGTTAACCTATGCGGGATTCATGGCATCTTATTAGTGAAGATTAATTTAATTTGGGAGACGGATTCATGATGAAACGAAAGTTCATTGGTTTGCTCTTGGCGGGACAGCTTGCGATCGCCGCGTCGGCCTGGGGGCAGGGGGGTCATAAAGTTGAGCCCGTTGCCCTGCCCGCTGGCGGCGACGTCCCTCCGGCGTTGGCGGCTCTTCTGCAGCCCCAGGGCGCTCGCGTGCTGGACTCCTCCGGCGCTACGGTCTGCGAGATTTGGTTGAGTAATGCCATCCCATTGGCGGCCTCCGCCAATTCCTCACCGGATGTCATGTACGGCACAGTCGGTGTAGGCACTCTGGTCGGTCTGCTCCACTTTCCCGCTAAAGGCTCGGACTTTCGAGGGCAAGCCATAAAGCCCGGCTTCTATACGCTGCGTTACGGGCTTACTCCACAGGATGGGAACCACATGGGCGTCAATCCGACGCGCGACTTCCTGCTGATGTGCCCCGTGGCCCAGGATACGAATTTGACGGCACTGTCGTCGTTTCAGGACATGGTGAAGCTCAGCAAGGCAGCCTCGGGCACGAACCATCCGGGAATCCTGACCATGGATCCGCCGGGCAATGGCACAACCGCCACCTTGGTCCAAGACGACCAGGGACATACTGTCCTCCAAGCCCCGGCACAGGGCAAGACCGCGGCAGGAGCCGCCCAGGCGTTGAATCTCGCCATCGTGGTGGTTGGGGTGGCGCCGCCCACCGAATAAGGGTGAGGACATTTCCGCTTGAGTGTTGAGTCCACTGTGGGCGAATATTTTAATTTCCGGTGGTTCGTAATAATCGCGACAATCTGGCCTAAGAGTTCTTATGAGAACCTCGCTGATTAAATCGATTGGGCGACTACACGCGAGAAACACCTCGTTCAAGACGGCAGGGATATTGCTCCTTGGAATTCTGGCAATTCCCTTTCCCGCCTTCGCCCAGAGTCATCCGATGGAATCGCCGCCGTTCCAGTCCGGAAAGCTCGTGACGGTCCCGGGAACGGGGCTCGTCTTGCGCACGGCCAAGAAGGATTTGAAGCTCGGAGCACGGACCTCCTACCTGTTCCACACCCTGCAGGACAAGCGCTTGGCCGACCGCGAAGTGCGCTTGGAGGGCGTCACTCAGGCCGACGGGATTTTCGAGGTGGCAAAACTCTTCACCGTGCGCGATGGGAAACTCTTCCGGGCGCGTTATTACTGCGAAGTCTGCAATATTGAAGCGCTAGAGCCTGGACCCTGCGTTTGCTGCCAGCAGCCGACCGAACTGCAGGAAATCCCCGTCTCCGACTCGAAGTGAAGGTGGCATTGCCATCCAGCTCTACGGGAGAGGGGGCACAGCACTCTCCCACCCAATTTGACACGTTGGACTGCGGGATGTTACAAAAGATATACGCCTTTGGCCTCCTGTGGTGAGCGTAGCTCAGCTTGGTAGAGCGCCAGACTGTGGATCTGGACGTCGCGGGTTCGAATCCCGTCGCTCACCCCAAAATCCTTGCGCCATGACTGCCGTTGTTCCCTAGCCTCATCCTTACATTTGCCATTTGCTGACTAACAATTTCCGAGTATGATGCTCTAGATTGGGAGCTTTGGCTGAGGCCCCCGGGCAGCAGTATACAATACTGACGAAAATAAATGGCTGACCCCCAACCCAAAACCATGGTCCGCAAGGGGTCTTCTGCCTTGCGCCGTAGCGACCGCGTCGCGCTGGTGGTGCCCATCGTGGTGCGCGGCGTGGACGCCCAGGGCACTCCCTTCGAGGACAAAACCCAGACCCTCGTCATCAGCCGCTTTGGCGCTCTCGTCCTACTCCCTCGAATGCTGACCCCCGGCCAGCAGTTGGCCATCCAGTGTATCGGCACGGGCCGGGAAACCCCGGCTCTGGTGGTGGACCAGATGGAGTCAAAGCAGGACCAAGGGTTTCTCTACGGAGTAGAGCTTCTCAGCCCCGACCTGAATATCTGGGAGATCCATTTTCCGCCGGCCACCGAGTCGGAGATGGCGGCGGGGCGCGTGCTGATGGAGTGCTCGCGCTGCCACAAAAGCGAACTGGTCTATTTGACCCTGGGCGAAATCGAGATTTTCCAGAAGAACAGAAGTGTTTCGCGCATCTGCGAACCCTGCAACAACGTGACCATCTGGATCCAAGCCACCCTGCACAAACTTCAGCTCGAGCAACCCAGCGTGACCGTCGATCCAATGAGTGGTGAGGTGGAAGCGGCCGCAGCGGCGCACTTGGAGGAGGAGCGCGACGAGGCGCGCATCGCGCTCAGCCTCGACGGCTGCATTCGCACTTCCCGTTATGGTGAGGACATCGTCCAGACGGAAAACGTCTCGGAAAGTGGCGCGCGCTTCAAGAGCCGCCATCAGTACGCGGGGGGCGCCAGCGTGGGTGTGGCCATCCCATACGTTAAGGGTGGAGCCAACGTGTTTGTGCAGGCGCGGATTACCTGGGAGCACGGCACGGCTGAGGAAGGAATGACCGCCTATGGCCTGGTCTACATTCACGCTGCGCGGCGGGCTCGCCGCATCAAGCCCCGCATCAAGATTTCCATCGGCTTCATCGGGAGCGGGGTGCGCTCCGTCGGGGTCATCGTGGACATCAGCATGAAGGGCTCGCTCATCCACTGTCCGGACCCATTCAGGCCCGGCGACGTAGTCAAGCTGGGCGTCGAAATGGGCCACGAGACCATGCGCATCGCCCCCACCGCCCGGCGCGTCCTCCCCGGCGTAGGGACGGGATTTGAGTTCACCCAAATGGGCCGCAATGACCGCGCCCTGCTTCGCCGCCTCATCCTGCGCATTGAGAAACAGCACGGCCGCTGAAGATTGCTTTGGTTCCTCTTCCCCCAAGCCTAGTGGCCACTTCCCTTTTCTCTGGCCATCTTCGCGAAGAACTCGCGGCCACGCTTCTCCTGCTCTTCGCGGGTGAGATCCTCAATGTGCTGGCCGAGCGCCCAGGAATGGCCGAAGGGGTCTTTCAACTGCCCGTAACGATCGCCCCAGAACTGATTGGCCAGCGGCATCAGAACCGTGGCGCCTGCGGCCACGGCCTGGTCAAAAAGTTTGTCGATGTTTTCCGCGTAGATGTTCAGGGTAATGGTGGTGCCGCCCACCGTCTCGGGTGACGAGCAACTGCCCCCGCCGGGAAACTCGTCGGCCAGGAAGAATACCGAATCCCCTATTTTCAATTCAGCGTGCATCACTTTGCCGTCCGGCGTGCGATTGTCGCTGCGAACCTCCGCGCCAAAGGCCCTGCGGTAAAATTCGATGGCTTTGGCCGCCCCGCGTACCACCAAATGCGGCGTGATGGTGTGCGTCCCTTCCCGTAGTGCGTTCACTTTTCCTGCCATTTTTGTTCCCTCTCCATGAAGATTAAAGAGTCAGTGGTTCGATGAAGAGTCAAACAGGTTGATCCTTCTCGAAGTCCGGAATTTAGAATTTCCCGTTTCCATTTTCAATTTGCCGATTTCGATTTCCCAGTTTCGAGCTTCGATCCTTCCTTTCCGAATTTCGCCGTTCCCCGGTACCAATTCGCTATCTCCAAGATCTGATCCCCGGCCCTTGATCCCCTGTCCCTACTCTCCGATCTCCGGAGTCCGGTGGACTTCATCGCGTCCCGAAACCGGACCCATCCCCCCAGCTCTCGTTTGCTTCCCTACGCGCGCATAAGATTACATTTGCCGATTTCGCTGTTTGTTCGCCTTTTATGCTCTTGGCTGTCAATCATGTGATTTATTATCATTGCATTCTGGCACTAAGTTAATGTGTTACATCCGCTCTTTTGGTGCAATTCAATTTATGCACTCAAAGGCACATTTGAGCATATTTTTTCCGCTGTTTTGTTGATTCTAAAGAACATGGAAGCTCAGTTCTCCGATTTCACCTTTTTTAGCGATTTTCGTACTTATTTCCAGCCTTCGCCGCCCTGTCTACCGCCTGCAGTCTACCTTTTACTCCAGCCCCGGTTCGCTACCCCCGATTCCTTTCACCTTGGCTTTCCGCCTGTCAATTCAACAGCTTGGCTGTTCTATATCGTATTTTGTAAGTTTAGCATATGGTAAACTAATTGTCAATACTTTTTATTGGCACCACAAGCATTTATTTATACTAAGTTCCCTGGGAGCGCGGCCAACTAACAAAAGGGTGGGGTGACCAGTGTCAAGCCTTTACCCGTCTCGAAGGGCACCCACGAGATGCGCCAACCGCGGTTCTTGCTATACAATGTATTGGATTAAAATGTCAGACGCCATTACATCTCCGGCCCCGGATGTCCTGCGTCGTGTGCTCAATCTCCAGGTGTTGACCATCGTCTGGATGACGGCAGAGGCCATGATCGCGCTCGCCGCAGCCTGGGCCGCGCGGAGCCCTGCCCTTCTGGGTTTCGGCGGCGACAGCGCCATCGAGCTGTTTTCGGCGATCGTTGTCCTTTGGCGATTCCGGTCAAAATCTAATTCTGCGCGAGCCGAGAAGATAGCCGCCCGCTTTGCAGGAGCTTTGCTTTTCGTTTTAGCCGCCTACGTTGTCTTGGCCTCAGGATTGGCTCTCCTCGGACACCACGAAGCCCAATCTAGTTTCGTCGGGATCATCCTATTGATATTGGCAGCCCTCGGGATGCCGTGGCTGGCAAAACAGAAACGGAACCTAGCAACGCAAATTGGAAGTGCGTCACTAAAAGCGGACGCTGCGGAGTCCGCTCTTTGCGGCTACATGTCGTGGATTGCGCTGGCGGGATTGTTGATCAACGCGACTTTGGGGCAATCGTGGGCAGACCCCGTTGCTGCTTTGGCTCTCGTGCCGCTTATTGTGAAAGAGGGATGGGCAGCCATACGCGCCCCTCGGCCGGGCTGCCAATGTTGCTGACACTCGTTCAATTTTGTGTTTTTCCTCCGAGCCTGTAGCCGGCAGCCTCGGTCAACGGGGGATGCTGCCCAACTCCCGGCTGGAGTTCTCAAGGGTTTTTTCGAGTTGGTCCAACTGATCGTGCAGTTCGCTGACCTTTGCTTGCTCCATTTGCAATTGCGCTTCGCCTTCTGTTTCCTCCGCTTGGTCCTGTTGCTCTTCGCCGCCTAACATTTCGAGTTTCGCCTTGAGTCTGGGGAGCGCGTCTTCGATTTCCTTGCGGTCAGTCGGGTTCTGCGTGCCGCTCTGGGCCTCCTCCATGCGCTTAATTTGGTCCGCCAAGTTCTTCTGATTAGATTGCGTGTCCGCGAGTTTTGACCGAGCGCCATCGAGCTGACGCACGGCTCGTCCTACAACTTCTTCTTGCGCTTGCGAGCGATAGATGAGAATCTGTCCTCGTTGTGCCGCCACGGTCGCCACAGTAATGTTCTGCAAATCCTGCCGCAGGTGACGGACCTCCTACAGG
Organism: Terriglobia bacterium; assembly: GCA_041481635.1. GTDB lineage: Bacteria > Acidobacteriota > Terriglobia > UBA7540 > UBA7540 > DASYXZ01. The sequence goes on along the minus strand of JBGPCF010000064.1, from coordinate 7,395 downwards.
AGGGTTTGCAAGGTCTGTGAATCAGTTGAGGGTGTTTGCCCGAAAGCAGCCGGCGAAATCATAGGCGTGAGAGCAAGAACAATAAACGACAGGCTCTGCATTGTAAACCTCCTGACTAGGATTTCCATTTTAGCCCCAAGACATCGCAGGATATACCACACCTGCTCGCTCGCAAACGCAGTTTTGCACTGGAGACGCTGGTGTGGGCGAGAGGCGGAAAATACCGCAGCGAGGGTTCAGTGGATCCGGCAGTGGCAGTAAAGGAATTGCTGTGTTGTTCCAAATGGTGTCTGATGCAGCTCCTTGGAACTATCAACCAGGTGGAAGCGTGCGCCAAACTCCCCATGAAGCGATTCGGCGTCATAACGCATCACTTCGAGCCCGCTGCATTTCGTAGGGCCTTCCGGGCCAAATACGCTCATAATGATGTGACCGTCCGGCTTGACACTGCGGGCGACCTGCCGGACGTAGGCAATCCGTTGCTCGGGTGCGGTGAGAAAATGGTATACCGCTCGGTCATGCCAGAGGTCGTAGGCACGTGGATCCAGCTCCATTTCGGTAATATCGCCGACAAGCCAGCGCACTTTCTCCGCGCCCGAACCCAATCGGCTCTTAGTGAGGTCAATTGCGGTCTGCGAGACATCGAGAACGGTGATGTTCTTGTATCCGCGCAGAAGCAGATCGTCAACCAGCGTTGATTCGCCGCCGCCAACATCAATGATGGAAGCTGAGTGTGAATCTGCCGCCCGCTCGATCAGTGCGAGGGATATTTCAAGGTGCGGACGGTACCAGCTGACCGCATCGGGTGCTTTCGTCGTGTAAACCTTTTCCCAATGCGTCTTTGGATCCATGGACGCCCCTTATACCCGATAGTATACAACTGGAATCCTATCCGGTACTGAAGTATGTGATACTTGATGGCTACCGCCAGCTTCAGATGGGCAAGTCAAGCCCCTTGCAGGTCCAACTCGCAAGCGGACGTTTCGTGTCGCGCGGCGCGCACAAGCCCGGCAGCCTCCAGAATCGCACTCACCCACAACCTCCAACTCTCGCGGACGGTGAACTGACCGTCACTACCGAGAAGCAAGCGCTTTCCCTTACCCCTGGAGTGTGGGAGCTTGCTGCCGCTTTTCCGCCTTTCATCAGTTGAACAACGGAGCTAGGCAAAAAGCGGCGGCAAGCCACCGCACTCCATATTCGCCAGGGCGCGCACACTCCTCGGCGTGCTGCACACCTCAGGCACGCCTGCCCACAAATCATTCTGCGCAGTGCTATCCCCTGCCCGTTCAACCTCAAAATCCGTTAAAATACCGGGCGTGAATCACCTTGCTCGGGTGGCAATCTTTAACCGATGAATAAGAAATTCTGGGTGGGGATCGATGTAGGCGGAACGAAGACGGCCGTGGTGCTGTCCGCCAAGCTCCCTGAGGTTTTGGGGCGGGTGGAGTTTCCCACGCGACCGGCGAAGGGGCCGCACCCTCGGGCGCCGTTTATTTCTTGGGAGAGGGGCGCTCTATTACATCGTCGCGCAGCTTTTGTAGTTCGGGTTGTTCCAATACTGCTTTCAGCTTATCCACTGGAACGACAGCGCAAATTCCGCTGTTTGCCTGGAGCTTTCCCTGTACAGTTGTAGCAACAGTCAGCTTGAAATCTGCGTCCTCGTGTACGCCACCACTCACGATGCCCAAAAGCCAAAAGTGGTCCCCAGTCACATTTGAGCCCCTGGTCCCTCCAGTGTTCACAAACACCGGCGAGCCACTATTGCCTCCGAATATATGGACATCGGCAAGGTACAGGTTACCCGGCTTGCCTAATGTGGTCACTATCTTCTCACTCGGCATCATGGCCACAATACCCTCACGGACAACTGGTTCCATCCTCTGAATCCCAGAGAACTGGTAAAAAAAACCTGTGAACACTACCTTGTCCCCCTCTGCTATTTCTTGTGAGGCAATCACGTCTTTAGTCGCAAACAGGGACAGCGGAACAACCGAGTAGATGACCTTCCGGGGGTCTGGGGTAAATGGGAGTACAGCAAGGTCGTCGGCCTCGTCTGCAGGAAAGTACCACCGAAGACCAGGGCCGAGCGGAAACTCGACTGATTCCTCGCGGGCATCCGGGCTACACTGGTTGAGGCGCAGATAAGTGTTCAGGATATTGACCACTTTCCCTTCCTTTTTGGGCTGTGCGACATGCCGGTTGGTCACGAGGTACGTAAATCCTTGGCGCTCGGGAGGAAGTTTGTCGCCAACGGTGACAAAGAAGCCAGTTCCCGTCGAATCCCAGGTCGCACCATTTGACTTGCAATTCACACGGATGAATCCAACGGTCGTCTTCATGCTTGGAATAGGCTTAAGAGGTGCCTTGCAACCTGAAGGGCCTGCCTGCTGCCCGAAAGACTGAAACGCCAAAAGCAAGATAAATAAAGCGGTCTTTGTAGCTCTGTTAAACATTATATTTTCCTCCATACGCATAGAACGAGGCGCGGTTTGAAACTTGCAAACTAATTTAGCCTTCAACGCTGCCACATCGCAGGGTGCTTTTCAAGCCGGAGGGAGCCATGGGGTTGGAAAAGTACGTGGTATCCCCTCTGTGCAGTTGAAATGCATGAGTGGGAGGAGAAGGGGAGAGATTGCTGCCTCGGTGGGGGGACCAAGGCAGCGCGGCGCGGTGTTTCAAAAATTCGCGGCTTGTTCTCTTGATACAAGGGTGTAAGCAGCGTAGCATCCCACCATGGGATTGTGGAAATCTCATTTCCATTGGTCGGTCCTACTGAGATGGGAGGTAGTGGCATGGATTTTTCCCACTCTCCTTGCTGTTGGAGGGATCATCCTGATGTTCGACCAGTTTTGGGGGGCTAACGTGTGCTTCATAATAGCTTCAGTGTTCGTGTTTGCAAAAGTCGCTCAAGTAGCTATAACGGCTCCTGACCCCACCTGGGAACGATTCGTTTTTACGTTCCTATTGTTTGGAGTTTTAGGGATCGGGATTGTTGAAAGCGTTAGAGGCGTGAATAGGTTCGCTGAGCGGAAAAGGCAAACCGAATTGGTAGCTTCCTCGCAGCCAAATGTGACGCCTTCCAAGTCGGAAGCTAAAAATCTACCCACGTCGGGGCAACCACCGACGGAAAAACCGATACCGACAGGCAAGGACGACAAGGACGTACCTGGAAAGAAGGCGGAGAATGACTCGAGTGCCACACCTATAGTTTTTCTGGAAATGAATCCTGAAGTACCCCCCTCGGATTGCCCCCATGTGCTTTTTCTGGAACCACTTGGCGGAGGAGTTAGCGGAATGTGGATAGAAGAACTCTCTAAAAACATTCCAACGTATGACAGTCATGGTAATCTTTATTTAAGAGGACCACTTTCTCAAAAATGGACCGCGCTTAATCCGGGGAAAGACACTCTTCTTAATGTGTCGGTTATTTTCCCTGTGGTGTTTGCCGAGACTCAGGATTTCAATAAGAAGCCTGACGGCCAAGCAAAAGTAGAAATCGGAGCCTTGTCCCCCAATGCGCCTTATGTATTTGTAATAGGCAACAGGAGCCATCTATGGGCTAGAATAATGAAACCACACGCGACGTTTGATCTCAATGTCACGCTAAGAGATAGGCCGCTTGAGTTGGTCTTATCAAGATGGGGGCAGTCAGTAGGTTCGGGTTTTTTCCCACCATCCGTTCCTCCAACCGCTACCCTAACCCCACGGAATCAACAATGAAGGTCAAGTGCCAATGAGCAAGCGCTGACCCCCGCTCAGAAGTCATTCCCGGCTAACTATAGTACCCCGCATGTCCTTCGCCTCTGGCTATAACTCTGCAGTCCACCACAATCCCTGGCACATACAGCGCCAAAATCCGCTAAAATAGCGACCGCAATTCTCTTTGCTTGGGCGGTAATCTTTAATCAATGAACAAGAGATTCTGGGTGGGGATCGATGTGGGCGGAACGAAGACGGCCGTGGTTCTGTCCGCCAAGCTCCCTGAAGTCTTGGCGCGGGTGGAGTTCCCCACTCGTCCGGCGAAGGGGCCACAGCAAACACTCACTCTGATCAAGAAGGCGATTGTCGATTTACTCGCCCAAAATGGCGCGGACGCCTCGGCGATCGCGCGGGTCGGCGTGAGTTGTGGCGGGCCGCTCGATCGAGTGCGCGGAATTATCCAAACCCCTCCCAATCTATCCACCTGGGTGGACGTGCCCATCAAAACGATTCTGGAAGACGAATTCAAGGTGGAATGTCTGGTGGAGAATGACGCCAACGCGGGCGCCGTGGCCGAACACCGGTTTGGCGCCGGGCAAGGTTTCGAGAACATCATTTTCCTGACCATGGGGACGGGCTTGGGCGCGGGCATCATTGCCGGCGGCAAACTCTATCGCGGGGCTAACGATCTGGCGGGCGAGATTGGCCACGTTCGGCTGACACGCACCGGGCCCATCGGACACAACAAGGCGGGCTCCGTTGAGGGATGGGCGAGCGGCGGCGGTGTGATGCAACTCGCCGCGCGCAGCGTGATTGAGGCACAAAAGAAGGGCGAGAAAACTCTGTTGGCAGACCATATTCGCACCGGCAAGCCGATCACAGCGCGCGAGGTGGGCGCGGCGGCGCGAAAAGGCGATGCTGTGGCGCTCGAAATCCTGCGCACCACCGGAGAGCGATTGGGTGAGACTCTGGCGATTCTGGTGGATGTTTTGAACCCCTCGCGAGTGGTTATCGGCGGGCTCGCGATGCGCCTCGGCGACTTGCTGCTGGAACCCGCCCGAAAAGCCATGGCACGGGAGGCGTTGGAGCCGGCGGCGCGTGTCTGCCAAGTTGTCCCAGCGGCGCTTGGCGAAGCGATTGGCGATATCGCCGCTCTCTGCGTGGCCACGGGAATCTGAATAATTGGGCAGTTGGCAGTATGCAGAAGGCAGTAGACTGTAGATAGTAGACGGGCGACAGGCAAGCCTGCCTAATCGCAGACCGTAAAGGGCCACGGCCTGCGCCAGCCGGCCCCGGACAAATCCGATTTTCAAATTTCCATTTTCCAATTTCCGCTGTTGCACAATTTGACTTGGCGCCTGCCGCGTCGCTATCATATTGGCGTAGCGTGGGCGTGTAGCTCAGTAGGATAGAGCATCGGATTTCTAATCCGACGGTCGGGGGTTCGAGTCCCTCCACGCCTACCACTCTCGGGCGGCTCAATCCCCTTCCTGTTATGCGTGTCATTTGGCAATTGACCTGACCGCGAAATCAATGCACAATCCTCTTCTCAAGCAAATTTTCTCCGGGCAATAATTACAAAGAATGCCGCCGAGTGATTTCAAGAGGTTAAAGTGCCCCTGAAAATCCTTCTCGCCGATGATCATCAGGTGATGCGCCAGGCGCTCAAAGTATTGCTGGAACAAAAGGGTTTTGCGGTAGTCGCGGAGGCGGCGGACGGACTGGAGGCAGTTCGCCAAGCCAATGAAAAGCATCCCGATGTCGCCGTTCTGGATCTGTCCATGCCTTTGCTGAATGGCATCGATGCGGCCAAGCAAATCCGGCACGACGTGCCTTCCACCAAGATGGTCCTCCTCACTATGCACAGTGACGAACAATACATTCTGGAAGCAATTCGCGCCGGCATTACCGGGTACGTCCTGAAGAATGAGGCGGCCACCGACCTGGTGAAAGCCATTTATGATGTGAACAAGGGACTGACGCACCTCAGCTCAAAAGTCTCGCGCGCCGTGGTCGAGGGTTACCTGGACAAAACGAAAAGTCCGGCTGACCCGCTGAGCCCACGCGAGCGGCAGGTGCTGCAACTGATCGCCGAAGGCAAGACCACGAAAGAAGTCGGCACGCTGCTCGGCGTGAGCGTCAAGACCGCCGACTCGCACCGAACCCGTATCATGAAAAAGCTCGACATGCACGGCACCGCGGAATTGGTCCGTTATGCCATCCGCACGGGCCTGCTCCAACCTTAGGACAGGCTTTCTGAGCGCCGCTGATGCATGAAGGAGAGCCATGCTCGAAAAAATCATCGATGGACGCACTGATCTGGTGTTCGACTATGTGGCTCAGGGGCACGCTGCCCACTCCACGGATGAGCAGGGCGTGTCTTTAATTAAATGGTGCGCGTATTATGGCGATGTGAGCGCCATCAAGTTTCTGCTCGCCAGCGGTGAAAAACTCGAGTCTTTGGGACAAAACTTCGACCTCAACGGCGCTGCTTTCCACGGGCACTGGCGATTGTGCCAGTTTCTCATCGAGAAGGGCGCGGACATGAATCATCCCCTGCCCGATACCGGCGAAACGCCGCTCCATGCGGCGCTGTGCAAGGCAATTAGTGCCGCCCACCACTACGTGATTAGAATCCTGCTCGCCGCGGGTGCCCATCCAAATTGCGTGACCAAAGAAAATGCTGAGACAGGCGGGTTTATGCGGGACTGCAGAACCAAACGCGAGACCCCTCTCCACCGTGCGGCCGCGTTCGGCAGCGAAGCGACCATCCAGCTTCTCCTGGACGCGGGCGCCATCATCGATGCCAAGGATATGAATGGCGACTCGCCACTCACCTGGGCCAGTTGGCATCTGCGGCCAGGCTCCATCCTCAAGAAACTTTGTTACGGCAATTTCAAAATTCATCCGAATTACATCTCGACCTCTGACCACGGCACTGGCTGGAGCGGCATGGACGCCAACCTGCTCGGCAAGCCGCATGTTTGATCAAGCCTAACAACCACGTTTCCCCACTAAGGTATTTACCCGATTGATGCCTTCCCTATTTGTGTTACCAACGTAGGCGGTCTGAAAAAGGCAAGCGGGCTTCGCGTTTGCCTGACAGCGCGCGCAGAACCCGCCAGAGTGTCGCCATGGATGTACCAGGCCAAGGCAGAAATTTCCCCCAATGGGAAAGAATTACTCCGGGAAAGCAGAATGATATGAATAGTTTTTGCAGTCCAAATGCCTAACCGTCTTCTTTTCAAATTGATATGTGTAGTGGCAAGCCGTGTGCAGATGAAATTTGCGGGAAAGTGAGACTCTCAAACAAATCCACGTTCCCGCCAGTTTCGAAAGGTTGGCCCATTTGTATCCGGGGAGCTCCGACAAGGGCATTTACTTCCATAGCGCGGACACAGACGTGGTGTTCGATCTTGAAGGTCCGCTCGCGCTGCCGTCCGACCGTCTTTGCGGCTAGTGAAGAACAGCGCGCATCTGATTTTCGAACATCAGGCCGATCGACGGGAAAGATTATCGGAGTGATGAATCATGCGCATTGGTTTCCGGGTGGTGGTTTCACTCTCGGTGGTCCTGATTCTTGTGGCCAGTCTTTTCGCCTACTTCGAAGTGCGGGCGGAGCAGCGCCGCATCAGGCAGGATCTGGAGAGGCACGCGCAAATTCTTGACGAGAGTCTGGCGGAGACGGTCGAGTTG
>JBGPCF010000063.1:0-35289 GCA_041481635.1 Terriglobia bacterium | reverse complement strand
TCGCCGCTGACCCCTGCCCACTGCCCGCCCTGGTGTCGCCGCTCCTCCCCATTTGACCGCTTGAAAATACCCTGCCTTCTCCCCCCCAAGCCCAACACGATTCCCCATTTCACTTCCCCTGCCTTCGCAGCTCGTTCCCAATACCGTATCCCGAAACCGCTGCGTCGCCAGAACGCAGTTGACAGTTTCCCATCCTCGGTTCAAAGTCAAAGGCCAAAGAAACCTATTGGAATGGATGCTTGGCCGGGCGAAGCACGTTGGTGCGCGGCTTGATGATGGGGAACAAGCGAATGACCACACCCTCCAGTGCGGATACGGATCAAGTCCTTCAGGGAAAGGAAACGGAACCGATGCCCCGGGGCGAATTCAAACTGATTATCGGAAACATGTTTGGCAACAAGACCGGGCGCCTGATGCTCGAAATCGACACCCTGCGCCAGTTCGGGAGAAAGCGCATCCTGATTTTCAAGCCTGACATCGACACGCGCAGCGACCATGGCTTTATCAAGGACTACCACGGGAAAACCATGGACGCCATTGAAGTGCCAGCGTGCGATCCCTGGCGGGCCCTGAAAATCATCCGGCAAAAAGAGTCGGAGATGGGCAGCCGCTTCCACATGGTGGCCTTTGACGAAGTGCAGTTCTTCCCCATCGATTCCAATCTCTTTCTGGCCATCGACGAGTTGCTGGACTGCGGGTATGACGTGATCGCCGCCGGCCTGGCGATTGACTTTAAGCGCGAACCGTTTGGCTCCACACTTTTGCTGTTCGGATTGTGCACCAGCGGCCACAATTGCATGTGGCTCAATCCCCTCTGCGCGCGCTGCGGTAAGCCCGCCGCCCTTCCCCAGCGCATCATCAACGGCAAACCCGCTCCTTACAACGCTCCCCAGGTCCAGGTGGGTGGTAAAGAAACCTACGAGCCGCGTTGCTACGATTGCCACGAGCTGCCCGGCCGCCCCATGCCACCGTTTTGATCATGTCCCTTCAGATTTTAGGTGCTAGCAGAGCCGACTCTTAGAGCCTGCCCTGAGCAAAGCGAATGGGTCGGCACATGCCGGACTAAAGTCCGGCGCTACTTGGATCCTCGCATGAATTAATTCCATCTTTAATTGTGACGCGCGAAGCGCCTTGGAGTGCGGGAGCGCAAGCTCCCGCCTTCAGATCATGAGCGATCAGTAATCTCTCTCCGCTATACCCCCACAGGTTGTGTTACGATTTGCGCATCGAGCGATTGTTCTAACCGCCCGCTCCACGGCATTCGGTCTAAAAAGCAAAAGGGGACCCATGAAATATCCTCTATCGAACCGTCGTAGTGAATTCCTCTGGATTGCAGTCACCGCATTGTTAGTCGGCAGTTGGGCGACCCGGGCACACGCGCAAGAGAACCCCGTCGATCTCCAGGCGATTATCAAGGAGACGCAACAAACATCCCAATCGCCAAGTGCGATGACTATGGTCTGGTGGGTACCGGAGGCTTTCATTCACGCCGCCCTTACTACGAGTCCCGACATGACGGAAGAAAAGAGGGAAGCATTCCTGAAACCCTTGAGAAGCTACACGATCATTATTGTGATTGATGCCAAGATCGGCGCGATTGGCGGGCTCACCTATACCCCCGGCACTGACTTGGCGGCTTCGGTGCGACTCAAAGACAATGCGGGCGGTCTCTACACGCCAATCGACAATGCTCAAATCAATAGTGACACCCAATCGTTCGTTGCGATCATGAAGCCGCTGATGGCGAATATGCTCGGCCCGTTGGGAGAGAATATGAATTTTTTTGTCTTTCCCCGCCGGGGAAAGGGCGACACTGTGATCGCGGATGAGAGGAAGGAAGGTGTGTTCTACGTTGAAGTAGGAAAAAAAGAGTTTCGCTGGAGGCTTCCATTAAGCTCCGTCCTCATCCCTAAGACGTGCCCAACGTGCAAGGAAATTGTGAGCGGAGCATACAAATACTGCCCGTACGATGGTACCAAGCTCCCCGAGATCACAGGACCACAGGCCACGTCGAAACCCTGACCCGAAGTTAAAAAATAATCAAAGGGATTTGGCTGCTTTTCGCCAGGTCAAAAGATAGCTTGACAAGCTATTCTGTTAGTTGAATACTCAACTAAATGAGCTATGAAGCTAATTCAACCCGCGACAGGCTTATCCAATCAGCCTTGTATCTGTTTTGGCTGCAGGGGTATACAGCTACAGGCGTAGCCCAAATCCTGGAGCGGGCACATGCCAAGGCAGGCAGCTTCTACTATTTCTTCAAGACCAAAGAAGAGTTGCTTCTTGCCGTATTGGACCTATACGTTCAGTCGCTTCAGCCAGTGGTTGTCCAACCGGTCTTGAGCGAGATCCAGGACCCGGTGGAGCGAGTGTTTGGAATTCTCGAATTCTACCGGCGCAATCTGATCGCCACGGGCTGCACTTACGGATGCCCGATTGGCAGGCTGGCGCTTGAAATCCCGGAAGAGCAGACCCGCATTCACCAGCGCCTGGCCGACAACTTTGACGGCTGGACCGCCGCGGTTGAGAAATGTTTGCAGGACGCGAGCCACCGATTTTCGGCGGGCAGCAATTTGAAAACGCTCTCGCAGTTTGTGCTGACCGTCATGGAAGGCGGAGTGATGCAGTCGCGCGCCCATCGGGCCATTGAACCGTTCGATGCATCGGTCGCGCACCTTCGGGATTATTTTCGCTTGCTCGTTTTACAGGCCCAAAAAGCTAACGATTTAAAATCGCCGGACTCCTGGGAGTAATTCCCGCCCCGGCCAACTCTGAGGAGGCAGGATGAAGAAGGCAGCAATGTTTCTCGCTTTGATGGCAGTCACGATGATGGCGGCGCGGGGCCAGGAGGGCGCGAAGAATACGGCGCCCTCCAAACCAATCGTGGCGCTGGCATGGCTGGTTGGCGGTGTGTGGACCGCGGACGGCTCTAAAGTCGGCCCCGGAATGCAGCGCATTGAGACGCGCTACAACTGGTCGGACAACGATGCGTACATCCGTTTTACCACCCACTTTGTGATGGACAAGGGCACCTTACGAAACTACGACGGCAGCTTTTTCTGGGATCCCGAGCGCGCGTCGCTGGCCATGTGGTATATGGACGCGCGGAATTCCATCACCCAGGGCCCGGTTCATTTTGAGGGTGACACTTTGGAGATGACGTTTCGAGCGCATGACTTTGAAGGGAAGTTGGCGGACCTGCGCGTGAAGGTGACGCGAAGGACTAACGACGATTACAACTGGTTGCTTGAGGAAAAGAATCCGGCTGGCTGGAAACAACTCGCCACGCTCGAGTATCTCCGGGTGGCGGGGTCGTAGACCCGTAGCGCCGGGCTTCAGCCCGGCATGTGCCGGCCCAATGGCCGGCGCTACAAATTCGTGAGTCACGATTCATCAAAATGGATGGTCACGGGCTTGACGCGGAAGCCGCGCGTGGTGATGCCGATATATATGATTCCCACCGCGAACCAGACTCCGCCGAGAATTCTGGCCACAATATGCAGATTCCACCAGATCAGGGTGCAGAATACAAATCCAAATAGCGGGAGCGCCACATCGGCCACGAGGCGGCGCCTCCGCTCGGAGTGCCGCACCACCGCGAATTGCCAGAAGGTGGCGAAGTTCACGCCCATGAAGGAGAAAAAGGCGCCGAAATTCAAAAGCTCCCCCGAGTGTTCGTAGGCGTTGCCGATATACTGCAGTCCGATCGCCGCGCCATAGACAATCGCTCCGATAATCAGAATGGTGTAAGTGGGCGTGTTGGCCTTAGACCCGATATGGGTGAAGATTTTGCGCGGAAGCACGTTGTCGCGCCCCATTCCGAACAGCAGGCGCGACGCGCCCACCACGCCCGTCAGCGCGCCGCCAAGGGAGGCTAGGAGAATAGTGATCCCCATGCCCTGAAAGAGCCATGGCCCTCCCACGCGCTGGCAGACATCCATGAAAGCAGTTTCGATATTGGGCAGCGTGCGCCAGTCAGGCCAAACGCGCTGGCCCAGGTAAACCAATAAGCCTCCAAATATTCCGGTAAACAGACAGACCAGCACGGTGGCAAGCAAAACGTTGCGCTTGGGATTGGCGACGTCCTCGGAGAGGGTGCTGATCCCCTCGAATCCGATGAAAGCGAGTGTCGCATACGATGTTGCGATCCACACGGTGCGGAGCTTGAAAGTTTTGGGATTGTAAAAGGGGAGGGTGGAGAAAAGGCCATGCGCCCCCTGGGTGAGCCAAAGGTAGCGGATCGCCAGAAAGATAAAAAGCACAGTCACCACGCTCATGCTCACCAGCAGCACCTTGTTGGTGCGCGCGGAGGTTTTGATGCCGCGCAGGTTCAGTCCAGTCATAAACGCCACCACAAGGAACATGGCGACGGGATAAGGGATGCTGGGAAAATATCGTTCGTGAAGTGCCACGGCCACCCAGATGGCATTCACCAGCGGGACGAGCAGGTAGTCCAGAATCATCGCCCAGCCCACCAAAAATCCCAGGTAAACATTCACGCCGCGGCTTACAAAAGTGTACGCCGAGCCCGCCGATGGATAGAGCGCGGCCATGCGACCGTAGCTGAACGCAGTGATCATCATGGCGAACATGGCGATGAGGAGGGTGGTGACAAAGTGGCCGTCCGACAGTTGTTGCGCCACTCCGAAAATCGGGATGGGCGCGATGGGCTGCACCAGGATGATGCCGTAGAAGACAAGGTCCCACACGCTCAGAACGCGCCGCATGTGCGGCACAACGACTTGGTTCGCGGGAGCGGCAGAGGAATCTTCACGCATGGTAACGGAAGGTTGGAGTGGTTCTCGAATTCAACCCGCGGCATCACGCCGGAGGCGCCCTGTCACAATCATGGCGCAAGGCGAGGCGCATTATGCCATGTCCGCGAAACAGTGCCTAACAATGTTGTCAGGCAAGCCGGATCGGGCGTACGCGGGGAATCGGCGTCAGCGCGGATTTAGATAACGTGCAGTGCAGGTTGGATGACAAAGTGAAGTTTTCCGTGGGCCTGGCGCAGTGCGTCTTCGACGGATTCCGGCGTGCTGCCGCGAGCGAAGATGAAGCCGAGGTAACTCGAGCCTTCGGGCAATGGAATCAGTTTTTGGCTGGACTTGGCGGTAATGCGAATGTCTTCCACGCCGGGCGTTTGGAGCGCCTGCTCGACACCCTCGACGTGCTCGAGGATGCCCGCTTCAGGGATGGGAATCATCATCACGCCCGCCGCCTGGTCTTCGCGTAGTACGTCACGAATGGGCTCGCCCAGGGCCAGCCGGATGATGAGGTTTTCCAGCGAAATCAGGTTGGTCTCGCCGGGTGAACGGAATCGCAGGGCGAGCGAACAAAGCCCGCCAATCGAGCGCGCCGCGACTTCCATCATCCAAATGCCTCGCGAATTCAACCGCAACTCGGCGTGCAACGGACTGTGATAGAGGCCGAGGGCACGAACTGCGCGGCCCAATTCCCTATTGACCGTAGCTTGCGTCTCCGGAGTAAGGCGGGACGGTGTGACGTAGATCGTTTCTTCAAAAAACGGGCCAGTCAGCGGGTCAGGCTTGTCAAAAATCGCCAGCACCTGGAGCCGGCCCCGATCCACAAGACCCTCGACGGCAATTTCAACGCCCTCCACATACGATTCAACCTGGATGAAATGGCTGGTGTCCTCGCGCAGCACCTGGACGTCCCGGCTAGCGAGCAGGGTACGAATTCTTTCGAAGGCCACGGTAAAATCTTCCGGAGTGTTGGCGCGTATCACTCCGCAGCTTCCCGAAAGCGCCAGCGGCTTTAAGACGCAAGGGAACGGAATCACGGCCTCGCCGGAAACCAGAACTTCGTTCGGATTGGAACCGATCACGTAACGGGTGAATGCAGGGACGTTCAATCCTGCCTCGCGCAATCTTTCGCGCGAGAGATATTTGTCGCGGCAAATATCCGCCGCTTCGGGTGGATGGTGGGGAAGCTGGAGCGCCTGACAGGCGCGCGCCGACGTGGGAGTTGGCCGGTCGCCGAGTGAGACGATGCCATCGATATGCGAGGCGCGCGCGCGTTCGACGATCAGGCGCGCCGACCCTTCCGGGTCTTCAAAGCGCAACGCCAGTGCGCCATCCTGCCACGGGTCATCGAGCACGTGGCAGCGGTCCGAGCCAAAGACAACTGCCAGCCCCAGTTTATCCGCGGCTTCAACAAACGCGCGCGTCTGGTAGCCCGTAGTGGTGCACAGGATGAGGAGGGTTTTTGTCGATGTGTTGTTAGTGCTCGTGTCTTTCATGCCTTCTGCCGACGGTCATTTCTCCTGCCAAATGGGACCAGTATCTCAGTTGGTCAGTTTTTCAATATTTCAGTTTTCCCTACCACCTGATGAAGGGAGATTCAACCTTCTACCTACACCTGCGCCTCCGCGATATTCATGGGGGCCAACTGGTCCCCGGTGGGCTCCGCTCAGCAATACCACGGTTCGTTCAGATACGGGATGGCGGCGCGAGAGACCGTCAAGGGGAAGTCGGGGAGACCTGCCGCAGAGTCACCCGCGACTTCGCGAGCCCTTTTCCAGACGGCATTGAAGATGGCGCGGCGCGAGGCGCCCTTCTTCTCTCCCTGCTGAACGAGTTTCTGAATTTCCTCGCAAAGCCGATCGACGCGCGAGTCAGGATTAGCCCAGGGGTAAACCATCAGCACAGGGTCAAATGGCCCTGCCATGGCGCGCACTTCGGCGAGGTCGAGCAGTCGAGAGCCCGCGGGAATCAACAGGCGAATTGCCAACTGAATGGGCGCCACGTTTTCCGCTAGATCCAACTCCGCAAGGTGGGAGAGCAAAGCCACGTAGCCTTCGAGCGTCGTCCAGGGCGTAAAGGTGACGAAGGTGGGGGACAGCGCCAGCCCGATCTCGCGAAAAGTCCGCACCACGCGAACAAAATCCGCGCACGTGTGGCCTTTGTCGAGGCGCGCTAGAATGGCATCGTCCACCGCTTCCACGGCGCTGGTGACAAACAAGCATCCCGTATCGCGCAACGCGGGCAGCAGCGTGCTGTGCTTGAGCAAGTGCTCAATCTTGATGGTCACATCGTAGCTAGCCTGCGGATGCTCGCGGTGCAGCGCGGTAACAATTTCGATGGCGTGGCGCGGGCCATTAAAGAAGTCCGGGTCGCCGAAAGTAATGTGCTGTGCGCCCCCGGCAACCTGGCGGCGAATATCTTCCAGCACCACCTCGGGCTGCACCACGCGGAAGTGCCCGTTGTAAACGGGGACCACCGGACAGTGGCGGCAAAGGTGCTTGCACCCGCGGCTCGCCTCCGTGTAGCCGACGGTGCGATGCTTTTCATCCGGCATTTTCAAGTGCGCGTAGCGTGAGAGCGCTGGGAGGCAGGCGCGCTCCGGCACCACAAATTCCTGGCGGCCGAGCGAGATTACCGGCTCGCCCTGCGGCGTGGTCGCGTGGGCGTCGGGTGAACGGCGGCTCGCTCGCACGCGCTCGAAGGCAGCGACCAATCCCGCCTCAAATTCTCCCCCCAAAATCGTCTGCGCACCCAGGCTGCGAAAATAGTTTTCATTCACCGGAGCGTAGAGGCCGTAAAAACACAAGTGGGCGCGCGGGTTGATGCTTTGAATGCGCGGGAGCGCCGCCACCGCCAATCGCGCCGCGGTGTGCATGGGCACGTAAAACGCGATGAAGTCCGCCGCCGCGATTTGCTCCGTGCTCAGCGCCTGGCGCGAGAGGTCAACGCACACGACGCGCGCCCGCGCGCGACGCAGCCACGCGGCGGGCGAAGCCAGCCCAAAAGGCTGGCGCCCCAGTTCGTAAGTCGAGATCAGGAGGACGCGCATGGGCTGGATTCTACCGGTAGACGTCACGTCGGTGGCCTACGTGGAGTACTGTCAACGATTCTTCTTGATCGTTAATTTCGTAAACTACGCGGTAATCCCCGACTCGCAATCGCCAACCTTCGCGACCAGTCAACTTGAGACACCCGCTTGGCCGCGGATTTTCGGCCAAACCGCGAATTGCGTCACGAATGCGACCGAATGGCCGGGCAGGAAGTTCCGCCAACTCTTTTTGAGCGCGTGGCAGTATGAAGACCGAATAGCTCACTTGCGGTCTCGTTCTATTTCTCTAATTGCCCGCTCGAAGGGGATCGGCTTGTCACGTGAAGCCTTCGCTGCGTCGAAGGCTCGGATGGATTCCAATTCTTCGAGATCGGCAAGGAGCTTTTGGTACGCATCGTAATCCAGGAAAACGCCAACCCGTTTTCCTTCGTCGTCAACCAAATAACTTTGCTTTATTTGACCCATCAGAATTTACCCCTATTGGCGGGTACTAACGCGTTCCGAGGCCCATCAGCGCATGGGAAGCATCCGCGCCACCGCCTACAATCATAACAGAGGGAAAGGATGGCTCTCAATCTACAAGTAACCCGCCCCAAGTTTGTCAGAGCCTTTAGGGACCATTGTGCACGCGGATGACGTCTAACGAAATTTCTCTCTTCGCCAGGATACAGCATTCCAGAACTTGAGAATTCACA
Source organism: Terriglobia bacterium (assembly GCA_041481635.1). GTDB lineage: Bacteria > Acidobacteriota > Terriglobia > UBA7540 > UBA7540 > DASYXZ01. Next base: position 26,779 of record JBGPCF010000063.1, on the reverse strand, counting down.
CTAAACACCTCTCCCCCTTCCCGACTTTCCTTGATTTTTGTACGTCCTCTCGATAACATGGCGTTCCCCTCAGGGGCTGATCATTTTTCAAGTGGCAGACTGGAGAGTAGATGGCTGACGCAAATCAGGCGCAGAATCCCGGGCGGCGCGATGCGCTCAAGAAGATTGCCTTGGGCGGAGCATCGGCCGGCGCGGCCAGCGCGTTCCCGATTCTCGGGCAAGGCATGGTGACGCCCGCCATGGCGCGAGCGGCTCACATGCATCCCGCGGGGCCCGATGCCACCCCCGATCCGGACTGGAGGCCGCTTTTTCTGGACGAGCACGAGAGCGAAACAGTGGAGACTCTCACCGATTTGATTATTCCCAATACGAGCACGCCGGGGGCAAAGGCTGCGCTGGTGAATCGGTTCATCGATCTGATGCTGAACGATCAGGACGCGGAGAAGAAAAAGGATTTTCTGCAGGGCCTCTCTTGGCTGGACGGGCGCGCCATGTCGCTGCATCAAAAGCCCTTCGTCCGCCTGACCGCTGAGGAACAGACGGCGCTCCTGACCCCATTGGCAGACGCTGATAACAAAAAGCCCGAGGATCAGCCGGGCGTCCGCTTTTTTCAGGAGATCAAGGATTTAACCATTTTCGGCTATTACACATCTAAGATTGGGATGGAACAGGAACTGGAATATGGCGGTGGTGATTACCACACCGAATTCCCCGGGGCCTGCAACCATCCTGAGCATATGAATCAGGAGTGAACTGATATGAAACTGTTCGTGCGAATGGGTTCGTTGATGATTTTGGCGGTCGCGTTTTCCGCCGTCCTGGCGTGCGCGGCTCCCCCGCCTCCGGCTCCTGCCGAAGCCGAAGACCTTTTTAAGGCGAAGTGCTCGATGTGCCACGGTCCGGAGGGCAAAGGGTTCTCGGCCATTAAAACTCCCGACTTCACCGATCCCAAGTGGCAGGCCTCCAGAAAGGATGCGGAGATTGTGGACACGATCAAGAACGGCAAGAAAGACACCATGATGAAGGGCTTCGGCGACAAGCTGAAGGATGACGAGATTGAATCCCTGATGAAATATATTCGCTCACTCAATAGCAAGAAGAAGTAGGTGCGCGGTTTCGAATCAACTGCGCGCCAGAAACGCGTCTGGGCCGGCAATCTGCGGCGTCCGGGCGTCGGCAAGTTGAAGCGGCAATCCCGGCTTCGTTCTTTGCGCCATGTTGAGGGAAGCACCTGAGGCCGCCTGTTTAGTCACGATCAACAGTCCTACCTCATGTCCCACCAATTTTAAGAAGGGGTGTCACGTATGGACCAGGTCCGAGTGGGAATCATCGGTTCGGCCTTCTCATCGAACATTCACGCTGAATCGCTCCGGGAAGTTCCGGAAGCGGTGGTGGTGGCCGCATGCTCGCCGAACAAGACTCACGTGGAAGAGTTCGCGAGGAAGTGGAATATCCCCGCTACATTTACCGACTACCGCAAGCTCCTCGACACCGCGGATGTTGACGTGTTGGTGGTGGGCATCCCCAACGATTTGCATCGCAAGGTGGTGGAAGCCGCGGCGCAGGCGGCCAAGCACATCATCCTTGAGAAACCCATTGCCCACACGCTGGCCGACGCCGACGCCATGGTGGCTTCGACCGCCAAGCACGGCGTGAAGTTGATGTACGCGGAGACCATTTGTTTCTCGCCCAAATACGTGCGTGCGAAAAAACTGGTGGACGAAGGCGCCATCGGAAAGCTCTACATGGTAAAGCAGGGCGAGAAACATTCCGGGCCGCACTCCGATTGGTTTTACGATGTCAAGCGCTCAGGCGGTGGCTCCATCATGGACATGGGTTGCCACGGCATCGAGTGGGCGCGCTGGATGTATGGCAAGCCCAAACCCAAAAGCGTGGTGGCGCACTGCCAACGCGTGTTGCACACCAAGCGGACCAAGGGCGAGGACAATTCCGTGATTATCCTCGAATTCGAGGGTGGGGGCATCGCCGTGATCGAAGACAGTTGGGCCAAGCAGGGTGGCATGGACGATCGCATTGAGCTGCACGGCACCGAGGGTGTGATTTATTGCGACCTGCTCCACGGTAGCTCCATGGAAACTTACAGCGCCAAGGGATATGGCTACGCTGTGGAGAAAGCGGGCGAGACCAAGGGCTGGACATTTACCGTGTTTGAAGAAGCCCACATTTACGGATTCCCTCACGAGATGCGCCATTTTATCCAGTGCGTGATCAACGACACGACGCCTCAAGAAACCGGTGAGGATGGACGCGCGACGCTGGAAATTATTTACGCCGCCTATGAATCGGCGTGCACGGGAAAGAAGATCACTTGGCCATACAAACCTAAACACCCAAAAGATGTTCCTGTGAACGCCTGGCTGAAAGGGTGAGGAGAAGGATGTAGGATCCAGGAAATGGGGAGCTTCCACACGGCCTTCCGCCGGCCCGCTTGCTGCGCCGACACCCTTCCCGCCCTCGCGCCAATCCTCTGTAAAAACCGCTTGCATCCGGAGGCCGGTATGCCCGATGATGTTCTCACGCCACCGAGCCCGCGCGAAAAATGATCGCCGCCCAATTGACTGCGTGCAACACGTGGCGAGAGCGAGCGTAGCCGGCACTCCAGCAGGTTGATGGACTCAATCGTCGAAATCCGAAACATTCATAAGCGTTACGGGACGTATACCGCGCTCGCCGACTTTTCTCTCGAGGTGCGCCGCGGCGAGTTCCTCACATTGCTCGGCCCGAGCGGCAGTGGCAAGACGACTTTGTTGCGACTGGTGGCGGGATTTGAGCAGCCGCAGAGCGGGCAGATCATGATTGAGGGGCGCGACGCCTCCACCCTGCCGCCCTATCGCCGCAACGTCAATACGGTTTTCCAACACTACGCGCTGTTCCCCCATCTCGACGTTTTTCGCAACGTGGCGTTTGGCTTGGAGCGGAAGAAAATACCTCCCGGTGAAATTCGCAAGCGGGTGGACGCGATGCTGGAACTCGTTGACCTGCCGGGCAAGAGGGACCGCCTGCCCCACCAACTGAGCGGCGGCGAAAAGCAACGCGTGGCGCTGGCGCGCGCGCTGGTGCTCGAGCCTGCAGTGCTGTTGCTCGATGAGCCGCTGGGCGCCCTCGACCAGAAACTGCGCCACGAAATGCAGGTGGAGTTGAAGCGCCTGCGCGAGCGGCTGGGCATCACATTCATTTTTGTCACCCACGATCAGCAGGAAGCGCTCGTGATGTCAGACCGCATCGCCGTCATCCAACTCGGCCGCCTGGAACAATTGGGCTGCGGAGAGGAAATCTACGAGCGGCCGTGCACACGCTTTGTGGCGGAGTTTATGGGCGTGAAAAATTTCTTTGACGTCGCGGTCGCCGGCCATTGTGCGGAAGGCACGCGCTTCCTAACGCGCGCCGGTTTGTCCCTCTGGAGCAACAATTCCGCCGAACTCGCCGACCGCGCGCCGGCTACCCTTGCAGTGCGCCCAGAGGCGGTGCGCGTCTCGATCGCGCCACCTGCGCCCGCACCCGCCAACCTGCTGGCCGGCGAAGTAATTGAAGCGCTCTACGAAGGTGGAAGCCGCCGCTGGTCGGTTAAACTCGAGACTGGGGAATGCGTGATTGCGCGCGAATCCAACAGCGGCGACACACTCCCCCAAAACGGCGCGGCGCGCGGCGCCAAGGTTTTTCTTTCCTGGGAACCGGCCCGCAGCCTGGTTTATCCCAGCCCTGCGGTTGCCTAGTGCGTGCATTACTTCTGAACGCCAGCCCTCACCATACGTCTTTGGGAGTCTGCCCAAACAAGGGGAAGCATTATGAGTGACGACCGAAAATATCGCCAGCGGGGTTACCAGGATTCCGGCAGCGACCGCGGCGAGAAGCGGACGGGTCATGCGCCCGGCCCCAAACCCGAACGCATTGGACCCAAAACGATCACCCTGCCCGGGACGCACTCCGTCTCACGTTGTGGCGGGTGCGGCGTGATTCTTGCGCCCGATCTCGATTTCAAGGGGAAATGCCCCAAATGTGGGTTTGAACTTCATAGTTGCAAGCAGTGCGCGTACTTCGACACCTCGTGCCGGTTCGAGTGCACACAGTCCATCCTCACCCGCATCGCCAAGAAAGATGCGCGGAATGAGTGTTCTTGCTACGCTCCGCGTGTGACCGTGGAAAAGCAAACCAAGCCGGGCGCCGACCGCCCCGACGATCCCCGCCAAGCCTTTGAGAACCTGTTCAGGAAATAATCCTCGTTAACGCATCCTAGAGTAAAAGTCGCGAGCCCTAATAATCATGGGGCTCTATACCCTCTCTTGTCCCAAGCCTGACCAACAGCTTCATGCTCCCGGTCAACTTTGCGGATAGAGCCCCAATTCAAGGTGAGTTATACTCTGTCTTTCTGCGTGTGAATTCGCTTCACGGGGGCACTCCAATGAAGAAATTTTTTCTGCCACTGTGGATCGCTCTGGCGTTGGTTCAAACCGGGTTTGCCCAAACCGAGACCTTTGATATTGCCACGTTCGTTCCGCCCAAGGGGTGGAGCCGAACGCAAACCAACGGCGTCCTCGTTCTTCAGGACCGCAAGACGATCCAGGGTCGAGTGGAGTTCTGCCAGATCTACTTATTCCCCAGCCAGCCCAGCAACGCCAGCCCGGCGGAAAATTTCCAGAATGAGTGGGACTTGAGGGTCGCCCGGCCCCTTGGTCTTGCCGGCCACCCTTCGCCGCAGCCGGAAACGAACCCGGAGGGTTGGACGTCCCTCACCGATCACGCGGATGCCATAAGCCAGGGAGCGCCCCTGCGCGTTATCCTATTTACCGCGACCGGGTTCGGAAAGTTCGTGAGCGTGGTGATTTCGGTTTCACCCAACTCCTATCAGACCGAGCTCGTGAACTTTTTCGAATCCTTAAGCTTCCACGCCAATGCAGAGGTCCAAAACCCGTCCCAGCCCTCCTCGCCTGCGACGGGCTCCGACACCTCCGCGAGTGGCGCCCTGGCCAACTATGTCTATGAGAACCCGCAATCGTGGACTCGTGAGGAACTACCCGATCGCATCGTGCTCAGGTCTCCGGTGTACAGCAATGGTGAAGGATGCCAGCTCACCATGCTGCCATTCCGGCCCTTGTCGCACCCCTTGGGCGACGACGCGATAGGAGCCTTTCGTGGCATTTTCGGAACCGATCCCCTGACTACTTACCCCAGTCCGCCGCCAAGGCTGGCGCGAGGAACCTCGCCGCAAGGCTGGGAGTATTTCACCATCCGGAAACTCGTCGGCGGCCAGGAAGGCGAAGCCCGAACCTCGGGAGCGATTCTTCTGGAGGCGAAATTGGGCGACCAGGTCGCTACTCTCGTGGGCACATCCAAGGACTTCATGGTCAGCAATTGCTTCGGATTACTTCGTGGCGACCTCTGGCCGAAATTCTTTTACAGCCTTCAATTCAAGAACGCGCAGCCTTCCGGAAAAGAGTTAGCGGCCATCAAGCAGCGTTTGACCGGAACCTGGATCGCGGCCACGGGCAGCGTGGGCCTGCGGTATGAATTCAAAGCCAATGGCCGTTACGGGGGTGCGGGAGCCACCCAGCACAGGTCGAGAGTTTCAGACACCGAGGTTTTGCAGACCACGCAGGCATACTTTGGGGATGGCTCCTATTCATTTGATGGCAATATGATCGTCCTCAAGGGTGACGACCACAAACGCACAACGTATTTCTTCCGTCTCGAGCAGACAAGCAAGAACAGCGGAAATACCTGGGGGGATGAACTGTGTCTTTTGGACCCGGGCGCCAGCGGTGAAGTCTGTTATCAAAAGGAATAAAGTTTGGCGGTCACCCCGGCCCTGACACACCGCACATATTAGAATCACTCCACGTGCCGTCGTACGATTGTTTAGTCGGGAATGCTCTTAGTCTTCAGCCCCTTGGCCGCACGGCAGGCATCCTTCAGATGCGGGATTGTCATGTGTTCATCACGCAAGACGGCGGACCCGGTTACTCCATCTTTCCGCCCCGAATTCAAGCTCCTTGACTGATTAGGCCCAGGCAGGCTATTGTAGGTGATTGACTCTATCGACAAATTCATAGTGGGGAGCATCGAGACTTGAAACGGACCTTTCAACCAAACCGACGGCGTCGGGCCAAGACGCATGGATTTCGCATTCGCATGAGGACCCCCGGAGGCCGCAACACGCTGAAGCGCCGCCGCCAAAAGGGCCGCCACCGCTTGACTCCATGAATGCTCGCTTTGCGCCGCACGCATTCCCCAAGGATTTCCGGCTCTTGCGCCGGGCCCAGTTCAAGCGGACGTACGACGAAGGTCAGCGCCGAAGCGCGTCGCTATGCACGATTTTCTTCCGATCCAACGGCCTTCCACAGACGCGACTGGGCGTCACCGCCCCGGTGCGTTTGGGGAACTCGGTCTTCCGCAACCGGCTGAAGCGCCGCCTGCGCGAAGTGTTTCGCTTGAACCGGACGTCGATTCCCGGCGGCTGGGACATTGTGATGAACCCGCGCCAAGGCGTGGCGAAGGTCGCGTTTCCAACGCTCGAACGGGAAATTCTCAAGCTCTTTCCCAAGGCGCCACCCCCGGAGGCCGCGCCCCAAGCTCCTCCCGAATGAGAACTGTGGCGCTGGGTTTCATCAAGTTTTACCAGGCCAGCCTTTCACCCCTTTCGCCCTCATCGTGCCGCTATTACCCTTCCTGTTCGGCTTACGCTTACGAGGCCATTGAGGAGTGGGGAGTGTGGCAAGGGGCCAAGCTGGCCTTGGGGCGGCTGCTTCGATGTCGTCCCTGGGGTGGGCACGGATACGACCCGGTGCCCCTGGCGCCGTGCTGCCAAAGCAGAAAGTAGGAAGGTGAGGCTTCAAGAAGTATGAGGGTGCTGAGCAGGGACGTAACGCCGCCTCGCGCCGGACGGGCGCTCGATCGGACACTGCCGCCAGAAAGCCCCATGCCAATTTGAAAATGGAACAAGACAAGCGAGTCATTATTGCCTTCGCGCTCTCTTTCGCCGTGCTGATGCTTTGGCGCGTGTTCATGATGAAGAACGCGCCGGCTCGACCTAAAACGCCGCCGGTCACTACAACTCAAGTTCAAGGACAACCGTCCACTCCCGCAACCGTCCCCGCTACGGAAAAGCCGGGATCGCCCGTAAAGGCCGAGTCCTCCAGGAAGTCGGAACCGCCCGCCAAACCCGTCGCGCCCTCTTCTATTCCCATTCAAGAAGGGAGCAAGGCTGAAGAGATTGTGGTGGAAAACGATTTGTACAAGGCGACGTTCTCCACGCGGGGTGCCCTCATTAAAAGCTGGGTGCTCAAGAAATACCGGGATGAGAATGAGAAACTGCTGGAATTGGTGAATCAGCCGGCATGCGAAACGCTCGGTTATCCCATGAGCCTTGTCGTCACCGACCCTTCACAGACGCTTAAGGCAAATTCTGAGCTTAGCCACAAAGTGAATTCGGGGCTCTACGTTTCGAAGGCGTCGCAGCTTGTAACATCAGCGTTCGTCAATGAAAAACATCTGCCCAACGTTCAGATTTTGGGCCCACCTTACACGGCTCCCATCAGCCTTGAATTCACATACAGTGACGGCACTGTTCTAGTTCGCAAGAAATTTTCCTTTGAGCATGGGTATGAAATCCACGCGGAAGTAAGCGTCTCCGACGGGCAACGTAACTTTCCGCTGGGCGTCGAGTGGCCGGGTGGGTTTGGCGACAATTCTTTGCCGTTTAAGACGAGTGAAGCCGCTCGACAAGCGGTTTACGGGTCGGCGCAAGAAATGATCTCCCCCTGGTGCACATGGCTCGGCTACTGCGGCACCTCGGTGCCTCAGGCCAAAGCAAAAGAGGAACAAAATGTCCCGGGTCCTTTGGGGCTGGCGGGACTCGAAGATAAATTCTTTACAAACATCTTCCTTCCTGATTCAACAGAACAACCATTTCCACCTGACGTAACGTTCCGATTCGCCGGGCATACATGGAATCCCCCGGATTGGAAAGAGAAAGAGTTGCCCCAGCCGCTTACTGCCACACTGGCCAGCTCCGCGCCGCAGCCACTTGCTTTCAGACTCTTCGTAGGGCCGAAGGCCCTGGACGTTCTCGGCGTCGTAAAGCCTCCTCTTGATGGATTGGTGAGTTTTGGATGGTTCACCATTGTCGCCAAACCGTTGTTCCTTGGCCTGCGCTTCATTTACGAGAACTGGGTGTATAATTACGGCTGGGCTATCGTCATCCTCACAATCCTCATCAACTTCGCCATGTTTCCCCTGAAGGTGAAAAGTATTCGGTCCGCGCAGAACATGCAGAAAATCGCGCCGCTGGTGAAGGACATTCAGGACCGTTACAAGCAATACAAGTTCAATGACCCACGCAAGCAGCGCATGAACGAAGAAGTGATGGCGCTCTACAAGAAGCACGGCGTGAATCCCCTGGGAGGCTGTTTGCCCATGATGCTGCAGCTACCATTTCTTTACGGGTTCTATCGCGTCCTCGCCCAGGCCATTGAGTTGCGCCACGCTCCTTGGATTCTTTGGTGGAGAGATCTTTCGGCCGCCGACAACTTCCATTTTATGGGGTACCCGCTGCCCCTCCTGCCCATCTTTATGGTCATCACAATGTTCATCCTGCAAAAGATGACGCCCATGGCCACCACCGACCCCGGGCAGCAACGAATGATGATGCTGATGCCCTTGATATTTGGCGTGATGTTCTTTAGTTTCCCGAGTGGCCTGGTTCTCTATTATCTGGCGGCGAACGTGGTGGGCATCGCCCAGCAGATTTTCATCAATCGCACGATGCCCATCCAACCCATCGTTCCCGCTCCCCGAAAGGTTGCAGCGGAAAAGGAATAGTTCTTCATGGGCACTTCACCAGCGCAGCCGGAACGCCAGTCTATCGAGAGTTATTTGAGCGCCGTCGAGGGACTCCTCCGGCAGATCGTTCAGCACGGCAAGTTCGATCTAAAATGGACGGTTCGCCAGGCGCCGCCCGCCGATGAGGCGGCGGGTTCGCCGGCCTACGTCATCGATTTCGCCGGCCCCGACCAGGACGTTCTGCTCGAAAAAAACGCCGCACTGCTGGATGCGTTTGAATCCGTGGTGTTCAAAGCAGTCCGCTTGGGTGAAGATCTGTTCGGAAAAATCACTTTGGACTGCCGGGGTTACCGCGAAATGCGAGTGCAGGAGCTGAGGCTGATGGCTCAAGTGGCGGCAGAGCGCGTGATCGAATCGGGCGACCCGTTCACCCTCAATCCCATGAACGCACGCGAGCGCCGCATTATTCACCTTGCCTTAAAAGACCAGACGAAAGTGCGCACGCAAAGCGAAGGCTTTGGCCCGGAACGCAAAGTGGTGATCGTACGCGCCGCAGGCTAAGGCTCGCTTGGAAATCGTCCTGCCTTACTTTTTCCCCGCCACGCAAACAAAATTGCCAGCGTCGTTCGCATCGCCCTCGCCTTTATACTTTGCGATTTGCGGGTAGGGGCAGAGGGGGCGCGTCATCTGCACGCCCTTGGCGGGAGAGTCGTCCATGAATTTCGTGGCGATGATTTTGGACGGCGCCACGCCCTTCTCCACCCAGTGTTCGAGCGCCATGTAAGCATTATGGTCGGGATCTTGCGCCCCGCGGCCCTCTTGTCCAAATGAATTCGGCCCTGGACCCCCGCCGCAGTGTTGCAACCCAGGCGCCATGAAAACGCGCACAAAAGACTCGGTGGGCTGCTGCCCTATTTTCTCCACCACACTGTTGTAATAGTCGATGGTGTTGGGCGCGGGAATGGCGGCATCGCTCCAGCCGTGGTAGAGGATGAGTTTTCCCCCGCGGTCCATGTAGGGTTTGAGATTTGGGTCGGTGGAATTCAGAGCCTCGCCCGTTTTCGTGTCGGCCAGTTTGGTGGCCTGGTCGATGTCAAAGGTTTTGAAATCCCAATCCTTCTTTTCGTAAACCATGTTGGAGAAATAACCCACGCTGAAAAAACCAATCAGGCTTCGCGCCGGCGCGGTGCCGGTTATCCAAAGTGGCCAACCGCCATATCCGGCCTCGCCGCCCGGCATGTATCCGGGAAATAACTGGTGGCCCGCTGAATCGTGAGGTCCATCGTAGATTTTATTGAGCGCGGCCACCTGAGGCGCGGTCAGGCAAGAGTCCGCGTCGACATCTTTGCAGAGGAGCGTGTCCGGATCAAAGTGGCATTGCCGCGGATCATTCAGGAGCCCATCGCTCAATCCATCCTGTGCATCGCAGGCCGCCAGTACCGCCTTGCTGAGCGCAGGAATTTTGCTTGCCGGAATGTAGCTCGCGGGATCCAGCGACGTGGCCCGAAGGGTCCACATCCCGGTCACCAGCAGGTGCGTCCAATAATTCGCCGGAGCGCCCGCCAGAATTCCATCGTAGTCCTGCGGGAAGCGCTGCGCCTCCATCAAAGCCTCGCGGCCGCCATCCGAGCAACTGGCAAAGTAGGAGTGATGGGGTGCGCGGCCATAGAACGCGTCCACGATGGCCTTGGATTTCGCTGTCATCTCGTGGACGCCGCGATAGCCGAAGTCAATCACCTTCTCGGGATGGCCAAGCGCCCACGCCGCGTCCACCGTGGTGTGCCCGGTGTCAGTCCCACCCGTTGAATAGCCGAGCTTCACCCCCTCGCCCATCGCGGGAAAGTCAATCACTCCGGCAAATCCGCCATTGCCCTGGCCGCGATATTTGCCATTCCAGTCCGCCATGGGCATCCAGACCTCGATCTTGATGTCGGAATCGGATGTGGGCGCAATGTCTGCCGCCACCCTGCAAAACGCGGGGACGTCTTTGAAGCTGGGCGGAGTTTGCCCCGGAAACGGAGAAGGCGGAGCGACGAAAGTCCCGGCGGGCACAACCTGGGCCAACGTGATTTTCGTATTGGGCAGCGCCAGCTTGGCCAGGCTGTCGCACGACGCTTGTGCAGCCCTGCCCGTTGAATTAAACACTGCCAGTATCAACATTGCAATCACACATGGCATCACCCAAAATTTGCACATGATGGACTCCTCCAAAGCAAATTTTTAGTTTCGATTCCGTCCACCGCCGGGTTTCAACTTGGTGCAGGGCGTGGGAATATCGGCCCTGCACCTCAACGAAGTTAATGGAGCGGACGGGCCTAGGCCAGATATTTCAAACTCATGTCGATGAGCTTTTGCGTGCCCTCGTAAGGGTCGCCTTTGCGGTCCATCTCCATGGAGTAGTAACCGCGATAGCCGGCGGCTTTGGCGATGCCGAAAGTTTTCTCAACATCGACGGCGATGAATTTTCCGCCTTCTCCGTCTTCGCCTTCCTTGACATGAGAAATATTGTAGGCGTGCTTGAACATCGCCGTGACCGCGCGGTAGTTGAATACGGCACTCTGGCTCATCATGGAATTAGCGAAGTCGGGCAGCGCGTGAAGGTAGGGATTGTTTGCCTTCTCGATGACCTTGACGACGAAAAAGGCGTCCTCGCTCACCAGGTCGTCGTTCTCGAGATTCACCACCACATTCTTGGTGGCCCCGTAGTCGGCAATCTGGCCCAAACTCCCCGCCGCCAGATCGACGTCGGGCTTGGCATTCTTAACCCTTCCAATGTGGATGCGCACGCTCGGCGAGCCCAGCACAGTGGCTGCGTCAATCCAGGTCTTGCCCTCCTTCACCGCTTCGGAGCGGTTGGCAGCATCGGGATCGTAAACGCTGTGCTTGATATCGCCGGGGATGTTGATAACGTGAGCGCCCGCCTTGTCAAAGGTAGCGCGAAGCTCTGCCACGTAAGCAGCGTCGGTGGATGCGAAGTGCGCGCTCCACGGCTCGATGTTTTTCACATTGAATTTTTCCACCACCATGGCGCCGAATCCTTTGATGTCCATCGCGGGTGGCGCCTTGCCGGCCGCTTTCCAGTGCGGGCTGGAAATGAAATCTCGGAACGGGTACGACGCGACGGAGAGGCGCGCTCGCGGCTCGGTGGGGAACTCGATATGGGGCTCTGAGGCCATCGCGCCCGTGCTGCGCCCCAATGCCACTGCGGCCACGGCGATCCCCGAAGATTTCTTCAGAAAATTGCGTCGCGAAACTTTTTCCATAGCATTCTCTCCTTGCCTAGCGGGTTGCGCCGGCCGCGCTCGTTGCTCGAACAAAACGAGCCACCCTGAGGCGAGGCAGTGTTAGAATTCCCGGCTGCAGCGGCGGTCTCTGGAAGAAAGTCCTGGAGCCGCGCGCCAACAGGATAATCCCGGTGCAACGACAAGCCAAGAGGTAAATCCGATGCCAGACGCAATCCGAGTGGGAATTGTGGGGGCGCGTTTTGCCGCGCGCTTTCATTTTGAGGGGTACCGGCGAGTTCACAGTGTTCCCGTACAAGTGGTGGGCGTCACATCCAACTCAGCTGAATCGCGCGACGCATTTGCGCGGGAACGCGGAATCGCCGCATTTCCCTCGCTCGATGAACTCTGTGGCGCCGTGGATTTGGTCGATATCTGCGCGCCAGGTTCCGCACACGAGCCCCTGGCGATTGCGGCATTGAAGCGCGGCAAGCACGTCGCGATCGAAAAACCTTTTACGGGATACTACGGTCCGGGGGGAGAGGAATTCCGCGGCAACACTTTTCCCAAGGAAACCATGCTGCGCGAGGCGATGGCCAGTTGCGACCGCATCCTGGCTGCGGCGCGCGAATCCAGGAAGAAAATTTGTTATGCCGAGAACTGGGTTTACGCGCCGGCCATCACCAAGGAATGCGAGATTCTGGCGAAATCCGGCGGGCAGATTCTATGGCTGATTGGCGACGAATCGCACAGCGGGTCGCACTCACCCTACTACGGCATCTGGAAATTTTCCGGCGGCGGGTCGCTGGTGGGCAAAGGCTGCCACCCCCTGAGCGCGGCGCTGCACTTGAAACGTGTTGAAGGGCGGGCTCGCGACGCGCAGCCCATTCGGCCCGCCACCGTTTCCGCGCGCATCCATGAAATCACCCGGATGAAAAACTTCCGCGACGCCGGATTTCTGCGCACCACCTACGACGATGTGGAAGACTACGGCCAGATGCACATCACTTTTGACGACGGCACGGTGGCCGACATTTTTTCCTCCGAGCTCGTGATGGGCGGAGTCCACAACTGGCTGGAAGTTTTTGCCAACAACCACCGCACGCGATGCAATCTGAATCCCACCGACGCGCTCGAAACCTACAATCCGCGCGAGGAGCAACTGAAGGATGTTTATGTGACGGAGAAGCTCGGCACCAAGCAGGGCTGGAGCAATCCCGCGCCCGACGAGGATTGGCAGCACGGCTATCCGCAGGAGTTCCAGGATTTTATAGAATCCATTTCCTTGAATCGCGAGCCGCTCTCCGGGGCGGAACTGGCGCGCGATACCATCGCCGTGCTCTATAGCGCCTACCTGTCCGCCGAACGCAGAGGGGCGGAAGTGGAAATCCCCAAATAGCCCGACTTTTGGGTTGCTTTAGCGATTGTGCGTCGGGCCTGATACCCTGAATGGAAATGCACCAGACCTGCTTAGCGCGGGTCAAAGCGCAGCACCCGAATCTCTCCGCCTTTCATGTTCAGTTGGATTTCAGTGGAACCCGCGTTGTCGTGCAGCGGCACCGCTTCATCACTGGCAAGGTCGCGAGCCTCGCCGGCGGGCCAGGGGAAGTGAACAGAAATGGTTGAATTGGCGGGCGCGTCGGCGTGGTTGAAGACGAAGAGGATTTGAAACCGGTCGTTCACCAGGCGGCGCACTTCCACTTCAGCAGTCCCGTCGCCTGACACTCGAACTTCAGGCGCTACGCCCGCAGCATGCGCCAGGGCCATCAGCAATCGTTTGGTGGAATCCTCCGGGTGGCGCTGGCAGGAGAGGGCCAAGAACGATCCCGCCAGGATGGCCTTGCCCTTTCCAAACGATTGTTCAACCACTGCTGCCTCGCCGTTTGTGAAGCGCGCCAGCACTTGTGCTTGCCCAAGCGGTTCGAGGTCCTCCTCATAGGCCTCACCCAACATTTTCTCGCCTGGTGCAAGCCCAGGCAATCCTGCCGTCCCTTCCACAAGAATTGCCGGCCTTTCGACGGGACGGATCACTTTCTCGCGCGCCCCGAAAACTTCCGCGAGGCCGAAGCCGGGTATGACCTCACTGGAGAACCCTCGCTCATCGTTCCAAGCCAGGCGAGCTTCCGAGACTGCCGTCCCGCCCTCCTGGACGTAGCGCTTGACGCCCTCGGCCACCTCTTTTGAAAGCATGACGGCGTAAGGCATGACCAGAATCTTGTACCGGCTGATTCTTCCCGCCACCACATCCTCGGGATGAACGAAATCGACCGGAATCTGCTGCTCGGTGAAGGCGCGGTGCAAACCCATCAGCGAATCGCGCTCGGCGCTGCCCAGCATGGCGAGCGATGACTCTTCGCCGCCCACCATATAGGACAGGCGGTTATAGAGGATGGCCACCTGGGCGGGCGCTGACGTGGCAGCGTTCAGTTCGGCCGAGTGACTCGAGATAATTCGCGCGACATTTCCCGCGGCGCGGGAGCGATCGGTGAGGGTCCCGTCGAGATTGATGAGGCCGTAGCCATTCGATTCGTATCCGGCATTCATGGGATACCACGCGTAGACGGCGATTTCGCGCGCGCCGTGCGACACCACTTGCCACATCCAATACTCGAGGTCATGCGAGTTCACCGGGTCGGCGATGCGCATGGCGGTGGCGCCCTGTCCGGCCTGCATCTCTCCAATCCAAAATCCTTTCCCGTAACTTCGTCCCGAGGAGCGCGAGAAATCGAGCGCCGCGTCAAGCTGTTGGTAAGGCCACGGGCGGGTGGATTGCGAGTGCTTCGGGTAGATCGAAGTGCCGAAAAAGTCGGCGTTTGCCGCCATTTTCCAATCGTCCGGCTCGCCATATCCGTCGGTGGGCGAGGTGAAAAGGCCCGGCACCGCAGCGTGACTGGTGATGGGCTGAATTAATTGTTTGTTCACCGCGAGGCTGGTGGGGCCCGGTTGGCCGCTGCGAATAGCGTCCACGCGAGTCTTCAAATCACCCGCCAGCTTGTCATCGATGTAAGTCCGCCAGTCGATGTAGTCTGTGTAAGAGAGGATGGTCGATGAGCGAGGCGGCTCCACTTGCTCCCAGCGCTCGAAACCGCGGTACCAGGCGGCATTCAGAGAGGCGAGCGTCTTGTATTTCGCTTTCAGCCACTGGCGAAACCTCGCCTGGCTGTTGGGGCAGTAACAGAACTCGGGGTTGGATAGGTAAGGGAACTCCGCCAAATTGATCACGTGGGGCTCGCTCCACACATCCCACGCATAAAGGGCTGGAGAGCGATTCGCGTCCCGGGAGAGCGTCTGCAGGAATTTCACCACCTGCTCGCGCACCTGGGGATGATCGATGCAAAATCCCGGCGCGGCCTGCGACTTGATCACCGCGCCACTGCGGTCTACAAACTGCGCGTCGGGGAAGCGCTCGCCCACCCAGTCCGGAGCGGAGTCCAGATAGATTTGGACAATCACCCGCAGCCCGCGCGCATGAGCGAGGCGCAGGAGAAGGTCGAGATTCTCAAAGTGGAATTCGCCGGGTCTGGGCTCCGCGGTCGCCCAATCCACCCAGCACTTCACCGTGTTGAAGCCCACACCCTTGATGGCGTCCAGGTCGCGCCCCCAGCGCGCCGCGCTGGTGGAGTCCACGGGCTCGAGCATGGGCGCCCGCGCTTTGCCCCCGCCATACCAAACGGCGACCGGAAAGAATTCGCCCGCTTTAGGCAAACTGCCTTGAGCTTGGGTCTTGTAATCAAACGAGGCAGCCCACAGGGCGACGATCGTAAGGCCGACAAAAAGAAACGATAATCGGGCCATCGTTCGCAGGTTCTTCATAAGGATAATGCCTCCCTCAGTTTCCCCATTCATCCCCAGGCCGCATGGGAACTTTGCCATCAGTGACGAAACGTTGTTTGTGTGAAAAGGAAGAGGGTGTAGGTTTTGTTGTGCGAGCAACAAAATCTCCCAAGGAAAAGGAGCCTACACCCTATGGACGGACCCCATCGTAGCACGGAACAATTGCAAGTGTTTCTGAAGGATTTGCGCGAGAGTTTTGGGGGAGTCATGAAAGGGCAGGTGCAAGACACGTTGAAGAAGTTGATGGAAGCAGACTCGGAGCAACAGATGGAGCAGTACCTGGGGCTGAAGTGGTACGAGCGAGCGGAGGAGCGGGAGGACAGTCGCAACGGGTTCTACGGACGGGACTATGTCACCCCTGGGGGGATCATCCGGTTTCGGGTGCGGCGCACCCGCCAACAATCATTTCTGCCCCGAATGCTGCGGGCCTTGGAGCGGCGCGCCCATGACGAGGTGAAGCGCGACGCCCAAGCGATCTACCTGGCGCCCAGTTTGGCCCAGGCTCGGCGGGCCTTTCAGCGCTTCATGTGGAACTGGCAGCGTGTCTATCCCCGGGTGGTCAACGGCTTGGAGAAAGACTTGCCGGAGCTGCTGAACTTCTTCTCGTTTCCACGGCACCTATGGCGAAAGCTAAGGACTACCAACGCCATCGAGCGTTGCTTTGTAGAAGTCCGCCGCCGCACTCGACACATGGTGGTCTTTACCAACGTCGCCAGCGTCGACCGGATCATCTATGCGATCTTTAACCGTTTTAATGAGGATTGGAAAAACCGCACCCTTGAACTTTTTACATAAGCAGCTTGACGACACCGAAACCCTGCTTGTTTTAGCTGAGGTAAGGAGGATTGTGGTAAAGTAAGGACGGCAGGTAAACCATGCAGAAACAGGCACGCATCACGAGCAAGGGCCAGATCACCGTTCCGCAGGAGATTCGTCGTGTCCTCGGTGTCCGCCCTGGTGACAGGCTAATCTTTGAAGGCGACGGAAAAGGAATCCGTGTGCGGCCAGTCAGGACCAAAAGCCCCTTTGCAAAATACCGCGGCATCGGGAATGTGGGGATGGGCTCCGGACTAAAAGCTGTTATCCGATCTGTCCGCAAGCTTCGTGAGCCATGACGACCGCTCTCGACACCAACATTATTGTAGGTCTTTGGGACACAGATAACGCGCTAAACGCACGGGTGCAATCCGCTCTCGACACAGCCCTGGGGCATGGAAATTTGATTGTCGCCGCTCCTGTATTTGCAGAACTCTTGGCTTTTCCCGGCCGAGACGAACCTTTCCTCGATTCATTCTTCAATGACACCGGCATTCAGATCGATTGGGATCTCAATGAGGCTGTCTGGCGCATCGCCGGTCGCGCATTCCAGACTTACGCCGGTCGCCGTAGGAAGCACCGCGAATCCGGTCCAAGGCGCATTCTGGCCGACTTCCTGATTGGTGCGCATGCCGTAGAGAAAGGCTGCCGCCTCCTGACGCTTGACGACCGCCTCTTTCGGGCCGCTTTTCCCCAGCTTCGAATCTTGCGGGCGGTGTAGAGCGGACCACAGTTGACACAAGCCCTTAAGTTACTCACTTCACAGCAGGGATGGTATCTTCCGTTTTATCCAGTCTAAACCCCAATGGAAAGTTGCCTACTGTGACGGGCAGTTTTCCGCTGAATCTAATTTCGCCAAAGATCGCGCGAACCATGGCGGTCTCGGCGCCCGGGTAGAAATCGTAGGCGAGCGCGTATGATGGCAATTCGGGCATGTAATTCAGGAGGTAGGGGCTGCCGAAAAGCGCGAACACGAACGGACCTTTGTGCTGGGCCACGGTGCGCAGGAGGTTTTGCTGCACATCGTTCAGGCCCAACGCGCCTTTATAGGAAGCGATGCGAATGGAGCACGAGACTACGATGGTTTTGTAGGATCCTGCAAGCTGCTGGATTAATCTCGCCTCGCTGGGAGAAATTCCGGGAGAGACGGTGGCAAACAAAGTCTTGGCGTGGCGCTTTAGGAATTCCGACCTGAAGGTGAGGCCCGAATTACCCGGATTTTCCTGGTCGCTCGCATCCACAAAATTCAACAGAAGAACCTGGTCGTTGTCGCTCAGATGCAGCGGCAGCGCGGTCGAGTCGTCTTTCACAAGGGTCAATGCGTGCTCGATAATTTCCTGGGATTTTTGTTGGGCAGCGGGGCTACTCACCAGGGTATCCAGTTCGTCGAGCGTCGGGGCACGCTTCGTGTTCAGTCCCTCCCAGGCCTTGGCGGCGAGCAACCTCCGAACCGACTGGTTCAATCGTTCAACTGTGAGGGCGCCGCTATTGACGGCGGACTGGAGCGCGGCAAACGTCTTGGCAACATCCACCGGTTCGAGCGCCACGTCCGCGCCCGCCTCAATGGCCATCACCGGAGCTTGCTCGGCGCCGAAGTTGGAAGTGATGGCGTGCATGGGAAGGCCGTCGGTAAAGATCAGCCCCTTGAAGCCAAACTCGTCGCGTAGCAGACCGGTGGTAATTGACTGGGAGAGGGAAGCGGGTACGCCGGGAGTTTTTTCGAGCTGGGGCAGATAAATATGAGCTGTCATCACCGCGCCTACACCTGCCTGAATGGCCGCTTGGAAGGGTGGAAGCTCCACCTGGTTCAGGCGATTTCGGTCGAAAGGAAGAACGGGAAGCTCAATGTGGGAATCCACGCTGGTGTCGCCGTGGCCGGGAAAGTGCTTGGCGGTGGCGATGATGTGCTGGTCCTCCGTACCTTTCACGTAAGCCGCGCCGAATTCCCCTACGCGTTGCGGATTCTCGCCAAACGAGCGGACATTAATGATGGGATTGGCGGGATTGACGTTCACGTCGACTACCGGATAGAAATTCACAGACACGCCTATGGCCTTGGCCTCCTGCGCGGTGAATTTGGCCGTGTCGTAGGCGTATTGAGGATCGCCTGTGGCTCCAATGGCCATCCCGCGCGGGAATCGCGTGGCGCCCTCAAACTCGACACCCACGCCCCCCTCAAAGTCGGCCGTAATTAAAAGAGGCACTTTGGCCAGCGCCTGCATTCGGCTCACCAGGAGCGCGGCGGAAGCGGGGTCGCCTCCCGAGAAGCCTTCAATGTGGTATCCACCCACGTGGTACTTCTGAATGTTGTCCTTGATCTGCTGGAACGCGTCGCTATCCAGATTGGTGAATTCTCCCGAGGTTGCGGGGAAAATCACCGCGCCAATCTTTTCTTCCAGTGTCATCTGCGCGAGAGTTTTGTCCACCCACGCTTGTTGTGCGGGCGTGAGAGGCATTTGAGCGTGGGCGGAAGTAGACGCGAGCACAAGGAATGCGGTTGATAAGAACCCAAGTTGTTTCGTCACAATGATTTCCTTTCGAGAAATTACGCGATTGAGCCATTGGAAGACGCTTTTTTTCAATGGCGCAATGACTCAATGATGCAATGACTCAATTCCCTTAAACCGTTTTCGTCACGATTTGCAGTGAGCGCGGTTTGTCCGGGTCCAACCCTTTGGCTTCGGCGAGCAGGGCGGTGAATATCTGTCCGGGGACAATGTATGGAATGGGCGAATAGATTTCATGTATCGTGCCCGGCAAGCGAATGGCGCGCGTCCCCTTGGGAAGGCGCGCGTCGGCGGAAGTAATCGCCAGCGTATCGGCGCGCAGCTCGCGCAGGCGTCCGATCAGGTCTTTCAGGCCCGCAAAGGTTTTTCCCGGCGGCATCAACATAAGGACGGGGAAATCGCGCTCCATCAGGGCGATGGGCCCGTGGAGAAAGTCGGCGGAGGAAAATCGCTCGGCCACCACGTAGCAGGTTTCCATAAGCTTCAAAGCCAGCTCGTACGCATTGGCATAGTTGATTCCGCGCGCCACCACCGCGCACTGGCGCATGTACCGGTAGCGTTCCACCAGCACTCGGATTTCCTCAACAAGGCCTAGCGCTTCCCGAACGTGGCCGGGAATCTCGCTGACGCCTGACAGTGTGACTTGCTCGCACAGCGCGCAAGCCAGCAAGTAAAAGATCATAAGCTGGCCGGAGTAGGTTTTAGTAGCCGCCACCGATTGCTGTTTTCCCGCGCGTACCAGGAATGCCTCGTCCACCAAGCCCGCCATCGTCGAGCGCGCCTCGTTGGTAATGCCCAGGGTGACGGCGCCTTGTCGTTTGGCGGCCTTCAGCACCATGTTGATGTCCGTCCCTTCGCCCGACTGCGAGATCCCGACCACGAGGGCGTCGCGGAAATCGACGTGGCCGTGGTAAAGGGTGTGGATGGACGGAGCGCTCAGCGAGACCGGGATGCCGGTGGTGAGTTCCAGTAGGTAGCGTCCAAAAAGTGCCGCATTGTCAGAGGTGCCCCGCGCCACCAGCACGATCAGGCGGAACTTCCGCGCGCGGGCCAGGTGTTGGAATTCCATGGCGTGCTCGCGCTCCGACTTCAGCGTGCGCGCCAGAGCCTGCGGTTGCTCCAGGATTTCACGCATCATCTGGGACATGGCGGGTTATTGTAGCGCACTGGAGATGGTTTCGACGGAAGGAATTCTGAAATGACCTCTAGTTTGTGCATTCGGAGCTATGCCAAAAAATGCTCTCCAAATGTTAACGGGAGTTTGCGATCTCGCGGGCCAGTGAGATTGCGCCTTCCACGGGCTGCTTGCGGAGGAGGATGGGGCGGGCTCGCGGGGCGATGTTGCGCACAAACAAGGAAAACATTTTGCGCACGCGTGGGCTGGCGCTGAAAATCCCGCCCGCACAGACCACGGGAAACGCGCGGCACTTCCAGCCCAGGCGGTCAATTAATGCGAAGGCGAGGTCAGAAAGGTCGTGGGCCGCGACGTCCAACATGAATCGCGCCACGGCATCGCCGCGCTGAGCGGCTCTTAGGACCACCGGGAAGAGTGCCGCAATATCCTGAGCGTTGAGCGGTTTCAGGATGATTTGGGTGATGTCGCGAATTTGCAGGGCGCGGCAAATCCTCGCTCCGAGGATCGTGGGGTGGCCGCGGCCGTCGTAGTCGCGCAGGGCTGCGATGATGGCGCGCCGCCCGAGGTCGTAACCGGAGCCGGCGTCGTCGAAGGCAGCGCCCCAGCCTCCCGACCGCAGGTCATTGCCCCCTTCGTCGCGGGCATACGCAATCGAACCCGTCCCCGAAATCACCATGATGCCGGACGAATTCCCGATCGCGGCGTGCAGGGCGATAGCGGCATCCGAGGTGAGCAGGTGGTGACGCGCAGGGATCGTTTTGCGCAACCACTTCAAGATCGGGGAGTGCACCTGAGGGCGGTCCACCCCTGCGAGGCCAACCACAATCGCCTCCATCCTGTCTTTCGCAGCGCCGACCTTCAGGTCAGCAGCTTTCGATGCTCCCTTTCGTTCCGACCTGAAAGTTGGCGCCACGTGTGCCTTTCGAAGAGCTTGGAGCGCGGCGCGTAAGATCTCACGCTCGCAGGCCTCGTATCCAACTTTCAGTGGGTTCGACGGCCCGGCAACCGCTCGCGCCACCACGCGGCCTTGTTTATTGGCCAACCACGCCGTGGTGCGCGTCCCGCCGCCGTCGATTCCGAGGAAGTACTCTTTCAATCCCATTGGCCTCCAAAAGAATGCCCAAACAAAAAAGCCCGCCCGATGCTTCAGGGCGGGCGAACCTTAGTTGTCGCTTGCGAAAAGCATTAGGAAAAGCCGCAGGGCAGATTTGCGAGTCCTGCGCTGCAATTTCTCTTTGGATTCTGTCTAGTCTATTCCTGCACCGCGACCACCTGCAGGACTTCCTCCATGGTAGTCCAACCATTGTTGAGGAGCCACACGGAGTAATCCTTCAGGGTTTTCATTCCGTGGCGGACGGCGACCTCGGTGATTTCCTCGGTCTTGCCGCCCTGGGCAATCAATTTCCGCAGCTCGGAATTCATGCGCAGAACTTCGTAAACGCCCACGCGCCCCTTGAATCCGGTCATTGAGCACTTCTCGCAGCCCTTGTTCTTGTAAAAAATGGCGGAGTGATCGTAGGCGAGCCCCATATATTTCATGGAAATTTCGTCCGGCGTGTAAGGCTCCTTGCATTTCTGGCAAAGCCGGCGGGTCAATCGCTGGGCCACGACACCCACCGTGGAGCTCGACATCAGGAATTGCTCCACTCCCATTTCGTTCAGGCGTACGAACGCACCCGCCGCGTCGTTGGTGTGCAGCGTGGTGAACACCAGGTGGCCGGTAAGTGCGGCCTCCACGGCGATGTGCGCAGTTTCTTTGTCGCGCGTTTCGCCCACCAGGATAATGTCCGGGTCCTGGCGCAGGAAGGCGCGCAAGATGCGGGCAAAGTCGAGACCAATTTCCTTGTGCGCCTGCACCTGGTTGACGCGAGCCAAATCGTACTCGATGGGATCCTCGGCCGTGGAAATGTTCACGTCCGGATCGTTCAGCTCGGCCAGCGCGCTGTAAAGCGTGGTGGTCTTGCCCGAGCCTGTGGGGCCGGTCACGTAAATGATGCCATAGGGCTGCGCGATCATGTCGCGAACCTGTTGCAGCGCGTCCGGGTGCAGAATCATCTTATCGAGCCCCAGCAGCGTGTTCGATTTATCCAGGATGCGCATGCAAATTTTCTCGCCCCACTTGGACGGGATGGTGGAGACGCGGAAATCGATGGGGCGTTCTTCCATGCGCACGCTGATGCGGCCGTCCTGAGGCAGCCGCTTCTCCGCGATGTCCAGTTTGGAAAGAATCTTGAGGCGCGAAATCAATCCCATCTGAATTTTCTTGGGCAGCACCTGCACCTGTTGCAGCGCGCCGTCGATCCGCAAGCGCACTGAAACATCTTTTTCCTGTGGCTCAATGTGGATGTCGCTGGCGCCTTTTTTGATGGCCAGGGCCAGAACGTTGTTGGCCAGGCGGATGATGGGCGCATCCTCGGCGGAGCGCGAAAGGTCGGTGACGCTTTCCGTGGTCTGTTGCGATTCGTCCACCTCGAGCGACTTCAGCGCCTCGGTCTGGAGGGACTCGAGCACACTCTCCGCGGTGTCGCCCGCGGCGGCAAGGGATTTGGCGCCACTCTGCGCCGCCTGCTCCTTGATCTGCGCTTTTTTCTCTTCTTCCTTGAAAAGCTCGACGTACTTGGTGGTCATGAATCGCCGGAAGTCGTCTTCCGAAGTGACCACGGGCTCAATCATCACGCCCTTGATTAGCCGCCGCACATCGTCCAAGGCGATCAGGTTGTTCGGATTCACCATGGCGAGCGACAGACGGTTGTTGCTGTAGCCGACGGGCAACACTTTGTGTTCCTGGATCACTTGCAGCGGGAGCAGCGACAGGACGCGCGCATCAAACTGCAGCTTGTTCAGTTGGATGTACTCGATGCCGCTTTGCTGGTTGGCTTCTTCCAGGCGTTCGGCCAGAACGCGGCTGAGTGCGATGCCAATCTTGGGCTGGGCAAGCAGCAGAGCGTTGAACGTGTTCACGTCCAAGACGCCACACGTGGTTGGCTCGATGGCCACCACGGTCGCGCCGCGTGGCTTCCCGGTGAGCAAGGCCATCTCTCCAAAGCACGCGCCCCGCTTGAGCTCGGTGAGAAGAAAATTGATTCCCGTGTTGGGGTCTTTCTTGTGAATCTCCACCGAGCCTTCCTGGATGATGAACAAGGAATCGCCCGGTCCGCCTTCTTTCACGATCGCCTGCTGGGGCGCAAACTCGCGCGGCTTCAGCCGGCTGTCGACCATCATGCATTCTTCTCGCGTCAGTTGGCTGAAGAGCTCGATCTTTTGGAGGTACTGCGATGGAACAGGCGCGGAGACGGGCGCGGCCTCAGGCTCAGCGACTGCCACAGTGGCGCTTGGCGTGGCGGAGGCGGTCGTCGCCACCGCGGCGCCCCCATCACGCTGTCTAGCAGCGGGCGCAACGGGTGGAACGGGGATTTCCTCCTTCACTTCCGCGGGCGGCGCCGATATCTCTTGAGGCACAACAGGCTCGGGTGGCGGCGCTGTGACTGCAACGCTAGGCGCGACCGGGAGAGTGGCTGCGGTGATCTGCGGCGGCTTAATCGGAGGCACAATTGGTTCCCGGGTTGGCGCTGTGGGAACCGGCTTGGGCGGGGCGACTTGAGTTTTCGTCGCCGC
Organism: Terriglobia bacterium; assembly: GCA_041481635.1. Lineage (GTDB taxonomy): Bacteria > Acidobacteriota > Terriglobia > UBA7540 > UBA7540 > DASYXZ01. The sequence continues at coordinate 2,855 of JBGPCF010000063.1, read as the reverse complement.
AACTTGCACGGGCTTTTCCTGAGGAATCGCGGGCTTTGGGGGCCGCGGTGGCGGCGGACTCGTCACCACTGTTTGAGCGACGGCAATCCTAGCCGCGGAATTCGCTGCGGGTCGCGGGGGTGGCACGGCCGTGGGGGTAGAAGCCGTAGCTGACGCGGTTCCGAGTCCCTCCTTTTGCGGGTCGATTCGTATCAGGTTCTGGCACTTGCCACACCGCAGCCGAAAGGCGATCTTGGGAATCCGAGCATCGTCCACGGGCAGTGGGGAACCGCAATTGTTACATGTGAAGACCATGTCAGAGCCCCCGGGAACTCTCTCCTTCGCTTCCAAGACGAGTTGCGGCAGGGAAACGGGAAGCGAAGAGTATACACGAACCCTTTGTCGTGAGGCATCCATTATAACCTCAGGGTCAAGAATCGTGATGGTTTCGCCCGCCCTTGCCTTGCCCCTCATTTTGCCGTCATCCCGATCCGTCAGCGGACGGAGAGGGACCTCGCACTGCCCCCCAACGTCATCGTCCTCTGCGCAATCCGTGGATTCATTTTCCGCTGGGAATCTGCCGATAACCGAGAGAAGAAGTCGTCGGTTTTCAGTGTCCGTAGCGCATACCGCCGTCTTTGCGGTCTGCGGTTCTTCCTAGGTGACGGGTACGCCGGCTAAGAAAAGTGGCAGGCGGCCACCAAGGCTTCAACCTTGGGTTTTCCCAATCAGAGCAATCTGCGGAATCTGTGGAGGGTTTCCGCTCGTCCCTGTCTTCTTCCCCAACACCCAACACCTAATCCCCGGCCCCCTCAAAAGTTCAAGCCCGTAAGACATTCATAAATAGAGACTTATATTCCAAGGCCGGCCTGGCATGTTTTCCTATATTTACGGAATCTGTGCCTGTGGGCAGTGAGTCGTTTTGAGTTTGAGAGGGTTTACGCTCGGCTTGAAAAACATGATACCATTGTAGATGCTCGCTCTTGTGGCGGGCATTCTCAAATCTCTGTATTAGGCGAACCCCAATCAGCACTGGAGTGTGCCTTATGCAAACAGGGAGTAATTTTATGACAGAAGAGTTAGACCACGTCGAAGATACGAAGATGATCGAGGACTACAAAGCAGTTAGCTCACGATTAGAAGTTTTGCGACGCGAAGCAGCTAATTTTGGAGCCCGTTTTAAGACCCTAGGATACGCACTCATAAACGCGCAGCACAGCGTGGCGTTGGCACGGGGAACTCATATCGTGGTGTCTGAAGTACATGACAGGATAAGACCACGTATCAAGGTCTCCGATTTGGACCTCAATCGTTTGGTCGAACTATTGAAGGAACTTGAGGAAGCAACCAAAGAAAGGGAAATGCTCTTTGCGTCGTTACGAGAAATGGGAGCTCCGGTCCACTAAGTATCTGCTTCAACCAGTTCCTCGATAGTCCAAACGCAATCGGCAATTCCCGCTCCCATTGCAGGCCGGCAGACTGATTTTCGCTGCCTGCTGCCTACTGACTACTTTCTTTCCCATCTACCTTTTCTCCTACCTACGACCTACCACATTCTACCTACCGCTTTTAGCCTCCAAGCCCACGGGCAACTGTAGATCCGACCGGTAGCCGCGGCCAGCGTCCGTCAACTGACGGATCACCCCCTTCATTTTTGCACCCCGAGCGACTCCAGCGACCCGGAGGGTATACGTGAGATTCGACTTGATGTCTTCGAAGTTGCGCACGTTATTCATCGGCATGGGATGGATGAAAAAACGGCTTTCGAGGTTGAGGCGGCAGTAATAGATTCCTACCCCGAAGCAACTAATCTGGTAAGTGGCCGGGCCTCATAAGAACGACGGCAGCGAAACCCACGGCCTTCGTCATGGGCAATAAGCTCTTGTGATTCGCCAGACGAATGAGCCGTGATTTCTCCTGCGCCTCGCCCGGCTGATCGGTAGCCAGCATTGTGAGGGACCTGTACATTGGACCGCCTCCGACACTGTCGCAGTGCAGTTTAACGGTAATAACAGGGCTCGGGCAAGGCCGACAGGCGCAAACAGAAACCGTAGACAGGAGGGAAAAGGACTGTGGGCGGAAAGAAACTGAATATGGATGATGAATGGGAAAATAAGAAGCAAAGAGCCGAAGTTGCCAAGAAGTTGCTGAGCGAGCGGGACGCTTTCTGTAAAAGACTTCGGACGCGGGGAAGCCAAACCGTCAAAATATTTTAACGAAAAGCTGTCGGTTAGTCGACACCCCGTAGGGGAACTATTTGTTTGGTCAATCACTTACGAGCGGATGTGGAGATGGCACTGGGCTTGCTTTCTATTCGAACGTGCGTAGCGAGAGCCACGGATGGTTTCACGCACGCACTTGTCGCAAGCGATGTTTGCTCTGCGGCGAAGACAGAAAAGGTAGGAGGCGTTTAAAAGCCATGAACAACAAAACCAAAGTTTATCTATTCACTTTAGTGGCCCTTGTCGCAGGTTACTTGATGATCTCGCCCATCGCCAAAGCGGCAAATCCTTCAGGCGAGGATTCCAAGGAAGTCTCCCAGCTTCTCAGTGACGCGAAATTCGAGGCTCATGAACTGGAAGTGGACGCTCACACGATCGAGTCGTATATGAAATCGGACCTGAGTTGGCAGAGCCATGCAACGAAGCTCACCGAAATCAGGGAGCACGTCAATAAAACCGGCAAGCTCCTCGCCAAGCTTCAGGACGCGCGGGAAAAGGGTTCGGCATGGCAGCAAAAGGCGATCGACGAAATCGAGCCTCTGCTGAAGGAGTTGGCGACAAACACAAGCTCAGCAATGAACTATCTCAACGAAAACAAAGACCGTTTCCACATGGGTACCACATACCATGACTACCTGAAGGCAAAAACCGGGT
>JBGPCF010000062.1:0-35960 GCA_041481635.1 Terriglobia bacterium | reverse complement strand
GATATCGATGCCCTGTGGAGGGAAATCGGGGAATTGCTTAATACTGTCTCCCCAAGCGAATGCACAAACTTCTTCGCCTCTTGCGGGTATGTAAGCACTTAAATCGAAACCGCTCTAATTTTACAAAGCTCTTGATCGCACACAAAGCGGTCCAAGCCTATTGCGGCCTCAATCACGGAAGAAGGAGGTAAGCTTGTCGAAGGTGGTGATCAGTTCTTCAGGCAGGACGCGGGTTTCGCCGATCACGGTCACAAAATTGGCGCTCCCCGCCCATCGCGGCAGGAAGTGAAGGTGCAGGTGGTCCGCCACTCCCGCCCCGGCGGCCTTTCCCAGGTTCATTCCCAAGTTATAACCTTCGGGATGATAGATGACCTCGATGGCGGCATTCAACTTCTGTGCGAGCGCCATCATCTCCGCCAACGTATCCTTTTCGAGTTGGTGCATATAGGCCACGTGCGCATATGGGACTACAAGCGCGTGGGCGGTGGTGTAAGGGAAAAGATTGAGGACGATGAAATTGGAGCGGCCACGGTGCAGGATGAGGTTTTCGCGATCGCGCGCGGGATCCCCGCCCACCATTTTGCAGAACACACACTGGGTGGCTTTATCCGCCTCGCTGACATAGCGGAATCGCCAGGGACTCCACAAATAATCCATAGGTTGAGGCTGGCCGCCGCTCCAGGAAACTTCCCGGCCCGATCAGGCCGTGGGAGTGCTGGCTGGCGGAGGAGTGGCAGAGCTCGCCGCAGGGCTTTCCGAGTGCGGGACGCCGTTGACGAGATCCTTCAACTCTTTGCTGGGCTTGAAGAAAGGAATCTTCTTAGCAGGGACGTCCACTCGCGCGCCGGTCTTGGGATTGCGGCCCACGCGCGCGTTGCGCTGGCGGGTGCGAAAACTCCCGAAGCCGCGAATCTCAATTTTGTCCCCGCCCTGCAGCGACTTCACAATGTTCTCAAAGATGGTGTCGACAATGGCCTCAGCTTCTTTGCCGCTCATCTCCACTGCCTGCGCCACGTCTTTGATTAGGTCCGCTTTGGTCATATTTCGCTCCTGAGACATTTTCTCCGCCACCTTATTATGCGCGGGTCCAGCTCCTCAGCGCATCATAACCATCTTCGCCTGGCGCCGCAACCAAAGTCTGCGCTTCGGCGCCTCAGGACCGGTCCCCTTCTCCGGCCACTGCGGCCTTCTCTTCCGCATTCACGACAGGATTGGATGTTTCAGCCGCTGAGGGCTTTTCCTCTTCCGTATGAACGGAGGGCACAGGAGGCGCCGTCACCTCCACCGCCGCGACCGGTTCCGAATCGGAAGCAGCAGAGATAGAAGGTGCAGGCGGTTCGACCGCCACCACGGATTCAGGCTCCGCCTTCAGAAGTGGGGCGGCAGTCGTGGGCTCCTCGAGGGGAGCCGCTGTCTTGGGCGCCTTTGCGACAGGAACGGAAACTTCCGGCACCGATCTTCGCGGAGTGATTCCCGCCGCGGAAAGGGCTTCTGCCATCGTTGTGGTCGTGGTGGATTCAGATTTCTTCTTAGATTCTGCTGGCGAGGCCGTGAAACCAGATTTGCCGGGGGCGTTTTCAGCGCGCTTGCTGCTCTTCGGCTGCGGAGGCGGAGCCGTCGCCGGTTTCAGGCTCAAACTGATTTTTCTTTCCGCGGGATCCAGCCGGATCACTCGAAATTCGTGCTCGCTGCCGATTTCGAGTTTGCCTTTGCTTTCCGAGCCTTTCTTGTCGCCGAATTCGGAAGTGTGGCAGAGGCCTTCAATCCCTTCTTCAATTTCAACAAAGGCGCCGAAGGGAGCCATGCGCGCGACCTTGGCTTTCACCATATCGCCAATATGTGCGCGCACGCAGAAGCCCTCCCACGGGTCGGGCTCGAGCTGCTTCAAGCCCAGCGCCAGCCGGCGGTGCTCCGCGTCAACGCTCAACACCATGGCTTTAATCTTTTGCCCTTTCTTCAGAACCTCCGACGGGTGCTTCACCTTCTTCGTCCATGAGAGGTCGGCGTTGCGCACCAACCCTTCGATGTCCGAATCGACCTCCGCAAAGGCGCCGAAGTCGGTCAAACTGGTGACCGTGGCATCCACAGTGGTGTTCGGAGTGAATTTCTCCGCGATGGACCCCCACGGGTCGGGCAGCGTCTGCTTCAGGCTGAGGGAGATGCGCCGCTGCGCCGCATCGATCCCTAGCACGGCCACCTCGGTGCACTCGCCGTGTTTCACAATTTTTGACGGATGCTTCGGGCGCTTGCTCCAGCTCATTTCCGAGACGTGGACCAGGCCTTCGATGCCAGGTTCGAGTTCCACAAATGCGCCGTAGTCGGTGACGTTCGCGATGCGCCCCGTGATGCGATCGCCCGCGTGATAACTCGTGGCGACGCGCTCCCACGGATCAGGCTGGAGCTGCTTCAAGCCCAGCGAGACTCTTCCCTTCTCTGCGTCGAACTTCAGAACCTTCACTTTGATTTCCTGCCCCGCCTGCACCACTTCCGAGGGACGGGCGATTCGTCCCCAAGACATGTCCGTAACGTGCAGCAGACCATCCATCCCACCCAGGTCGACAAAAGCTCCGTAATCGGTCAGGTTCTTCACCCGGCCCGTGAGCTCCACCCCTTCCTGCAGGTGCTCCAGCAATGCAGCCTTGCGCTGGTTCGCATCTTCCTCCATCGCTTCTTTGCGGCTCACCACCACGTTGCTTCGCTTGCGGATCAGCTTGATGATCTTGCAGGTGATTTCCTGCCCGAGGAGTGAATCCACGTTGCGCAGTGGGCGAAGGTCTGCCTGCGAACTGGGCATGAATGCCAGCACTCCAATGTCCACGGTCAGCCCGCCCTTGATGCGGTCCATCACGCGGCCGTTGACTGCCTTCTTGTCGCGAAATGCGTGCTCGATCTTTTCCCAGACTTCCAGGCGCGCCGCCTTCTGGCGCGAGACGGTGACTGTTCCTTCCTTCTCGTTGTATCGCTCCACCCAGACGCCCACTTCGTCGCCCGGCGCCACGGTGGTCGACTGGCCATCGAGCGCGAGGAACTCGCTGAGCGGGATCACGCCTTCCAGGCCCGTCCCCACGTTCACCCGGACTTCCACTTCCGTCACCTTCAGAACTTTGCCCTTCACCACTTTGCCTTGCGGCACCGCGGCGAGCTTCTCCATGCCCGCCAGCATGGTGTCAATCTCGGCCGCTTCGGCCGGCTCGGCAGTGACGTTGGGCAACTCAATCTGCATTTCGGGCACACCTTCGCCATTGGAGGGCGACTCGGAATGCTCAGCGGGCAATTCGGGGAGAGCAGCCTCTGGGTCTTCAGTGGCGCTGGGATCGGCACCCAGCAGTTCGGTCGGGATAGCCGCGTCCTGGGGTGTAGCGGAAGTCTCTTCCCTGATTTCGACCACAGTCTCAGTCTGATGCGATGAACCGGGATTTTCGCTTGAAGACATTGCCTGGCCTCCAACCCCTGCGACACGACGCCAACCATCAATTGGAAGCTCCATTCTACCGTTCTCTGAAAAGGGAAGTCAATGCGTTTGGAAGGCCAAGTCGTTTCCTACCCGAATGCATCACCCGGCTCAGGGAGGCTGTTTTCAGCCAGCGGTCAGCAGTCTGCAGTAAGCCTCCTTCTGCTTTCCGCTTTCTGCTTACTGTTTTCTGCCTTCTGCCTTCCGCCTTATGTCTTCTGACTCCTGTCTACGGTCTACTGTCTTTCTGCACCCTGACCGCACCCATCCCAAACGCAGGCGCGTGAGCGCCACCCAGGGTGGCCAACGCAGGAGTCCCACAGTGATATACTTCTCCGTCAGAGGCGGCCAACAACCACGGCGGATTCGGGCGGTGGGAGTCCATTGAGATTTCCGCCACTTGGGATGCTTCAAATTCAAATCACCCCCGTCTTGCTGCCGAGTGATCTCAATGAAAACCACTCTTGAAATCATCAATCGCATGCAGGCGGAGGGGATTATCTGCAAATACGCCATCGGCGGCGCGGTGGGAGCCACGTTCTATCTCGAGCCCTCGGCGACTTTTGATATCGACATTTTTGTATCCCTGAAGAACCCCCAAGGGTCCCCCTTGCTCACCCTGACGCCGATTTACGACTACCTTACTTCACGCGGCTGTCAGACCGACAAAGAATACCTGATGATCGAAGGATGGCCGGTGCAGTTTCTTCCTCCCGGCGACGCGCTCGACGAGGAAGCGCTCCAGCAGGCCGTCGAAACCGAAGTGGAACACGTCCGCACCTGGGTGATCACCGCCGAGCACTTGGTCGCCATAGCCCTCAGAACAGGGCGCGCGAAGGATTTTGCTCGCATCCTGCAATTCGTTGAAGCCGGAGTCTTGGACCCGAACCAGCTCGACGCAATCCTCAAGAGGCATGGACTGCTTGAGAAATGGGAGCAGTTTGGAGTTAAATTCCTTCGAGGTAATCCATGAGCGAGTGGATGCGCAAAATTTTGGAAAGCAAACGCGCCGCGCGCCAGCAGCTCCGGGCGCTTACCTTTTCCGAAAAGCTCAAGCTCTTGGAAAAGCTTCGCGAGCGTAGCCTGGCAATCGCTGAAAGCCCGCTCAGGCGCCGCCAGCGAAACCGCTAGAACGCCACCGCCGAAGCAAGTACCGGCATCTCGTCCCACGTGCGGCCTTCGAGTTCGCGCCCGGTTTTCTTCTTCCTCGTTCCACCCCACTGCTTGAAAAAGAAAGGCACATTCGCCCGCAGGCACTGGTCGCGGATATCGGCCACCCATGCCGGGTTCATTGGGCGGGCGCCGGGACCGGATTCTCCGCCCACGATCACCCAATCGATACCTTCGAGATTCAGGTTGGGCAGCGGGCCGAGCAAGGGCTCGAGCGACAGGAATTTGACCATGGCACCAGTTTGACGAAGATGGTCGATACGGAATGTGTACTTCTGATTCTCGACGCTCGCGCCCATATAGATGTGCGGCATCCATTGCAATATCGATGATAGTTCTAATAATCGGTCGGATCTCTTCGTCAGCACTTGAAATCGATGCCAGTCCGCTCGGCACATCACATCAAAGGTTCGGCGGATGAATTCCACGGGCACATCCTTGTGGAACAAATCGCTCATGGAATTTACAAAGATGGTCTGTGGCTTCTTCCACTTCAGGGGGAGCTCCAGGGCGTTTTCGTGGAGGGTCAGGTCAAAGCCATTCGCATAATTGGGCTGGCCCATGGCCTGGAGCCGCATGGCCATCCGCTCCGCGTAGCAATGCTTGCACCCAGGGCTGATCTTCGTGCAGCCCGTAAGCGGGTTCCATGTGGACTCAGTCCACTCAATTGCCGACTTCGCAGCCATCACAAACCTCTCAAAATGTCTAGAGCGATCCTCACTTCATTCGGGGCACCTTTTAGATTTCCAGCGGCCAAGCAGAAAAGATAAAGCGGGCAATTCCGGGAGTTCTTGAGTACGCGGGGATTTCCCCCAACCCCCAGTAAGTCCGCTAAGAATTCCAAATATCAGTCAAGTCGTGGCCTGTAGAGGCGGGAGAGGCCCACTTATCCGCAATGTGCCGATTTCAACAAAGGCTTATCGCCCGTCATCTTTGGTCGCGCCACTGGTTAAACAGCGCCTTCAAGGACTTCAAGAACAGGCCCAACGAGGCCTCGCGGACTTCCGCCCGACCAAGGTTCATTGCATTAACAATATCCCCCGCAAACTCCTGCCCCCCCAATATCGGTTCAATGCCACTGGCGCGAATTTCTTGCGCTAGGAGTCGTTTGTACTCGTCTTTTGCGCACTTCAATGCTGGAAGAGTGCATCCCCGCCCGAATACTGCCAGAAAAGCTGCTTCGTCCACCAGCATCCACCGTTCGATGTGAGGATCTGGAATCGCATAATAAACGATGTGTTGGAATTGAGGAAAGTTTTGGAGGACGCGATCCATAACCTTTTTGCGCTCGTTGTATCCGAAACAATTCGCGTCCAGCACAACCAGAACTGCATCAGGTCGCCGAGGCCGATCTCTTTCGAGGTCGCGCAAAAACTCCCCAAATTCGGCGTGCATTTGGGGAAGGCCGCCTCGCGAACTCAGGAAGCGGCAAATACTCCCAACCTGGTACTCGGACTCGAATCGAGTGAGCATCGCGCCTACGAAGTTTTCGTGGAATGAGTCTTCGCAGAAGACGTTTATCTCAGGCATCGAAGTCACCGCGGAGCATTCGCTGCGAAACCGGCAACGATTCGTGGGCGTCGTCTAGTGCAGTGTCTATGGCACCGGGCATACTCAGAGGTCCCCAATGCTGGAGTGCTTCGACGGTTGTCACGCCATCCTTCTTTCGACAAACAAACAAGCTCTCTGGTTTGACATGGTCGGGAAGTATCGGGGAGTGTGTCGTAACGATGAGTTGAGTGCTTCCCGAAAGGGAGCGGTTCATCAGCAGCTTCGCAATGTCGCCGATACGGCGCGGGTGGATGCCATTCTCGGGCTCTTCAAACCCAATTACACCTGGTGGCTCCTGAACGCCACTGAGGGCGAGAAGCCCCAGCACGCGTAGAGTGCCCTCAGAGACTACGCGGGCCGGCATTGAAATCCCGCCCTCGTCGAGGCTTAATTCCACCTCACCAAACTTGTTAACCTCCGTGCGTATTCCAGTAACAGACGGCACAAGGCTATGCATTGCCTTTTCAACACCTCTGAATTGCTTGGAATCCAGGTTCTTCAGCGTGTTCAGAAAGGCCGCTAACTCCTCCCCCATAGGCCCGATATGACGAACCTCCTTGACGCTGGTTGAGGCTCTCATTCGTTCGCGGGGCTCGAAATAATAGAAGTGCCAGCTCTGCAATTCTCGGCTGAACGCAGTGAGGTGGGGATAGTGAGGAGGATAGTGAGGCCGCGATACGATTGCATGGTCGAGACGTGTGTCGAAATAGGTCGGATGTGATTGACCCTCCATTCGAAGATGGAGATTCTTGCCGACTTTTTCCACGAACGCTTGGGGCCTTGCTTTCGGGTTTCCATCCTTATCCAAAGGGGCTAAGTACTCATCCACAACGTGCAGTACGCCGGATTTGGGCGTAATCCCGATTTCAATCCGGTAACGCAATTGGGTATGATGGATATAAGAAGGGAATTTCTGAGACTTAAGGGCCGATCCATTCCCATCTGCAGTCTGCCCCTTGCGGGTGTCTTGTATCTCCTTGTTTACGGCAGTGATTACGGCGGGTGACAGATCAACGTCGGCCTCCAGCACAAAAGAAAGCGAATCCTGTTTCATGAGTCCTTCCAAGCCGCCTTCCCCGAATGAGAAAGACTCCATGGGCTTGCCACGATAGGGCGGGTCAAACGCCTCCTTTAGGCTGCGGCTCCCAGCGACTCTGGACAGCAACTGCAGTGCGTCGATAAAATTGCTCTTTCCGGCAGCGTTCGGCCCGAAGAGTACCGAGAGGGGTTTCAGGGCTACGTCAACATCGTGCAAGGACTTATAGCGCTGAATGTGAATTCGTTTTAACATTTTTTTAACTTGTGCGCTCGGTGGAGCATACCTCACAATGAGCGCCCCGTTTGTCCCTCCAAGAAGCATTATAGCGACGGCTAGCCCCAGTCAAAATATTATTATCCGCGGGTTGCGACCCCGTTAATGGGGGTGGCTCCGAGCCTCGGTCAGTTTGCCATGCGAATTAACCGTGGCTTTGTGAAAGAGGGAAAGCACACGGCCGGGGGTGCGCCAACAGTGCCTTCCAGGTCAGTCAACCTCCTCGTCCACGAGGCCCGTCTTCAAGCCTGCATTGAGCAACGCCTGTCGCGCAAAATGCGCCTGGCCGGACAAAACATAGAAGGTCGCCCCGGGATACTCGAAGGGGAAAATGTTGAGAACGACTTTAAAGTAGGGCTCGATTTCCACCGCGTAGTCGATGTCGTTCTCCGTCAGTGTGCTCTCCACTTGCCTCGCTTCGGGCAACCGGGCCGCGATGTAAATGCGAGACACTTCCTTTTCCGCAAAACTCTCAAAGTCCACTTTGGCCATGGATGTCAATCGAAGACCGAAGCATTATAGCGGGATGAGTTCCGTGGTGGTGGCCCGTGATTTGGCACGGCCCAGGTCGCGAGCGTCCTTGAGAGAGCCTGCTGAGTTGTATATCTCCAGGTAGGCGCGGTCGACGGCACTCTTCAAGCGCTCGCTCCGAGTGCGTACGGCGCGGATGGGAATTTCGCGGCCGGCGATTTGAATCGCTCCCCGCGGGTCCTTCAAAAACGTTCTGTACCAGCTTCGCGGCTTCAGGCTCCACGAACGCACGAAAGCGCGGCCTTCCACCACCACAATCCAAATCCCGGTGAAACGGTGCGACTCCATCCCTGCCCGGATCCGCAAGGCTTTCCCCGCGTGTAGCGCTGCCACGATTTCTGGTTCGAATCGTCGTTGCGCTTTCATTCTGAAATCTTTTTTTCAAATAAGGTTGCCACGGTTAATTTACTGTTTTAATTAACCATGGGTTCGTGAAAGTAAGGAAAGGCCCACGGTTGGGTCGGGAATGCGCCAGCCGTGGCTAAAAGCTCAAATTGAAGGAACTCGCCTTACACTTCCCGTTTCAATCGAAACGTCGATAAAAATATAATCGTCTAGTATACCGTCTTCATTATTCCACCAGAAGAACCAGCATGGCTCTTGATTGTCTTTGCCCCGGCACAGTGTGAATTTAGCTTCAAACAAATAGTACCGCGAAATATCAATCTTTTCCTTTTCGATATAGCTTTCAGCAAGCTTCAAAGCATTCTGTAAAGTCAGCTTTGGCCTGAACTTCCTCTGCTCAAGATGCAATTCAATTATTTGTTGTTTGATCGAGTTCTCAGATTTTTGACCAGCCTTTGACTGTTGGTTAATCTGAGAAAACGAAATTAAACTCGATGAGATAACGAACAAAACGACAAGAATAGCCTTCATGCATCCTCCGAATTCACAAAAACCTCAAGAAGTTGAAAGACTGAAACGTAACTCGGATAGCCACTCACCAAACGCGGCACATTTTGGGGCGCACCATGGGCTGGCCCGCTTTGCAGCCAAACGCCTGTTGAAACTGGGGCAGGTCGGAAACAATGCCGTTCACGCGATATTTGCCTGGTGAATGCGGGTCGGTCATGGCGTGCAGGCGCAGATCTTCCGGCCGATTATTCTCGCAGGCCCACTGCGAATAGCCGATAAAGAAGCGCTGGTCGGGTGTGAAGCCGTCGATCGATTTCAAGTCCTGTCCCTGGGTCGCTTTCTTCCACGCGATGTAAGCGAGCAGGGTGCCGCCCAGATCCGCCACGTCTTCGCCGCTGGTGAGTTTACTGTTGATGTGAATATCGTCCACCACAACATATTGCGCGTACTGTTCGCGCACGCAGGCAATACGCTCTTCGAATTGGGCGGCGTCTTCTTTCCTCCACCAGTCGCGCAAATTGCCCTGGGCGTCGAACTTCCGCCCCTGATCGTCAAAGCCGTGGGTCAGTTCGTGGCCGATGGTGCCCCCAGTATTGCCGTAATTCGGCGCGTCGTCCATTTTGGGATCGAACAAAGGAGGCTGGAGAACGCCCGCCGGAAAATTGATGTCGTTCATCTGCGCGTTGTAATAGGCGTTCACCGTCGGCGGCGTCATGCCCCACTCGCCGCGATCGACGGGTTTGCCGATTTTCGCGAGCTGGCGTTTCGATTCAAAAATGGAGCTCCTGCGAATGTTTTCCGCAAAGTCCCCGCGCACGATGTCCAACGAGCTGTAATCGCGCCACTGGTCCGGATACCCGATCTTGTTGATGATGGAATGCAATTTTTCGAGTGCCTGCCTTCTGGTTTCCGGACCCATCCAGGGCAGATCTTTCAGGTCATCCTCCATGGCGGATTCGATCTGCTTGGTCATTTCGAGAGTGCGCGCCTTGGTATCCGCATTGAAAGTTTTGGCGACGAACACCTGGCCCATCGCTTCGCCCAAGTCGCGATCCACCCACCCGACACATTGCTTCCAGCGCGGCTGCATCTCCTTAACGCCCTGCAGCGTGTGGCTGTAGAAATCGAAGTTTTCCTTTTGAAATTTCATTGGGAGATAAGGCGCCCAGGCGTGTGCCAGGTGCCATCGCAGGTAGGTCTTCCAGAAGTCGAGTGACTCACTCTCAATCAGCCGATTCACCTCTTTGTAGAACTCGGGTTCCGTGACGTTGAAAGTCTGAACACCACCAACCCCCCGGGCCGCCAGGTAGGCATCCCAATCGAAGTTCGGCGTGAGAGCTTTGAGTTCCGCGCGGCCCATCTTATGGAATAGTTTGTATGGATCGCGCCTCTCAACGCGCGTGAGCTGTTTTGTGGCCAACGCCGTTTCAATCGCCATCACGGTTTTCGCTTCGGCGGCTGCCTGGTCTGATGGGTCACCGATCAAATCAAACACCTTTTGCACGTGTGCGAAGTATTTCTCGCGAATTTCCTGCGACTTGGCATCGGTCTTGGTGTAGTAATCACGGTCCGGAAGCCCAAGGCCGCTGGCTCGGGCGAAGGCAATAACTTGCGACGAGTTCGCAAAATCCTGGTTCGAGCCAAAGGCGATCAGCATCCCCCTCCCTCGCATCGCCTGGTGCTGCTGGCCCAGGAATGACCCAAATTCCTTGGTCGACTTCAGGGCGGCGATCTCTTGAAGTCCGGCTTTCAGCGGGGCCGCGCCGAGCTTCTCAATGGCGGGCTCATCCATGCAGGCCTGGAAGTAATCACCAATCTTTTGCTCAGACGCGTTGCGGTCGCGGTTGGGGTTGGACGCTTCCTCGAGAATGCCCCAGAGAAACTGCTCATTTTCGTCGGCGAGTTTGCCGTAGACACTCCAGTTCGCCTGGTCGGGAGGAATGGGATTGTTCTTCATCCAACCTCCGCAAACGTACTGATAGAAATCAACGCAGGCGTCCGCGGTCCTGTCCATCGAATCGAGATCGAGGCTGGGAGTGTAAGGCAGCGCATTGAGCGGATGCTTGCCGCCCTTGGCTGTTTGGTCGGCGGACTGAGGCGGCTCACCCTTCGGCATGGGCTTGGTCTGGACAAGCAGAATAGTTGCGGCGACGAGCAGGCCAATCAACACTCTGAATCGATTCATTTCGGCTCCTTGGCTACGCAATACTCGGTTCTCAACCAGGACTTCCAAACCCAACCGACCGGCAAGATACACCCGACCCCCACGTAATGCAATCGAACCGCCCTGTATTCAACAGGTCTCCCCCTCCGGAATGGCAGAGTGTCCGGACGGGGTGAGGATCGCGCAATGTGGTCGGCCCGAGCCCTGCCAGTTTCGGCTTGACTCGGAAGTTACGCCGCCCAATACTTATGAGTACTGAGGCAGGAGGGCGCCCGACGTGCACACCCCAGCGCTCCGTGCGCCCCAGCGCTTCAAGAAGTCCCGCATGAGCCGCAGTTGTTACGCCTCGGGTAGTTTCGCGAGCGTCGTTCTCGCACGACTTTTAATTTTGCTGTCAATGGAAGGCGCTCTCTCGCCCATGCGACCCGGCCAGGCGCAAGAGCCGGTGCAAGAAGAAATCACCTCGCACGAAACTCAACCCAGCTTTGCGCTACATGCGCAGCGCAATGAAGTGCTGGTGCGCGTGGTGGTGCGCGACGCGAAGGGCAATGTAGTAACCCAACTACAGAAGGACGACTTCCAGATATTCGATAATGGCAAACCGCAGGCGATTACTCATTTTTCACTCGAGACTTCCGGGGCGAGCGGCGCGATCAAGACGCCCTCCATTTCGGGCACACTCAACACTCCAGCCGAGCTCGGCGTGGAGTCCAAGCCCACCATCACTCTCCCCCGCCGATTTATGGCGCTGTTTTTTGATGACATTCACGTGGAGTTTGCCGACCTTGTGCGCACGCGCGATGCCGCGGACCATTATCTTGTAGCTAACATGCAGCCTGGAGACCGAATTGCCCTGTTTACTTCCACGGGGCAGAACCAGGTTGATTTCACCGACGACCGCGCCAAACTCCACGATGCTCTCCTGACCCTGCGACCACGGCCGATCGGTGAGGCTGCCAGTACCCAATGTCCTCAGATTTTTCCTTTCCAGGGCTACAAGATCGCTGAGCAGCGCGACCCTATCGCGATCCAAGTGGCCGTGCAAGATGCACTCTACGAGTGCTGCAGTGGCCCGGGAAGTCACTGCCCGCAGGCAGATGAGCAGAATATCGATATTCAGGCCCGCCAGTTGCTGCGCGAAACGGAAACTGATTCCCGTTACGCCTTGCAGGGGCTGGAGCGCCTCTGTCAGCGCATGGCCGCCCTCCCGGGCCAGCGCTCCATTGTGCTGGTCTCACCCGGCTTCCTGATCCTTACCCAAACTGACGAGCTCGGGCTGGTTGTGGACCAGGCTTTGCGACTGAATGTGGTGATCAGCACGCTCGACGCGCGCGGCCTGTACACCAACATTATGGGCGGCGATGCGAGCGAGAGAGGCGTGGTGAACGCGGGGAATCCGAGCCTGGTGGGCTACAAGGCCCAACTTCGGTCGGAGAGCAAATCCATGGATGGTGATGTGCTCGCAGCGCTGGCCTACGAAACGGGCGGCGTCGGGTTTCATAACAGCAACGACTACGCGGCAGGGTTTGAGCGTACCGGAGCGCTTCCGGAGGCTTACTACCTGCTTGCCTTCGCTCCGCAGGATCTGAAACCGGATGGACACATGCACACCTTGAAGGTCACTCTGGCCAACAACCCCGGCCAATTTACCGTGCAGGCACGCAAAAGTTATTTTGCTCCGAAAAAGAACGAAGACGCCACTGCGCTGGCCGCCGAGCGCATGGAACAGATCGTGTTTTCGGAGGACCAATCGCAGACCATACCCCTGCATATCCACACGCAGTTCTTCAAAACCGCCACGGGCCAGGCCAACCTATCCATCGTGGCCAACATGGACATCAGCCACATGCATTTTCGCAAAGTAGAGGGCAAGAGCCTGAACACCTTGACCGTAATTACCGTGGTGTTCGACGCGACGGGAAATTACGTGGACGGGAAACAGAGAGTCCTGGACCTGAAGCTGCAGGATGCCACGTTGGCTAAGCTCACCCAGCTTGGCTTGAATATCAAAACCAGTTTTTCTGTGAAGCCCGGCACTTACCTCGTGCGCGAAGTGGTCCAGGACTCGGAGAGCAGCCTGATCTCCGCCCTGAGCAGCCAGGTGGAAATCCCTTGAAGGACCGGCGTCCGGCGGGGCGCGCGCGGGTTGAGACGCTTGACCTTCCGATGCCCGCCGGCAGAGGTCCTCGTCGCTTATTCGCTGTCGACCCTGTAACCCGCTTGCTTGATGTCTTTGCGGAAATCGGAGGAATGAATTTCAATGAGGCGGCACATTTCGTAGAGGGGCGAGCGCAGCGTAACGCCAAATTGGTTCAGAGTTCTTTCCATATCCGGCACTGCCTCGCCAGAGGGCATGCGGACATATTTCTTTAATTGTTGAAACGCACTTTAATCAATATTGGAAGGATTTTTCGCTCTGAACTCGTTACCTGCCTGTTTTACCGATTTTCGGTAATCATCAGACTCCATCTCCACGACCTTGCACATTTCGTATAGCCGTGAACGCATTGTGACCCCTAAATCACCGAGTGTCTTCTCAAAAGTTGGGACGATGTCTCCCGAAGGTGTTCTAACCTCGTTTTGTTTAGACTTCTCATCCCGAGGAATGGTTGTTGTAATCAAGGTTGCTTGCTTCTTGTTGTAGCGGGAGTTGATGATGTACCACAATGTTTCCTTCATCCAATCACTTGGGTTTGCAGACGCCAATTCATCCAACAACAAAACTTCCACGTCGAGCACCGACCTCAGGATCCCAAGCTCTGAAGTTTGGGACACAGGATTCCAACTATGCTGGATCTCTTTCAGGAGATCGCGGAAACCGCAGTACTTGCATTCGATACCCCGCTCAACAATTAATTCGCGGACGGTGGCAACGGCCAAATGCGTTTTGCCCACACCGGTCGGGCCGACGAACAACAGTCCAAAGTCCATTGTGGGGTATTCCTTGACAAACTTTAGGGCAGCTTGCTTCGCCCAACGCAGACTCGGGTTGTTCTTCCGAACTTCAAAGCTGTCGAAGTCACAATGCTCGTAACGCTTCGGAATGTCTGCGACATCGAGCAGACGTTGAGTACGGTCCTCAATCCGGCAGTCGCAACGCGTCACGCGGCGAACTCCGCCCGACTCAATCGGCTTCCACCCCGTTCCCTGGCACTCGGGGCAATCGGTTTTGGGCATCAGGAAACTCCGCCTAGGATTCTAGCAGGAAAACCATTCCAAGGATGAATCTTGGAGGGGTTGGAGATTAGGGACTGAGCAGTTTGTAGAAAAACGTTTTCGACCCATGTCATTCCGAGCGCAGCGAGGAATCTCGCTCTGAAAAGGCAGGGAATGCGAGATTCCTCGTCGGTCGCCGCGGCGACCTCCTCGGAATGACAAGCGTGAGAGTTCTTCAACAAACTGTTAGATTTGAATCAAGGAGGGTGTTTGCTTTCTGCTCTCGACTTTCAACTTCACTGTTTCTTCATGGCCCGAATGATGCGCGTCGGGGAGGCTCGCACCAGTGCGTTCTGGGGTTGCCCGCTGATTTCGCCGGCGCGCTCCATGAATGCCCGGTTCACGAAATCGACGAAGGCCTGCATCTCCTTCTGCATCGAGTCCATACGCTTGCGCATGTTGAGGATCACTTCGATGCCCGCCAGATTCACACCCAGATCACGCGTGAGACTCAGGATGACTTCCAATCGCTCCAAATCATCCTGGGTGTATAGGCGGGTGTTGCCCTCACTGCGGGAAGGGGTGAGCAAGCCTTCGCGCTCGTACAGCCGCAGGGTTTGGGGATGCAGGTGGAACATCTCCGCCACGGCGCTGATCATGTAGCCGGCTTTTGCACCTTTCTTTTTTGCCTTCGTCGCCATAGCGATTTTTCTGATTCGAAAAGTTGCCGCGCCCAACGGGAAATTATGAATGAGGAATACTGAATGATGAACGAAAACCAACGCGGGTTTTTCTTAATTCACCATTCAGTATTCATCATCCATCATTTTCTTACTTCGCGCTTGTCTTCTTCAAATCTGACCGCGGGTCCTCAGGATTCAGTCGCGCCAGCTCACGCAAAATCTCCTTGGTCCGCTCATCTGCAACGTGCGGGACGGTAACCTGCACCTCCACGAATTCGTCGCCTCGCATTCCCGTGGCACGCAGCGAAGGCGCGCCCTTCCCGCGCAGGCGCAGCTTCTGCCCGCTCTGCGTGCCGGGCGGAATTTTGATGGTGCTGGGGCCATCGATGGTGGGCACTTCCACTTTCGCGCCCAATGCCGCTTCGGTAAACGTCACAGGAACCTTCACGTAAATGTTGTCGCCCTTGCGATCGAAAACAGGGTGAGGCTCGACCTCCGTCACAATGTAGAGGTCGCCCGGCGCGCCGCCATTGAACCCCGCGTTGCCCTTGCCCGGCACGCGCACGCGCGAGCCCGTATCGACGCCAGCGGGAATGCGGACGTCAAACGTCTCCGGCCGGCGGGTCACGCCCGATCCGCCGCAAGTGGGGCAACGCGGCTTGGTTTTTCCGCTGCCATGGCACAGCGGGCACGTGCCGGAAAACTGCATGCTGCCCACCTGCTGAGAGGTTTTACCGCTGCCTCCGCAGAGAGAACACGTGGTGGCCTTGCCGCCCGTCGTACCCGTGCCCTTGCAGGTGGCGCAGGTTTCGTTACGCGTCGCAGTGAATCGAACCTGGGTGCCGCGGATGGCGTCCCAGAAGCCGAGGTGCATGCGGTGTTCAAGATCACCGCCGCTCTCCGGACCTTCGCGCTCGGGCTCGGTCTGCCCGCCCCTCGTGAAAATCTGCGAGAAGATATCGCGGAAGGAACTTCCAGCGCCGCGCTTCGAGCCTTCTTCCCCAAGGTCGGAAAAATCAAATCCCGAAAAGTCAAAGCCTTGTGGACCGCCTCCACCGGGAGGCACTGGACCGTACCCGCCGGTCGAGCCGTATCCGGGTGGGATATTATCGGCATAAAAGCCGTACTGGTCGTAGATTTTTCGTTTTTTTTCGTCGCTGAGGATTTCGTAGGCCTCGGAAAGCTCTTTGAACTTCTCTTCGGCCGACTTGTTGCCGGGATTGACGTCAGGGTGGAACTTGCGCGCCAAGCGGCGGTAGGCCTTGCGGATCTGGTCCGACTTGGCGTTGCGGTCAACGCCGAGCACTCCGTAATAATCCTTTTGGGTTCCGACGGCCATAAATTAAAGAAAGGTTAAAGGGTAAAGGTCGAACTCAAAACACATCCTTTACCCTTTAACCTTTAAACTTCTGATGTCGACTCAAAACTGCGATGGCGAAATCCATTCTCAATTCCTGCTGATCTGTGCAATCTGGCCGAGATGGTCGGGGCAACGCGAAGCCAGCCAGGCCTCCAGGTGCGCCCGGATTTCTTTTCCGGCTGGAGAATTGAGCAGCGAATCGTCTGCACCCACCTCGAGAAAGTGCCGCCGGCTGCAGGTAGGGCAAACTACCCCCACCTGAGCGTGATGAAATGTTTGCTCCTGTGCGCCTTTTGGTTGTGTCTGCAAGTTGTGCTCCCTCGAGCGAACTTCAGAAGAGACTAAAACCCACGCGCCCTGCTGCCATGAAGGGTAGTGCCTTCAGCCTTTCTTCTTGTCGTCGTCCACAACTTCAGCGTCGATCACTTCGCCTTCGCCCTTGGCCTTGCCCTCCGCAGCGCCCTGCGATGGCCCGCCCGGCCCTTCTCCGCTACCCGAGGCCGCTTGCGCGTTCGGCCCTGGCGCGGCCTGCTTGTACATGGCCTCGGCCAATTTGTGGGAGGCCTGGGTCAGGCGGTCGATTGCCGCGGTGATTGCCGAAGTGTCGTTCCCCTGAATCGCTTTCTTGGCCTCTTCAAGCGCCGCGTCAATGTTCTTGGCGTCCGCCTCGCCAACCTTGTCGCGGTGCTCCTTCAACATTTTTTCTGTCGAATACACCATGGCGTCAGCGCGGTTCTTCACCTCCACCGCGTCCTTCTGCTGGCGGTCTTCTTCAGCGTGGAGTTCGCCTTCTTTGGTCATGCGCTCCACTTCTTCCTTGGAAAGGCCGCTGGAGGAGGTAATGGTGATCTTCTGCTCCTGGCCCGTCCCTTTGTCCTTGGCCGAAACGTTAAGGATGCCGTTGGCATCGATGTCAAACGTGACTTCGATCTGCGGCAGCCCGCGCGGAGCCACGGGAATGCCGATCAGGTGGAACTTGCCCAGCGTGCGATTGTCTTTGGCCATCGGCCGCTCGCCTTGCAGGACATGAATCTCCACTGAGGTCTGGTTGTCGGCCGCGGTGGAAAAGACGTCGCTCTTTTTGGTCGGAATGGTCGTGTTGCGCTGGATGAGCGGCGTCATCACGCCACCGTAGGTTTCCACGCCCAGTGTAAGCGGCGTGACGTCGAGCAAGAGCAGGTCTTTCACTTCGCCGCCCAGCACTCCGGCCTGCACGGCCGCACCCACAGCAACAACCTCGTCCGGGTTCACGCCCTTGTGAGGCTCTTTACCGTTAAACAAGTTCTTGACGATTTCCTGGACGCGCGGAATCCGGGTGGACCCTCCCACCAGAACCACTTCGTCAATTTTCTCCGGCCCAAACCCGGCGTCCTTCAGAGCTTGTTTCACCGGGCCGACCGAGCGCTGGAAAATGTCTTCACACAATTGCTCGAAGCGCGCGCGAGTCAGCTTCATGGCCAAGTGCTTGGGGCCGGAAGCGTCCGCGGTAACGAAGGGCAGATTGATTTCGCTTTCGAGCACGGTGGAGAGCTCCATTTTCGCCTTCTCCGCCGCTTCCTTCAGCCGCTGCAACGCCATGCGGTCCTTGGAAAGGTCGATGCCCTGGTCCTTCTTGAACTCGTCGACGATCCAGTCCATCACGCGCTTGTCAATGTCGTCGCCGCCCAAGTGCGTGTCACCGTTGGTGGACTTCACTTCCACGACGCCTTCGCCCACTTCGAGGATGGAAATATCAAACGTGCCGCCACCAAAATCGTAGACCGCGATAGTTTCGTCTTTCTTCTTGTCAAGGCCGTAGGCCAGCGCGGCCGCCGTGGGCTCGTTCACAATGCGCATCACTTCGAGACCGGCAATCTTGCCCGCGTCTTTGGTCGCCTGGCGCTGGCTGTCATTAAAATAAGCCGGGACCGTAATGACCGCCTGGGTGACTTTCTCGCCCAGATACTGCTCCGCCGCATCCTTCATCTTTTGCAGAATCATCGCGGAGATTTCCGGGGGCGAATACTCTTTGCCCTGCGCGGACACACGAACGTCCTTGCCGGCCGCCACCACCTTGTAGGGCACTGTCTTCATTTCATTCTGCACTTCTTCAAAGCGCCGTCCCATGAAGCGCTTAATCGAGTAAACGGTGTTTTCCGGATTGGTGATGGCCTGCCGCTTGGCAACCTGGCCCACCAGCCGCTCACCGGACTTGGTGAATGCCACAACCGACGGAGTGGTGCGCCCCCCTTCCGGATTGGCGATAACCACCGGCTCGCCACCTTCCATTACTGCCACAACGGAATTGGTGGTCCCTAGATCGATTCCTATAATCTTGCCCATGTCCTTACAACCTCCTTAGTGATGATGCCGCGCCTGCGTATCGGCTTCCAAAGTCCGCATACCTTTAGATGCGACTACTTAGCGGATGGTTATAATAAATCTTGAGTCTCTCGTTGTCAAGGTTAAATTGTAATGTTAAGAAAACAAATTGTTTAGTACTTTTGGAATGCCAAATACGCTTGAGGCAGCGGTCGGTGGGCAGCCTTACGAAGAATGTTCTCAACACGAAACTGTGGTTTTTGAGATATGCTATATGGCTTGGAGGTCGATTAGGACTATGCCCCGAAAGAAATCTCCTGAGTACACAAGTGAACACGCCCAGTCGGGTGTGAAGAAAACCTTTCCTGAAATAGAAACCTGGCCCAACCAGTACCGCGGGTACGAGATCACCATCACCATTCCGGAATACACTTCCATCTGCCCGAAAACCCACCTGCCGGATTTCGGGACCATCACCATTCACTATCTCCCCGCGAAGACGTGCATGGAACTGAAGTCGCTGAAGTACTACATCCTGGCGTACCGCAACGTGGGGATATTTTATGAGAACGCCGTCAACCGTATTCTGGACGACGTCGCACGGGCTTGCCGGCCGAAGTGGGCCGTAGTGCGCGGCGTCTTTACGACGCGGGGTGGAATGCACACCACTATTGAAGCCCGCTTTCCGCGCAAGGGCTGATTCTGAGTTGAAGAGTTCAACTGTAGTTCTTACCTTCCGCACCCGGTTGCGATAAACTCCCGTCCTCTGTTGGCGCCCATGGAAAAAACAAAGTCCGGCGACCGTGTCAGTTGGATTCCCTTCGGCATCGGGTTCACCAAGCCGCGCCACTTCCTGGAAATCGCGCGCGCGATCTGGGAAAACCGCGGACGACTGCCTTACGCCTGGCGCATTCTTCGCCACGGCGTGTGCGATGGATGCTCGCTCGGTCCTTACGGCCTGCGCGACAACACCATGCCGGGTGTGCACCTTTGCATGACACGCCTGAAGCTTTTGCGGTTGAACACCATGCCGGCGCTCGACCACGGGCACCTCGGCGACGTCCACTCGCTTCGCCACCTCTCGAATCGTGATTTGCGAAATCTTGGCCGGCTCGCTTACCCGATGGCGCGGCGGCGCGGCGACCCAGGCTTTCACCGCGTGAGCTGGGACGAAGGACTGGAGCTCGTGGCGGGTTATTTGCGCGCGAGTGCGCCGGAACGGTTCGCACTCTTCAACACTTCGCGCGGGCTCACCAACGAGTCCTACTACGTCGCGCAAAAAGTGGCTCGGCTGCTCGGCACCAACAACGTGGACAACGCCGCGCGCCTTTGCCACGCCGCCTCCACCACTGCGCTCAAGCAGACCATCGGCGTGGGCGCTTCCACGTGCTCTTACTCGGATTGGATTGGGAGCGACCTCGTGGTCCTGCTCGGCACCAATCTTGCCAACAATCAGCCGGTGGCGACAAAATATCTCTACTACGCAAAACAACAGGGGACGCGCGTAGTGGTGGTGAATCCCTTTCGCGAGCCGGGGCTGGAGCGTTACTGGATTCCCAGCGTTACGCGAAGCGCGCTATTCGGCACGCGCCTGATGGACGATTTCTATCAGGTGCGCGTGGGCGGCGACGTACCTTTCCTGAATGGCGTGCTGAAGTGTCTGATTGAGCGCAATTGGCTAGACTCCAATTTTATTCGCGAGCACACACATGGGTTTGAGGAGGCACGCGCGACGGTCTCCGGCCAAAGTTGGGAGGACCTGGAAAAACAATCCGGCCTAAGCCGCGAGGCGATGATGCGCTTTGCGGAAACCTATTCCAAAGCGCGCACTGCGGTTTTCGTTTGGAGCATGGGCCTCACCCAACACAGGTTTGGAGTGCAGAACGTGAAAGCGGTGGTGAATGTCGCCCTGGCGCGCGGCATGTTGGGCCGCGAAAAATGCGGGTTGGTGCCCATCCGCGGGCACAGCGGGGTGCAGGGCGCCGCGGAAGTGGGGAGCGTTCCCGGCGTTTTCCCGGGCGACTTTCCGGTGAACGAGGAGAACGCGCGAAAGTTTTCCGAACTGTGGGGACACCCGCTTTCCGCCAAGCCCGGCCTGACCGCATCTGAAATGGTGGACGCGGCTTTCCGGGGCGATCTTGACGTTTTTTATCTGGAAGGTGGGAGTTTTATCGAGACCTTGCCTGATCCAAACTACGCTGGCCACGGCTTGGAGCGCGTGCGCTGCCGCGTGCATCAGGACATCGTTCTGAACCACTCCATGCTGCTCGAGCCCGGCGAGGTGGTGGTCCTGCTTCCCGGCCAGACGCGTTACGAACAGGCAGGTGGGGGGACAATCACAAGTACCGAGCGGCGCATTCGTTTCTCGCCGGAAATTCCGGGCCCGCGCATTGCCGAGGCGAAGCCGGAGTGGGAAATCCCCATGCTGGTGGCGGAGAAAGTCCTGGGGTCGGAAAAGCGCCACCTGATCCACTTCGATAATCCGCAGCAGATTCGCGACGAAATGGAGCGCGTGATGCCGATGTATCGCGGAGTCGGGCAATTGCGCCAGGAAGGTGACGCGGTGCAGTACGGCGGCCAACATCTATGCGCGGGCGGCGTCTGCCCTACACCGGACGGGCGGGCATCGTTCTCAGCGCTGGAGCTTGCTCCAGAGATGGTGGCGGAGGCCTCTGCCAGGGAAGGAAGGTGTGAAACTTTTTATTTGACCACGCGGCGCGGCCAGCAATTCAACTCCATGATTCTGGGCGAAACGGACATGCTGACCGGCGCACGGCGGAACGAAATTCTTCTTTCGCCTACGGATGCCGCCCGGCTCAAAATTCTGGAGGGCCAGCGCGTCCGTTTGCGATCGGAGATGGGTGAGTACGAGGGCGTGTGCCGGTTTGCGGACATCGCCCCGGGGACGCTCCAGGCTTACTGGCCGGAGGCGAATGTATTGCTGCCGCGGGCGCTCGATCCCGCCAGCAAAGAGCCGGACTATAATGTCCGAGTCTCGCTTGAGGGAGTGGAAGCTCTATGAAAATCCTCTGCGGCTTTCTGAGCTTGATGATTCTGCTGCCCAATTCCGCGCCCGCGCAAAAGGCGAGGGCCCGCGCGGCGGACGCGATCGATCAGGATTACATTTTGGCGCTGACCGTCGCGGACCAATTCATGTATGCCTGGGCGACGCGAAATCAGGACGATGGCCTGGCTTTGATCTCGCCGCGATTGAAGAACAAATTTCCGGAAGAATATTTCCGATTCTACTTTTCGGGAATTTCCAACCCGCACCACCAAGCCTTTGAAGTGGGCCGCGGCAAACGGCTGCCCTCCGGCGAGTTTTCTTTTCCAGTGTCCATGTACGAGCACTACACGGGGCAGAAGGAAAACGTCGACCGTCCCAAGCCCTTGACGATAGTGGTGATTCAGTCCGGCCCGGAAAGCTGGCTGGTGGATGAGTTGCCCGGATTCGTCGCCCCGGAGCCGAAAAATCCCTAGGCCGGCTCTGGCAATCGTCGAGGCGCAGGCAAGGTATTCTCCCCAAAATGGTATAATTTCACAGAGAATCGCAGGAAGATTCGCGGACTCACTTTCCGACCAGATATCTGACGGTGTCACGCATGAAATCCCTGGAAGAGTATCTTGCGCTCGCGGCACAGAATCATGGCCACATGTGTCCCGGCCAGGTGCTAGGCGTGCGCATGGCGATGCGAGGGCTCATGGAATTAGGGATTGACGACCCCGTGGCGCAACGCAAGCGATTGATTACTTACGTGGAGATCGACCGATGCGCCACCGACGCCATCAGCCTGGTGACGGGCTGCCGCCTCGGCCGTCGTTCGCTGAAGTTTATGGACTACGGCAAGGTGGCCGCGACATTTGTGGATCTCGAAGCCAAGCGTGCCGTTCGCGTGGTGGCTCGTGACGATTCGCGCGACAAAGCCAAGGCCATGTTCCCCGAATTGGCCGACCCTCACCGACAACAGCTCGAAGCCTACAAGGTGATGGACGGCGCGGAGTTGTTCACGATTCATCAAGTGCATGTCAACATGAAGACGGAAGATTTGCCCGGCCGGCCGCGCTCGCGCGTGGCCTGTGAGCAATGCGGAGAGGGTGTCAATGATGGCCGCGAGAGGATTGTCGCAGGCCGCGTCCTCTGCCGGAATTGTGCCGGTGAAGGTTATTACCAACAGATTGACGATTGACGATTTTCGATTGACGCGTCGAAGTGTGGCCACGTTTTTCAATCGACATTCGGCAATCGAAAATCGACAATATTCAAAGGCATGTCCGACTATCCCGACATCATCCAAGGCGCAAAGCCCGGCCACCTGATTCACCGGCCCACTCTCCTGCCCGTGGCCACTTATGTGATTCTGGGGCTGAACTTTTTGGTATTTGTGCTCATGGTCGCCATGGACGCCTCCACCCTGCCCAAGCTCAACGACCTGCTTGCGCGCATCGCCACCGGGATGTCCACCAATCCTGAATTTCTTTTGCGCTTGGGTGCGTCCTTCGGCCCCTACACCCGCCGGGGCGAGTACTGGCGCCTGGTGATGCCGATGTTCCTTCACATCGGCTTGCTCCACTTGGTGATCAACAATTACTCGCTCTATGTGCTGGGGAGATTGCTTGAGCCGATCTATGGGTACGGCCGCTTTGCTTTTCTATACGTTGTCGCGGGAGTAGGCAGTGCAATCATTTCGATGAGCATGTCGGACAAAGTTTCGGCGGGCGCCTCAGGAGCGATTTTTGGACTGGCGGGCATCATGCTGGTGGCGGGCTATCTCCATCGAGGTTCGATTCCGCGGCAATGGGGGCGCGCTTTCGGCAGGGGAATGCTTCCCATCATCGTGCTGAACCTGGCGTTGGGCGGAGCACTCCATCAGTGGGTGGATAATTGGGCGCATCTGGGCGGATTGGTAACCGGGTGCATTCTCGCCTTGTTGATTCCGCCTCCCAAGCGGGATTTCATCCCCGGCCAGCCGATGGAAGAACACTCGCAAGCGCTTGTCGTAATTCCAATTGTCGTGGTGGCGATTGCGGCAGGATTCACGGTTCAAAATTATCGTGCTTATTCTGCCGTAACAAATCTTCTCTTGCAGGGAGACCGATTTCTCGCCGTGAAACGCGATGATTGGGCACTCGAGCGGTTTCGCCAGGCGGCCCTCCGCTTGCCGCGCGATGAACGCCCCCACCTTGCAATGGGATCGCTATATTTGAAGGATAAGAAATGGACCGACGCGATCAGCGAGTTCAACCAGGCGCTGCAATTGGGGTCCATGCCACTCGCCCCGCAAATTGGATTGGCCAAGGCCTACCAGGGCATGGGAAACACAGCTAAGGCGCGTGAGGCTCTCCAAGCCGTCGAAAAAGATTTCTCCGATACTGCGCCCGAACAGGCCGAGCTCGGCGGGATTTATTCCGAATCTAAACTGGATTCTGAAGCCGCCAGCCACTACGAGCGCGCGGTGCGTTTGAAGCCTGATTTTGCCGAGGCCCAGAATAATCTGGCGCGGCTGTATGCCACCAGCGATGACCCGAAGGTCCGGAATCCCCAAGCTGCGCTCGTCCACGCTAAGGTCGCCGTTCAATTGACCCAATGGAAGCAAGCTTATGTTATCGACACCCTGGCCGAGGCTTTGTATGTCAACCAGCAGTTTGATGAAGCCGTGAAAGCTGAGACCAAAGCCCTAGCACTTGAACCTCGCAACCAGGAATATGCGGAACACATGGCACGGTATCAAAAAGCTGCGGCATCTCTGCCGGAAAAAAAGAGGTCGGTGTAGCAATTCTAAATTATGAAATAAGAAATATGAATCAATAATGAAAGCCCCCTCAAAATTCTTGACTGTCTTCATTTTGAATTTATAATTCTTAATTATCTAATTTCTTCCAAAGAGGTGGTTACGTGAAACGCTTGGGGAAGGTTCTCGCTTATGGTGTTCTCGCCGTCATTCTAATTCTGCCCGTGGCCATCACCTTCACCATTGGCTGGCGCCCGTTCATTGGGCCAAGGACTCGCGATCTCACTAATCGCACGTTCGAGCGCACGCCGGAACGGTTGGCACGCGGCAAGTATCTGGCTGGGGCGGTGTCGGTATGCATGGATTGTCACGCACCGCACGATTGGACAAAACACGATGAGCCAATGGTTCCCGGCATGGAGGGTGCTGGCCAGGATTTCGGCCCACTGATCAAAGATCTGCCGGGCCACGTTGTTGCGCCTAATCTGACTCCCGATCCGGAAACCGGCGCGGGCAACTGGAGCGATGATACGCTCGCCCGGGCCATCAGGGAAGGCATTGGTCACAACGGCCGTACTTTATTTCCTATAATGCCGTATGAGCGCTTCCGAAATCTGCCTGACGAAGACTTGGCGTCCATCATCGTCTACCTTCGGGCGCTTCCGCCGGTCCGCAATCCCCTTCCGAAAACAGAGATCATCTTCCCCGTCAAATACCTCATTCGTAGCGTCCCGCAGCCGATCACCAGTCCGGTGCCGGCGCCTGACGTTTCTGATCCCGTGAAGCGAGGCGCCTTTCTTGTCAACCTCGCCGTGTGCGCTGATTGCCATACACCTGCTGACAAAGGCCAGCCGCTGGCAGGTATGGAGTTTGCCGGCGGGACTGACTTTGAGGGGCCGTGGGGACGAGTCGCCACCGCCAATATCACGCCCGACCCCTCGGGAATTTCCTACTATGATGAGGCGCTGTTCATCCAAACCATGCGGACGGGCTATGTGAAGGCACGTGAGTTGAAACAGATCATGCCTTGGGCTGTTTACCGGAACATGACCGACGAAGACTTGAAGGCCATCTTCGCCTACTTGAAGACGCTCAAGCCGGTCAAGCATCGCGTGGATAATGCCGAACCCCCCACCATGTGCCCACTGTGTAAAGTTGCACACGGCGCGGGTGACCAAAACAAAGCTAACTAGGCCACAGGGGCGATTCCGATGGGCGGAGCCGCTCCAGCCTCCCTTCCTGAATTGCCCTATAGCGTGAATCCCCCCATTTTTCTGTAAACATTTTCCATCGGCTTTTCGTATGTACTCGCTGAGGGCATCGGGCGCTACCTGCGGTGGTTAGTTTGAGTTTATGCGGGGAGGGACTATGGGAACCTTTATTCAAGACGTGCGTTACGCCTTGCGGATGATTGCCAGAAAACCCGGAACTGCCGCGGTGGTAGTGCTATCGCTGGCCCTGGGAGTGGGGGCAAACACAACCATCTTCAGCGTGATCAACGCCCTGCTGCTGCGGCCACCGGCCGTGGAACAACCGGAGCGCCTGGTGGACATCTATCAGCATGTGAAAACCCGCGGGAGCGGCGTCGGGGCTTACCGGCAATTAAATTATCCGGACTTCGGCTACTATCGCGACCACAACACCGTGTTCTCCGCACTCGCTAGGGCCAGTGGTGAAGGGTCGGACGTGGTTTGGAGCCGCGACAGCCAGGGCCAGGCGGTGAAAGGCGTTTTGGTCACG
This sequence comes from Terriglobia bacterium, assembly GCA_041481635.1. Taxonomy (GTDB): domain Bacteria; phylum Acidobacteriota; class Terriglobia; order UBA7540; family UBA7540; genus DASYXZ01. Next base: position 9,957 of record JBGPCF010000062.1, on the reverse strand, counting down.
GCCAACTATTTCGCGGTGCTCGGGGTAAAGCCAGCGTTGGGGCGGACTTTCCTTCCCGAAGAGGATCAAAGCGCTGGCGCGAATCCAGCGGTCATGGTTTCGCACGCTTTCTGGGAACAGCGTTTGGGTGGCGACCGCGCCAACCTTTCGAAGCCCTTGACCCTGAACGGCCGGACGTATCAATTGGTGGGCGTGGTTCCAGCCTCGTTCCACGGTGTGATCGTAGGTTCCATGCCCGATGTTTGGATTCCCATGGCTGTGCACCAGTCCGTGAGCCCGGGTCTCGACTTGACCAGCCGCAACATGTCTTGGCTCACCGCGACGGGAAGGCTGAAACCCGGTGTCACGCTGCAACAAGCGCGGGCGGAGATGATTGTTCTCTCAGAACAAATTGCCCAGGCGTTTCCCGAAACCAACAAGGACACTGAAGCCGCCGCCTACCCCACGAGCATGATCCCGGGACCCTTCCGTGGATTCCTGAGCATCCTGAGCATGGCGCTGATGGCCGTGGTGGGCATGGTCCTGTTGATCGCCTGTGCCAACGCCGCGAATTTGCTGTTGGCGCAAGCCTCGGCGCGATGGCGGGAAATGGCGGTGCGCGCTGCACTGGGCGCCAACCGCTGGCGGTTGGTCCGACAGACGCTGACAGAAAGTGTTTTGCTGGCCTGCATGGGCGGTGTGGCAGGCCTGGTGCTTGCAGTTATTGCAGCGCCAATGGTCCTTTGGCTGAAGCCGCCCAACATTCCGTTCTTCCTGGAGATTAAGCCGGACTGGCGCGTCCTCACTTTCACCTTGGTGGCTTCGGTAGTGACAGGATTGTTTTTTGGCCTGGCCCCGGCCCTGCACACTTCCAAGCTCGATTTGGTGTCGCGATTGAAAGACGGCACGCCGGGCAGCGGTCGGGTGAAGTCGCGCCTGCGCAGTGTGCTGGTGACCGCGCAAGTGGCCGTCTGCATGGTGTTGCTGGTGGGCGCCGGACTGTGCCTTCGCAGCCTGTTGAACGCGCAATCCATTGATCCCGGCTTTGACACCAACCGCGCGCTGGTGGTCTCGCTGAACGCCGAGACTTTCGGTTACGACGAGGCGCGGGGGCGCGTGCTCTACAAGAGCCTGCTCGATCGCGTCGGCGCGCTGCCCGGAGTGCGCTCGGTGAGCCTGGTGGACATGATGCCCCTGGGCACTCAGTCCCGCATGGAGGGCATTAACGTTGCGGGCTCCCAAGCCGGACTGTCGCGCGAGGGTGAGTCGGGTTTACTGACGGGCAGCAGCTTTGTCGCACCCAATTATTTTCGCGCCATAGGCATTCCTGTGCTGCGCGGAAGGGAGTTCACGGAGAAGGACAATCCAGGCGCGCCGCCTGTGGTGATCATCAATGAAGTTCTGGCGCGGCACTTTTGGCCGGGCAAAGATCCTTTGGGGCAACGCATCCTTTTGGGCGGACCCGAGGATTCCAAAACCAAGGTGGCCGCCGAGGTTGTGGGTGTGGTGAAAACGGGCAAGTACCGCTCAATCGGCGAGGACCCACAGCCCTTCATGTACCGTGCGTATTGGCAGAATTACTGGGCGAACGTCCATGTGGTGGTCAGGACAGAGGGCGATCCGTGGTCGGTGATGTCGGGCCTTCGGCGCGCCGTGCAAGAGCTCGATCCGAACCTGGCAATCTTCGACGCGGAAACCATGACGGAACTAATGCGATTGCCGCTGTTCCCCGCGCACACCGCCGGCCTGCTGCTGGGAATTTTTGGCGGACTCGCGCTGGTGCTCGCCATGGCCGGATTGTATGGAGTGATGTCCTACCTAGTGGCTCAGCGCACCCAGGAAGTGGGCGTCCGCATGGCACTCGGAGCGCAGGTGGGCGATATTCTGAAGCTGGCAGTCGGCGAAGGCATGCGGCTGGCGCTGATTGGAGTGGCACTCGGCTTGGCCGGCGCCTTTGCGGCGACGCGACTGCTCTCCAGCTTGTTGTATGGCATTCGCGCCACGGACCTTGTGACCTTTTCGGCCGTTTCATTGTTATTGACTGGCGTCGCCTTCCTTGCGAGTTATATACCGGCTCGACGCGCCGCCAGGGTGAGCCCCATTGTGGCGCTGAGGTACGAATGACCGCATTGAAAGATTGAGCGATTGGGCCATTATGTTATTTAAAGAAATCGATTGCTCGATGCGGTCAAGTGGCGATTACACTTTGGAGTGCGTGACGCGGACGGAAGGCATGCCATCGGGCTCGTCGATTAGGTCAATGTCGCGGAAGATGTTCGGGCTTTCTTTCTTGAAGATGCGGCAAATTTCCACGGCCAGCAGGCGGATTTCAGTGTCGGCATGAATGCTGCCGCGCAGTTCGAGGAAGTGCCGCCAGGCACGTGAATTCCCCGTGACAAAGATTTTCGTTTCGGTTGCGTTGGGCAGGATGGAGCGCGCCGCCTGCCGGGCCCACTTGCGCCGGTCGCGCGGGGTCATTTCAGGATGCTTTTGCTGGACGTACTCGGTGGTGGCGTTGGCCAGGTCAACGTAGGCTTTGCGGACCGTGTCGATGGTTTGCTGCCACTGAGCCCGCAGCGCCTCGTTCTCCTGATAGAGAGGCGGAACCACGTAGCGCGCCTCACTCTCGTCAACATAGCGCTGGGAAAGTTGTGAATAGCCGAACCCCGCGCGGTGGCGCACCAACTCGTGAGTGAGCGCGCGGCTCACCCCGGTGATCAGGACATTCCATACGGCGTGCTCCAGCACGCTTCCATGCTTGGAGGAAAGAATGTTCTCAAGATATTCCTGGTTTGACTTGCGCCCCTTGCCAAAGGACATGTAGCACACGCGACCCGCTACTTCGTTTAGAATTTCGGCGGCCACCGGCGTGTCTGTGGTGAACATCATGCCTTCGTCATTGAGGAATCGCGCCAACTCTTCCTCGACAACGGCCTGCCGGCCCAGCAAGTAGACTTTCGCTTTGGTGATATAAGGGTCGGGCATCTGTGGGTGCTGGATTATACAGACTTGGAACAAATGATGAATTATGAATGAAAAGCCAATCCGGGCGCATTAAAGTCTTGCACCCCATAACTCAGAATTCATAACTTGAAATGGTCGAGTCCCGACCTAACGAGCCGATTTCGTTTCGGCGGTTGCAGCCGCCGGTTTCGCCTTATTGAAGTCGGCGTACTTCCTCTGGAACCGCTCCACGCGCCCCGCACTATCAATCAGCTTCTGTTTGCCGGTAAAGAACGGGTGGCAATTGGAACAGATTTCTAGGTGCAGAACGTCGCTCTTGTAAGTGGAGCGCGTCTTAAAGGTGTTTCCGCAAGCGCACACCACAGCAACTTCATGATACTTCGGGTGAATATCGTTTTTCATGGAACTCCTTCTGTGCTTAAGGACGAATCTTAATACTACCTGCCCTCGCCAAATCTTTCAACGGAAAATGGGGCAGTCGATTGGATGCTCGGGCGTGGTCAGGGATACATTTACAGGACTGTGGAGGTATTTCCTTACCCAAAAGACCTGAAAAGTCCACACCCGGCGCCGGCGAGTGGACGCCTTGACAAGCACTCGCGCTGCTCGCTACCATGACTTGCCCCGCTTCGATCGGCACCGGGCGCACAGGGCTGCGACCTGACTTCTACTCAAACCATTTGAACACAAGGCGGGGAAGTCGCCGGTTATTGTTTTCGGGACGTGTGGGCGGTAGGTGGTCCACCTTTCCGGCAGCGAAAGGCCCGAGAGTTCTCATTGACAGACGTCGGCCAAACATTTCAACAGAACGAGCTATTGATAGCCGGCGGTAACGGCTTTTTGGGCAAAGTCCTTCTGGCGATGCTGCTGGACCGTTATCCGCAGGTGAAGCACATCCACATCCTAATGCGGGCGGGGCGCAGCGCTTCCGCCCAGGACCGCTTCTCCGCGGATGTGCTGGGCTCGCCAGTCCTCGCACCTCTGGTCAAGAAACTGGGCGAACAATTTCTCCGCGACAAGATAACGGTTTGGACGGGAGACGTTGGGGTGCCGAATTGTGGCCTCGATCCGGCGGCGCTCGACCAGTTGACGGGCCGCGTGGGCGCCATCATCAACTGCGCCGGACTTGTGGATTTCTTCCCGCCGGTGGACGAATCCTTCCGCTCCAACGTGGACGGCGTCGAGCACACTGTGGCTGTCGCCAAGCATTTGGGCGCGAAGCTGGTCCACATTTCCACCTGCTATGTGTGCGGTGGCGCGGATGGGTTGGTGGAAGAGACGGAGCCGATCCTGGGTTTCTACCCGCACCGCAAGGGCCGAGACGACGAGAGCTTCCGGCACAAGGAAGAGCTCTTCTATTCGCGCGAGCGGATCCGGCAGATTTATGACTCCTCGGGTTCCAATGGAAGCTCCGGCTCGACAGCCACCACACGCTCCCGGGAATTGCAGCAACGGCTCATCGGCCTGGGCAGGCAGCGGGCGGAAAACTGGGGTTGGGTAAATACTTACACCTATGCGAAGAGCCTGGGCGAACAGATTATCGCCTCCGAACAGGACCTGAACTATTCGATTGTCCGGCCGGCCATCGTGGAAAGCGCGCTGCGGTTCCCATTTCCGGGCTGGATTGAAGGCGGTCGAACCGCTGCGCCGCTGGTCTTGATGGCGCTCGGAGGTTTGAGGGAGTGGCCTATCCGCCGCGACATTCCGTTGGAAGTGGTCCCGGTCGATCTGGTGGCGGCCGCCATCCTGACCGTCACGGCACTTCTCTTGGACGGCCAAAGCGAGCGCGTCTACCAATTGGGCTCGGCGGACGTAAATCCGACCATACTGGAGTCGATTGTAAAGTTGTTGGTGAAGGAATCGCGAAAACTCCAGAAGGAGAGACAGGACAGCTCGCGAGGACCCAGCTTCATCCATCGGCTGGTGGGTGCAGGCCCGAACAAGCGTTTGCGATTCCTCACCGTAGAGGAAGCTCGCGTTAGCCGGGTCCGCCTTCAGGACAAGATTCAGCGGGCACAGTCATTCCTGGGCAGTCTTTCCAAGACCCTCGAGAAAACCGGCATGCCGGGCAAGTTGACGTTGGCCCAATGGACCACAGCACTCAGGACGCTGAGCCTGCAGTCGACATTCCGCGAACAGACCCTCGACCAGTACCTTCCCTTCGTGCAAGACCATCGCTACATCTTCGAGTCTGGAAACATCCGCACCGCCCACACCCTGATTACCGAAAAAGACCGCGCGTTGCTCCCCTGGGACCCGGAAAACATCAATTGGGACGATTACTGGATCAACCACCAAGTCGCCGGAACCGAAAAGTGGATTCAGCCGGAAGCCGTAAAGGATTGGGCTTTCAAGATATAGAGTGCTAAACTATACTCTCGCCCAGGGCTGAGTCTGGAACTTCCCTTATCCGCAAGTGGTCTATAATCGTTTATCATCGGCTCTGCCCTAAATCGTATTACGCATGGCCACAACTCCCAAGCAACTCGAACCTACGTCTATCGAGGGGCAGATCCTGGAAATATTCCGGGAAGTCTTGAATGAGCTGGGCTCACACCAGGCGGCGAAGACGGTCTCCCTTAACTCCTCCATGGAGCGAGATCTTGGCCTTGGGAGTCTAGAGCGCGTCGAACTCCTCGTCCGCTGCGAGGCCCGATTCAATACTCGCCTGCCGGATGAAGTGGCACAGTTGGCCGAGACGCCTGCGGACTGGGTGCGGGCGGTGCTTGAGGGCCACAAAGATAACGGCCACAAGCCGCGCTACAGGATTCAACAGCCGGAGCGGGAAGCTCCCCCGCCTCCCGACACCGCCAAAACTCTGGTGGAAGTTCTCCGACGCCACGCCGAGGTCGAGCCCGACCGCGTTCATGTCCACCTTCTCGAAGACGATTCCGGGCAAGACATTACCTACCGCCAGTTATTTGAGACGGCTTCTAACGTGGCTGCGGGCCTTATGGCCTCTGGTTTGAAGCGCAACGAGACCGTAGCTATCATGCTGCCCACCTGCGCCGACTTCTTCTACTCGTTTTTTGGAGTGGGCCTAGCTGGCGGGGTTCCGGTGCCCATCTATCCGCCCGCCCGGCCGGACAAGATTGAAGAGTACGTTCGCCGTCAGGTGGCGATTCTGCGCAACGCGGAAGTCCGGTTTCTCGTCAGCTTTGACCGCATCAAGTCCATCTCCAAAATCATGCAGGTGAGCATTCCCAGCCTGATCGAAGCCACCACGGTGGATGCGCTACGGCAGCGCGGCATTGACGCGGGCGCAAGAGTTTCGCCTGCCTCAGTGGAACCCTCCGAGATTGGTACGCTGCAATATACCTCCGGTAGCACAGGCGACCCGAAAGGCGTAGTGCTCAGCCAAGCCAATCTCCTGGCGAACATTCGCGGAATCGGATGGGCGGTGAAGGTTCGCCCCACAGACATCGGAGTCAGTTGGCTGCCCCTCTATCACGACATGGGCTTGATCGGCTCGTGGCTTTTTTGTCTTTATTACGCCATCCCCATCACAATTCTTTCTCCGCTGTCGTTCCTGAGCCGGCCGGAGCGCTGGCTGTGGGCTCTGCACGATTCCGGCGGTACGCTTTGCCCCGCCCCGAACTTTTCTTATGAGCTTTGCGCGCGGAAGATCCCTGAGAAAGCTTTGGAAGGTCTCGACCTTAGCCGTTGGCGCGTGGCCATCAATGCCGGCGAGCCGGTATTGCCCGACACGCTCGCCCATTTTGCCCACCGTTTCCAACGTTACGGATTCAAGGCGGAAAGTTACGTCCCGTGTTACGGCCTGGCTGAATCCTCAGTGGCGTTGACATTCCCACCCATCGATCGCCTGCCCGTCATCGATACGATTCGCCGCGACATCTTTGAGTCGGAAGGCAAGGCGATCCCCGCGGCGGAGGGCGACCAGAACGTGATGCGCTTTATCGCCAATGGCAGGCCCCTGCCCGATCATGAAATCAAAATTGTGGATGACCAGAACCAGGTCGTGCCCGAACGCCGGCAAGGGCGGCTGTTCTTCCGCGGACCCTCCAAGACCTCCGGGTATTACCGAAATCTGAAAGCCACGGCGGCCATTACGACCGAGGATGGCTGGATGGATTCCGGCGATTTGGCTTATTGGGCCAACGGCGAAATCCATGTGACAGGGCGCATCAAGGATTGCATCATCAAGTCGGGACGAAACATTATCCCGCAGGAAGTGGAAATGGCCACGGCTGACGTGCCGGGCGTACGGCGAGGCTGCATCGCGGCATTCGGCACGGTGGACAGAGAAACGGGCACGGAGCGCCTGGTTGTCGTGGCGGAAACCCGCACCACCGACCGCAAAGAACTGGAACGAATCAGCGCGGAGATCATCCGAAACGTCGACACCGTCCTGGGGATTCCACCGGACCGGGTGGAACTGGTTGCTCCGCACAGCATTCCGAAAACGAGCAGCGGAAAAATCCGGCGAAACGAAACGCGTCTCTTGTTCCTAAGTGGGAGGCTGGACACTGGCAAGCGCGCGCCTTGGGTGCAAATCATTCGCCTGTGGCTGGGCAATTCGGGTTCCTGGATCTCACTACGCCTGGGACATTTTGGCTCGTGGGCACGCAGGGAATATAGCTCCGCGTTGATGTGGGCCACCGCCGCTTCCGTGGGGGCGCTGGTCCGATTGATTCCAGGTAAGAAAGCCCCTGCGCACGTCATCCGCTTGGCGGCGCGCAGCATTCTGTGGTGGACAGGCAACGGCGTCAGAGTTGAGGGGGCCGAGCACGTTTGGCGCAAAGGGCCGGTGGTTCTGGTGGCGAATCGCGCCGGGCGAGTTGATCCTCTGGTTCTGGCCGCCATGGTTCCGTCGCCATTCATCATCGCGGACGCTACGGCGCTTGCTTTGCTTTCACCCGAAGAGCGTTTCCTTTTGAAGCCGCTGGTGGCATCGCCGGTCAACGGGAACGCCATGCCACCCGGTGGAACATTGAGGGCCCGGATTCATCAGGAACTCAAAGCCGGTCATTCGGTGCTGGTGCTGGCGGACGGCCCAGTGGGCGTTCCGCCGCATCTTAGCCGCTTCCGGCTGGACGCCTTTCATGCCGCGGTTGAAACCGGGGCGCCGATGCAGCCCATCGGATTGTTGGGGACCTCTCAAATTCTCGAGCCCGGGCGGCTGACGGGATTGAGAGACGAAGCAAAGATCCTGATGGGCCAGCCCATTCGTTTGGCGGAATTGGACCACACCGGACTGCCTGGGGCGCGGGAACGAATCAGAGAGGCCCTCGCCCGATTGGTGAACACATAGGATTAGATTCTTCTCGACGGCTGCGCAATTTGAGTCATGCCTAATTTCGAAACTGTCGGGCCGTTGCTTCTTCCACTCCTTGTTTGTTTTTGCCTCGGCTCAATTCCCTTCGCCGTGTTGTCGATGCTCGGTACAGGCATCGACATCCGGCAGGTGGGCTCGGGCAATCCTGGTTTCAACAACGTCCTACGGGTCAGCAAGCCGCGCGCCGTGCTCGCCTTGATTGGAGACCTGGGCAAAGGAGTCCTGGCCATCTGGCTTTTCCACAAAGCGGGCGACCCGGTCGCGCTCGGTTGGCTCTACGGTTTCGCAGCTGTCCTCGGACATTGCTATTCGCCCTGGTTGAAATTTCATGGAGGCAAGGGGATTGCCACTTCGGCCGGGGTGATGCTGGTGCTCTATCCCTTTTGGGCGGGGATTTCGGTCCCCATTTACGTGATTGGTCGTTTGTTGGGAAAACGGTTCAAATGGAGGGAGGCAGGCGCGATGGCATCAGTTGGGAGCTGGGTGTTTTTCGTAGTGGTGATGACTATCCGACTGCAACTCACCGATGCAACCTACGCGGCCATCATGACCCTTTTCCTGGCATGGCGGCACGAGAAGAATTTCCAGAATATGTTTGGCGGCGCAGGACCACCACTGTCCGGATAACTTAAGAAATGATGAATGCAGAACAATGAGTGATGAACTTCCTTAAGTGTTCAGGTTCCGGCCTTATTCATAATTCTGCATTCATCATTTCTTCAGTCGTTCACCCCGCGCGCCTTGTTGATGGATCTGAGGAGCCTCGGAACCACACTGACCGGCAGATGGCGCGCCATAAAAACAAAAAAGCGGTTGGTGAGACCCGGCACGACGAGGTGCTTACCTTTGAGCGTCTGGCGAACACCAATTCGCGCCACCGACTCAGCGGTGACCCCGGCATCTTCATCTTTGTGAGAGATCCCGGCGCGAGCGCGAAACTCCGTTTTCGTCGTCCCCGGGCAAAGCGCGGTTACGGTCACCCCGGTTCCCTTTAATTCCTCGCCCAACGACTCAGAGAACGACAACATAAAAGCCTTGCACGCGCTGTAAACCGATTGAAATGGAACCGGCGCAAACGAATAGACGGACGCGACGTTGAGAATCCTCCCACTCTTTCGCGCAATCATGCCAGGCAGGAGAGCCTTGGTGAGCTTCAACATCGCCGCCAATTGAACGTTTATTAATTGCGACTCCTTTTCGATGTCGGTCTCGAAGAACTCACCATGGAGGCCGAACCCGGCATTGTTAACCAGAATTTCGAATTCGAGAGAAGCTACGGAAAGAGTGTGGATTAGACTCTCGACGGCAGACGTGTCGGCGAGATCCACCGGATAGGTTTTGGTTTCGCTTCCAGGCTGCTGGGCGCAATGTGCCGCGACTTGCCCCAAGGATTGTTCGTTCCGTGCAATCAAAAACAGGTTGTAACCCTTCGCCGCAAACTCAAACGCCAGTGCTTTGCCGATGCCCGAAGACGCGCCCGTAATCAGTGCCCACGTTTTATTTGCAGCCATCTTGTGAATTATGAATGATGCAAGACGAAGGATGAACGACAAATTCTCATCAAGCCTTTCTTAATTCATCATTCATCACTACTGTCCGGTCATAAGTCGAATAAAACGAGTTGGTTGCGAGAACAGGCCAACTCGGCTGGAGCGCTGATATTCGAAAAGGCCTGTAAAATGGGCATTTTTTCGAACAAAGTCACGCTGAGAATCTGT
>JBGPCF010000061.1:0-35960 GCA_041481635.1 Terriglobia bacterium | reverse complement strand
TGTAAAGAGAGAAAGTGACATCGACCGTGCCGCTCAGAGGCTTGCCGGTCCCATCGTGCAGCGCGCCGCTGAACTTCATCAACCGAGGGACCACCGCCTGAGGCCCGGCCGCAAGGGTCAAGCCGGTCCCGGGAGAGTCCGGTTCCACCGGCCTGGACACTGTAGGGGAAGCCTCACCTGGTCGGACCGCGGTTGGCCGCTGGGTTTGGGCGCAAACTCCCCCAGCGACGAGTAAAAATAGTACGAGGGTTGCCACCGAGATTCTGCAGCGATTCATCGTAAGACCTCCGAGATGTTTTCTTTTCGTTAATCAAATGGGCTACGAGACAATTTACTAGTCAATCAGGCCGCGGTCAAGTCTCGTAGGCGACGTGTCTCTTATGCATCAGCAGATTCTCAAAGTCGAACTGCACTGCCATATGGGCGGTCTTCCACATCCCTCTATGCTCCGGCACTTGCAAAACAAGAGCATGCCACTCGCTCTCCAGGCGGATGCCCTTGCCGCCTTCTATCCCGTCGAGAACTATGACGATTTTGTGCGCTGGTTCGAAGGTGTGAGACCGCTGAAGGCGGACCTGGACACATTCCGGCCGCTGCTTGCACTGCATATTCAGGGGTTGAAGGCGCAGAACGTCGTCTACACGGAGATCATGATCGAAGGGAGATTTCTTCCTCGGGACAAGGCCGAAATGATCGGGAAATTTCGGGCATTTCGAGAATGGGTTACTGAGCAAGAGAACGGAGAAACTCAGGTGGAATTTTTTGTGGCGTTCGGACGCAACCGAACCCCTGAGGAAGCGGAAAAGATAGCCGACCGCATTCTGGCGCTCTACGAGGCCGAATGGGTTAGGGAAGAATTGTCATGCCGTGAGCTTCAGGCGTCAAGCGGTGGGCATGGTTGGAGTGGCCCGGGGCTGATCTCTGTACCACTGAATTCAGCAGGAGTCCGGAGAAACACCCGGTATTCTACATCAAGACGCTATCTGTTGATATCCTTGCAAGCGCGCGCTCGGCATACCTGCCGCAATGGCCGAAGTTCATTCTTGCCTAAGAAATCCTGATTCGAAATCGCCAGGCCGACGAACTTTTGCTGCTCATACACACTCATATGCTTGCCAATACCGCAGACTTGGGGCAATATTTTGCTCTTAGGTATTCAAAGCGGCTCAGTCCTGTAGTTTTAGCTCTCTGAAAGTCGGAGCTCACAACAATACAACGGAAGCTTGGCATGACCTCTGTCCGTTCGTGCAGCGACCGGTTTAGCGCCCGGCGAAGTTTGGTGTAGAAATAAAGCCAATCCGCAACAATAAGGATTCTATGGGATTTCGCATCGAATCGAAGCCTTTGGGAGAAATTGTCGTAGTGGTTCCCGACATTTTTGAAGATGACCGCGGATGGTTTATGGAATCGTTCCGCGTTGACAAATTCAAGGAGCTTGGACTGCCCTATGAATATGTGCAGGACAATCATTCGTTGTCAAAGAAGGGGGTTGTGCGCGGCCTGCATTTCCAATGGGACCCTCCGATGAGCAAGCTGATGCGCGTAACCATGGGAACCGCCTTCGTTGTCGCGGTTGACATTCGCAAAGGATCGCCGACGCTGGGACAATGGTTTGGGCTGGAGCTTTCATGTGAGAACAAAAAACAAGTTTGGGCGCCTCCCGGATTTGCCCGGGGCTTCTGCGCTCTCTCAGATACTGTCGAGCTTCAATACAAATGTACGGCTATTCACAATGTTCATGGGGAATCCTCCATCCAAGTCTTCGATCCGGAGATCGGAATCCGCTGGCCCGCGACAACCGAATTCCGGCTTTCAGAAAAGGACCGAAACGCCCAGTCACTTGCCCAATGGCTGGCCAGCCCAAATTCCGAATTGTTGAAATACTAGGAACGGCATTACACCTCCTTCGGTCTGGCAGTTTGCCATGTCCTGGGGACAATTCGAGCGCAAACTCCTCCCCTTCAATTCGGAAAAACTTGTTCCAGCCTAAGTAATCAACTCCCACGGTTCTCCCTCCGGTCAAGGAGTCAACTCGCATCCAGCCTTGGGGAAGCAAGCGTCAAGGTCCTCCCAGTTAATTTCGCCTTGACTGAAAGCGAGATCCCTGGTGGGTTGCGGGCAATTATGGCCCGAAGTTATTGATCCTTGACAAATTGCCCCCCGCTCGGGGAGAATGGATTTCTGGTCGAGATTGATTTATGTAATGGACAGTTCCAACTGCAGGACGGCGGTGTCAAGGCGTGGCCCAGTTTAGGCGTCGCTTCTGTCATTCACAGGGCGGAGCTATATGCATAGGATGGACCGGTATCTTACAAAGGAAACTCCAGAGGCCAACCCTGGCTGGTATGCGATTTATACACGACACCAACACGAGAAAATGGTCGCCCGGCTCCTATCAGACAAAGGATTCGAGATTTTCCTACCTACCCAAACTGTGGCCCGCCGATGGAAAAACCGGACCAAGGAACTTTCGCTCCCCCTTTTTCCCTGCTACATTTTTCTGTGGGGAACCCTCAAGCGGCGCTTGGAGATTGTTACTACACCGGGATTCCATAGCTTCGTAGGATTCGGCGATCAGCCAGTTACCATTTCACAAGAAGAGATTGACGCGGTCCGCCATGCCCTTATGAGCGGGGCTAGGGTTGAACCATGCCCATTTCTCCGATACGGCGACAAGGTCAGGATCAGCTCAGGACCACTGGAAGGAATTGAGGGAATTCTGATTCGAAAAAAAAATTCTTACAGGCTGGTTTTATCCGTTGAGTTACTCGAAAAATCCATTGCCGTGGAAGTGGATGCTTTCTCTGTGGAACGCGTGCCAAGACGAAATAGAGCGGCCATACCGCATTGGATGGCAGCCAATACACTCGGCCCAGCCTGAATTGCAGGCGCCCAAAAATTGGGGACCACCTCACTGGGTTAGCGCTCGCGCCTGTGGCCAGCGCGTTAAGTTGAGGACCAATCATGTTCAAAATAAACACTTCACATTTAAAGCTTCAAGCATCTTACGGATTTGGAAATAAACTGACAAGGCTGACCCAGGTCTTGCTTCTTGGAGCAATCTTGGTCGGCGCAACAAGGGTCCTGTGGGCTCAGGACACGGTCACCCCAGGCAATACGGACTCCATCCGCTCGATCCCCGAGGCGACCCCGGTCGCCCCTCCCAAGGCAGTCACAGAGGATTACGTCATTAGTCCGGATGATGAGCTCGATATTTATGTGTTAGACGTCGCAGAACTCTCGCGCACCTATCGCGTGAGTCCTACAGGCATAATCACCGTTCCCCTTTTGACCAGGCCCATAACTGCTTCGGGCAAGACTCCCTCACAGCTTTCGCAGATTATCGCCGAGCAGCTCCGTCAAGCGGGCATGGTGAGCCATCCCCAAGTGACGGTTCAAGTGAAGGCATCTCGGCTTCATTCGGTCGCTATCGCAGGCGCTGTGAAGAGACCGCAGATTTATCCAATTCTCGGCAAAACAACACTAATGGACGCCCTGTCGCAGGCCGAGGGACTTTCTGACGATGCAGGGAATAGCGCCATCATTACTCGGGGCGACATATCAAGTCGGTTGCTCGGATTAGACATCCAAAAGGTGACTGAGGCAGGGGATCTGCTGCTCAACCCCCGTACGGTTATGGTCGACCTCAAGCGGTTGATGGAAGAAGGGGATCCCGCCCTGAATTATGATCTTTACCCGGGGGACCGGGTTACTGTGCAGAGAGCTGGCATCGTATATGTCGTCGGGGCAGTCAATCGAGCCGGCGGATTCGTGTTGAAAAACGACCGGGAACAGATGACGGTTCTGAAGGCGTTGGCTCTGGCTGAATTCGTAAAATCGACTGCGGATACGAAAAAAACGGTCATCATTCGCGGGAATCCCAAGACGCCCGGGGGCGCTCAGGAGATCCCCATCGAGTTAAACAAAATGCTCAATGGTCGTGCCAAGGATCGCGTCTTGCTCGCCAACGACATCCTTTTCATTCCTGATAGCGCATCCAAAAAAGCCCTTCATAGGGCGGGAGAGGCCGCTGCCCAAGCTGCTGCTCTAGTGGTTTATCGCTATTAATCGCTTTAAGAAAGAACATGGAATTGCACTCTGGAACGGTTCTTCAAATCTCCCTGGCCTCGATTGTTTTACACTCTTGGGATTAGGAGCGCCGCAAATTCAATCAACAGTTCACTGGATCGACTGAGGATGGCACCATGGCGGAAAACGAAAAGTTAGGTCCCCTAAGGCAAAGAGATCCCCTGGTAAGGCGTGAGGATATCACCGACTCTGTCATCGAGGTTCTGCCGGCCGAGGTGGACACCTTTTCATCTATGCGAGCCTACTGGGAGATTTTGTCCAGGCGCCGTTGGCAGATCTTGACCGTAGTCTTTGTGGTGCTAACGATCGTTGCCATCTATACATTTAAAATGAAACCAGTATACCAGGCGACCGCGCAACTGGAGATCGACTCTGAATCACCCCTGATCCAATCGCTCAAAGACCTCTCTGAAAACCTGCCCACCGATGAGGCCTTCCTGGAAACCCAGGTCAAGGTGCTGCAGAGCGACAACCTGGGCTGGCAAACGATCCAGCAACTCGGGCTTGGGCAAAACCCCGCCTTTACTGGTGATACACCGGGCGCAAGTTCCGGGGGTACCGACCCTCGCATCCTGCGGGGCAAGCTCATGAGAGAGTTTAACAGCGACGTCTCAGTCGCCTTGGTCCGCAACACCCAAATGGTGCAAGTCAGTTTCGAGAGTACGGACCCTGAATTGGCGGCACGGGTCGCGAACACGCTGGTGAACAATTACATCGAATATAATTTCGCCAAGAAATTTAATGCCACGCGCAAGGCAAGCGGGTGGATGGAGCAGCAACTGGACGAACTGAAAGCCAAAGTGGAAAAGTCTCAAGAGGCGCTCGTTCAATACGAGAGAGCAAATTCCATCGTCAATGTGAATGAAAAGCAAAACGTGGTGGAACAAAGGTTGTCGGATTTGAGCAAAGACCTGAGCAACGCTCAAAGCGACCGGCAGCAAAAAGAAGCGCTTTACGAAATGGTGAAAGCAAACCCGAACCAAGTCGCCCTGCTGGCCCAAAACGAACTGTTGCAGAAACTGGAAGAAAAATATGCGGATTTAAAGAGCCAATACGTGGATGCCCTGGGCCAGTACGGGACGAATTTTCCCAAGGTTGTAAGGTTGCGGGATCAAGTGAATGAAATCCAATCGCTCATTGACCGCGAACGCAAACGCACCGTGGATAGAATCCAAAATGATTATCACGCCGCGGTCGGCCGCGAAAAGCTTGTGTCCGCTTCCGTCTCGGAACAGAAGGGCGAAGTCGGGAAAACCAATCAGCTTTTGATCCAGCACAATATGCTGCAGCGGGAATTTGAAACCAACCAGCAGCTTTACCAGAGCCTTAATCAGCGGCTGAAAGATGCCACGGTGTCGGCGGGCTTGAAAGCCACCAACATCCACATCGTTGATACGGCGGTTGCGCCCTCGATCCCGATCCGTCCGAAAAAGACTCTCAACCTTGTGCTGGGCCTTGCAGTGGGCGTGCTTTTGGGAATTTCCCTGGCTGTTGTGTTGGAAGGTCTGGAGCATTCCTCCATTAAGACCGCCGAGGACGTGGAAAGGCTGTTGCCTGCGACTTGCCTGGCCCTGATCCCGATGAGTGGCTCAACCGCATCTCGCTATGGGTACGGCTTGGCGAAAAGGGGAACCGCACGGCCGGTCCAAGACGGTCGAGTGGGCTTGACAGTTTTGAAGGACCCCACTTCGCCGGTGGCCGAATCCTACCGCGCACTGAGAAGCGCGATTTTGTTTTCGACCGCCCCTCAACCACCACAGACCATGCTGGTGACCAGTGCCCAGCCCAACGAAGGCAAGACTTCCACCTCCCTCAATGTTGCCGCGGTGCTCGCCCAGAATGGGGCGCGGGTACTCATTATTGATGCTGATTTGCGGAACCCGGGTGTCGCCAGGGCCTTGGGTGTGACCAACAGGAGGGGGCTCAGTGGCGTCCTTACGGGGGCGTATGGAGTCGACGAGGCCATTGAAAAGGTTACATCAGCAATCAATATGTGGGTTCTTACCGCCGGCCCTCATCCCCCGAATCCAGCCGAGTTGCTCTCCTCCTCCAAAATGGAAACCCTGATGGTTGAACTGCGCCAGCGTTTCGACCACGTGGTGGTCGATTCTCCCCCAGTTCTGTTGGTAACTGACGCCACGATCCTCTCCACACTGGTGGATGGAGTTCTCTTGGTCGCGGAAAGCGGCGTGACTCCCCCCGGCGCGTTAGTCCGCGCTCATCGCACCCTTGGAATTGCAGGCGGGCGAGTCCTGGGAGTGGTGGTCAATAAGGTGGACTCGCGCAAAGGCGGCTATTACTATGGGTACTACACTAAATACTACGGGGCTTACTACGGATCTTCGGATAAAGAGCACGCTGCCGCGAAAGTAGATTAACTTGGAAGCCGGTCCGAAAACAAATAAGGATCGCCCCGGTTGACACGGCCTACTCGCGGGGGGAGAGACGAGGTTCGCCCATCCTGGCTGCGTTCGTTGCCCAAAGCATGCATCCGATTGACTTTCGTATCAAGAGTCCTCGAAACATAGCGTGACACAACTCTATTCTGCGCGTTCGTTTGAGTATTTGCTCCGACCCACTTGGCGGGCGACCTTTTTTTTGCTGGCCCTCGGATTGGCAGGCCTGGTGGTGGGGGGCGAAGCGGTTCGCCTTTGGCTTGCCGAGGCTCTCTGGTCAACTTTCACTTTGGCGAATCTTCAGCGTGCTTTGGACGTTGATCCCATGGACCCGAGGATTCACCGGCTCCTCGGGGCGCATTATTGCTTTCTAGAAGAGCCCGATATGACGGAGGGGCTCTTGCACCTTCGTCGGGCCACGGAACTGAGTCCGTATGGATCCAACTATTGGTACTCGCTGGGTTCAGCCTGTGATTTGACCAACGACTCTGCTTGCGCAGATCAGGCCTTCGACCGTGCCGTGCAATTCAGCCCGGCAGTACCGCGCTTCCAATGGGGGGCGGCAAATCACTATCTGGTGACCGATCGAACCGACAAAGCCCTGAGCCATTTTCACAGTTTACTCCATATGGAACCCGGATACGCCTGGCCCGTCTTTCGGCTATGCCTTCGGGCTACGGGGGATCCAGAGCTTGTCTTTCAAAAAGTCCTGCTCCCCGGAAACGACACCAATCTGAAATTGACTTATGTGAACTTCCTGGGCGGGGAAGGCAATAACCTGGATGCTGCCCACCAAGTATGGTCCGAAATTCTTGCCACGCCCTCCTCATTTCCGATCACTGCAGCCGAACCTTATCTCGAGCGCCTGGTCAGCCTCGTGCGAGGACAAGAAGGCAAGAGTGCGTGGCAGGATCTCGAGAGAGTGGGTGTAATCCCTGCGCCGGAGTCTGGCGACCGGGACAATCTGATTTACAACGGAGATTTTGAGCAAACGCCGGTGAATGCAGGGTTGGATTGGCGCTCTAGCGTTGTGCCTTATCTATTCGTCGATTTTTCAGACCCGGGAGCTTACCATGGGATACGATGCCTACGCTTGGACTTCACGGTGAGCCGGAACGAGGATTATGTCGGGGCGTATCAGTTCGTGCCGGTAGATCCCAACCACGAGTATATGTTGCAGGCCTACGTGCGTTCGCAAGACATAACTTCCGACAGCGGCCCCCGTTTGCAGGTGATTGACCCGTTGTGCCCAGCCTGCGTGAATGGGCTCAGCGGCACCACCGTAGGAACCACTGCCTGGCACCCCATCACCTTGAAATTTCTCACCGGACCCAAGACACAGTTGGTTGACCTTTCGATCATTCGACCCCACGGTCGATCGTTTCCCACCGAAATTACAGGAAGTTTTTGGATGGACTCAGTCTCTCTGAAGGCCGTTGATTCTGATTCCGGGGAAGTATCCCTGCGACCCGCACACTGATCATGTCACCTTCATCTGCGGAAGCAAGATCCATACCCGCGTTAGCCAGCCGAATCGATGCCGGGGCCAGCAGCAACGCTCCGCGATTGTTTAATATGGGGCGGGGCCTCCTGGTTGCTACATTAATGGCAGCCCCCTTACCCTACGCTTCGGTCCAGACCTGGGCATGGGCGTCGTTGGCGTTGCTGGCTGTCCTGTTGCTTTTGATGTGGGGCATCGCGTGCGTCCAGCAAGGGGCGGTGAGGATCTTCTGGTCCCCACTGTATTTGCCTGCCGGACTTTTTCTTCTTTGGGCGACTATTCAATTTTCGGGTCACCTTAGCGTCGATTACATCGGGACCCGCGAGGCGATGGTCAAACTGGCGACAGATTTTATTTTCTTTTTTCTTGCCGGCCAATTCTGGGCGATGAGGTCGGAGGAAACGTGGGGCGCGCTGGGGCTCGCAGTCACGGTCTATGCATTTGTGATCTCATTCCTTGCCATCGTCCAATTTTTTTCAGGACCGATCTATAACTATTTGAATTATTGGTCGGTGAATTCCATGTGGGGAGCATTTGGACCTTACGTCAATCACAATCATTACGCGGGATTGATGGAAATGCTGATCCCCATTTCCGCCACCTATGTCCTTTCCCGACCTGAAGGGCATCCGCAACGAAACTTGCTCGCCTTCGCTGTCCTCCTGCCGATTGCTTCATTATTGCTGACGGGCTCGCGGGGAGGATTCATCTCGTTGCTCGTCGAAGTCATTATTCTGGGCGCCGTGCTCTTCAGGGTCAGCCTGATTTCCGGCCGCCGGAGCTTGCTCACCTTGGGGGTTCTGGGAATAATTGCAGCGGCCATCCTTTTTTTCTGGATCGACCCGGGCCAAATGTCAAAACGCCTGGAAAAGATTTTTGATTTAAAAAATACCAGCGACGTCAGTTATGGCCACCGGAAAGCTACCGCGTTGGATACACTTCGTATGTTTCGCGATCACCCTTTCATAGGGACCGGCGTAGGGAGCTTTGCGACGGTGTTTCCTCAATACCAGTCAGTGCCGGGGGACGCGACTTGGGAGCACGCCCATAACGACTATGCGGAGGGTCTGGCCGAGACGGGAATGATTGGCGGCGTGCTAATCTTCGGGGCATTGCTCATTTTCCTTCGCTGCGCGTATCGAAATTTGGGCGCTGGACCGAGGAATGTGGCGGCGTGGATGCAACTCGGGGCAACCTTAGGCGGCCTGGGTATTATCATCCACAGTTTCTTTGATTTTAACCTGCGCATTCCGGCCAATGCAGCATGGTTCGCAATGTGCTGCGGAATCGCGCTTGTCGGAATCCGTTCCTCTCGCCAAGCCTGGCCGATGCGGTCTCTTCGAGCCAATTGACTCGGGCGTCTGGGTGTTGCTAGTCTTTCTGGTCTTTCGTCGATCCTTTCCGTTGGAGAATGACGGGCAACACGCTTTCATTGGATTTACCGAGAAGTCTGAATCAGGAGCAGTCCTTCGGCCTATTAAAGGCCCTTATTGAATACTCAGGAGAGTAAACGCATGAAAGGTGTGATTCTTGCGGGCGGCATAGGGTCGCGGCTTTTCCCCCTTACCAAAATTACCAATAAACATTTGCTGCCGATTTTCAACCTCCCCATGATCTACTATCCCCTTCAAACGCTGGTGAACGCGGGCATCCAGGACATCATGATCGTCACCGGTGGCAGGAACGCTGGCGACTTCCTCCGCCTGCTCAACAACGGCAAGGAATTTGGACTGAAGCATATTCAATATGCTTACCAGGAAGGCGAAGGGGGCATTGCGGACGCCCTGCGCCTCACTGAGCATTTTGTGGGTGACGACAAAATCTGTGTCATTTTGGGGGACAACATTATTGAGAATAATGTCCTCGACGCGGTTCAAGCCTTCGAATCGCAATCGCGAGGGGCTCATATCATCTTAAAGGACGTCACCAACCCGGAAAGGTTTGGCGTGCCGGTTTTTGAGAATGGTCGAATCGTCTCCATTATTGAGAAGCCCGCCAAGCCTCCTTCGCACTATGCAGTCATCGGGATTTATCTATATGACAGCTCCGTGTTCACACGAATCCGGGAACTCAAGCCCTCAACGCGCGGTGAATTCGAGATCACGGACGTCAACAATTCTTACTTAAGGGACGGCACCCTTACCCACAGTATCTTGGACGGGTGGTGGACAGACGCCGGAACATTCGAGTCCTTGCACGCCGCCGCCAATCTGGTGGCGACTAAGGGCGCCAACAAGCTCCATGGCCGCGCCGTGGCAGCCGACATACATCAGGAAGAGGCCGCTGCGAACTCGAATACTTAACGAGGTCGCATGAAGGTCCTTGTGACGGGAGCGGCGGGCATGCTGGGCCACGCCCTGATCGACCAACTCCCACATCTGCATGAAGTAGTGGGCGCCACCCGAAAAGATGCCGACTTGTGCGATCCAACGTCGATCAAAGACCTTTTGGCAACCCACCGGCCAGAAGTGGTGGTTCACTCGGCCGCTTACACGGACGTCGATGGGTGTGAAACCGACCCTCAACGGGCTTGGCAGAACAATGCCCAAGCGACCCTGCACGTGGCGCAAGCCTGCAAAGCCGTGGGGTCCATGATGGTTTTCATTAGTACGGATTATGTCTTCGATGGCAGCAAAGCAACGCCTTACACGGAAGAGGACATCACAAACCCCATCAACGTATATGGCCAAACCAAGTCGGGCGGGGAGCAGCACGTGCAGGAGACCCTTGAACGTTATCTCATCCTTCGCACCTCGTGTCTTTACGGATCGCACGGTAAAAACTTTGTGGACACCATCCGCCGTTTAGCCTCCAACCGCAATGAGTTGCGCGTGGTCAATGACCAGTGAGGTTCCCCGACATACACATCGCACCTAGCCCCAGCCATTACCTGCCTGGTTGGAAAAGGGCTTTACGGACTGTTTAATGTCTCAGGCTCCGGCGCATGCACGTGGTTTGATTTCTCTCAGGCCGTCGTGCAATCGTGCGCGCCCGGCCGCGTAAACGTGTTGCCTGTCTCCTCCAGCGAAGTCGCTCGACCTGCGAGAAGGCCGGCGAATTCGGTGCTGGATAATTCCCGCCTGTTGCAAGCGGGATTCGAACCCTTGCCTGATTGGCGAAGAGCGCTCGAAGAGTATCTGGGAATAGAAAGCTTGCCCGCTGGTTAAGGGCTCCCCGCCAAGAGAACTCCCTGCGTGAGCGCCCGCGCTGAACGGTGATGGACTTCCAACGAGGCGGGCGCAGCTATCGGTTGAGCGATCGGCTCGTTTATACATTGGATAGCCATTGGTCAGAGGCGCCCGACCCCAAGAGAAAACCTCAGGAAGTCATCGATTTTGCAGTGACAAGAGAACTCCACCCAATAGATTTGATTTCCTGAGCTATCACGGTGTCTCAAGGGTTGGCCTTTGTTTTAGCGAGCCGGCACGCAACGAACGTTGTTGGGCACTTCGAGAAGACGCAAGTTGGGGTTAAAGTTAGAGAAATGCGGATCAGGCAAAGCAACTAATGGGAAATGCATTGGAAATACGCGGCGGTCTGCTGGCTCGCAATACGGCTCTGAACCTGGGCGGGCATGTCATCCCCATCGTCGTAGGGCTGGCAACCATCCCTTATGTGGTCCGGGGGCTGGGCAGTGACGGATTTGGCATTCTCTCCATCGCCTGGGTTCTGCTGGGCTATCTCAGCTTCTTTGATTTGGGATTAGGGCGCGCCACAACAAAGTTTGTGGCCGAATGCCTGGGCCGGGGAGATGTTCATCGTCTTCCCAGTTTGGTTTGGACATCCCTGGGGTATCAAATGATCTTTGGCGTGGCGGGAAGTCTGCTGGTTGCTGCCTTCGTTCCTCTACTGGTGGGCGAGCTAAAGATTCCTCCTGCCCTGGTCTCGGAGACGAGATTCTGTTTCTACATTCTCGCCGCATCGTTGCCGATTGTTCTGGCGACTACCGCTCTCCGCAGCGTGCTTGAATCCGCCCAGCGGTTTGATTTGGTGAACTACGTCAAAGTTCCTGCCAATGTTTCCGTTTTCTTGTTCCCTGCCATCGCCATCGCGGTGGGGCTTCACTTGCCCGGAATCATCGTTCTATTGGTGCTGGGCAGACTGGGGGCGACGCTCGCATATTTGGTCATCTGCATCAAGGTATTTCCTGTCCTGGGCCGGAGCTTTTCATTCGATCCAAAGCTGCTTCGTCCGCTCATGACTTACGGGGGATGGATTACAGTGTCGAGCATCGTGAGCGCCGTCCTGGTCTACGGCGACCGTTTTGTGATTGGCGCCGTCGTGTCCATGGCTGCGGTGGGCTACTACACGGCGCCCGCAGAAATCATTAACAGGCTGTCGATCTTTCCCGGCAGCCTGGTCCTCACACTTTTTCCTGCCTTCAGCAGCCTGGATGCATATGGCGAAAGGGAAAAGCTGGAAAAATTATACGCGCGCTCCGTGAAGTTCCTTCTGCTTTGCCTCGGGCCCGTGGCGGTCCTGCTGGCGGTTTTTGCCAACGAAATCCTTCGGCTGTGGCTGGGCAGTGATTTCGCGTCGAAAAGCACTGTGGTCCTGCAAATTCTTGCCGTCGGGGTTTTGCTGAACTCCATCGCACTCATCCCCTTCACTTTGATTCAAGGGCTGGGAAGGCCGGACGTCACAGCCAAGTTTCACCTTTTGGAGTTACCATTATACGCGGGCGTTCTGTGGCTTTTGGTCGAACGCCTTGGGATCCCAGGAGCCGCCTTGGCTTGGACCCTACGCATGGGCTTCGATGCCGCTTTAGTTTTTGGGGCCGCGTGGCGGCTTAGGTTGGCATCACTCCACACTCTTACCGAAAGCGGCTTGTTAAGGAGTATTCTCGCGGTGTTTACCTTTGGCGTGGTTTTGTCGCTCGCCCTGTGGGCGGGTGTGGCGTTGCCGATTCAAGTCGCGCTTACCGCCCTTCTGCTCCCGCTCTTCGCCATTGGGACATGGAGCCTGGTCCTGGACAAACCAGACAGAACATTTATCGCAGGGGCGGCAGGTCGAATATTGGTAACCTTTCGGGGCGCATAACGATGATCGACAACTCCCAAACCTCGTTACAACAGCATCCCCATGCCTTCTACCTCATTTTGGTTGTCTCTTTCATCGGCCTCGCCGTCGGGATTGCGTACAACCCCCTGGTCGGTTTCCTGCTTCTGGCTGTCGGCATTCTTGCGGCGGCATTCATCAGAAAATTTGGTATTCTGCATTTGGTTGTTGCACTGGTTTTCCTTGAACTCATCCTTGGCGGATCAGGCCGCGTCTACGAATTCACCAGTTTTTTCTCCGTCCGAAAGGTGCTCTTCATTCTGACTTGGATTCTGTTTCTTCTGCTGGGCGCCTCCGATCCGCAGCGTTTCGTTATCTGGTTCCGATCGGCTTCTTTCGCGCGGCGCGCCTCACTGATCGGAGTCGCGACCTTCATCTTCTTCGGGCTCGGAGTAGGCCTGTATCGTGGTAATCGCCCGGATTACATCATTAATGATGCTTCAGGTTTTACCTTTATAACGCTCTCACTTCCCATCGGCTACTTTGCCAGAATCGGAAAGATGAAGTTGGAGTTTCTGCTTGGAGTTGCACTGGGCGCGTCAGCTCTCTTCGGCCTGATCAAGGGAATCGTATTTTCAGGCGCCCAATTGGGGTATTTTGATTTTAGTTATGTAATTGACCTCCTTCAGAATGAAGCAAGACAGGCTGTCTCGGTTCGAACCACAACCGGCATGGTTCGATTGGCGACAGTGGGAGATATTTTCTTCGTGTTCGCCCTCCCACTTTGCGTGGCCATCGGAGTTTCCACAAAACGGTGGCGGACTCGGTGGATGGCATTCGCAGGGACGGGCGCCCTGATTTGGGGATTGTTCGCGTCGGGCTCAAGGGGATGCTGGCTGGGATCCCTCATTGGTGTATCAGTCTTGTTTGCCTTGGCGAAACTCCAGCACAAACTAAAGATTTTTGCCTTGGTAATAATCGGGGCCGTTGTGGTCCTCCAACTGTTTCCTACGACGATTGGGACCACATCGGAATGGATCACCCTTGCCTTCAGCTCCCGTGAGTATAACAATCTCGCCCGCGTGGAGCAGGCACGGATTCTAATTGACGCCGGCCTCGAACATCCGATTATTGGCAATGGATTCGGCCACACACTTCCTAATCTGGTTCGGAGTTATGAGAATCCTTACGCCTTCGAGTTGGAAACGTTGGCGTTTTTTATGAAGATGGGCATTCTCGGATGCGCGATCTGGCTCGCTTTCTTTGCCTGGCTATTGAATAACCTGCTGAAATTGTCCCAGAGGTTGCCCGACCCAGTCCATGCCATGATTGCCCGGGGCCTTTGTGGAGGGCTTGTCAGCTTGGTGGCCGCCAGTTCGGCGAATCCTTACATCTCAGGTGCTCCCGGAATGGGCATATTGGCTCTCACGGCAGTCAGTGCAGACCTTTTCCTGCGGCAAGTTGCGGCCGCTCGAATCGAGGGGGCCAAAGTCGCCTCTCCCGCATCGATGGTCCGTTTTGCTCGCGTCCCGCGGTTTACTCCCCGGCAGGCGTCTCGTCCGACAAAGTACTAATGCGATGGTTGAAAGCACCTTGTATTCGTTGGCCTAAGCTGAAGTAACCAACCATGTTCAAACCTCTCCTAAAGCTCATACGACCACTTGCCAAGCCTTTCGGGCTAACAGGTTACAACCTTTATCTCTTGCGGAGCTTGAAACGTCCTGAATGGATTTATGGAGCGAGAGGAGCGATACCTTACAAAAAGCTCACTTTCTTGCCCGCGGCGCAAATCACCGACTCGGATATTTCGCTTTGTGATCGTCTTATTTGCGCTTATCACAAAGTCGTGACCAGTGCGGCAACTGGAGAAGGGATAAGCCGCTTGTGGTCAGACAACATAAAGCGCCATTATCGGAAGCTGAATCTCGCCCTGGACCAAAAAAATCCCGCCCTCCTGGCAAAAACACTCTCCTCGATGTTCACCGAGGGCTTTCTCTATGGGATTGCGTCCGGCGATCAATACAAGCAAGCATCAAGCTGGCTTGGCTCCAGGATTTGGTCGTTGAAGTGTTTGGATGATGTTGTTTCACTCGCGGAATGCCTCGGGATTGTCAGAACTGAGTGTCCGGAACAAGGTGTATTGGGCTATGCATTCAAGGATGGCTTGGATGAATTAGTGGCGAAAATAGAATCTACGCTGGGAATGTCGATTGGATTTCCCGATGTGGGCGCGCCCTACGGGATCACCGCAGGTCATTCCCTGATCACGATGGAAGCGCCGGAACACATCGGCGTGGCGTTCTGTGTCAACCAAGCAGTCAATCGCAATCTGGATCCCCAACACGCCAACTTGCCCAACATTGTTGAACTGGGAGGGGGATTCGGCGGCACAGCCCACTGGCTGATGAATCTTAGAAAAATGTCCGTGGGGAGTTATACGATCATTGACCTCCCGCTGGCCAATGTCTTACAGGGGTATTTCTTATCCAAAGCATTCGGAGAGTCCATGGTCTCATTCTATGAAGAGTCTCCGCCCCAGGGTTCAGCTCGAAAAATTATTGCGGTCCTCCCGACCATTGCTCTTGATTCGCTCAAAGGGAAGAATACCGACCTCCTGCTCAACGAAAACAGCATGCCTGAAATGCCAGAGCAGGCCGCGATGGATTACATTTCATGGGCGAAAGACAACGTCAGAGGCATTTTCTATAGTTACAACCAGGAAGCATACTCCCCGGTGGACGGTGTGCCCCAAGTCTTGGTTCCCCAGATTGTCGCGCGCGTGGGAGGACTCAAGCTATTGACCAGGAATTTCTCATGGATGCGGCGGGGTTATGTCGAAGAGGTATATCAGTGCGGAGAAGGAACCTCAGCGCCACAGCCTATTTCTGGAATATCAATGATGGCGGAAGCGCGATAAGGTGATCCAAATTGGGAGTTAAAGAAGTAGGCAAAGACTGGGATGAATTTGGAAAACGCGACGCGATGTGGGCGATCCTTTCCGACCCGGAGAAACGCGGCAATCGTTGGAAAGAGGAGGAGTTTTTCGAAACGGGCGTCAAGGAAACCAGCGAACTCATGGCCTACATCCAGTCGCTGGGTGTTTCCATCTCGCGTCACAAAGCCCTGGATTTTGGCTGTGGCATCGGCCGGCTGAGCCAGGCCCTGGCCGCCCATTTCGAAGAGGTCCACGGAGTGGATGCCGCGGCTTCGATGATCGAACTGGCAAACCAGTACAACCGGTGGCCGGGAAAATGCGAATATCACTTGAACACGACTTCGGCCTTGCCACTTTTTGGGGACAATAGGTTTGATTTGATTTACTCCAACATCGTTCTCCAACATATCGAACCAGAATATTCGAAGACCTACCTGAGGGAGTTTGTGAGAGTTCTTGCCCCGGGAGGCCTGATCGTTTTTCAATTGCCGAGCTTGCCTTCGGAGGCCGTGAAAATCCTGAAATACCGCCTGAAACTTGCCGTCAAAACCGGGGCACTGGCACTTTTGCGAAGCATGGGTTATTTTAGCCGGCCACCTATGCTGATGTACGGCATGAAGCGCGAAGAAGTAGAGAAGCTTTTCGCGGACAGTGGGGCGAGGGTCGTTGACGTCAAATCCGATCACAGCGCCGGAAGGGGCTGGATGAGTTTCCGATACTGTATTACCAAACCTTGACAGCATGTGTCCTGCGCGCGGCATTATTCCGCGTCCCGGTGAAAGCACCCCACATCGACGCCACGAATGAATCGCGAGAAACTAAAATGAGCAGAAGTTTCAACCATCTCACCGTTCTGCTTGCCTTGGGCGTGATAGCACCAGTTTATGTATCGGCGCAACAAACCAATACCGCGGGCAAGGTGGCCACAAAGAATTACAACCACATTCGTTTCGCCGACAAGTTTAATGGCGACACGGGAGGCAAGAAACAGGAAGCTGCTGTTTCTGACCTTGGGGATGGTCCCGGGTTGGTTATCGCGGCTCCAGGCATGGGTACAGGTAGCCCAAGAACTTACAGGGACAAATATCCCATCCTAGACCTTCGGCAGACATCGGACATCATTGGAGATTCCACTTCTGACCCTGACCGCGCTCCGTTGGTTCTGCTGGAGAACCATCTTGGCGAATTCACCACCAAACCTCTCGCGGGCATCGTGATCTTGACGCGCGGCTCAATAGAAGTGAGAGGCATAGGGACGAAGTTTCTCAGCGAACTCGCTCACCACCTGGGCCGATCCGTAAAATTGAACGCCGATGCCACAACGGCGTGGGTGGAAGTAGCCTCGGTGGGCAGCGATACCGAAGCAACCCTGAAGGCGCCTTATCCGGGCGGCGGGTGCAGCAACTCAGGCTGTACCTCGGGCAACGCCTCCTACTTCATCACGCAGCTCGGCTTCGCGATTCGCAACACGGCTACCGCAGGAACGCCCAATACCACTCAGGGAGGCGAGTCCGTTGGATTAACTGTGTTTTCCGACCGCACGGGGGGCGAGCGCGGCCTCTACGGGGCAAATCTTAATGTCACTTACGGGACGGCGGCAGGCACAACCCAAGGCCAGGCGTTGGGGTTGGAGATTGACCTTAGCAACATGTCCGGGTCAGACGACACTACGGCCATCAGCACTTATGGCCTCGATATCTTGAGCGCGGGGAAAAATCGTCCCGACGCCGGGATTGTTGTAAATTCAACCACCAATGCTGGAACGAATGCGAATAACTGGTTGCGGGGAGCTTTCATCACCGGATGGAGCCAGGTAGGAATGCTCCTCCAGGGCTCACAAAACCATCTTCAGTTCTTCACAGGCGCCGCGCCAGACTCCAACCCACAAGTCGGGGGTCGGAACTCCAACGACACAGCCTACATTTGGAACGTCAATAATGATGGGAGCGCGAAATTTTCCGGCGTGGTGAACGCCGATCGGGGGATAGCTTCCGCGGGGTCGCTTCCGATTACCGCCGGAGGCGCGGATGGGAACATCACGCTTACGCCGGGCGGATCTGGCGTGATCTCCGCCGCTTCGTTCATCACCCTCCATTCACTCACTGTGAGTGCCCTGCCCGCACCGTCGGCCGGAAACGCGGGGCAAATTGCCCGCGTGTCCGATTCCACCGCAGTATCCACCGAGGGTCAGACTTGCATGGGAGGCTCATCTTCTACCGCGCTTGCCTTTAGCGATGGAACGAAGTGGAAGTGCTTCTAACAAAGATCATTTCCATGCGCGAGGACAATTTAGGAGACCGGACAAGCTGATGGTCGATCAGAAAAGCGAAATACCAGTGGTCATCTTGTGTGGCGGGATGGGAACCCGTCTCCGCGAAGAGACCGAATATCGCCCCAAGCCCATGCTGGAGATTGGCGGGCGGCCCATCCTGTGGCACATCATGAAGACTTACAGTCACTATGGGTTCAAGAAATTTGTCCTTTGCCTGGGCTATAAAGGCCAGATGATCAAGCAGTATTTCCTGAACTACAAGGCCTTGAATTCTGATTTTACGCTCCACCTGGAAGGCGACAAGCAACCCATCCTGCACCAGGCCGAACCCAATGAGGACTGGACCATCACGTTTGTGGATACGGGCGAAAGCACTTTGACCGGAGCGCGCATCAAGCGGGTGGAGCCCTTTGTCCAGTCCGATTTGTTCATGCTGACTTACGGCGATGGGGTGGCTGACGTCGATGTCGGTGAGTTGCTGAAATTCCACCGCGCCCACGGGCGGGTGGGGACGGTGACCGGTGTCAGGCCTTACTCGCGCTTTGGAGAATTGGTGGTTCACGATGGCCGCGTCAGTCGTTTCAGCGAGAAGCCCCAGGTGGATGAGGGCATCGTGAATGGCGGCTATTTTGTTTTCAACCGGAAATTCTTTGAGTATCTTTCCCCCGACGAATCTTGCGTGCTGGAGCACCAGCCTCTGGAAGGCTTGGCGCGCGACGGCGAGTTGATGGTCTATTTCCACAAAGGTTTCTGGCAATGCATGGACACCTATCGGGACTTCCTGGCCTTGGACGAGATGTGGAAGAAGAATCCCAAATGGAAAGTCTGGAGTAAATGACGGCATCCAATAAATTCTGGAAGGACAGGCGGGTCTTTGTCACTGGGGCCACAGGCTTGGTGGGCTCATGGGTGACCCGCGAGCTGGTGGACCGCGGCGCCAAAGTGGTGGCGCTCGTCATGGACGCGGATCCCCAGTCGGAGCTTTACCGGAGCGGCTATATTCACCGCGTACATGTGGTGAATGGCTTGCTGGAAGATTTCAGCGCGCTCGAGCGCGGCATCCTGGCGCATGAGTGCGAGACCGTATTTCATTTGGGCGCACAGGCGATTGTCAGCGTTGCCGCTCGCGCGCCCTTGCCGACCTTTGAAACCAATGTCCGCGGGACGTGGAACCTGCTCGAAGTGTGCCGCCTTCACCCTGACTTGATCAAGCGCGTGGTGGTCGCCTCAAGCGATAAGGCGTATGGCGAGAGCGACCAATTGCCCTACACCGAGGACCTTCCCTTGAGGGGACGCCAGCCCTACGAAGCGTCGAAAAGCTGCGCGGACCTGGTCGCCCAATCTTATGCACATACTTACAATTTGCCCGTGGCCATCGCGCGGTGCGGCAATATCTACGGTGGGGGCGACTTGAACTGGACGCGCATTGTGCCCAGCGCAATCCGCTCTTTTCACTTTGGGGAATCCCCTCTCCTGCGCAGCGACGGTCAATACTTGCGCGACTACATCTATGTCAAGGATGCGGTGGATTCCTATTTGACATTGGCGGAACAGATTGAATCTCCCCAAGTCCACGGCGAGGGATTCAATTTCAGCCCGGAATCCCAGGTAACGGTGATGGAGATCGTCCACATGATTGGTGAATTGATGGGGTGCCAGAGCATCCATCCCACCATCCAGAACTTCTCAAAAAACGAGATTCGTAGCCAATATCTCTCTTCGGAAAAGGCCTACCGGGTGCTGAACTGGCGCGCAAAGTACAGTTTGGAAAAAGGTTTGAACGAAACTATCTCATGGTATCGGGAGTTTTTCGATAAACAACAATTATGATCCACGGTGTGCTGGTACATCCACTCAAACAGATTCCTGACGAGCGCGGCAAAGTAATGCACATGCTCCGCGCCGATGATCCCCACTTCGAGAAATTTGGGGAAATCTATTTTTCCATGGTCTATCCCGGCGTCATTAAAGGTTGGCACCTCCACCGGCGGATGACCATCAATTACGCAGTCGTGACGGGTACCATCAAACTGGTCCTATACGACGACCGGCCGGATTCACCCACAAAGGGAGCTTTGGAGGAGCTTTACATCGGCGAGAGCAACTACGCGTTGGTGAGAATCCCCCAAGGGATATGGAACGGCTTCAAGGGCGTTGGCGTGATCCCAGCCATTGTCGCCAACTGCGCGACCATCCCTCACGATCCTGACGAGATTGTCCGTCTCGATCCGTTCGATAAGAAGATCCCCTATGACTGGCAATTGAAACACCGATGACAAATAGATCGGCCATCATCATTGGGGCGTCGGGATTCGTAGGGTCTTATTTACTGGAAACTTTTCGCGCCGACCACTTGGTGGTGGGCACCTTTGCGACGGACTCCCTGCCCGGACTGCAGCCCCTCGACATCACAAACGCAACTGCTGTCCGGAATTTTTTCGACCGGCACCAGCCCAGTGTGGTTCTCTGCCCCGCAGCCCAGCCGCACGTGGAAGGTTGCGAGCGCGATCCCGCGGCCACGCGAAAGATCAACATCGAGGGTCTCGCCAACGTCGTTCGGGAAACCCAGCGGGTCGGCGCACGAATGGTCTATTTTTCTTCCGAATACGTCTTTGACGGCACCCGTGGACCGTACTCAGAAGATGCCCCAACGAATCCGATCAACGAATATGGCCGCCAGAAACTTGCGGCAGAAAACTTGATTCGAGACAGCCTGCGCGACTTTCTGATTGTGCGCTTATCCGCGCCTTACGGTTGGGAACGGCGCGAGAAAAATTTCGTGCTGCAGATGTTGCATAGAAAACAGACGGGCCAACCCATCCAGGTGCCGGAAGACCAGGTGATTACCCCCACCTACATTCGCGATTTAGCAAGAGCGGTCCATACTCTGGTGGGACTGGGCAAGACGGGAATTTTTCACGTGGCCGGAGGCGAATGCATAATCCGGACTAATTTCGCGCGACTGGTGGCGGAAACCTTTGGTCTGCCGCCGGACTTGGTGAAACCCGTCCCAACCTCCGCAATGAATTTGGCCGCGGCGCGTCCAAAATCGGCCGGACTCAATACAGACAAGGTCGCAGAGGTGTTGGGACATCACCTCAGCAGCCCTCGAGAAGGCCTGGCGGCGATGCGGGCGGAGCAATCCGCTGCCCGTCCATGGAATTAGATTGTTTCTGCTTAGTTTCTGCAGGCCCAACAGAGACAGGAGAAAACACTGACGATGCAAGCATGTCGAATTTGTTCGGGACAGAACACGAGAAAGTTTCTTGCCATTGGCCCCACGCCTTTGGCCAACGCGTTTCTTCGCCAGGAACGGCTTAACGGAGCTGAGGCTTCTTACCCCCTCGATGTTTATTTTTGCGAAACCTGCGGCCTGGTCCAATTGGGTTACGTCGTACCACCCGAAATTATGTTTCGAGATTACATTTATGTTTCATCCACGTCAGACACCATCCCCCGGTATTTCGCCGAGTATGCAGACGAAGTCGCCGCACGATTTCTTACTTCACCAGACGATTTGGTAGTGGAGATGGGCAGCAACGACGGGTGCCTTCTGAAACAGTTTCGCAAGCATAATGTGCGCACTTTGGGCGTCGAGCCGGCGGCCAATATCGCCAAACTTGCTACGGAGAACGGAGTGGAAACTCTGAATGATTTTTTCTGTGAGCGCAGCGCAAGACTGGTCCGCGAGAAAAGCGGGGCGGCGAAAATCATTCTGGGCAACAACGTTTTCGCCCATATCGGCGACTTGGAAGATGTCCTGAAGGGCCTGGGCACTCTCCTCGCTCCCGATGGCAAGGCGATTTTTGATGTGCCTTATCTCGTAAACCTGCTGGACAACCTGGAATTCGACACCATTTATCACGAGCACTTGTCGTATTTTTCCGTACGCCCTCTCGAGTATCTTTTCCGCAAGTATGGTTTCAAGGTCTTCGATGTCAAAAGGGTGTCTATTCACGGCGGCTCGATTCGAGTCTATGCCAACCGGGCCGACGCCACGCCCGCCGTTCAATCTTCAGTGCAAGATTTGCTGGCGCATGAAAAGGAACGGCATCTGGAACGCTTTGAACCCTACGCGGAATTTGGCTCGCGCGTCGCCACGTTGCGCGAAGATTTGATGGAGGTGCTGCGCAAGCTGAAATCCGAGGGAAAGAGGATCGCAGGCTACGGCGCCCCCGCTAAAGGCAATACCCTGTTGAATTACTGCAAGATCGGGACTGACATACTGGATTACATCGTGGATAAAAGTCCGCTCAAGCAGAACCTTTTTACCCCCGGGATGCACATTCCCGTCTACGGCGTAGAGAAACTCCTTCAAGATCGGCCGGACTTCGTATTGATTCTGGCGTGGAATTTTGCCGAAGAGATTATGCGCCAACAGCGGGCGTACAGTGAACAAGGAGGCAAATTCATCCTTCCCATTCCGGCCCCCAGGATCGTGAAGTGAAGGTGTCCGTCTGCATTCCCACCTACAATGCGGCCGAGTTTTTCCGCGAATGTATAGAAAGCGTTTTGAAGCAAACCTGCAAGGATTTGGAGATTATCGTTTCGGACAACGCTTCCACCGATTCCACCTGCGAAATTGTCAAATCGTATTCAGACCCCCGGATCCGATTGAACTGTCTCGAGCGAAATGAAGGCATGGCTTTCAATTTCAATCATGCGGTCAGCCTTGCCTCAGGGGCCTATGTCAAACTTCTTTGTGCCGACGATTTTCTGGAACCTACCTGCCTCGAAAAGCAAATTGCCCTGCTGGATCGCCATCCCGAAGTGGTTGCCGTGGGCAGCGGGCTGCGCTTGGTGGACGAGACCGGGAAAACGTTGCGTATTGTTTCCTGGTTGCCAAGGGAAACCCTGCTGCGCGATGTCGAGGTTGTGGCGGGCACGCTGGCTTACGGCAACCTGATCGGTCCACCTTCCGCGGTCCTCATGCGCCGGGAGAGCATGGTGAAGGCAGGGTCTTTTTGTACTGACTATCCCCAGGTGCTCGACGTGGACATGTGGTTGCGGTTGGCGGCTCTTGGTCCGGCGGCGTACCTCCCTGAGCCGCTTTGCAGCTTTCGTCTGCACGCCCAGGCTACTACCCCGCAACTACGAGCCCGGGGCGTGATTCGCAGCGACGTGTGGCGCCTGACGGAATCTATGTTGCGCATGGTGGCGCCCACCCGACTGGCCCGGCGCATCGCCTGGGGGCGCGTTGCCGGGTCATTCCTGAAGCAGGCAGTGGCCGGCTTTCGACACGGCCATCTGAAATGGCCGCTGGCCGCGGTCTGGCAGGCTTTGTCCCTCGATCCCGCATTTGCCGGGTTGGTCATGTACTTGATCTTGATCCGTTCCGGGTTGTTCGGCCTGCATGTGGGCGAAGGTCGCGCGCTGAAGGTCCGCCCTGGCAGAACTCTCTGGAATCCAGCATGAGCGAGATGACTCCCGGGGATCCCGCGATCGACGTCACCGTATGCATCGTCAATTGGAACGGCGCGCGGTTCGTTCCTGACTGCCTGAGGTCAATCCGGGAGGTTGAGGGGCTCAGGCTGGAAGTGATCCTTGTGGATAACGCCTCTGAAGACGACAGCGTACAAATTGTGCGCACTGGATTTCCCGAAATAGAGTTGATTATCAATTCTGAAAACACCGGCTTCGCGAGGGCGAACAATCAAGCCATCCGGCGGGGGCGGGGACGCCACTTCTTTATCCTGAACAACGACACAATCGTGCAGAAGGGCAGTCTCGAGCGGCTGGTCCGGTTTATCGAAGAACGGCCTCGGGCCGGGATGATCGCGGGCCACCTGGTGTATCCCAATGGGTCCACACAGTTCATGTATTATCATGTGTCGCTTCCCACGCTGGCTTCCATATCGGCGGACCTCTTTTGGCTGAATCGGGAGTCGACTCGCAACCGGGTGGGCCGCGGGGAGCTGGCACGACGCTGGGACCCCACCCTGCCTTCGCGCATGGAGCAGATCCCCGGCGCGTGCATGCTGGTGCGACGCGAAGCGTTTGAAAGCTTCGGACTCTTCAATGAGGACTACACCTTCTGGTACGAGGATGTGGACCTCTGCGCCCGGTGCCGGCAGGCCGGCTGGGAGATCTGGTACGTCCCCGATGCTCCGATCGTGCACTATGGTGGCGGCAGCACCAAACTGATGATGTTCTCGACGAGATCACTCTTGCGGTTTCGCAATATGTTGCGCTACGCGCAGCGTCACTTCAGCCGCGGACCCTTTCTCATCCTAAAGCTCGTTGTGGGCATCGTTCTGTTGTTGCGCCTGCCCCTTGTGGTTGGGGCCAGTCTTTGGCCAAGTGACAAAATGAAAAGCGTGTGGAAGGGAGCGTGGAAGGCATACCTGCAGCTTCTGTGGGAGATTGTGCAAGGTTGAGATGTTCGCTGCCAACAGCCTGAATGAGACTCGCCGAGTTTTTGGTGAGCCCGTGCGATCCGATCCCTTAGCTTTATGCCTGCCAAGTCCATGCTCGAAATAGTGCAAATAACCAAATATTATCCGCCCTACCTCGGCGGGATCCCGAACTACGTCCAATTCCTGTCCGAAGAGTTGAAGAAACAGCACCGCGTAACCGTCCTTACGTCAAACACTAGTTTTTCAAAGTGCGAAGAGGTGGACGGCAACCTGCGTGTGATTCGCGTACCACGAATAATGGAATTGCGATCAATGGCTCTTTGTGCGACGCTCCCGTGGGAGTTGGGGCGGATTCATGCCGATATCGTCCATCTCCATTTTCCGGACCCCATGGCTCACCTCGCCTACATGTTGGGGGGAAAGTCAAAAAAGCTGGTCATAACATGGCATTCGGACATTGTACGCCAGCGCGTCTTGTTGGTGCCGTACAGTAGCTTCCTCCGTAGGATCGTGCAACGGGCCGATTGTATTATTGTGGCTTCGCCAGCAATGCGTGAGCAATCTGCGTGGCTGAGAAGTGTTCAGGATCGGTGCCCGGTAATTCCTTATGGCGTGGATCTTGCGAAGTTAGAACTGACGCCTGAGGTGAAAGAAAAATCACTAGACGCACGACAACGCCATGGCTCCAGATTGATTCTCTTCATCGGCAGACTGGTTTACTATAAAGGCCTCGAATACCTTCTAGAGGCCATGCAGGGAATCGAGGGAAAGCTGCTGGTGGTGGGCACGGGGCCTCTCAACAGTGTCCATCGTCGGCAAGCCGAGCAGTTGGGTGTCGGCCAAAAAGTGGAGTTCCTAGGCGAAGTTTCGAATGAACAGTTGAAAGTCCTCCTGCACGCGTGCGATCTGTTCGTCCTGCCCTCGACGGAGCGCAGCGAGGCCTTCGGCATAGTCCAACTGGAGGCGATGGCCTGTTCGAAGCCGGTCGTCTGCACCGACCTGCCCACGGGTGTTCCCTGGGTAAATCAGAATGGTCGCACGGGCTTTATTGTTCCCCCGCGAGATGCTCGGGCGCTGCAAAACGCAATCCAGCGCCTATTGGAAAATCCTAGCCTCCGGCAAGAGCTTGGCCAGGCCGCACGAAAGCGAGTGGAGTCGGAATTCACCAACGAAGTTCACACCCGTCGCATGCTGAGTGTCTATGAGGGCGTGCTCAACGGAACGGCCATAGCCCAGAAGGCCGATGGCTGTCCGGTCACGGAGTAAGCAGCAGACGTACGTGGCTTATTACGGATTCGATGGCCGGCGCTGCACGGGAGATGGGTGTTTTGCCGAGCGCACAGTTTAAGGAGATTGCGGCTCATCATTAACTTGGTGCGCGGAAAGATGAGCGCTTGAGTTGCACCGTCCATCTGCCCTGAGAAACGGGGATTCTGTTGAGCGAAGATTCTGGCAAATCTCGAGGGGCAAGTGAAATTCACCGTGCCCTGGTCACGGGCGCGGCAGGCGCTATGGGCCCCGTGATGGTCCGCCACTTGATTGACGCCGGATTTGAAGTTCGTGCCATCAGCCGAAGTAGCTCTGCACCGGATACCCTCCCGCGGTCCGTGGAATATTGGTCGGGCGACATTTGCGACCGGGATTTCCTTCGGCGTGCTGTCAAGGGCGTGAATCTGGTCTTCCACCTGGCCGCTCGATTGCATATTACGAACCCAGGAGCGGAGCTTCGCGCGGACTACCGGCGAGTGAATGTTGAAGGTACTCGAAATGTGGTCGACGCATGCTTGGCGGAAGAGGTTCGACGCCTGGTGTATTTCAGTACCATTAACGTCTACGGACCCACGCCTGGAAAATACGTTGATGAAGATACTCCTCCCCACCCCGAGGGGATTTATGGGGAAACAAAGCTGGCGGCGGAGGAATTGGTTCTGGCCGCCAAAGGATCCCCTTCGGGTGAAGCTCTTGGGGTTGTCTTGCGTATGGCCGCAATCTACGGCCCGCGAATGAAGGGAAATTACCCGCGGTTGGTCAAAGCACTTTCGCGAGGGGTTTTTCTTCCCGTGGGAAACGGTCGCAATCGGCGCACCTTGGTTTACGAGCAGGATGCCGTTCGTGCGGCGCTTTTGGCGGCCCAACATCCCCTGGCGCCCGGCCGTATCTACAACGTTAGCGATGGAGAGATTTATATCCTTAGGGACATCATCGCGGCAATTTGTGCCGCCATTGAGCGGCGCCCGTCTCGCTTCTATCTGCCAGTTCGACCAGTTCGTCCTCTAGCCAGGGTAGCCGATGGACTCGCGGGATTGGCGCGACGCTCTTTGAATCTGACCGCGATGGTCGACAAATTCGTGGCGGATATCGCGGTTCGCGCGGAGAGGATTAAACGCGAGTTAGCGTTTCAACCTTTGTACGGATTGCAGGACGGGTGGAAACAAGCCATTGCTGCCTGGCAGAAAGGGGAAGGATTTTAGAAGATCGTAATGCCAGAGACCTTTGGGGCCTCGTTTTCCGCTCGAAGGCACTTGCGACTTCGACTCGACCGTAATGGTTCACCAGGATATGACGATGCTCCGCGATAGCGCGCGCCTCTCTCGCATGGGAAATAACGGACCATGAAAGCCTTGATTACTGGAGGTGCGGGATTCGTCGGCTCCCATTTGGCGGAGTACCTGGCGGATCAGGGCGAAGAAGTTATCGCCCTCATCCGCCCGGCTGAAGAAGATTCGACCGACTTGGCTTCCATCCCTTCCCGGCTCCGCGTTGAGCGCGCCGACTTGCGTGATGCAGACCGCCTATTTCAGGTCTTGCGCGACACCAAGCCACAACGCCTCTATCACCTGGCGGCGATGTCTTCTCCATCGGAATCGTTTGGCGATCCGAGTCTCACCTATGACGTGAACTTTGGCGGCACGCTGAACGTTTTGCTCGCCTTGCGCCGGCTGGAAATCGATTGTCGCCTTCTCTTTGTAAGTTCGGCAGAGGTCTACGGCCCTGTCAAAAGTGAAGACCTGCCTCTGCGCGAAGAAATGCCCTTTCGTCCCTCGAGCCCTTACGCGGGCAGCAAAGCAGCCGCTGAGGTTTTGACTTTGCAGTTTTTTCAGAATTATGGAATCCCCATCGTGCGGGTGCGGCCTTTTAATCACACAGGGCCCCGACAATCACCATCTTTTGTATGTTCGAGCTTTGCCCGACAAATTGCTGAAATTGATGCCGGGCTGCGAGATCCAGTCGTCCATGTCGGCAATCTCAAAGTTTCTCGTGATTTCAGTGATGTGCGCGACATCGTCCGCGGCTATTACGTGTTGCTCGAGAAAGGCGAACCCGGTGAGGTCTACCATTTGGGCTCGGGGCGCGCCGTGCTCATTGCAGAGATTCTGCAAACCCTGATTCGCACTTCAACCAGGCACATCGAGGTAAACGTCGATAAGTCGAAAGTGCGCGCCACGGAGGCGCCCGCGATCTGGGGTGACATTTCAAAGGCCGCGAGTGCGGTCGGCTGGAAGCCTGAGCGCTCGCTGGAGTCAACCCTGCGAGATCTCCGCAGCTATTGGGACAATACATTGCGGTCGACGGGGGCCAAGGCCACAGCCAATTCGCCCCCCAATGCGTGAAACCTGCGCGAGTTTGCGAATCCCCTTTTGACAGAGAACAGAAATCAATCTCTAGCACCCTTTGGATTTCAACGTGCCCTGGTGACTGGCGCCACAGGCTGCGTTGGCCGGAGTTTAGTCAGGCGGTTGGCGGAGGGGGGATGCAAAGTCAACGCCCTGTGCAGGGGAACGACCAAATTCCAGTCACTTTTTAGCAAAATCCCCGCCACTACGCTTCGCTTGATCGAAGGAAGCCTCGAAAGCCCGGACGCCCTCCGTGCGGCGACCGAGGGTGTCGACGTCGTCTTCCACGCGGCGGCGAAGGTTCATTCGATTCCCCGGAACCGGGAGGAAGAAGAGGAATTTTTTCGCGTCAACGCAGGAGGCACTGAAAATCTCTTGCGCGCTTGCGAAAAGAGAGCCCTTAGCGCCTTCATTTTTTTTAGCACAATCGCGGTGTACGGGCCCAACGCTCCCAACCCTTTGCAGGAGATCTTGCCCTGCCTTCCGGAGGGCGCCTACGCAAAAAGCAAATACGAAGCCGAGCGGCGCGTCCTCGAGTCATTCACAAAAAACGTGATGCCCGCCACGGTGCTTCGGCTCAGTTTGGTCTACGGCGAGGGCGAACGGGGGAATTTTCAGAGAATGATTCGTGGCATCGATCGCCACCGTTTCGTTTTTGTGGGGAATAAGCACTGCCAGAAAAGCATGGCATATGTAGAAAATGCTGTGGAGGCGGCTCTGCTGGCGGCAGGAAACTCACTGGCCAGAGGTGAAGTTTTCAACGTGGCCGATCCTTCACCCCACCCAATGCAACTTGTAGTAGAAACCGTGGCAAGGGAATTGAAGGTCTCGGTCCCAGTGCTCCAAGTCCCCGCCTCCATGATGCGGATTGGCGGAGGCGTTCTCGATCTTATTGGGCGGGTACTGCACTTCCGGCCGCCCTTCTCGGCCCGGGATATCGCTAAATTGACCTATATACCGTTTGTGACATATCAAAAATTCAACCGACTCTGGGGTTTCAACTGCCGGTCGAATTCAGCGAAGGCGTGCGACGCACGGTCCAGTGGTATCGTGCGCAACAATCAAATCTCGTGCGGCAATCCTAACCTATGCTTTGGATCCTCTTTTCGGCAGGTGTGCTGATCGCCTACGCAGTGACGGAGCTAAGTATCAGGCTTTCTTTGCGTCGTGGAGTGTTGGATGTGCCCAACGACCGCAGTTCCCATTCCCTGCCCGTGCCCCGAATGGGTGGTCTTGGAATTCTCTCGGGCTTCTATCTCAGCATCGCGGCTCTCGGTGTCTTGGAGCAACTGGGCTTTGTGCAGAACGGGCCTTTCTCCCGGGATATTCTGGTAGTTCTTGTGGCAGGCGCCGGAATGGCGGCGACAGGCCTGGCCGATGACTTGCATCATTTCGAACCCGGAACAAAGTTTCTGATGCAATTTGGAATCGCAGCCATGGTGGTTGCCTTTGGGATTCGGATTGAGCACGCCGCGCTTCCCGCGTGGGGGCCTCTGGATATGGGAGTGTTCTCCTTCCCGCTGACGATTTTATGGCTGATCGGCTTTTCCAACGTCTATAACTTCATGGACGGAATCAACGGGCTCGCTGCAGGAACGGGAGCGGTGTACGGTATTTTCTTTTTTGTCTTTGCCTGGCTGGAGGGCAACCCGGGACTGGCAGCCATTGCCCTCCTTTTGTCGGGAAGTTCCATTGGATTTCTGTTTCACAATTTTCCTGAGGCGCGTACCTTTATGGGGGACGGCGGGAGTTTGTTTTTGGGGATGGTTTTTGCCCTCCTTGTCGTGCGTCTTACCCAACAGTCCTCTAACCCCTCTTGTCTGGGTGCGCTCCTTCTCCTGTGTTCGGTGTACCTCTACGACAGTGGTTTCACGCTGATTCGACGTTTGAGACGTGGCGAAAACATTTTCCGCGCGCATCGGAGCCATCTCTATCAAAGGCTGGTCATGGCGGGGCTGTCTCATGTTATGATCACTAACTTATATCTCTTCATGCAAGTTTTGATGGGGAGTTTGGCCGTCACATACTTTCTCTCCTCCAGACCTATGCGCTGGTGGATACTTGGATTCGCTTCGATAGTCTTCCTGGTTTTCACTCTTGGCGTCCATCGGATTGAAAATCGTGTTGCGAGATCGAGTGAAGAAACCAGGGACAATCCGGCTCGCTCATCACACCAAGGCGAGCCTCACAATTAAAATCAATTTATGAAAGCTCGATTCGACCTTTACACGCGCACCAATCAATTCATTATTGACGGGCTCATTTTCACCTCCTCGTTTGCAGTGGCGTATGCGGTTCGTTTTGAAGGCGTGCCTCAGTGGCCGTACATCAAGCAGTTCCTCCTTTGGGTACCCTACCTTGTGGCCGCCCGCCTTTATGTTAATTGGAAACTCGGAATCTATAGATTCATCTGGCGGTATGTGTCTCTTCATGACGCCATCGCCATCGCCAGATCACTCGCGGCGTTATCGGGAGTGTTGCTCGCATTACGATTTCTTTATCCCAGTTGGGCCGTCTTTGCCGCACGACTCCATGTCCCGCTAAGCGTAATCGTTCTCGAATATTTCCTGTCACTCGCGGGTTGTCTCGGCGGGAGAGCCCTCCGTCGGCTTCTCTACCAACACCATAAGGAATTGACGACAGACTCCGCGAAGCCCGCCAGGGTCCTCATCATCGGGGCAGGACAGGCGGGAGTTCGATTGGCCATGGAAATGGAGACACAGCGTCTGGCTCAAACGGTCGGGTTTCTGGACGACAACCCCAAGAAGATTGGCGCCGTCATTAATCGTGTGCGAGTGCTCGGTCCCACGAGTATTTTGCCTTCGGCCGTCAGAGAGCACGATGTGGACCAGGTCGTCATTGCCATCACTCGTCCTCCCCGTGAAACCTTGAAGCGCTTGTGGGCTCTTTCCGAAAACCTTCAGATCGCGATCAAGATCATCCCGACCTTCGAAGAAATATTGCACGGAAAGGTGAGCATCGCTGCATTCCGCGAAGTCAACATGGATGACCTGCTGGGACGGGAAACCGTTGACTTATCGGCGAACGCCGCAGAAGTGGATGCGGTTTACAGTGGCAAAAGCGTTTTGATCACAGGGGCGGGCGGTTCGATCGGTTCCGAACTAGCCCATCAAATCTTCCGGTTGATGCCCAAAGAGCTGATTCTCCTGGACAAGGATGAGAATGGACTCAATGACGTTTTCTGCCATCTCGCGACAAACGGCGAGGGTCCCATCATTTATCCCGTAGTAGCCGATATCCGATCTCGCGATAGGCTCAAAGCGATTTTCGCCCAATTCCACCCTGAGGTCGTCT
The DNA here is from genome assembly GCA_041481635.1 of Terriglobia bacterium. Classification (GTDB taxonomy): domain Bacteria; phylum Acidobacteriota; class Terriglobia; order UBA7540; family UBA7540; genus DASYXZ01. The sequence goes on along the minus strand of JBGPCF010000061.1, from coordinate 4,484 downwards.
TTCATGCCGCAGCCCATAAGCACGTCCCGCTCATGGAAATGAACCCCTGCGAAGCCGTCTTGAACAACGTGCTGGGGACTCGAAACCTCGTCGAAGAATCACAAGCCTGCGGCGTTTCACAATTTCTCTTCATATCCACCGACAAGGCCGTCAAGCCTTTGTCGATCATGGGCGCCACGAAACGTATCGGCGAATTGATTGTTCAGGCGCACAGCAAGAATGCTCGACCTACGCGCTTCTCCTGTGTGCGGTTTGGAAACGTCATGGGCAGTCGTGGAAGCGTCATCCCGCTCTTTCAAAAGCAGATCGCGCGAGGAGGACCGGTAACCCTCACCCACCCCGATATGAAGCGTTACATGATGACGATTCCTGAGGCCGTTCGACTTGTAATCCAAGCGGGTGCGCTGGCTTCCTCCGGAGAAATCTTCGTCCTGGACATGGGGGATCCCATTCCAATCGTCGACTTGGCCAACGACTTAATTGAACTCTCAGGGCTGCGCCCCGGTAAAGACATCCAAGTGGAAGTGACTCAGTTGCGTCCCGGCGAAAAAATGAACGAGGAACTATTTGACCCCGATACTGAAACCACCTCACCGACCCGCTTCGACAAGATCTTGGTTATTCGGCCCAAGGAACTGCACGTGGCGGCGTTTCAGGAGAGATTAGCCGCCTTGGAGGTTGCCGCGAACAGTAATTCACCCCAGGAGATTCAACGGATTCTTCCGGAGTTCCACAAGTGCTTTGAGCCTGAGGGTGTTCAGACTGCGGGCCGTGATTAAGTTGCCGGTCGTGGGACTTGTGGATGGTGCGCGCCCCAATCCTGCGGTCACTTTCCTCGCGCCGTCAGCATACGCCGCTTTCCCGCGCCTTCCCCCTCTCTAAGAAACACGCTCTGCCTCTCATTGAACCGACCTGCCGGAGTCATTTCAACCCGGAGCGTTTTGATGTAAAATAACGGGCGTTCTTCCTTTCTTCAGTTGAAGATAAGGGGTCAGGGCTGAACAGCGCCCATGGCGTGCTTGCCTCTCGGGCCACGGCAAAGGCTTACGAAGTGTGAGTTCTTACCCATCCTGAGAGGTTTCTTGACCGGGGCAAAACAAGGAGCGTGCAGCTTTGAAGGTCCTAGTGACGGGTGGCGCGGGTTTTATCGGATCTAATTTCATTCGCCATATTCTCAGGACCCACCCTGACACCTCCATCTTGAATCTTGACAAGCTGACTTATGCGGGAAACTGCGAGAACCTTTCCGATGTTGAATCTAATCCAAACTACAAGTTTCATAAGGGCGACATTTGCGACGCCGACCTTGTGGTTCAACTCTTGGGGGCTAAGTTTGACGCCGTGGTGCATTTCGCGGCAGAGAGCCACGTGGACCGCAGCATCGCGGACGCTCGCGAGTTTATCCGCACCAACGTTCAGGGCACCTACACGTTGCTGGATGCCGCGCGGCATCATGGTGTCGAGCGCTTTCTCCATGTCTCAACCGACGAGGTTTATGGGAGTATGCGGTCGGATGAAAGCGCCCACGAACGGAGTCTTCTGCAACCCAACAGCCCCTATGCCGCCAGCAAGGCTGCCTCAGACCTGGTGGTCAGGAGCTTCTGGCAGACCTACAAGTATCCGGTGATGATCACCCGGTCTTCAAACAACTACGGACCTCACCAGTTCCCGGAAAAGCTCATTCCCCTGATCATTACCAATGCCCTCGAAGGGAAAAAACTGCCGGTCTATGGGGATGGCCTTCAGGAGCGTGACTGGATTTATGTGGAAGATCATTGCCGGGCGTTGGATCGAGTGCTTCATGACGGCAGGCCGGGCGAAACCTACAATATCGGGTTCGGCCAACCGGAAAAGAACCTGGACATTGTGCGTAATCTGCTCCGAATCCTGGAGAAACCGGAGAGCCTGATCGAATACGTCGCCGACCGCCCCGGGCACGACCGCCGCTACGCATTAAATACCGCAAAGATCAAGCAGGAGCTGGATTGGAGCCCTTCGGTCGGGCTAAAAGAAGGGCTGGCAAAAACGGTGGAGTGGTACCGGGCAAATTCCGAGTGGGTCAGAAAAACCAAGAGCGGGGAGTATCGTACCTATTATGAGAAGTTTTATGAAAACCGCTCGGCCTCTCTTGCCCAGCTTTAGAATTGTTGGCCACCCCCGGTCACCATAGAGTGGCCGAGGCGCGCTAAAGTGACTTTTTAAGGTGAGGTTAGTCCCGGATTTTTAGGCCCACATGTGCGACTCTTGTGAGTTTTCCGCGGGCTGAAGACTTTCCTGACAGCGAACAACGATGAGCAAGACAGCTTTGATTACCGGAATAACGGGCCAGGACGGTTCGTACCTCGCCGAGTTCCTCCTTTCCAAGGGATATAAAGTGTTTGGCTTGATCCGCCGCAGCAGCACCATTAATTTCGAGCGGCTGATTCACTTTCAGGAAAGCATTGAGCTGCTCTCCGGAGACCTGCTCGACCAGAATTCCCTGATTAACGCTCTTAAGACCTGCGAGCCTCAGGAAGTTTATAATCTGGCGTCACAGTCGTTTGTTCCCACGTCTTGGAGCCAGCCGGTCCTGACTGGAGAATTCACCGCCTTGGGGGTCACGCGCATGCTGGAAGCCATCCGCGTGGTAAATCCCCTGATCAAGTTTTATCAGGCGTCATCGAGCGAAATGTTTGGGATGGTTCGCGAGTCGCCTCAAAATGAGAACACGCCATTTTATCCGCGCAGTCCCTACGGAGTGGCCAAGCTCTACGGGCACTGGATCACCGTCAACTACCGGGAGAGTTATGACCTCTTTGCCTGTTCAGGTATCCTTTTCAATCACGAGTCGCCTCGTCGCGGCACAGAGTTTGTGAGTCGCAAGGTGACCTACGCCGCCGCGCGTATCAAGTTGGGATTGCAACAAAAACTGAAGATGGGCAACCTGGATGCGGAGCGCGATTGGGGATTCGCCGGCGACTTTGTCCAAGCCATGTGGATGATGCTGCAACAAGACGAAGCGAGAGATTATGTGATCGGCACCGGAACCACTCACTCGGTGAGCCGACTCCTCGAAGTCGCCTTCAGTCACTTGGGAATGGATTATAGGCAATGCGTCGAACTCGATCCTGCCTTACTCCGCCCCGCCGAAGTGGTGCACTTGAGGGCCGATCCCTCGAAGGCTCAGCGGGAGTTGGGCTGGAATCCCAAGGTCACCTTCGAAGACCTGATCCACATGATGGTGGATGACGACATGGCTAGGGTGCGCGCCCAAATGGCCACGGCGTCGGTGCGGGATAAATAGTTGCCAGCGCTATTTCTTGCCCGCGGCCTTGAACCCCCTTCTTATTCGGCGAAGGGCTTGATGCCTCGACTAAGCTTAATCTTGCCATGAAAGCCGACTAAAGCTCTCAAAGTGCAAAATACGGATTCTTATTCCGAACTTGAAATGTCGCGATGATGTATAAGATCTAAGTTATTCTACTTAAGTCATTTACACTTTGGCGTGCAGCTCGAATGATTCGCCCAACCAGGGCAAACCAGCACCAAAATGCTATTGACCCAAATTCAGAAATGGTTTTTACTTTTAGTTTCGGGCTACAATCTTGCATTTCGAAATCCAATCTCGGAGGTATCGCAATGAGCCGCTTCAAGTTATCGGTCCTGTTGGTTGGGGTGTGCCTGCTCTATTCAGGGAGGGCGTTCGGTCAGGTTATGAGGTCAGGGGGAGCGCATTCTTCCGAGGCATCTCCCAGGGTTGTTCGGCCAGTTGAGCCCGATTCTCCCGCCACCAACTCGACCCTTGCGGCCGGGCCTCAGGCGGTGGTCCCTCGGTTGATGAAGTTCAGCGGCGCGCTGCACGATGGGACCGGCAAGCCTCTGAGCGGCACGGTCGATGTCACTTTCTCTCTTTACAGCACCGAAGCGGGCGGCGAACCTTTGTGGTTTGAGACCCAGAGTGTGCAGGCCGATGAGTTAGGCGGTTACACCGCACTTCTGGGCGCCATGCACACCGATGGACTTCCGATGGATCTGTTTACCTCCGGGGAGGTGCGCTGGTTAGGTGTGCAAGTGGGACTGGAAGCCGAACAGCAACCGCGCGTGCTGCTGGTGAGCGTCCCCTACGCGCTGAAGGCTGGAGACGCGGAGACATTGGGTGGCAAACCTGCCTCGGCCTATATGCTCTCCGACTCTCAGAGTGCTTCCACCACCTCGACCACTGGCGTGACGTCAGCGACGAACACAGCGCAGAGCGGAGCGAGCGGCAAGACTCAGAAGGGCCGCAAGGCCAATGCTTCGCCATTGGTAGCCTGCCCGAGCTTGACCAGCGACGGCACGGCCACGGCGAATTCCATAGCGCTGTTCACCTCCGCGTGCAATATCGAGAACTCGGTCATCACTCAGGTGGGCGGCAACGTGGGCATCGGGACCGCCAGTCCCCAGACCCTGTTGCACCTCCAGAACGGGAGTCTGATGCTGCGCGACGGGGGGGCCTGGCCTTTGAC
>JBGPCF010000060.1:0-36031 GCA_041481635.1 Terriglobia bacterium | reverse complement strand
TTCACCCGCGCCAGTACTCCCACCCTTGCCAACTCCCTCTTGCTCATCTCGGTTCTCCCCAATCAAACCTCCCCTCGGAGGTCCCATTAGGGGACATTTCTATCGAGCACAAAAGGGGACATTATCATCGAGGCACAACACGGGCGGCAGCCGACACGTCGAATCTCTCCGTCTCTCGGACCGATGGTCAGGCATTTTCGGCCGAGAAACTCTGGCCCCATATGTTTCCACCAGCGGTCGGTTCCGAGCATCCGTCCGATGTGTACCGAGGCTCTCCGCAGCGCGGTAGAGTACGGTCGCCGGGGTACCCTAGTCTCCCTACTTTCCGTCACGAGCGGCCAGTGGATGGGGCAGAAGGAGTAGCTTTGCCGCGGCCGGTTGGAATGTTCCCTGCACAACTGGGCGTGACAGAAGGGGAGTGTCAACCAGCGGTATTCGCACGTGCAGACAGCTCGCTTCCAACACCACTCACACAGCCGAAGCATGCTCGTGAGCACCCTTCTGACGTCCGGATGACTTACTGGACGCCACTTTTATTATGCCATTCCTCGCGCACTAGCGAGATGCTTAGCCTATCGTCGTCGCGGGAGAGCTGGGCATTGCTTTCACAGGTGGGGCATTTCAACGTGTAGATCAAAGGGAGGCGGAACTTTCCATCCCCGTCCATCTCCAGCTCCATCTCATGATGAGCTTGATGACCGCATTTTTCGCAAAGCCACTTCAAGTGGTATATATTCACATACATAGCCCAAGTATAGTCCATAATTCTGCGCCGCGGGCGGACCACGGTCAGCTGGTAGCCTGAGTCAGTTCGTCGCCTGACAAATAGACCGTGAGCTTTTCTTTCATGAAGCGCGCGGATTCATCCGATAAATGCTGCGGAGTAGTGTGGGCCGCGTCAAAAACAGAAGAAGAAACGGAGAGAAGAACAGACGAATAGAAGGAAGAGAAGAAGGGAAGAAAATTGGTCGGCGGAACACGATAACCGGGAAAAATTGGAACGGCGCTACGCCTTCTTTTGCGCGGGAACGTAGCCGGGAGGGAGTTTGGCGCCTTCGCCGAAAAAGAACTGCTCCATCTGGCTGGCGATAATGTCTTGAGCCTCCTTGGTGGCGGGGCTAAGGCGGTATTCGTTGATGATCATTTTCAAGTGCTCGAGCCAGAGTTTCCAGGCGTCCTGAGAGACGTTGTCATAAATCCGCTGGCCGAGATCGCCACTCCACGGCGCCTCATCGAGCCCGGGAAGTTCTTTCCCGAATTTCACACACATTACCATGCGTTGCGCCATTGAGATCCTCCAGTCAGAACGAATCATTATACAGGAAAAGGGTCTAAGTCGGACTTTGGATGCGGAGGCTTGCGTCCCCTATTTTGTGAGGCGGCCTGCTGTTAACCCATTTGGGCAAGCAAGATTTCGACTTAACCAAGGCATTCCGCGCCACTGCACGCCGCCGACAATTCCTCCCCCCGAGGCAATTGACTTGGCCCGCCCCAATGATTAAGATTTCGTTCCACTGAGCGACGCACGCTGCCCGCCAGTCAGGAAGTCTCAGACCATTTCTTTGTGGAGGTCCTTTGTGAAAATCCGGCTCTGCCTTTTCTCACTCTTTTTGGGGATGGTGGCCAGCGCCTCCGCTTGGGGAGCCCCGCCCGCGGCCGACTTCAAGGCGATGATGCGGAAGACGCTCGACGCCTGGGAGACGCTCGATCCCGCGAACGCTGCGCCGTTTTACGATCAGAATCCGGATAACGTATACTTTGATACTACCCCGCTGAAGTATACCGGATGGGTTGCGTACGCCGAAGGTGTGAAGAACAACTTTCCCGACCTCGCCTCAGTCAAGTTTACGCTGGGCGACGACGTCAGGATTCATCCCCACGAGAATCTCACCTGGGCGACGGCCACTTTGCATTTCGACCTCACCACCAAGGGCGGGGCCAAGATGCCGCTGGACGGCCGCTGGACCCTGATTTGGGAAAAGCAGGGCGCGAATTGGCTGATCGTCCACGAGCACGTTTCGGCGCCGCTACCCGTGCCGCCCAACACGGCCGGGCTGCCTCTTTACAAGCGTCTGGGCGGGTACGACACGCTCGCCGCGGTGGCGGATGACTTCCTCCCACGGATGGTGAAGGACCCGCAGCTGGGAAAATACTTTGTCGGCCAAGGCACGGACTCCCTGAAGCGCATCCGCCAATTGCTGGTGGACCAGTTGTGCGTGGCGACGGGCGGGCCCTGCCACTACCTTGGCCGGCCCATGCGAACCGTTCATGCCGGCCTGAGAATTACCGACAACGACTGGGACATCGCGGTCGACCACCTGATTGAATCGCTTCTCCAGTTCAAAGTGGCCGACAAAGAGCGGGACGATCTGCTTGCCGTGGTCGCCGGCCTCAAGAAAGAAGTCGTGGTTTCAGACGCCCTGTAGGCGGCAAACCTATGCCAGAGATGTCCATGTCATTCGGCGGGCGATTCGCCCCTGACGCCCCGTCTTGGTGGGGGCCGAGGCAGTGATCTCCGCTGTCCTTTTCCCACTCATGCGCATTCATTTCAGAAGGGGGGATACCATGTACCTTTCCAATCCCAAAGGCCTGAATTCGTTGACTTCGCGGGGCTTGGTATGATAACTTTTCTCGTTTGTCTATCAAAACCCCAGTAACGCGGAGCCTGTGAATGGCTTTTAATAAAGCCAAAGCAATGCAGGAGGCTGAGAAGTCCGTCAGCCAGGGCAAGACCTCGCAGGCCATCAAACAATACCTTCTGGTTTTCGAGAAGGATCCCGCCGACCTCGCGCTGCTCAACACCGTGGGCGACCTTTACGTCCGCGAGAAAAACATGCCCGAGGCGCTGAAGTATTTCCACAAGCTCGCCGACTCGTACACGCAGGAAGGTTTCACGGTCAAGGCAATCGCCATTTACAAGAAAATCTCCAAGCTAGATCCCGCGACGGTGGACGTGCTTTTAAAAATGGCGGAGCTCTACTCGGTGCAAGGGTTGGGACGGGAGGCGCGCGAGCAATATTCCCAGGCGGTGGAGTTTTACAGGAAAAAGAACCAGAACGACAAGGCCCTGGACGTTTTTCGCAAAATTGTCGCGCTCGATCCGGAGAACACCAACTACCGCGTTCGCTTGGCGGACTTTCTGGAGAGCCAGGGCAAGAAAGCCGACGCCGCCAAGATCTATGTCGAGACGGTGGAAATCGCTTTGCGCAAGGGCGATAACGCCACCATTGATCTGGCCATGAAGAAGGCTCTGAACCTGGAGCCGAAAAACCCGGAACTCCAATTCCTGCGCGCCCGCATTGCGATCGGAAAGAACCAGCCCGACGAAGTGGAAAAGATCATCCTAGGCACTCCGGAACTGGCCTCCAACCCGGCGTCGCGGCAGATTCTGCTGGAAGCCTATATCGCCGGCCACAAACTGGATGCGGCGGAGAAATTGCTGGTCGACGTCTTCCGGGGCAATCCCGCCGACTTTGCTTCCATGGCCGCCTATTGCGAGCAATGCCTGGGCACCAATGAAATCGATGCGGCGTTCAAACCCTTGAATTCGGTGGCCGACCTGATGATCGAAAACAAGACCACCGGACCCTTGATGGAAGTCCTGAGGAAGATATGGGCCAAGACTCCCGGACACATTCCCACCCTGGAGTTGATCAGCAAGATCGCCGAAAAGACCGCAGACGAATTCACTCTGCCGGAAGTCCTTGACGCTCTGGGCAATGCCTACGTCAAAGCCGGAGCCTTGGAAAAGGCGGAAAAAATTTACCGGCAACTGGTAGCCCGCGAACCTGAGAACGAGACCCTGAAGGGATTGCTGAAGCAGGTCCTGCAAAAACAGGGCAAGGAACCCGAGGCCGCGAAGCCCGAGGACCTTTCGAACGTCGAGATGGCGTTGACACCTGAAACCGAAGCCGCCCCGACCGCCGAAGAAGCGGCGATCGCAGCGAAGGAGGCCGATGCTGCAGCAGTGGTGAAGGAGGCGTTGGACAATTGCGACCTCTTTAATCGCTACGGCTTGATGGACAAGGCATTCGCCGAGCTGGACAAAGCTCTTTCCGCTTCCCCTGACAACATCGATGTTTATAAGCGAATGCTTGAGATCTCTCAGAAATCCGATCGGGCACGAGCCACTCTGGCGGCTCGAGCGCTGGCCCGGATATATTCAGAACGCGGCGACCATGGCACGGCCAAGAAGTACGAGCACATGGCGACCTCCCCGGGCACGCACATGATGGTGGAGGAAATTCCGCAAACCACCGAGGCGCCACCCCCGACATCTGGTGCTGCCCCGCCCGTGGCTACGGAATTCGACCTTTCCGAGGAATTTCTGGGGCAGGCCACAGTTACAACTCCCAAGCCATCTCCAGACGCCACCTTGGGATTAGGCGCGCCGCCCGTGTCTGTAACGCCATCGCCGACGACTGAAATTCCAATCGACTTGACCCCACCTCAAGTGGAACAAGCGCCACCCCCGCCAGTCCAGGAAATAGACCTCACTGGTGGTCTCGCACCGCCCCCCCCACCCACGGTAGAAGCCCCTTTGGTGGAGACCCAACCGGTGGGAGCTCCGCCATTCAATTTCGAAGACAGCAAGGTGGAGATTGACTATTACATGGACCAGGGCTTCCGGGATGAGGCTCGAGCCGCGGTGCAGACTCTTGAGGAAAAATTTCCTGGAAACTCACAGGTGGCTGAGCTGCGCGCTCGCGTCGAAGGGCAGCTGGCCCCGCGGCCCAAGGTTGAAGAGGCTCTTCCTCAGGCGGTGCCCACTCCGCCCCCGGTGGAAGTTCCGCCCCCTGTGGTCGAGCCGCCGCCGTTGCCTACTCCACCTGCGTCAACGCCTGCTCCACCAGCGGGTCCGCCGGCAGCTCCCTCGGGAGGTGATACTCTGGGTGGCTTGATCGGCGACTTGGAAGCCAGCTTGGATGGAATCGCAACTGACATGCCGCCAGCGGCGAAGGGCGGGGAGGCGGCCATGGCCAAACCTGCGACATCAGCCAGCCCGGCTTCTCCGCTCAGTGGATTCTTGGACGAATTGGGTGAAGGAGAGCAAGCGGCGGCTGCGCAGGATGACCCGCAAACCCACTACGATCTGGGCGTGGCGTTCCGCGAAATGAACCTGCTGGACGAAGCCATTGGCGAATTCCAAAAGGTGGTGAAAGGCGCTCAGAAAGGAGTCTTCCCGCGGAATTTTTTGCAGGTGTGCACTCTACTCGCGCTCTGCTTTATGGACAAACAAATGCCGGTGATCGCCATTAAGTGGTATCTGCGCGCCTTGGAAATGCCCGACCTGGATGAGGAGGCGACGATGGCCGTCCAATACGATTTGGGCGTGGCTTACGAGCAGTCGGGCGATACGCGAAAGGCGCTGGAAAAATATTCCGAGGTTTATAGCCAAAACATCGATTACCGCGACGTGGCGGAAAAAATACGTCAGCTGCAGTCGAAATCCTAGCGCGCGCCGGCGCGACAGTTCCTTCGCCAACCGATCCTGCTCTGCGGGAACTTCTCCCAGAAAGTCATAATGAGCCGACCCTTCGCCATCCTCTACATTGTTATATGCTTTGAAATGGGTGTGTTTCTCTTTGTGCTTCCCTGGGTCCCGATGTGGGGCAAAAATTATTTTGTCGCCCAGTACCCCATCATTTCGAACATTGCCATGAATTACTTTGTCCGGGGAGCGATTTCAGGTATCGGTCTGGCTGACGTCTGGCTGGCCTTCTATGAGCTCTGGCGCCTCCGGCGGGAATTGGGTTTGGTTCAAACTCGCACCGTGCGATGAAGCCGCGGCAGGATGCGCATCTTTACCGTGTGGCGCGCCGTTTTCGCCGGCCGAAAACCTTCAGGTCTAATCCCTTGCCGATTTGAGCCTCCTATGGTCCCCGCATTCCAACTCTGCTACATCACGGACCGGCACGCGCTGGAGCCGAAGCCGCTCCTTCCTCGAATTCTCGAAGCCGTGCGAGCGGGCGTGGACCTGATTCAAATTCGCGAGAAAGATTTGCCCACGCGAGAGCTCGTTGCGCTGGTTCAGGCGGCCGTCGAGTACGCCAGCGGGACGAATGCCTGCATCGTGGTCAACGATCGTCTGGACGTCGCGCTCGCCGTGGGTGCCGCTGGAGTTCACCTGGGCACACAGGCTCTGCCATCCGATGCGGTTCGCCGTTGCGTGCCCAAGGAATTCCTGGTGGGCGTCTCCTGCCATTCGGTGGACGACGCGCTGGGCGCGGAGGCGGCGGGCGCGGATTACGTCCTCCTGGGTCCCATCTTTTCGACTCCCTCCAAACTTCCCTTCGGCCCGCCACTGGGCCTGGCCACTCTTCGCGAAGCCGCCGCGCGCGTCGAGACTCCCATACTTGCGCTGGGAGGCATCAACGTGGAACGCATAAAGGCCTGCGCGGAAGCGGGCGCGACAGGGGTCGCCGGAATATTAATTTTCCAGGATTGCGATTCACTCGAGCTTCGCGTGCGAGCCATGCGGGACGAATTTCTCTGAGCAGGGAGTCGAACCAAACAGTAAAGAGGTATATATCCCGGATGAGCGGGCTACCCCCCTGCTGCGCAGCTTCCGTCACTTGGATCACGCTCGGGCGGCGGCAGGCAATGACGGGTCAGCAACGCCTCGATTGCTGGCGTGGATGCGCTGCACGCCGTAGACAAACATCACCAAGCCTATGAGCAGAGGAATCCCACCAAGAATGGAACCACCGAACAAATCAATGTCGGCATTACCGTGGGCTCGGGTCTCAATAAAATAAATCATGACGAACAAAGTGACGAAGCCGCCACAGGTGGCAATCAGGCCACCGAACAAGGTCATCAGCCAGCCCGGCCACGCCGAGGGGGGCGCGTCGGGGGCTTTCACGAGCGCCACAATGTCCATGGCGCCCTCTTCAGCGGCAGCGACGGCAACGGCGTCGCGCGCGAGTTGAATCTGCTCCCGGCGCAGGCGATTCACGAGCCGCACTCCCCAGATCGATTCGAGTATCAGGATCGCAACGGTGAGAAACATAATGGGTTGGATCTCGGCGACCGCCGCCTGTTTGGCTGGTCCGGGCAGCCGGTTCGCCGCCCCGTAGGCGAGCAGCGGGAAATCGTACATCCAGTGCAAACTCACGGGCACCACGTATGCCTTCAGGAGCGTCCACCCACGCCCCGCGGCCGGACCGAAACGCCACTGCCCGACAAAGTAGCCCATCACAGCGCCCATAAAGGCATGGCCGGGGACGGAGGTGAAGGCGCGCGAGACAGCCACGCCAATGCCGTTCTCCGCCACATACCCCACATTCTCAAGCGTGGCAAAACCGAGTGAAGCCACCGCACCATACACGATGCCGTCCATGGGCTCATTGAACGCCTTCAGCCGCACACAGAAAAGCATCACAACCGCGAATTTCAACAGCTCTTCGGGGAGAGCCGCAGTGAAAAGCGCTTCGGCAAATCCGTGCGCAATGGCGCCATGGAAATAGCTCACAATGTGGCTGAGAGGCCAGTCGAGTAGCAGCACGGGAAAGACGATCACCGCGCCGAACGCGAACGTGCCCCACAACGCCCGGGCTGGTTCAGGAAAGAGGTCGCGCGCCCGGAAGTATCCCAACAACAGGAATGAGGGTACCAGGGCCGCAGATATCGTGAAGGCGCGAAGCGTGGCCGGCGACCAGTTACCGGGCAGAAGATTCAATTCAGTTTGCAGGCGATCGTAATTCGCCGCTATCGACTGATTTTTGGGATCGAGCTTGGAGGCTTTGCCGTACTCAGCGAGTGCCGCCTTTCGGTCACCTTTATGCTCGAGTCCCCGGCCGAGATAATAGTGGGCCAAGGCGCGGCTGGGCTGGAGCCTAACCGATTCCCGTGCTTCCCGAATCTCGCCGTCCCAATCGCCACTATGCCCCAAGTCGAAGGCAAGGTCTGCGTGCCCGTCGGCATAGTTTGGATCGAGGCGCACTGCCTCCCGGTCTTCCGCGGTGGCGGTCTTCCAATCGCCTTTTCTGCTTAAGGCCACGCCAACGCTCGCGTGCGCTTGGGCAGAGTCGGGTTTGACCCGGACCGCCTCGCGATACTCGCGCAGCGCGCTATCGAAGTCGCCTTTGTTCATGTAGGCGGCGCCCAGAGCCAAGTGCGGATCCAGGTCGTTGGGTTTTAGACGAATCGCCTCGCGGTATTCACGCAGCGCGGACGGCCAATCCCCCTTTTGGTTCAAACTCCATGCCAAGCCATCGTACGCGTCCGTATCATCCGGCTTCAGGCGCACCGCTTCGCGATATTCGCGAATGGCGTTGTCCCAGTCCTCTTTTTCGGTGAAGGCCCATCCGAGATTCGAGTGCGCCCGTGCATACTCCGGCTTGAGGCGGATGGCCTCGCGATACTCCTTCATCGCACCATCGATGTCCCCTTTGAGACCCAGGATCCAGCCCATGCCGTTGTGCGCCTCAGCATAGTTGGGGTCCAGACGTACCGCCTCCTGGAATTCCCGCAGCGCACCATCGTGGTCCCCCTTTTCACCCAGGGCCCGGCCAACACCATTGTGCGCCGGAACATTTTCGGGATCCAACTGCACCGCCTCGCGGTATTCCCGCAAGGCACTGTCCCAATCGCTCTTCTTCAGGGAGGCGTCGCCGCTCTTGAGATGCTCGCTAACCTGATTTGTGTCGGAAGGGGGGTTCTGCGCTGAGGGCAATGCCGCGCACAGAGCCAGCGTCCAGACGCAGAGGAGAAACGCCCAGCGTATATTCTTCAGAAGATTTCGGGCAGGGATATGGCGTACCATAGCCAGAATCACCTTAAATGGGTTCCCCGTTCACCCGCGGCAAATCATCCTTCACCCAGCCACGCGCCATAAGGCCGAAGGGATTGAACGTTATCACAAACCGCCTTGATGGCCGCCGTGATGGGCACGGCGAGCACCAGCCCGATACCGCCCCACAGCCAGCCCCAGAACATCATCGAAACCGTTACGGTGAGTGCGTTCAGATTCACACGCTTCCCCACCAGCTTGGGCGTCAGGATATTGATGGCCACAAAGTGCACGGCCACCACCGTGACGATGATAATTACAAAGGGCGTCGCGCTGTTGTAGTCCGGATGGACAAGCGCTACCAGCAGCGGGGGCAAGACGCCAAAGGCGACACCGAGGTAAGGCACCAGACTGAGGAACGCCGCCAAGAATCCCATGATCATTGCGTATGGAAGCTTGAGCCAATAGAAAACCGGCCAAATGATCAAGGCCGAGATCAGCGCCACCAGGACATTGCCCAGAACGTACTGGCGCACCATCGTCGTGATGCCGTTGATCACGTCCTCCACGGCGTGGCGGCGCTCCCGGCTGAACAGGTTCATAGTGGCTACCCACATCTGGTTTTTCGAAGTCAGGATAAAGAAGACGAAAATAGGGATAAACAGGACTGCCATCACGAAGCCATAAACGGATCCCAGAAGGTGCAGCAAGAATTGAATCCAAGGTTCGGCCTGCTGGACCTGCACCGTGGTTTGTGCTGTCGCAGGAGTGGGAGGCAACAGGCTGGCTGCGCTCAGGCTGATGTTTTTGTAGGTCACCTGCACGTGGGCGATGATCTGCCTTAGGCGCTCTGTGTACCTGGGCAGGTCGTTCATGAAGGCGGCCGTGCGGTCGTAGATGACCCACATCGCCAGGTACATCACGGCCAGCGTGGCCACCACCATGACGAGCGAGCCCAGCCAGCGCGGAATGCGGAAGCGCTCCATCAACTTCACGCCGGGCTCCAGAATGCTGGCGATGAAAAGCCCGCAGATCAGGCTGATCACCAGCGTGCTGGCAAAGTAGAGGCAGGCGAGAACAATCGCGGAGGCAATAATCCGGAGGCTGGTGGATGCCGCGGAGGTTATCGGGGGCGATTCAAGATTGGTTTCGGGCATGAGTGCGAACTCGCGAGGGGGATTGTAACTGGTCACAAGCTAGAATTCCAGCACGTTCCGAAGCCGAAACTCGAAACTGGAAATGCGGCCTCGCGATGGCCAAAGGATGCCTACTGCCATTTGACCATGGACGTCGGACAACTGAGGCATGACCAAAAACCGTTTGATCTGGCGCGTTTCCAATGTTTCCCGCCCACATGCGAAAAAATACGACCCGTTTTTCGACTCAACTCATTTCTTGTGGAGGATGCCTAAGCAGCATTCATTAAGTCAAAAGCTACAAAGCCACCTTGAGAATACTTCAGGTCATTTGTCGGACTTCTTTTCCGCCGCGCCGAGCCGTCGCAAGGTTCGTGATTCACGCCCGCCAACCTTGTAAGTGAAAATGATCTTCCCTTGCGGGTTAATGTAGCCGAATGTTCCGGCGAATGGGTCTTGGTCCTCCGCTTCACCTGTAATAAATTTGACGTGCGCCAGACCCATGTAAAACGGGCTAGCAATGACGAATTTGCGGGGGAATGCTTGATGGCCGTGGCGGTCAATAAAAAACATTTCGGAGCGAGGGTTACCCACCAGCGCAAGGCCATCGACAAAAGGACCTACGATCTGGTATTTGAAGGCAGGGTGGATCACATAGTTCCCGGTCGAGTCGATGTATCCAAAAAGGCCGTTTTCAGAGACAGCAGCCAAGCCGTCGGAAAAATCACTGGCGGCCTGGAATCGAGGCGGGATAACCAGCTTTCCCGTCTTGTCAATAAATCCCCACAACCCACCGGTTCCAACGGCCGCAAGGCCCTCGGAAAAAGCGAGGGCACGGTCGTAGCGTTGGTCAGTAATGACCTTCCCTGTTTTGTCGATGAAAGTGTATTTGCACAGAACAAAAGTTAGAATTACGAAGCCTTTGGGCAACAGGTATGTCCCCTCCCCGCAAGAACTTTCCCGTTCGCGCAAATGAAGACACAGGCCATCAACAATTACACGCGCCATGCCACCATGAAACGAGTCAGCCTCAAGAAACGTTGGTGGAATAACGAACTCGCCGCTGTGGTCGATGAATCCAAACCTTCCGCCGACCTCAATCTTCGCCAACCCGTCCTGGAAGGGCCACACGTAATCCCTTTGAGACGAAGCGAAGCGGGGGCTGATGGCAAATTCTCCCTTCGTATTAATGTATCCCCATTTACCCCCGCTCTCCGCCATGGCCACGGCCAATCCTTCGGAAAAATCCCATCCTCTGAAGAGCTTCGTCTCGAACGCCCTTTTGCCGGTCGTGTCGAGATAGACTCCATCGAAACCTGTGATATTGAGCAGGCCATCTTGGAAATGGCCTTCGGTGCTGCCCAGAATGGCGGGAACAACAATTTTACCTGTTTGGTCAATGAAGCCTGCCTCATTACTTTCATTGAAGCGATAAAGGGGGTCGCCCCCCGGCGTCCAGATGATGGGGGCACACGTATTGCCGAAGGAGGAAGGAGCGACCAGCGCCAGGGCCAAAGCAATGACGCCGATTGAGTATTTGGGGCGCATCGAGTTCAGTTTACACCTTATATATCCGCGCCCGCATTCACTATTGCGGGAACCACCGAGTGCGCATTCCTTCGCACACCGTCAATCAAGCGCCGGCGCGTGCATCCGGCTATCGCCGGTCACCCCGTACTGCGGTGAATGGCAGAATTGCCCCCTTGGCGCAACTTTTTTCTTGACAGGCAGGCATCCCTTCCGGTATAAAAGGCATATTTATACATTGAGTGTATAAATATTCTTCGGGGGCGCAGCGGGCATTGAACGAAAACAGTACTTTAGAAACTGAACTTCCTCAAGAAAAGGAAGGCCAAACAGGCCGGATTGTCCGTGTGGCCATTGCCGGGGCCACCGGCTATGCCGGCCGCGAGCTCATCGCCCTCCTGGCGCGGCACCCCTCGGCCCGCGTCGTGTGCCTGATGTCCTCGGGCAAGAGCGGGCAGCAGCCGTTTCCCATCGAGCAGTCCCACCCTGTGCTGCGCGCCGCGGAATCGCTCACCTGCCATCCTTTGCGCACTGAAGACCTTTCGAAGGCTGAAGTGGATGTCGTGTTCCTGGCCACGCCGCACGAGGTTTCCCACGAGGTGGTCCCTGAGCTGTTGGAACGTAGCTTGCGAGTGGTGGACCTGAGCGGAGCGTTCCGCTTGAAGGATGGCAGCGCTTACCCGCGATGGTACGGCTTCGAGCATCATGCTCACCCTCTCCTGAATGACGCGGTTTACGGCATGACGGAATTGAACGCCGCCGCGATCGAGCACGCCCGCTTGGTTTCCAATCCCGGATGCTATGCGACTTCGGTGATTTTGGCGCTCGCGCCGCTAGTCCAGGCAGGGTGGATTGACGCAGGCGTCGGCATTGTGAGTGATTCGAAATCCGGGGCAAGCGGGGCGGGGCGCGTGCCGAGCGACAAGTTGCATTTCGCCGAGGTGAATGAGAATTGCCGTGCTTACAGCCCGTTCAGTCATCGCCACGTTCCGGAGATGCTGCAGGCCCTGGGGCTCGAAGAAACGAAATTCACTTTCACGCCGCACCTGCTTCCCATTATTCGCGGTATATTGAGCACGATTTATTTGCACCTCGATCCCTCGGTCCGCCCGAAAACCCTGGCGCAGGTGGTGGGGCTCTTCCGGGATTTCTACGCGCGGGCGCCTCTGGTGAGGGTCTACGGCGAAGGCGGGCTGCCCGAGATTCAAGCGGTGGCTCACACCAATTACACCGACCTCGGCTTTGCCTTGGACGAGGCGACGGGCCGCCTGATCGTGGTTTCGGCGCTCGACAATCTGGGCAAGGGCGCGGCCGGACAGGCCATCCAGAATATGAATCTGATGTTTGGCTTCCCACAGGAGACGGCGCTCTTATGAAGCTGGTGATCAAAATCGGGGGCCAGGCCCAGGAGGATTCCGCGCAACGCCGGAACGTCGGGCGGCAGATCGCCCAGCTTCGCCGCGCAGGGCATCGCGTGGTGGTGGTTCACGGGGGCGGTAAGCTTTTGACCCAGACATTGTCCCGGCTGGGCATATCGACTGAATTCCGCGAGGGCCTGCGAGTGACCGACGCGGCCACGCGCGACGTGGCGTTGATGGTGCTGGCGGGAATCGTCAACAAGGAGTGGGTTGCAGAACTCGCCCGGCATGGCCAGTCAGCGCTCGGAATCTGCGGCGGCGACGCGGGGCTGGTGGAGGCGCGCAAACTCCTTACCGGTTCGAATGGCAGCCGGCGCGACTTGGGCTTCGTGGGCCGGCCGAGCAAAGTGAACACCGCCGTCCTCGAAATGGCTTTCAAGAGCGGCTTGGTCCCTGTGGTGGCGAGTGTGGCGTTGGGGGCGCACGATGAATACTTCAATATCAACGCCGATGACATGGCGGCTTCACTAGCCGCGGCACTCCACGCTGACCGGCTTTTCTACCTGACGGATTCCGGCGGCGTCTGGGATGCGGAAAAGAATTTGTTGCCCGTGGTGAAGCTGGGCGATATCACCAGCTTGATCCGTAAGGGTGTGGTGCGCGAAGGAATGATTCCGAAACTCCGTTCGTGCGCGCGAACCCTGGGGCGCGGCGTGGCCGAAATCGATATTCTTTCGCCCGCCGCCCCGCAAGGACTGATACGCGCGCTTGCGGCGGGAAAATCCAGTGGAACGCGGGTCGTGAAAAAATGATGAGCTTTGACGAAATCTTCCAACTCGAAAAACGCGTTCTGATTCCCACGTACGACCGGATGCCGATCCTCGCGGTGCGTGGGGAGGGCTGTCACCTCTACGACGAGCGTGGGAAAAAATACCTGGATTTCCTGGGCGGGCTCGCTGTTAATTCGCTCGGGTACGCGCACCCGGAGATCCTGGCTGTGCTTCGCGACGAGGCGGAGACGCTGCTCCACGTTTCCAATTTGATCTACCACCCCTACCAGGCGCCGCTGGCGGAAAAGCTGGCGCGCCTCACCGGGCTCGACCGCGCGTTTTTCGCCAACACGGGCACCGAGGCGGTTGAAGGGGCTATCAAGCTGGCGCGCGCCTATTCGCGCAAGCATCATCCGGCGGAGCCATTCGAGCGCTACGAGATCCTGGTGATGGAGAATTCGTTTCACGGACGCACGCTGGGCTCGCTCTCCGCCACCTGGACGCTCAAGTATCGCCAGCCCTTTGAGCCGCTGGTTCCGGGCATGAAGTTCGTGCGCGTGAATGACGTGGCGCATCTTCGCGAAAGTTTTACGCCGCGCACTGCCGCTGTGCTCCTGGAAGTGGTGCAGGGCGAGGGCGGAGTGGCAGAGCTCAGTGGAGAGTTTTTGAAAACTGCGGAACAATTGTGCCACGCCAACGACGCGCTGTTTATTTGTGACGAGATTCAATGCGGCTTGGGGCGTACGGGGCGATTTTTCGCTTTCCAGAAATTCGGGCTCAAGCCGGACGTAGTTCTGGTGGCCAAGCCTCTGGCCGCCGGCCTGCCGCTCGCCGCGATGGTGGCGCGCGAGCAGGTCGCACAGGCTTTTTCGCCGGGCATGCACGGCACAACCTTCGGGGGCGGCCCCCTGCAATGCCGTCTGGCCCTCAAGGTTCTGGAAATCCTTGAGCGGCCGGGGATGCTGGAGAGTGTGCGCGATGTCGGAGCGTACTTCCGCAGGCAACTTGAGAAACTTCGGGAAGAATTGCCCATCATTCTCGAGGTGCGCGGTGACGGGTTGATTGTGGGCGCGGCGCTCGATGTTCCCGGCAAGGATGTCGTCCGGCAGGCGCTGGAAGCTGGTTTCCTGATGAATTGCACCCAGGAGAAAATCCTGCGATTCCTGCCGCCGCTGGTCATCGAGCGGCAGCATGTGGACGAATTGATCGGGTGTTTGCGAACGATTTTGGCAACTCTGCCTGGCGCGGAGAAAAGGGAGGTTCACGTATGAGCTCGGTGATGGCAGCGGTGGAAACCATGGAAAAACTCAGCGTTCACGATTTGATTGCGGACCGCGATCTGGCTCGAACGGATTTAAATCTAATCTTCGAGGTCGCGCAGCGCATGAAGGCCAAGCCCGGCTCCTTTGCCCGGGCTCTTGAGGGCAAACAACTGGCCATGATTTTTGAAAAGCCCTCGCTGCGCACCCGCGTCACGTTTGAAGTGGGCATGACGAGCATGGGCGGGTACGCGGTCTATCTGGACCACTCCAAATCGCGCCTGGGTGAGCGCGAGGCCATCAAAGACATCGCGCGAAACCTCGAACGCTGGGTGGACTGCATCGTGGCGCGCACCTTCGCGCACTCGGCGGTGGTCGAGCTGGCCGAGAATGCCTGCGTCCCGGTGATCAATGGCCTCACCGAGCTCTGCCACCCTTGCCAGGCGATCGCCGACTTTTTCACCATGGGCGAAAAATTCGGCAAACTCAAAGGGTTGAAGATGGCCTTCGTGGGCGATGGATACAATATGTGCAACTCACTTATGGTGACGGGCGCCAAGCTGGGCGTCTCGGTGAGCGTGGCCTCGCCCCCGGGATTTGAGCCCAAGGCGGAAATTCTGGAAGAGGCGAAAGGGTTCGCGAAGAAAAGCGGTGCGAAGATTCAAATCCATTATGACCCGCTGGAGGCGGTGAGCGGGGCGCACGTGGTCTATACCGACGTCTGGACCAGCATGGGCCAGGAGTTTGCCGCCCACATGCGCTCGCAGATCTTCGCGCCCTACCAGGTCACGGAAACGTTGATGGCCGCGGCCGATCCCGGCGCCGTCTTTATGCATTGCCTGCCTGCCGTGCGTGGGCAGGAAGTGGCGGCGGAGGTGATCGATTCGCCGCGCTCGGTGGTCTACGACCAGGCGGAAAACCGCCTGCACGTGCAAAAAGGGTTGCTGTTTCTTTTGATGAAGAACGGGAAAGAGTAATCGGGCGATTTTCGATTTTAGTACGAACGCATAATGGCTCGTGCCGCTACGTCAAGCGCAATCGAGAATTAGAAATACAGATGCCGATCATCCGAAAAGCCGAGTTGCGGGACGTGCCCGCGCTGCTCAAGCTGATCAACGGGTACGCCGAAAAGCGCTTGTTGCTGCCGCGCTCTTTCACTGATTTGTGCGAGCACATCGGGGACTTTATCGTGGCGGAAGAGGACGGGCATGTGGTGGCGAGCGGCGCGCTCAAACTCTATAACAGTGACATCGCGGAGATTCGGTCGTTGTGCGTGGAGGGTGGACGGAAAAGCGCCGGCATGGGGCGCACCATCACGGAGCGGCTCCTGCGCGAGGCGCAACGCCGCGGGCTGAAAACCGTTTTCGCGCTCACCGTGGCGCCTGAGTTTTTCAAAAAGTGCGGATTCCGCGAGGGCCCCCGTGAACATTTTCCCATGAAGATTTGGCACGATTGCCTGCTCTGCCCCAAACTCCTCAACTGCGACGAGAAGACCATGACCATTGACGTGGCGGCAAAGCGTGCCTCACTGCACGATGTCCGCTCCGAAAACGCCGCTGTTTCGGCCTAGGATGAGCCCGGGGCGCCTCTCACCAGCGAATCACGTTTCCCGCACTTCCGTCTCGTCCACGTGCTGCTCAAAATGAACGCGTTGTGCGCCACAGCAAGCGCTTTGCCTTACTCGTATCGCAGCGCCACCATCGGATCGACTTTAGTCGCGCGATAGGCGGGGATGTAGCTCGCGATCAATGCTACACAGCCCAAGGTAAGGCAAACCGTTAGCAGTGTGGATGGGTCGGCCGGCCGGACTCCGTAGAGGAGGCTGGCCATCAATCGTGTGAGCGCCAGCGCCGCCACGAGGCCGACGGCTGTTCCGGCCGCCGCCAGCACCATACCTTCACGCACCACCAGTTTCAGCACGTCACGGCGCGTCGCGCCAAGTGCCATGCGGACTCCGAGCTCATGCGTGCGTCGGGTGACGGAATAAGACATTACGCCGTAAATTCCCACTGAGGCCAGCGCCAGCGCTGTGGAGGCGAAGATGATGAGCAGCACCATGGTGAATCGGCGCTCGGCGAGCGAAGCAGAGACGATCTGCTCCAAGGTTCGGACCCCGTAGATGGGTTGATCTTCCGTTGGGCCAGCCACCTGAGCTCGGACTGCGGAAAGAACGCTGAGGGGATCAGGACCGCTGCGCAAGGCGAGCGTGCCGCCCACCACAATCTCAGGCATAAACTTGTCCGGCACTTGAAAGAAGGGGAAGTACATTTCGTCGCGGATCTTGGCGGTGTCATCGGCATCGAGACCCCAGTGCTTCACGTGTCCGACCACGCCTACAATCTGGACCGGGCCAACTACCATCAGGTTGAATTGCTTGCCCACCGGGTCCTGGCCGGGAAAGAGGTGTTTAGCCATTACGTCGTCGATCACCACGACGTTTGGAGAGGAGGTCGTGTCCCGCTCCGTGAAGAACCTTCCTTCCAACAGAGGAATGCCCATGACGCGCAAGTAATCGGGGGTCGGAATATAGAACAGCGCCGATGACATCTGGTCCGCCGGAGGTTGAGGCCCGCGGCCAAGCCACAAGCCAATCTCGCTGTCGTGGTCGCTAAGAGGAACAAGCGTAGTGATCGCAGCCGACTGGACGCCCGGAATGGCAGCCACGCGCGCGAGCAATTGTTGGAAAGCGAGTCGAATGCCGGTGGGGCTCCCCATCACGTTGGGCGATAGCGCCACCTGGGCAGTCAACACGTGATGGGTATCGAACCCAGGGTTTACTTTCCACAACCACCAGATGCTCTGAATCATCAGTCCGGCGCCCGCAAGGAGGATGACGGCTAAGCCCACTTCCAATGCCACGAATGCGCCCTCAGCGCGATGACGCCCTCCCCCCGAGCCGCGAGAGCCTTCCTTGAGTGACTCCTGCGGGTTTACGCTGGAGCTTTGGAAAGCCGGTACCAGACCAAACAACACGCCGGTGAGGATGGATAGTGCCAGGGTGAAAAACAGCACGTAGGGATCGAGGCCGATCTCGTGACTGCGCGGCAATGTGTCCGGAACGGCGGCCAGCGCCAATCGGGTTCCCCAGAAGGCGAGCAACAGGCCGAGCACACCGGCGCTTAAGGCCAGCAGCACGCTTTCCGTGAGTAGCTGGCGGATGATGCGCAGTCGGTCTGCGCCGAGCGCCGTGCGAATGGCAAACTCGCGCCTGCGGGCGGTCGATCGGGCCAGCAGCAGGTTGGCAACGTTGGCACAGGCGATGATGAGCACAAAACCCACCGCACCCAGCAATAGTAGCAGCGTGGGCCGGATGTAGCTCACCATGTCGTCCTTCATCTGGGCCAGCGAGACCCCGCGCCCGCCGTTTGACTTCGGGTACGCATCGGCAAGCTGTCGGGCTATGACGTTCATTTCAGACTGGGCTGCTGCCATGGTTACGCCCGGCTTCAGCCGCCCCACCACGTGCAGTCCCGGATGGTTCTCGCGATCGTTGAGCATGACCGCGGTCCATTGTCCGAGAGGAACGTAGAGATCAGCCTGTTCGCTGAAACGAAAGTCCGAGGGGAGAATGCCGATCACAGTGTAGTTTTTGGCGTTCAATGTCAGCGTTCTTCCCACCACGTTCGGCTCTGCGCCAAAGCGGCGTTCCCACAACCCGTATCCAAGAATCACCACTCCGCCGGCGCCCTGATGGTCCTCCTCAGGCAGAAAGTTGCGGCCCAGAAGCGGGTTCACGCCCAGCACGGACAACAAGCTCGCCGAAACATATTCGCCCGATAGATGCTCGGGCTGGCCAGAGCCGGTGAAGTTGAAATCATCACCGCGGAAGGCAGCGATGTCGGTGAAGGAATGGTTTTGGCGGCGCCAGTCGAGAAAATTTGGATAGGCGACGGAGCCGTGACCCCAGTCGTGCGAGCTTTCGTAGACCATCATTAGGCGGTCAGGTTCGGAGTAGGGCAGTGGACGTAACAAAACGCCATTCACCACGCTGAAGATGGCCGTATTGGCGCCGATGCCGAGCGCGAGGGCAAGCCCAGCGACGATCGTGAATCCGGGGCTTCGCCGGAGCTGCCGCAAGCTGTATCGAAGATCCTCAAGCACGGTTCGCATGTCATTCCCCTTTCCGTATCAACGCGGCCGACGCCTGTATCTTCAATTACGATTCGGACCGTAGATATGTTCCGCAGAATGTGCGCGGGCGCCAGGTTCAAGGATGCAATACTCCCGGTAATCTCGAGTTTCCTATCGGGGATGTTCAACTTCTGCGATCCGGTGGGTACGGACGTAGCTGCGGTGAGCGCCTTTATTTATTCGTACCGCAGCGCCTCCATGGGATCGACGCGCGATGCCCGCCGTGCCGGGAGGTAACCGGCAAGCACGGCGATGGCGATCAGGACTGCTGCGGACACCGCAATGGTGAAAGGATCACCCGGCTTGAGGTTGTACAACATGCTGGAGAGTACGCGCGCGGCCGCAATCGCCGCAGGAATCCCGATGGCCACGCCCGGCACCACCATCATGAGTGTCTCGCAGATAACCATACCCAAAATATTGCGCCGCCCGGCTCCAAGCGCCATGCGAATGCCAATCTCATTTGTCCGGCGCGCGATGGTATAGGACATGGTGCCGTAGAGACCTACGCACGCGATGGTCAGCGCCAGCATCGCGAAGGCGGAGCAGAGATCGGCCAGCATGATCTCCTGGTGAATGCTGTCCGCAATTTCCGTTTTCTGGGTTCTGACCTCGGACACCGGCATGCGCGCGTCCGCCTGGCGAACGACTTCGCGCACCGAGCTGACGTAGGCAAGTGGATCGCCAGCCGTCCGCAGCGCATAGACCATCTCGCTCCGCTGCGGGTAGCCCTGGTCGTACGGGATGTACACCACCGGTGGAATCTCCCGCTTCAGTTGGGCATAGCGCGCGTTTTTCGATACACCCACAATCTCCATGTCGCGAGCTGGCTTGCCGTCTCTCGAAAGAATCAGGTGATGCCCCAAAGGGTTGTGGCCGGCGAAATTGATCTTGGCGAACCGTTCGTTGATCACTGCCACGGCTGGTGTGCCGGAATGGTCGCGCTCTTCAATGTCGCGCCCGGCCAGAAAAGGGATCTGCATGGTGGTTAGGAATTCGGGTCCGACGATCAATACCCGGGTAGCGTCGCTCGGCGGCGCGCCGGGCACATTGATGGGCATTTGGGTCTCGCCCGAGATCAGGGAAGATTCGGCGAGGCTGGCGCTGCGCACTCCGGGAATGGCGGCTAGCCGTTGGCGGAGATTGGCATAAAATGTCAAAATCTCCGGGTCGCTGTGTCCGGCCTGCCTCGCGTTTAACTGGAACAGCAGTAAGTTTTCGCGATTGAATCCGAGCTCAATCGATTGGAGATTCGACAGCGTGCGCACAAAGAGTCCGGCCGCCACCAGCATCAGCAATGAGCATGAGACTTGGCCGACCACCAGAAGCTGACTGAAACTGATGCGCCAGAAAAAATGGCGCACGCCGGCCTGGCTCGCCCGCGTTTCTTTCAGTGCGGACACGAGGTCCAAGTGCGTGGATTGCAGCGCCGGAACCAGGCCGAACAACACGCCGGTGAGTAGGGAAAGCGCGGCGGCCACGGCAAGCACGTGCCAATTCAACTCGGCATGCACGTTAACATGCTCCGAGCCGCCCGCAAGCAACAGGGTGAGAAACCGAATTCCGCAAATCGCGAAAAATATGCCCAGCACGCCACCTAGAGTCGCAAGCACAACGCTCTCGGTCAATAGTTGGCGAATGATTCGCAACCGTCCGGCGCCCACACTCAAACGTAGAGCAAATTCACGCTTGCGCGACGCGGCACGAGCCAGGAGTAAATTGGCGACGTTGGAGCACGCGATGGCGAGGATTAAACCCACCAGCGTCATCAATACATACAGCGGCTTGGAGAATTGCCGCCGCAAGGTGTCCAGCCCGGTCACGCCTTCTCGAAGCATAAGTGCTGGAAGATTCGCCCGCTGCTTGTCATTGCTGGCCGTGGTCGCCACCCATTGCTGAAATCCCGGCGCCAGAGTGGCCTGCGCCTGCTCGAGACTGACTCCGGGGCGCAATCTCGCCATGATCTCAACCCAGTAATAATTCTGGGAGCTGTAATCATCGGGACGAAATCCGAAAGGATTGGCGGCTCCCAGCAAGATGTTGGTGTGCATCGGGAGATAGACTTCAGGGGCTGCCGCAGGGTCGACTCCGAAGAATTCGGGTGTGGTAACCCCGACCACCGTGAAAGGCAGATTGTTGATCAGGATGGTTTGACCTGCGGCGCTGTCGGCTCTCCCAAAGCGTTTCTCGCTGAACGCATGGCTTACCACGGCGACCGCGGCTGCTCCTGTGCGATCGTCATCGGGAATAATCAGCCGCCCAGCCGCTGGAGGAACACCCAGGCCTCGGAAGTAGTCTCCCGACACCAGCTCGCCCGTGGCAGTCTCAGATTGTCCTTTGATCGTTACGTTCATGGTTCGCACTTCTTGCGTATGGCAATAGGCGAACACGTTGGAGAATACCGAGTCGCTTTTTTGCAAAAGCTCGAAGGCCGGGTAGGGGAAAATGGGGCTTACCGATCCGAGCTTGGGATCGTCTTCAACATCGCCGCTCATGGATTGCATCACGAAATCTCCCCGCCAGACCTTGGCGTGCCAGTTCACCACGACCAGCGACGCAGGATCGGACACCGGCAGGGAGCGCAACAGGAGCGTGTCGAGAAAACTGTAAATCGCAGTGTTCGCTCCGATGCCC
Source organism: Terriglobia bacterium (assembly GCA_041481635.1). Lineage (GTDB taxonomy): Bacteria > Acidobacteriota > Terriglobia > UBA7540 > UBA7540 > DASYXZ01. The sequence continues at coordinate 14,482 of JBGPCF010000060.1, read as the reverse complement.
AGCGCGAGCGTAATGACAGCCACGGCCGTGAAGCCCGGGTTCTTTGCCAGCATCCGCAAGCTGTAACGAACATCCTGCCAGATGCTGCCCAAGACATTAGTTGCCACTCCCCCGCCTGGGACGATGGGCTCTTGGATGGCCTCTTGCTCCACGCGTCGCAGACCGCGCGCCAGGTCCTCAGCCGGAGAATCGGTTATTTCCTGGAGAGCCACGCGACGAGCTTCGGCTTTGGTGGTTCCACCGGCCAGCAACTCCTGGTAACGATCTTCCACGTGCTGAGACAATTCCTCCACGATCTCCGCCTCGCGTGCGGGCGCCAGCTTCAAGGAGGCAAGCCGCCTCCTTATTTCCTCCTTCCACTCAGGCATGTTCAACCTCCGTATTGCGCCCCGTAATGCGATCCACGGCCGCCACAAACGCCTGCCAGCCCCCGCGCTGCGAGGTGAGGACTTTTCGCCCCTTGCGGCGTCAGTCCGTAATAGCCCCGCCGAGAGTGCCCTGCGTCATTCATACCTCAGCGCTACCATCGGATCCACCTTCGTCGCCCGCCGGGCAGGGATGTAACTGGCTACGAGTGCTACAGCGGTCAGGATGAATGAGACAGCGACGAATGTGAGTGTATCGGCGGGCTTCACGCCGTAAAGCAGGCTCGTGAGGAAGCGTGTGAGGCCCAGGGTTCCAACTATTCCCAGAGCTAAACCCGCGAAGGCAAGAACCATTCCTTGGCCAACCACAAACCGGAGCACGTCGCTTTCCCGCGCACCCAGTGCCATTCGGATACCAATTTCGTTCGTCCGGCGAGCAACCGTATAAGCCAGGGTTCCATAGATACCGATAAAGACCAGCAAAAGTGTCAGACCGCTGAAGAAACCCGCAAAATCCGCGACGAGGAACTCGCGCGCCAACTTTTGATCGATACGTTTCTCTAGAGTTGTGATTTCACCGATTCTCAGATGTGGATCCACTTCCCGAACCGCAGCGCGCACGGCGCCGGCAACGGCAAGGGGCGAGCTTGTGGTACGTACCTCCAGCGAATGGATTTCAGAGTTGTTTTGCAATGCCGCGAAGTACACTAACCGCACATTCGATTCACGAAGGTCAAGGTACTTGGCATCCTTTGCGACACCGATGATCTCGTATTGCTCCTTATTGATCTCGAACCGCTTACCCACGGCACGCGGGTTGCCGAAGTAGTGGCGCGCCATGGTCTGGTTGAGAATTGCGACTCTCTGCGCGTTAGAATTGTCCACCAAAGAAAACTCGCGCCCCTCGACCATCGGAATGCCCGACGTCTCAAAATACTTGGGCCCCACCCAATTTGCGTGTGCCCGTTGATTCTCCCTTGATGGTGGATACCCATCAAACTTGAGCCCGCTGACTCCACTGTCGTCGTCCGCCAGGATTTCATTGAAAGAAACACTGGCGACATCGACTCCTGGGATGGCTTCCGTGCGCCGCAACAATGCCACGATCACGTTCGCCCACGGTGGCTGGTACTCGCGCTCGGAACCGATCTGCACAGAAAGAACATTTGCGGCGCGGAATCCGAGGTCTTGGGTCTTTAGATTCTCGAGAGTTCGAATAAACAGGCCTCCGACGACTAATAACAATACCGAAAGTGCGACTTGCATCGCGATCAGCCCGTCCTTTAGTCCCCAGGCCCGTCTGCGGGCCGAGAGGAAATGCGAGTTAAGTTTCAATCCCAAACCGGCGCCCTGCCGCGCGGCTTGAAGAGCAGGCGCCAGACCAAATAGCACGCCTGTCGCAACCGAAATCACCCCGGTGAAGCCCAAGATGTGAATATCAGGACGGAGGTCTACTGTGATCGCACGACCGACGCCGGCAACCAGGCTCACCAAAAATCGCTCCGTCCAAACGGCAAACAGAAGTCCTACCACGCCTCCCATCAGTGCCAGCAGCACGCTTTCGGTCACGAGTTGCCGGACGATGCGGCCGCGGCCGGCGCCCAGCGCGAGGCGAGTAGCAATCTCTCTTTGTCGTGTCGCCGCCCGCGCCAACTGCAGACTCGCCAAATTGACACAGGCGATCAGCAACACCACTGCTACCACAGCCATCAGGATGTTCAAGGGAACCGAGAAGCTGTCACGGAGCCCGGAACCGCCTCGTTCGCCGGCTTCCATTGCGATGTGGTCAATAAAACCGCCTCGCGACACGCTATCCGGGAGCTGCGGCAACAGAAGGCGCAAGTCCAGGCTTGCCTGCTGCGCATGAACGCCGGACCTCAGACGTCCCATCAGATCGAGCCATGTGAAGCCCGGCAGGCTTCTTCGTGGTGCGGGCATCAAGCTCACCGTTGCCCAGATGTCCGGTGCTTCTCCAACGGTCTCGCCCAGGAACTCGGGTGGCGCGACGCCGACGATGGTGAACGGCAAGCCATCCAGGTCAAGCTGTTTCCCGACCACCGAGGGAGAGCCGCCGAAGCTCCGCTTCCAGAAGCCATTGCTGATGACCGCGACCTGCAGGCTCTCATCCTCATTGCTAAACACACGCCCGAGGAAGGGCTGAACGCCGAGCACGGAAAAGTAATTGGTGGAGACGATCTTACGCAGCGCGACTTCCGTTTCAGCACCCCTCCCGATATCGATGCGCTCCTGGCTCGAGGCCGCGAGCACACCGGAGAATGCCCGGTTCCCGTCACGCATGATCAGATAGTCCGGGTAGCCGAAGTCACCGACCCTTCCGTCGCGAGAGTACGAAGCGAGCACCACCAGGCTCTCCGGGTGGCTGACCGGGAGGGTTCTGAGCAGAATCGCATCGATCAGACTAAAGATCGCGGTGTTCGCGCCGATGCCAAGAGCCAGCGTGAGCACGGCGACGGCGGTGAAGCCGGGGTTCTTCGAGAGCATCCGCAAACTGTAACGAATGTCCTGCCAGATGCTCCCCAAAAGATTGGCTGCCACTCCCCCGCCTGGTAGGGAGGGCTCTTGGATGGCCTCTTGCTCCACTTGCCGGAGACCGCGCGCCAAGTCCTCAGCCGACGACTCGTTCACTTCCTGGAGCGCCACGCGGTGTGCCTCCTCCGCTGTCGCCCCGCCGGTCAGCAACTCCCGGTAGCGATCTTCGATATGCTGCGACAATTCCTCAACGATTTCCGCCTCGCGTGCGGGCGCCAGCTTCAAGGAGGCAAGCCGCCTCCTTATTTCCTCCCTCCACTCAGGCATGTTCAACCTCCGTGATGCGCCCTGTAATGCGATTGACGGCCTCCACGAACGCCTGCCAGCCTCGGCGCTGCGAAGCGAGAACTTTCCGTCCCTGCGGCGTCAGCCGGTAATAGCGGCGCCGACGCTGCCCGCTCTTCTCCACCCACCGGCCTTGAAGCCAATCGCGCTTCTCCAGGCGGTAGAGCAGCGGGTAGAGTGAGGCCACATGGAAGCGCACCGTGCCGCCCGAGCGTTGCTCGATGAGTTTGCTGATTTCATACCCGTGCCGTGGCCGGGCCTCCAAAAGCGAGAGGATCAGGAGCTCGGCACTGCCCTTTTTCCATTCAAGATCAGAGACTGCTGTGTCCATATATGGCATATCCATATATTGAGCACCCACGGCTTCGCGTGTCAAGCGAAATCTCTTTTCCCGCCTCGCCCCAATTGCGCGCGCAGTGTATGATGAAGATTGGGTGTTTAAAGCGTCGGGCGAAACTCAGGCGCGGGCATTCGTCGGCCATCCGCCACCAAAACGAACCGCCCAGCGGGTGAAATTCCAGGGGGAAATACAAATCTGCCGGCACGAATCCTTGCGATCGATTTTGGCATGAAGCGAATGGGGCTCGCCGTTTCTGACGCGCTGGGCATCACGGCGCAAGGGCTGAAGACACTCGAGCGCACCAACATGGATAATGATTTGCGCGAAATTCAGAGGCTGGTGGAAGAATATTCAGCGGAACGCGTTATATTGGGAAATCCTTTAAGCCGCAGCATGAACGAAACAGCCATGTCGCTGCGCGTGGCGGCGTTCGCGGAAAAATTGCGCAAGCGCGTCACCTGCCCGGTGGAATTTTGCGACGAGCGCCTGACGAGCGTCCAAGCCAACCGCATGCTTCGCGAGACGGGGATGGGCTTGGAGAAGCGCCGCCGCGCCGTGGACCGTGTGGCTGCCACGCTCCTTCTGCAAGGGTACCTGGATCTGCAGGCCGGTGAGCGAGAGCGAAGTCAAACTCCCGAGGCGGGCCGATGAAGCGAATTCTGCTCGTCCTGGGGCTGCTCGTGGTGGCCGGCGGAGCGATCGCCTTCGTGCACTTCCAGCGCGAGCTGTACCGCCCTTACTGCGGCTATTCCGGGCATGTGATTTTGGTGATCGCGCCCGGAACGACGGCGCGGGATTTGGCTGACACCCTCGTCGAGCGCGGCGTGCTGGCCCGCTGTCTGCCCTTCCTCCTGCGCTACCTGATTGGGCGGCCTCGCCACCACTTGAAGGCAGGCGAATACCTTTTCGACCGGCCGCTTCGCCCCATCGACGTCTATGGCAAGCTCATTCGCGGCGAAGTCTATCTTCACCCCGTTTTGATTCCAGAAGGCTCGGACCGGTTTGACATCGCCGCAATCCTTAACCGCGACCTGCAAATCAATCCGGAAGAATTTCTCCACCTCACTGGGGAAACCGCGTTGATTCGCGACCTCGACCCGCAGGCCCCCACGCTCGAAGGGTATCTCTTTCCGGACACCTACCGATTTGCGCGCGGAACCACCGCGTCAGCCGTCTTGGAAGCAATGCTGGCGCGGTACCGCCGTGTGTACGAGGCAAAATTCAAGCAGGAAGCGGAACGCTCGGGCGCATCACTCCACAATGCGATGACGCTGGCCTCGCTGGTTGAGAAAGAGACGCCCGACCCGGCGGAACGTCCCATTGTGGCGGGTGTTTTCGCCCGCCGCTTGATTCTGAAGATGCCCATGGCGTGCGATCCCACTGTGGTTTATGCAGCGCGACTGGACCATCGCTTGCTCGAGCACCCTCTGCCTCCCATCACCCGGAGCGAGTTGAATTTCGATTCGCCGTACAACACCTACCTCCACACGGGACTACCTCCCGGCCCCATCGCCAGTCCGGGGCAAGCTTCCATCCTGGCGGCCTTCGCCCCCGCGCCGGGCGACGCTCTCTATTTTGTGAGCAACAATCACGGCGGGCACGTTTTCGCAAGAACTCTTGCAGAACACAACCGCAACGTGGCACGATACCGGAGACAAGTGGCGGAGCTTCGCTCTCAGGCGCAGCGAGCGACAAGCGCGTCGGGGCGCCCGTCCAATGGAAAGAGCCGCGAAGGAAGTCACGCCACGAGCCATCAGTAAAAGCGTGACCAACACGAAAAGTAAAAAGCAACTGATTCTCGAACATCGCTTGGCGCAGGGAACCGGGCGGGTAGGGGCCAGCGAGATCCGCGCCATCGAGGCCGACCTGCGCCGCCAACTGGGCCGCGATCAGAGAACCTCGCCTTCGTATATCGCCAACGTGCTGCGCCAGGCGGGTGCCCACGTCGATTACGACGACCGCTACGTTGACCGCGCGCTCCATGAACCTTATGCCAGCCGCCTGGAAGGAGTGCTGCAATTCCACAACTTCGAGTCAGCCGAAGCAGCGCTGTACAAGTTGGACGAACTTTATCGCGAATACCGGTCGGCGGCTGACCGCGTGGGGACCGGGCTCGTCCGCTCCATCATTATCAAAGGGCGGCAGCGCGCGGAAAGCATTGCGGGGAACGCGCGCGTCCGTCCGGAAAAGCGGCGCGAGAAAGAGGAAATCGCACACTGGTTCAAAGTCTGGCTGGATCTCCCTGACCTTTTCTTCGACTGGCTTGAGATGAGGAAGCGCTCCGAGGAGTTTCAGCAGATGTTCTCCAATCACAAAGGCCTAGAAAATTCCGGTGAGCACGAGGCCTGATCGCCCGCCCCACGCATAATTTCATTTCAACTTTTCCCGGCCATCCTCTAGAATGTTTCCCATGAGCCTTGCAGAAAAGGAATCGGTGCGAAATAAACTCATCGTGGCCCTCGACGTCTCAAGCGCCGGCGCCGCGGCTCAGGCTGCGGATAAACTGCGCGGGCACGTGGGCGTGTTCAAGGTTGGGTCGGAACTTTTCAGCGCGGAAGGACCGGCGGTCGCGCGTCAACTGGTGGCCAGCGGAGATAAAGTCTTTCTCGACTTAAAATTCAACGACATTCCCAGCACGGTGCGGGCTGCCGCGCGAGGGGCGGCGCGACTCGGCGTGAGCATGTTCACTATCCACGCCAATGGCGGGCTTAAGATGATGCGGGCAGCTCTGGAGGGGGCGCGCGAGGGTGCGGAGAGCGAGGGCAAAACACGGCCCCTGGTCCTGGCTGTCACCGTGTTGACCAGTCTCGACGGTGAGGACCTCAAAGGAATCGGATTGGGCGGGACTCCCGAGGAAGCGGCGGTTCGCCTTGCTCGGCTCGCACAATCGGCAGGAGTAGACGGCATCGTGGCGTCGCCCCAGGAGATTACCTCTATCCGCAAATATTGTGGGCGAAAACTCATCGTCGTGTCCCCCGGAATCAGGCCCGCAACGGCCGCAGGCTCCGCGCAGGCTAAGGACGACCAGGCGCGTATTGCGACGCCGCTCGCAGCCATTCTGGCGGGGGCGGATTATCTGGTGGTGGGCCGGCCCGTGCTCCAGGCTCCCGACCCCGCCACCGCTGCGGACGCGATCGTCCGCGAAATGGAAAAAGCATTCGCGACATTCGCGGCCTGAAAGTAATGACCCCTGAGAGATTGCCAACCGATGATGACCGAAAATGAAATCCTCCAAATCTTTCGCGACAATTCTGCGCTGCTCGAAGGCCACTTCATTCTTTCGTCCGGCCTCCACAGCGACCGGTACATCCAGTGCGCCCTCGTCCTCCAACACCCACAGATCGCTGAACAGTTGTGCACAGAACTAGCCTCAAAACTCCGCCAACTCAATGCCTCCGTGGTGGCCGCGCCCGCACTGGGCGGAGTGATTGTCGCACATGAAATAGCCCGCGCCCTGGGCGTTCGCGCTCTGTTCTCTGAGCGCCAGGAGGGCGTGATGAACCTTCGGCGTGGGTTTGGCTTTTCCTCCGAAGAAGCTACTCTTGTAGTAGAAGACGTGATCACCACGGGCGGGTCGACTCGCGAAACGATGAAATGTGTTGAGCAAGCTGGCGGTAAAGTGGTTGGTGTCGGCGCTCTGATTGATCGCAGCGGTGGAGCAGCGGATCTGGGTGTCCCAAAAGCTACGCTTGTAACCCTGAAGGTCCAGAATTACAACCTCGCGGAGTGCCCACTCTGCAAATCTGGGATTCCCGCCGTCAAACCTGGTAGCCGTTCAAAGAAGTAATCAAGGCAGGCGTGCGCTAAGAATCGTCACAATTGATGGACGATCTTTCCGTTAACTATAGTTGTAGTGATGATTCCTTTTAATCTCCAACCATCGAATGGCGAATTGCGACTTCTTGAGCGGCCCCCGGCTGCTCGGTAAGTCCATTCGCAGTTTGGATCAAAGACGGTGATATCGGCCGTCCCGCCGATTTGAAGCCGGCCGAGTGACGGGTTCACATTCTGCCGGATGATGTGCGCCGGATTCGAGCTCATCATCACGATGAGATGTTCCAGTGATACCTTTCCGGTGTAAACAAGTTGGGTGAGAGCCAGCGGGAGGGCAGTCTCAAAGCCGATTACACCGAAGGGAGCATCCGCGATCGTTTTTGCCTTGAGCGCCGGGGCGTGCGGAGCGTGGTCGGTGGCGAGGGCGTCAATCGTCCCTTCGGAGATCCCCGCCAGAATCCGTTCCAAATCGCGTCCGCCACGCAGGGGCGGATTCATCTTGGCGTGCGTCCCGTATTTCTCCACCGCATCATCCGTCAAAGTGAAATGGTGCGGCGTTACTTCACAGGTTACCCTCACACCGAGCCTTTTGGCCTCGCGGATCAGCGTGCAGGATCGCGCCGTGGAAAGGTGGGCGATGTGCAAATGCCCGCCCGTGGACCGCGCCACCTCAATGTCCCGTTCCACGCACACATCCTCCGAGGCGCCGGGAATGCCGCGCAACCCCATGCGCTCGGAGACTGGGCCTTGGTTAATAGATCCACCAGCACTGAGCGTGGGATCCTCACAATGATCAATGATGGGGACGCCGAGCGGTCGAGCTCTCTCCAGGGCTTGACGCATCATCTCGGCTGTTTTCACAGGCCGCCCGTCATCGGAAAATCCTACGGCGCCGGCTTCAACCAAGTGCTCGAAATCGGTCAAGACATCACCATTACTGCTCATGGTGACGGCTGCGATCGGGAGAACGCGCGCCAAACCGATCCGCTTGGCGTGCTCAATCATGGCGCGGGTGGATTCTGGATTGTCATTCACCGGCCGGGTATTCGGCATCGGACAGACTGAGGTAAAGCCACCGGCCACCGCCGCCGCAAGGCCTGTTTCTAGCGTCTCGGAGACCTCGCCACCCGGCTCGCGCAAATGAGCGTGGAGGTCCACCAATCCCGGGCAGACCACCAATCCCTCGGCGTCGATGACCTCGCCGAGCGACTCCAAGCCCGTGGCAATCCGGCGAATTACTCCGTCCTCCACGAAAACGTCAAGCGTTCCGTCCAGATCGTCCTCAGGCGATAGGACGCGTCCACCTTTTATTAACAGAGATTCCATGGGTCAATTTGCTTCAGGGCGCAAAAGAGCGCACTCAGCCGCTCGGAGTATAGCATCCGGAGCAGAGTCCGCCCGGGAAAGTTAATACTACGCGGTCGGTTTCGAACTCCCCGTGTACGGGAATAGCGGGAGCAAATAATCTTTGACCGGTTGAAAAGTCTGGCGATGCTCGGTACAAGGGCCGAATTGGGCCAGGGAGGCAAAGTGGTCAGGCGTCCCGTAGCCCTTATTATGAGAGAGGCCGTATCGCGGGTAGAGGCGGTCGAGTTCGTCCATGCGCGCGTCGCGCTCCACTTTGGCAAGAATTGAAGCGGCAGCGATTGAGACGGATCGGGCATCTCCGTGAATGATGGCGCGGTGAGGAATGGGAAATCCGACTGAGTCGCCGCGCGCCGCCAGAGGCATGGCGTCGGTGAGGATGTAATCGGGCGATGGGATCAAGGCATGAATGGCGCGGATCATGCCTGCGCGCGATGCTTCGTAAATATTGATCGCGTCCACCTCCGCCGCTTGCACAGCGACCACCTGGAAGGCAATCGCTTTGGCGCGAATCTCCAATGCGAGCCCCGAGCGTTCGGCAGCAGTCAATTTCTTGGAATCGTCCACGCCGGGGATGGGCTTGGAAGGGTCGAGTATGACAGCGGCGGCATAGAGTGGGCCAAGGAGGGCACCCCGGCCTGCTTCATCACAGCCTGCCACAAACCGGCAGCCACGACGAAAGGCCTGGGCCTCATAAATCAGCGTGCAAGAGTACTGGCTGGCATCAAGGGCGCGCGTCATAGGGTGAACGCTGGCGATTGTACACCGTTATCGATTCGCCTTCCAGAGCCCAACGGTGTTCCCTTCGGGGTCGGCAAACCAGGCGAACGTTCCCCCGTCCGGGAATGTCGACCGGCGGCACAAGCGTTTTCCCGCCCAGCGACGCTGCCTCGTCGAGGGAGGCCTTCACATCGTCCACCTGAACTTAAAACATGGTGTAGTGGAAAGGCTCGTGGCCCAGTGAGGTGATGTGACCCTGGATTCCTGCGGTCCCGGCGGTATCGATCATTGACGCCAGACCGGCGCGCTCCATTTGCCCACCAAACAACTTGGAGAAAAACGCTTCGGTGGCTTCGAGGTTTTTACAGCCGATTTCAAAATGGACTACGGGATGACCCATGGCAGAAGGCCCGGGCTCCGAGAGTTTTTGATGGCGGGGAATAAAAGCGATGGGGTCGTGCGGACACGTCCCCCATCCCTTATTTCGTTTCCTGTTCCTGGCGCTCTTCCTTGATGCGAGCGGCCTTGCCCTTGAGCTTGCGCAAGTAATAGAGCTTGGCGCGGCGTACGCGGCCCGAGCGTACCACTTCAATCTTTTCGATGACGGGGGAGTGGAGGGGAAAGATGCGCTCCACGCCGTGGCCGAAGGAAATCTTGCGCACGGTGAACATGGAATGGCTGGAGGCGCGACGGCGGCCGATCACCGCGCCTTCAAACACCTGGACGCGCTCCTTGTCGCCTTCCTTAATCTTCACGTGGACGCGTACGTTGTCGCCCGCGCGGAAGTCTGGAATATCTTTCTTCAGCTGGGCTTGTTCAATTTTTTCGAGAATGGTCATGGCGATTAAACTCCTGTACTAGGGTTGTAACGGCGCTCTGTGAGCTCCGCTCTTGGCGGTGACGGACCGCCGCTACAAAACTCAATGCTTTTGCACGGAGGGTTCGAGACCCGCACGTTGGATTTCTTCGAGGTAAGCCCGATCCTGCCGGCTGAGCTGGACTCTGGCCAACAGATCAGGGCGTCGACGCCAGGTTTTTTCAAGGGCCTGGCGATGCCGCCACAAACGGATTTCCTCGTGATTGCCAGACAGAAGAACTTCCGGGACTTTCAGCCCGCCAAAATCAGGTGGACGCGTGTACTGCGGAAAATCGAACAGCCCTTGGCGCCCACCTTCTGAATCAAAGGGCGCAAAGGATTCCCTCTCGTGTGACGCCTCGTTGCCCAGTACGCCGGGCAGCAGGCGCGTCACCGATTCCATCACCACGGCCGCCGCGAGTTCGCCGCCGCTCAAGACGTAATCGCCGATGGAAATTTCGTCGGTGGCCAGGTGGGTGGCCACGCGCTCGTCCACGCCCTCATAGCGCCCGCAAATCATCGCCACGCGAGCGTGGCCCGACAATTCCTGAGCCACGGGCTGATTGAGCAGCCGCCCTTGCGGAGTGAGCAGGATGATGGGAAAGTTTTCGCCCGCACACTCCGCTTTCAGCCCTTCCACGGCGCGAAACAGAGGCTCCGGCTTAAACACCATGCCGGGCCCGCCGCCAAAGGGGCGATCGTCCACCGTCCGGTGGCGGTCGTCGGTGGCGTCGCGCAAATCGTGCAGGCGAATGTCAGCTTGCCCGCCCGCGATGGCACGCTTCAGCAACCCGTGCTCCAGGATTCCGCTGAAGAAATCCGGGAAAATGGTGATGATGTCGAAGATCATATGAGAAGGTCAGGCTGTCAGTACTTCAGTTTGTCAGTAAGGGCCTTACTGAACTACTGAAGGACTGAAATACCGACCTACTTTCTTGTCTCACCCATTCAAATCCAACAACTCTTCCGGCGGGTCAATCAGTATTGTTTTGGCCGCCGTGTCGATGCGCGTGCAGATGGCCTGGGTGAGTGGAATCAGCAACTCGCCCGGCTTCCCATCCTCTCGCGCCACGTGAAGCAGGTCGGTTCCGCCTGTCCGCTCGATGGAGGCGACCACGCCCACTTCCTGCGGCACCCCATCCATTTCCCGAACCACCCGGCAGCCCTCCAACTCCCAAAAGTAGTAATGATGTTCGGGGAGGGCCACCCGGTCTTCGCTGCGCACGAAAACGTGCAATCCGCGAAGCAGGTTGGCCGCATCGATGGAATCAACGCCGGAGAATTTGAAAACCACCCGGCCCTTGTGCGGCCACGCTTTCTCAATCACCACCCTGTGCGGTTTGCCCTCACGACTTTCCAGGAATGCCTGTGACAACTTTTCCAAGCGTTCCGGGAAATCCGTAAGTATCTCGGCCACCACTTCACCGCGCCGGCCCTGCGGCCTCGCCACGCGCGCCACAGCAAGAAACTCGGTGTTCGCCAATCTTTCAGCACCCTCACGCACGCTCTCGCCGGAGCGGCCGGACGCGTTTTGGCCGGCCGGCGTCTTAGGAACCTGAGTGGCCGCGCTTTCCCTCACTCCAGAATCTCGAGGGTGAAGCGTTTCCTTAACTTCATCCCAGCTGCTCCCAGGATCGTTCGAATGGAGCGCGCGGTCCTGCCTTGCTTGCCAATCACCTTCCCGAGGTCGGTAGGATGCACGCGCAGCTCCAGAATCGTCACCTGTTCGCCTTCCACTGCCCGGACAGCAACTTGATCAGGATTATCGACGAGCGCTTTCGCGATGGCTTCAATCAGCTCTATCATCTGCGCCTCCCTTGCAGCTAAGTCGTCCGGAAACTTCGACGGAGACCCGAGGGCCACAAGGTAAGACTCCGCCTGAGGATGAATGATTCAAGCCGGCTCGCGCCGACAGGTTCACTGCCGGGGGGCGCAATCGCAGATTCAAGCTTTGGCTTCGGCTGCCGGAGCCGGCTTTTGCTTCAGGAAACTGCGCACCGTCTCGGAAGGCTGTGCGCCCTGGCTCAGCCAGTAGGTCATCCGGTCCTGCTTGAACACCAACTCCGGCGGATTGCGGCGAGCGTTGAAATGCCCCAGAATCTCGACAAAACGGCCGTCGCGGGCATTCTCATGCTCCATCACCACAATCCGGTAACTGCTCTTCTTATTGGCTCCCGTGCGAGCCAGGCGTATCTTTAACAATTGACCTCCTCGTAGAAATCGAAACTGGAAAATCCAAAACAGAAACTGGAAAATGGAAATTTGACATTGGAAATTCAAAAATGGGAACTGACCATCTCAAATTTCCAATCTCAAATTTCTTTTTCCCGCTCCTTAATTCTTAACTCCTAATCCCTTATTCCTATACCCTAATCCCGAGTCCCTAGCCCCTTTCTTCCTACCCCGCGGGCGACATGGGCATTTTGAGCTTGCTGAACTGCTTGCCCAGCAAACTGTGGCTCATCGACTTCATCATCTTGCGCGTCTGAATGTATTGCCGGAGCAGTTGGTTCACCTGTTGGACGGTGGTGCCACTGCCTTTGGCAATGCGTTTCCGCCGCTTGCCGTTGATGATCTCGTGGTTGTCACGCTCGCGCGGCGTCATGGAATTGATGATGGCCTCGATGTGCGTCAGCTCTTTATCGTCCACCTTGACTTTGCCGGCGTCTTTTAGAATGCCGATTTTGGGCAGCATGCCCAGCATCTGCTCCATGGAGCCGAGAGAGCGCATCTGGCGAAGCTGGTCGCGGAAATCGCCCAGCGAAAAAGTGTCCGTTTGAATTTTGCGATGGACTTCCAGCGCTTGCGCTTTGTCGATTTTTTCTTCGGCCTTCTCGATCAGAGAGAGCATGTCGCCCATGCCCATGATGCGCGAAACGATGCGGTCGGGATGAAAAACTTCCAGCGCGTCGTATTTTTCACCCACCCCCACGAACTTGATGGGCTGCCCCGTGACGTGATGAATGGAGAGGGCCGCGCCCCCGCGCGCGTCGCCGTCCAGCTTGGTGAGAATCACTCCGGAAGTGCCCAGGCGCTCGTGGAATTCCTGGGCGCTGCGCACCGCGTCTTGCCCGATCATGGAGTCGGCCACCAGCAGCACCTCACTGGGGCGCAAGCGGGTGCGCAACTCGCCCACTTCGTTCATCAGCGCTTCGTCAATGTGCAGCCGCCCCGCCGTGTCGACAATCAGGACGTCGTGCCCGCGGTCGGCCGCGTCTTTGCGCGCCGCCATGGCCAGCTCGATGGGCGAATTGATGCCCTCGCCCGGGAAAACCGGAATCCCAATCGCCTTGGCGATAATGGCCAACTGCTCGCGCGCCGCCGGGCGGTAAACGTCAGTGGAAACCAGCATGGGGCGTTTGCGCTTGTTAGCCAGCCAGAGCGCCAGCTTGCCAGACGTGGTGGTTTTGCCGGAACCTTGCAGGCCCACAATTAGGAAAACGTTGGGATATTCTTTGGTGTAGGTGAGGAAAGACGCTTGACCGCCCAGAATCTGGATCAATTCGTCGCGAACAATGCGCACAACTTCCTGGGCGGGAGCGAATCCGGAGCGCACTTGTTCGCCCATCGCTTTCACCCGCACGCGGTCCAGGAGGTCTTTGACGACCTTCAGGTTGACGTCCGCTTCCAGCAGCGCCAGGCGCACGTCGCGCAGGGTCTCGTCAATGGTCGCTTCGTTCAGGCTGCCCTGAATGCGAAGCGTCTTAAAGACACCCTCGAATTTCTGTTGTAAAGCGTCAAACATTCAATCCTTCATGCCGGAGACAGATTTCCCCCCGGGCCCAGTCCAGCCCTCTCAAAACACAATAAGCTGAACGATTTATTGTAAAGTCCAGGCGCTTTGAAGTCAAGGAAAGCGCGCGTCGCCACAGCCGTTTCGGAATATCAGCCGGCAGTAATGCCTTGCCCTCCTGAAAACGCCCTGCTTGGGAGCCTGGGGTGCATTTCGGGGAATGCGGTCCTATTTTCGCATTCAGAAGAAGTGCTGGCGTTGGGCATTATCTTATAGTATTATCCCTATAAGATGAAGGATGAAGCCCGAGGTCTTCAAGCTTCCCGTCTGCGGCAGCGCAAGTTCGAACTGGTTCGCCGCTGCCCAGCAGCGCTTTCACTCTCAGCTCCCTCATCACTCTCTCCAGGAGGGTTCGGACCGGGTCGAGATCTGGGACGCTGATGACTTCGACCCTTGGGACACACGGCGCGGGGAGACGGTGCGTGTCTTCTTCT
>JBGPCF010000059.1:0-36412 GCA_041481635.1 Terriglobia bacterium | reverse complement strand
TGCCCGCCCTGGTGTCGCCGCTCCTCCCCATTTGACCGCTTGAAAATACCCTGCCTTCTCCCCCCCAAGCCCAACACGATTCCCCATTTCATTTCCCCTGCCTTCGCAGCTCGTTCCCACTACCGTATTCCGAAACCGCTGGCGTTAGACCTGCCGCGTTGACTTGACGCCCGGCCCTTCTTATACTCGATGCGGCTCGCATGAATTTCGGCGGGCCACACCGATGAAAACGGTTGTGGTGGGGGGACACTCTCGTAATATAGGCAAGACCTCTGTGATGGCGGGCCTGATCCGCAGCATGAAGTCGCGGCACTGGACCGCCGTCAAGATCACCCAATATGGCCACGGGGTCTGTTCCCACGACGGGCAGCCCTGCGGTTGCGCTCCCACCGAGCACCCGTTTGTCTTGACCGAGGAGTGTGACGCGAAGGGGCGCAGCGACACCTCCCGGTTTCTCCAAGCGGGTGCCCGCCGTTCACTTTGGCTTCGCGTCCGCCAGGGCCAATTGGCTGAGGCAATGCCCCTACTCGAGCGGGCTCTGGCCGGCGACGAGTGTGTGATGATTGAGAGCAACAGCATTCTCCAATATATGGAACCCTCAGTTTATCTGGCCGTGCTGGACTCCCGCCAGACTGACTTCAAGCCCTCCGCGCTCAAATATCTGCGACGCGCCGACGCGTTGGTGCCCATCGCATCCGGCTGCGGCTTCAATGCGCAAGCGTGGCCGGCGCTGGACCACCGAATGCTGAAGAGCAAGAAGAATTTTCCCGTTACCGCGGGTGGCTATTCCTCCCGCGAACTTTGCCAATTCGTCCGGCAGATACTGAACGCCACCCCGAAAGAACATGGGGCGGTAACCCATCGGAATCTCAAGCCATGAGAAAGGAGTTAACGTGTCCGCACTGAGTAAAGTGGAAATCCAGGAAAAGCTCAAGAAGATGCCCCATTGGGGCCTCGTGGGCAAATCGATTCAAAAGAAATATACGTTCAAGTCCTTTGTGCCCGCCATCGCATTCGTCAACAAGATCGCCGACGCAGCCGAGAAGGCGGGGCACCATCCCGATATCACGATTAATTACAGTATTGTGGGTATATCCCTTTCGACGCACAGCGAGGGAGGAATTACGCAGAAGGATTTCGATCTCGCCCGGGAAATCGATCTGATCGCCGGAGAGGCCTCGGCAGGCTGATTTTCCACATGTACCGGGATCGGCCAAAAACTTTGTGCAGGGGGCAATGATTGTCGACCTTTGTTCAATGGGTACACCTGAGCGCCGCGGTTTTGGGCGTGGGCGGCATTGCGTTTCTGCACATCATCCTGCTGCCCTCTGGGCGCGCTCTCAGTCCCGACCACCGCGACGCCTTTCTTAAGACTGTGATGGCCAAATTCCGTTGGGTGAGTTGGTCGGCGATTGCTTTGCTCTTCCTTTCGGGGCTATACAACGTGAAACAATCCTATTGGGAAGCGCCTTGGGGGCGAGCTTGGACGCTGCTGACCATCAAGATTGTCATGGCGTTGTTCGTCTTTACCATTGCCCTCGCCCTTTCCCTCCCGTTCAAATTTCTTGATTGGTTCAGGTCGCGGCGGCAAATGTGGCTGGCCATCGCGCTGACCCTGGCCATGATCGTTATCCTGATTTCCGCCTACCTGAGGCGCAGCTGAATGCCCGAACCCACTCGCAGCCCGCTAGCCGGCCTCCATGCCGCACATGGCGTCGCCATGGCCGATTACCACGGCGCTCTCCTCCCGCCGCGCTTTTCCGACGCCGTCGCTGAACATCACGCGGTACGGCAATCCGCGGGCTTTTTCGATTTCTCGTTCCGCTCCCTATTCGCGCTCAATGGCGACGACCGGATTCGTTTCCTCCATCGCATGGTGAGCAACGACATCAAGAAACTCTCCCCGGGCAAGGGCACCTACGCCACGCTTTTGAATGCCCAGGGGCACATCGTGGTCGACTTCCGCGTTTATTGCACAGAGGACCGCCTGCTGATCGACACGGACGCTGACCTGCGCGACAAGGCCATGCAAGCGCTCGGCCGGTACATCATCGGAGACCGCGTTCAGTTGGAGCCCGTCGATTCAGGCGTGTTGGCCATTCAAGGCCCCCAATCGCAAACCTTTCTTCAACGTGCCCTGAAGGCTGCGATGCCTTTGGCTCAGGAATACGATCACGCCACCGTGATTCTATCCGGAAAGACCGTGCGAGTGGTGCGTGCCACCAGCACAGGAGAAGAAGGCTACGAAATCTGGGCGGAGGCCGCCGCCTTGCCGGTCATTTGGGAATCGCTCTGCGGCGCCTCCTCACCGGACCATCTCCCCTCATGCGGCTTCGAGGCACTGGAATCCCTGCGCATCGAGGCAGGCATCCCTCGTTACGGCCCGGACATGGGCGAGGACACCCTGCCACTCGAGGCCGGCCTGCTCAACGCGCTCAGCTTTAACAAAGGTTGTTACGTGGGGCAGGAAATTGTGGAGCGGGCGCGCAGCCGCGGGCATGTGAATTGGAAGCTCTCGGGGTTGATCATTCGCGCTGCCGAGGCTCCGGCACCCGGCGAGAAACTGCGGTCGGATGAAAAAGAAATTGGGGAAGTCACCAGCTCCTGTGTCTCGCCCACCTTGGGAAAGACTATTGCCATGGCCTATCTGCGGCGGGAAGTTACCGAGCCGGGCACAAAACTCACGCTCACTTCCGGCGCGGAGGCTGAGGTCGCTTCCCTGCCTTTCTACCAGCGTCCTACATCTTCGGCGAGCGCGTGAAAGCGGAACATTACCGGCGGAAATATTCGAGCACCTGTTCCGCCGCCGCCCTGCCCGTACGAACACAATCCGAAATCCCGATCCCAGAATAAGCGTTGCCTGCCAGTGCCAGCCCGGGATGCTTTTCCAATTGCGCCGTAATTCGCGCCACCGTCTCCTCATGCCCCACATGATATTGCGCCATAGAAGCGGGCCAGCGGTGAACGCGATGGAAGAGCGGCTCGGCGGTCAAGTTGAGAATGGAGGCAAGATCCTGGCGAACCAGCACGACAATATCCTGATCGGTGAGTTTTAGAACGTCCTGGTCGCGCGACCCGCCCAAAAAGCATCGGAGTAATGCCTTCCCCTCAGGAGCGCGGTGCGCAAATTTGCCTTGCACAAAAGTGCAGGCCAGCAAGCGCCGGTTTTCCTTGCGAGGCACGAGAAATCCAAAGCCCGGTGGAAGCCGTCGCGCGGTCTCCTCATCGTAGGCAAGCGCCACCGTCATGGCGGAGTTGTAAGGGACAGCGTCGAGCGCTTCGGCCAGCCCTGGATCAATCCCCGGGAGGAGGCGGCTGCACGCGTGGGCTGGCATGGCCATCACGATGGCGTCTGCAGAGTATGAAACACTTCCATCGCAGCGAATGTGATAACGCGGCCCGGAGACTGTGCTTTCCACCTCAATCGTGGCCGCGCGCTTTCCAGAGTGGAGGCGCGCACTTTCCAGATTCTTAATCAGCGTCTCGGTCAACTGGCCCAGGCCATGTTTTAAGGTAGTGAATAAGGGTGGAGCAGTTTGCTGTTTAGTGCCGCCGCCCTTTCGGGTGTCCGCCTTCCGCTGGCGCCGCGCTTGTAGAACCGCGCGCGTCAAGCTGCCGTGTTTCTTTTCCATTTTCCAAAAGCGGTTCAGCACCGAGCGCGCACTGAGCAAGGACGAGTCGCCGCCATAGACTCCCGCCAGCAGAGGGTCAGCGATGTTGTCGAGCATCGCGCTGCCAAAATGCCGGCGCACAAAATCGGCCACCGATTCGTCCGCGTGGCTATTGGACGGCGGCATCATCCATTCCGAAGCCATGGCCACCTTGGAGCGCAAGGGGAGTAGCGGCGTGTTGACCATCGGCCAGAGCCGCGTAGGTACTAGGAGCATCAGCCCGTCGGGAAGGGGTGTGAGCTTTCCTCGATGGAGGATGTAGGTGCGGCGTTCGCTGTCGTTGGAGCCGAGCAGCGAGTCACCAATTCCCAGCTCGCGGCAAAGCGCAGCCGCTTCCGGTTTTTCAGTGAGAAAACTATCGGGGCCAGCCTCAATGACAAACCCGTCGACATTCTCAGTCTGGATCACACCGCCCAGCCGGTCTTTCGCCTCAATCAAAAATTCTTCAATGGGGGCCCCAGCCTGGCGGGCGCGAGCCAACACGTAGGCGGCGGTAAGGCCGGAAATGCCGCCGCCCAAAACGGCGATCCTTCGCCGGGATTCTTGCGTTGTCTGGCTCATGGTGGGAGAGAACCTTCAGGGAATTCCCGCGGACCTGCCAGTCGAGGCCGCAGACCCCACGCGGGCCGTCACCAACTCGGCCAGAGCGCGGATAAACAGCGGGCTGTCGTTCAACGATTGCGACCGGTGAACCGCGACCCCTTTGATTCTTCCGTAATCGCGGAAATGGACGTCGATGTCATATAGGATTTCGACGTGGTCACAGACAAAACTGATGGGCGCGATCAAAACGTGCCGGCGGCCTGCTGCCGCGAGCTCATCGATTTGCGACTCCACCGTGGGGCCAATCCACGGGTCGGCGGTCATGCCCTGGCTTTGAAACGCCACCCGCCAATCTTTCAAGGACATTTTTCGAGCTACCAGCGCAGCGGTCTCGTTCACCTGCCGATCGTACGGGTCACCCTCGGCCACAGTTTTTGCCGGAACGCTGTGCGCGGTAAATATCACTGGAACAGGCCCGGCAGCCTCGCCCTCCGCTCGCTCGAGCGCTCCTGACATTCGCTCCGCAAATGCCGCAATGAGGCTGGGATGGTCGTGCCAGCTCTCTATGAACTCCACCTGCAAATGCGGCGAAATTTTGCCCACCGCTTCGGCCAAATATTTGCGATAAAGCCCGACGCTGGTCCGCGAGTTTTGGGGGGCCAGGCAAATTGCCACCAGGCGCGCCATGCCGTCGTCCACCGCCTGTTGCACTGCATCGACGATGTAGGGTTTCCAGTTTCGCATCCCAACATACACGGGAATTGCTCTGGGGCCATAACTGTTGGCCCCGCCATTCAGAGTTTCGGCGAGACCCGCAGCTTGCAATGTGGTCAGCCTCAACAAGGGTGAACCGCCACCAATCAAATTGTAGCGACGGACGATTTCCTTCACCGCGGGTTCGGGCAATGGGCGGCCGCCGCGCACATTAAGGAGAAACTCAGGAATGTCCTCCAGACGGTCCGGCGCCCCGTGTGCCAGCAGAAGCACGCCCCAACATTCTCCCCCATGCGACGGTTCATATATTTTCGCGGTCATTGACAATCCACTTAAGCCCGAAACCTCAGGATATCATATTGTCTTTGGAGGCGGCAGTTAGGCCTGCACAGCGGGCGAAAATGAATGAAAATGAAGCTAATGAGGGTGGGTTGGCGACGATCCTGCCTGGATTATCGATGGCCGCTCATTTCGTGCACCATTTCCACAAGTGCGACGACGTTCTCATAAGGTGTGTCGGGCAGGATGCCATGGCCGAGGTTGAAGATATGTCCGGGGCGGCCCGCCGCTTGGCCAAGGATCCTCTTCACACGCTGCCGTATGAACTCGGGTTCGGCGTAAAGGACTATGGGATCCAGATTGCCCTGCACGCCTACCCCGTCGCCGAGGCGTCCCCAGGCCTCATCCAGTTCCACACGGAAGTCCAGCCCAATGATATTTCCGCCCGCTTCATGCATCTCGGGCAGGAGCTGGGCCGTCCCTGTTCCAAAATGGATAACAGGCACTCCCGGCGTAATACTTTGGATAAGCAGCTTCGTGTAAGGAGCGACATACTCCCGATAGTCCGTGGGTCCCAGGCAACCCACCCAGGTATCGAAAATCTGCACCGCCTGCACGCCGGCGGCGATCTGGGCGTTGACGTATTGCGTGAGGTTGCGGGCCAGGTGCTCCATCAACGCGCGCCACGCGCCCGGGTCACGGTACATCAGACCTTTGGTGTGAATGTAGTTTTTGGACGCTCCGCCCTCGATGAGATAGGAGGCGAGGGTGAACGGCGCTCCGGCAAAGCCAATCAACGGCAATTCACGGGGAAGGTCTGAACGCGTCTGGCGAATGGCGTCGTACAAATAGGCGAGCGAATCGGCGGGCGCCACTTCGCGCAAACGGTCCACGCCGCCCGACTCGCGCAGCACCGGTGTGATCACCGGCCCCTCGCCCTTGTCATATTCCAGTCCAAAACCAAGCGGCTCGGCAATCAGAAGTAGGTCAGCAAAAATGATGGCCGCGTCGGCGCCGATTTTTCTCGCCGCGGTCACCGTCACTTCCGAGACCAGGCCGGGATTCTTACACAATTCGAGGAACGGCACTTTGGCACGCAGGTCGCGGTATTCCTTCATGTACCGGCCTGCCTGGCGCATCAGCCAAACCGGCGTGACGTCGGTGGGCTCCAAGCGGCAGGCTTTCATAAAGCGCGAGTCCATCCAGGGCTCGCGGACCGCGGCGCGCTTGCGCTTTGTCGACGCCTCCGAGGTGATGAGGATCTTCGCTTTTCCCGAGGTCAGGGCACCCAGCAATTCGGAGGCACGCTTGGCCGCTTCATGAACCAGAGCACCCATCTTGGGGTGTTCGGGCTCGAGGTCCACGGCGATGCCGTGTCCGTGCAGCACCTCACTGCAGGTCGGCCCCACCGAGCAGACCACGCAACGCGCCAGCGCCCCGAGCAGCCGTTCCTTCAACCCATTTTGGGCGGCGACCTGCAAAACGTGATCGACCTGGGCGCCGTTCGTGAACAAAACTACGCGCTCTTTCCCATCCACCAAAGTTGTCACCGCGCGCCGGAGCGGCCCGATATCCTCGGGCAGCGTCCAGCGATAAACGGGAACCAGGGTCACATGCGCGCCGCGATTTTGCATCTCCTCGGTAAGTGCCGTGTTGGATATACCGTATTCTTGAATAGCGATGCGGGTGCCCTTTAGCGTGAAACCGTGCGGGTGCTCGTCGAGTTCCTGGAGAACTTCCCGCCAAGTGTTGGGTTCGGGCACCGTGATGGTGACCGGCACTTGAAATTCGCGCAGCACCTTGATGGGCTTCGGCCCGCGCGCCACCACCGTGATCGCAGCCAGGGCAGCAACGATTTTTCCCCGCAGGTGGCGGGTCTCGAGGACTTCAAACAGGGTTCGCGTGCCGACTCCAGTCATAAAGAGGACGGCGTCGATGGCGCCTGCAAAAAGCTGGTCGGCAAATTTGAAGGCCGCCGGATTCTCTTCGAGCGGCACCTCGCGCATCGAAGGCGCCACATGTGGGACGCCGCCCAGCCGCTCGATGAGCGCGGCCATCTCTTTGGCCAGGCGGCTCTCAAAGGACACCACCTCGAGTCCTCCAAAACCGGCTGCCTTTGCGGTCTGCTCGCTCATGGATTGGTCCGTCGTCGTCAGGCAGCAAATCGGCTGCGCCCACTGCCTCCGGCGATCTTAGAGTTTACCTTAAATTTCAAAACTAGCGGCGGCCAGACGAATTCAAGCCAACAGTTCACAGTCAGGATTGTGGGTCATTCCAAGAACAGGTCAGCTGAAAACTGCCGGCTGAATCCCAATTTCCCTCACTCCACGAGCACTAATTCCTTGCAAAACAAGCCGTGGCACGGGCATCCTTTGGAGTACACATGTTTGCCCAACGCACTGACTGGCGCCTCACTCCCAACCGCTGGTCGCAGGCTCTGGAAGAGCATCGCCGCCGCGGCCTGACGCTGCTCGACCTCACCGAATCGAATCCCACGCGATGTGGCTTCATTTACGATTCGGGGCAGATCCTGGATGCTCTGGCCGACCCGCGCGCGCTCACTTACGCGCCCGAGCCGCGCGGATTGGTCTCCGCACGAGAGGCGGTGGCGGCCTATTATGCCGAGCGCGGGGTGCACGTCGATCCACGGCAGATTTTTCTCACCACCAGCACCAGCGAGGCCTACGCGTACGTCTTCCGCCTGCTCGCCGACCCTGGCGACAACCTTCTGGCGCCGTCGCCCAGCTATCCCCTCTTCGATTTCCTGGCGCGCCTCAATGATGTCGACCTCGTTTCCTACCCTCTGATTTACGACGGGGAATGGCAGATTGATCTTCTCACGCTCGAGAGGCGGATTGCAGATCGCACTCGCGCCGTTTTGGTGGTACACCCCAACAACCCGACCGGATCATTTGTAAGTCAGGCGGAATTAGATTTCCTACGGAGTTGTTGCGCCGAACATTCGCTGGCCATTATCGCGGACGAGGTCTTTGCCGATTATCCCTGGTCGCTCGAAATTCCTGACGGGCGGCGCGGGGATGTTGAGGCGCGCGTGGTGAGTCACGTTGTCGCCTCCGACGTTCTCACCTTTACGCTGAGTGGTTTGTCCAAGATCTCCGCGCTGCCGCAAATGAAGCTGGCGTGGATTGTGGTGAACGGCCCGGGGGATTTGTTGAGCAGCGCTCTGGCGCGCCTCGAAATTATCGCCGACACTTACCTCTCGGTGTCCGCGCCCATCGCGCACGCTTTGCCCAAGCTGCTCGCCGGCCGGCACACCATTCAGAAGCAAATCACCCAGCGGGTCCACCAGAATCTGCGCTGGCTCGACCAACAACTTTCCCCCGGCTCATTGATTCACCGCCTACACACCGCCGGAGGGTGGTACGCCGTCCTAAAGCTCCCTACCACGCGCACCGACGAGGATTGGGCGGTCGATTTACTTAGCCAGCACAACGTGTTGGTGCATCCCGGCCATTTCTTCGATTTCCATTCTGACGGCCACCTGGTGGTGAGTCTTTTGCCCGCTACAGAGGTTTTCCAGCAAGGCATGACGAAATTGATTGCCCTCGTTGGATGATATACCTCCTGATGGTCTATCACATGCTCTATTACAAGGAATCCGGTATGAAATACGGCAATTCCCCCATATTTGCCTAGTCTAGGGGTGTATTTTCTACACGCGATAGGTACAATCTACATGGTAACCAAGACATAGGTATGCGCCCTTACAATCAATCTCCTTTGATTTCAACGGATTAAACAAGCTCCTGCCTGGCCTCTCAATTGCCAACTCTTTTTAGTTATCGTCCGCGCGGTCCCGACCGTACATCGATCTAGCGCGGTTCCAAAGGAGACGAATGGGCATACTTCAGACTTCCGCGGAATTGGGCAGGCCAAGAAGACAGGGGGCTGAAGGTCGAGGCGGGTTTCCTCGACTCTCTATCCCGAACGCCGACAAACCTCGTCGCCGGGTTCTGATTGTTGAAGAAGTCCCTTCGCCTTCCAACATGCTTCAAGTTCTTCTGAACGTCCTCAATTGCGAAAGCGAAACCGCGTTGGGGCGTGACCAGGCCCTGGCAATGATCGCGCGCGCGGACTACGACGCTGTTCTCCTCGATCTGCGCCATGCCGACGCGTCGGCCAAGCCCTGGCTCTCACAAATTAGGAAAATCCGTCCCAGCATGGTGAATCGCGTTCTCGTAATTACGGGTGAGGTGGAAGAGCCCAGCGTGGTCGGCCAGTTCGGACCTCGATACCTTCCCCGTGACACGGACATTCGCTTGATGGAATACGTTCATCAACGGCTGCTCGCCCTGTGGGCCAAGACCGCCAATTGTATTTCTGAGAAGCAGATTGACCCGTCCAGTAGCGGATCGATCGACAAGTTCCGGAAAGAAATGAGAGCCCTGGTTGACGATTTAGTCTCGCGTCTGCAACAGTCAGTGCGACCCTTTCAGGGTGCGACGGTGGGAGAGCTTCGCACCGAGTTGCAAAAGGCGGCGGGCAGTCCGTTGGGGATCTCTTCTGCGCGGTTACGCAAGCAGACCGAAGAAGCCCTCCGGCGCATCACCGAACAATTGAAAGTAAGAGATGAGCAAGTGGCGAGCGAGGCGGCGGACATCTTTCGGGCCAGGATTGCGGAAATTTTTGCTATATTGCGGCCCGTCCACCGGAAAACCGCCGAGCAGGAAATGCCCGAATTCGAATAGTGGAAGGATCCGCGTTAGCGTTGGGTGGCGGCTGAAAATTGATAGTTTTCCACTCCAGACTTCTCCTTTTTCCATTCCGACTCCTGACACCTGATTAAGTAAGCCCCAGGCCGCGATGGGCTCGATTCATGGCTCTCCATGATTTATGGCTTGCCTTTTGTCGCTCGCCACACCTAATTGTTCTTCCCTTGAAATTAAATTCCTCAGCATCAACCTGCCCCGCTCCTTGGCGACATATTCCCTGCTGAAAAGGCCTCTCAACCTACTGGACTTTTCGCGAAGGTTCTAACCTCCGTTCCCTCCAGACAATATCCGCCCCTCAAGGTGGACTTCCGCGCTTTGCGTCTAAGCCTGATTTTTGCAAGGTGAGTGCGAAGCCACTCGGGCGAAACAAAGACCTCGCGCGTGTTATGATGGAAAAATTGCGCCCACTTGTTAAAGGAGCAAACATGCGAACCTGGAAGTGCACCCTCCTCTTGGCGGCCATAACGCTGGCTTGGTTGGGCACAAATAATGGGGCATACGGCCAGTCGCAAGCCCTCACCCCGGCGCGCGCCGCCGCGGTTGAAGAAAGTGCGCGAGCTTTCATGCGGGCCGTGGCACACGACGTTACCCAGGATGGCCCGGCAGCCTGGCGCAAGCACTTTTCCGAAAGCCCTTCATTCTTTATGGCCTCTGAAGGCCGCTTGGTGTTCCCCAATCGCGCCGCGGCGACGAAGGGAATTCAGGACTTCGCGCGCACCATCAAGCACATCGAATTGCGATGGGGCGACGATTTGCGCGTGGATCCACTCACATCTGATCTCGCCATCGTGGCTGCCACATGGCACGAGGTCCAGGTGAGCGTCGAGGGAAAGCGTGTGGAGACGACCGGATTTTTTACAGGGTGCGTGGAATACCAAAATGGCCGCTGGCAGTTTCGCGACGCCCACTGGTCGGTGGCCGCGCCTCTTCCGGCTGTGCCTTAGGTGGCGATGAGCTTGTCAATCGGACTAGGTTGCAACTCTAAGATTTGCGGCAATCCTGACTTTACAAATTCCTCCGGCGGTGCTTCAATGGTATATATGTGGCCCCAGAATTTATTTCAGGCTGATTCGTCATGGATCAACTTAAGCTTTGGTCGATTCATGAAAACTCCGGTATATAATTCCTCTTTTTATCTCGACGGACAGCACAAAATCGCCTGGACCAAACTGGAACGTACGCGGCTGGAATTGTCCCAATCCCTCCCGACTGTACCGTACAACGTTCAAACAGCCGCCTGCGCAACTCAGCCGGGTCTAATCGGCGGGTCCCAAATCAACTGGTACCCCTTGATATCGCCGGATGAATCCTTGGCCATAACGCCGCAGATGGTGGAGCAATGGCAATGGGCGTGGCGACTCTTTGCGACCGGTAAGGAGCGGTTGCGGGAGACAATCAAAGTCTTGCGAAAACGTTTGGAAATTTTGAATCGGGCGATCGGTTTGCTTCTTCATCTCCTATCGGCTCCAACTTTTCTGCACCAACTTATCCGCTTGGAAAGGGCCTGGTCCTTGCTGCATGGAGCACATCCTCCAAAGAACGACGCAGGTAAATGTCGGCCTGCGTGCGCAGAATCCGGGAGGGCAAGCTCCATGCAGGTCCCTATACCTTTGTAGCCTCTGGCAAATATTAAGATAACCCTCCCGAATTTCAAAGCGTTAGGGAGGTCTCCTTGAAAATTCAACTTATTGAGTCTGGCGTTGCGTTCGCGGTGAAGCCAATTACATGTCGACCGCTTTTGGCTCACCACGCTGCGAAAAGACTTGGGTTGTCCCCTAGGATGGTGCGCCATCTAGCAAAAACCAAAAAACTTCGGGGATTTAAGTCGGGCAGAAAAATATGGCTGTTTATGGCCGAAGAGGTGGAAAAGTTTCGTGCCAAGAGGGAGGCTCGCAATGTGTGACGAGCATCCATCCCGACCAGTTTTCAGCAAGCCTAAAGATCAACAAACGGCACCTTTTTTTTACTGGAGAAAGACGGGGTCAAACGGCGAGAGCCACGAAATCAGTCTTGGGCCGTCTGTCGTATGTATCTTCAGGTGGATAGGCCCGCTCTTGTTACTCGGCTTCCTGGCTCTAATTGGTTTGGCACCGTCGTCTTTGTTGCCATTCGTACTGAGGCTGTGGCCATAACGTTTACCCAGGAAGTAATCCGCAAGGTTGCGGCCATTACCCCAATTGCGGGGCTCGTGGCGATGCACGAGCTTTGACCGTTGCTCTCCGCTGTCGGCCCCTGTCCGGCATGACGTCCATTTGACGAGATCGATTCGAATAGTGGATTTAAGCGTCACCCGAGGTTATCTCCCAAGGAGAGTGGTCTCTGGACCGGGTTAAAAGAATGAGGAACATGGAACTTCCAATCTCAAAAGAAATCTACAACGCGGGCCAGGAACTTGCTTCCGCAAGCGATTCGAGCCTAACAGGCATCCTCAATGGGGTCCTGAATCGTTATCTGGGTTGGCCCTTCAGAGCGGCTACAGGATTTGCTGTGGACGCCGAGGGCCAAAAGACTGGGATTTTCGGCAGCCTGGTATTTGCCACATCATCCCAAAATGCCCATCCGGAACCCATTGAGGTGGCTGCAGATGCAGTAGCTTGCGTAATTGATATTTCCGAGAGTATAGACTTGGGACACCTTCGCGAGGCCTATCAGCGGATTGCACAAGCAAAAACGCTTAAGAAAACTCCCGCTCCGGAAACTGAAGACACCCCCGTCAGCAGCATTACCTTGGGAATCGTTTTCGCCTTGCATTCAACAGTACCTCTGGAAAAGCTGGCGGAAGAACTCGACCGCCTAAACCGAGAAACCCCGAGCAGCCAATGGCCGGATATGTTGGTCGTGCTGTCGACAGGCACCATTAATTACGTTGTCCAGTTCCCGGGCGAGCATGTGTCTGCCGACTTTCTCCCGCCTGGCGAGGGAGCCCTAACTTCTTACACTCCGCCGATGTATGTAATTCTTTTTGTCAGGGCAACAGGCGCGTACACGTTTAACAAGATGTTCGCGTACCTTACCGCCCATCTCGCCTTCTTCTCTCCAGGCTGGAGGCTAACCAACTGGGCCAAATTATTGGAGGGCAGCCCTAAAGAAGGAATCGTGGTTTGCGGTTATCAGTATAACCTGAGCGGCGAGCTCCTCCCAGTCCCACGCCAGTTCTACAACGACCGTTACCTGCCTCCACCACCACTGCGCATCGAAGACGGTAAAGGTACCCTTTTGTCCACCCTGCAATTCCTACCATGGCAAGACGGTGGCGTGATTTTGCTCAGAGGGAAGTTGCCACTGGAAGGCCTTCTAGTGTTCCTTGGCAAGAAAGCCCTTGAGCGTGGTGGAATTATCAGGCGACCGGATGCACCTGACGCTCAAATCTCTTACGTCCTTCCAATCACGCAGGCTGACTTTATGGAGATGGTGAAAAGGCTTCAAAGGCAATCCAACTTGGTTGTGCGAAAGGACTCCACAAAATGGGTCCTCCAAAAATTCGCAGATGAAGGATCAACTTCGCCGTTTATGGCCCGGTTATTCATGGGAATTGTTCGATTTCGGGATGCAGTTTTTCCGCACGGCGCGAAGCGAGATGAATTTGACAAGGCCTATGACTTTTTTATCATGACGCTAATGAATGCTCGAACGACGGCGCAGGAAATCGGTCAATTGTTGGTTGAGCACGCTCGCAAAGTCTCACAAGGTGAGATTGCGAAGACGCAAGGACAGGCGATCCAGATCGATCAGAGTATCGACAGGCAGTTACGGAGGGATGTAGAGACTTTTCTGAACAGCGCAGTGCGTGCGCTTAAGCAGGGAATGCAGGATGTGACCAAGATTGTTCACGTCAATATCGGCTTTTTCTTTCAGAAGCCGGATTCATTCGCGAACGGAGTAGCCGCACTGGAAAAAACTGACCCTCACTTGGCTGCATATTTGCGAGAAGCTCGCAAATGGTCTGAGCGCCTGCTTGACATCAGGAATGCCGTTGAACATAAGGGGTGGACGCTGCCGCGAATCAGATACTCCCAAGACTCCGGTGGTATCAGGAGTGAGGAACCCCAAATCTCGGGTCAACCCGTTTCCACCTTTGTGGAATTCACGTTGGATCGGCTGTGCTGCTTCGGGGAGGAAGTCACTTCGCATTGCTTGCAATCATGTCTATCTGCGGGCATTTCTATCACCGAGATTCCACCCTCCCAAAGGAAGCCCGAAATCCCCGAGAGATTTCAGTTCACTCTGGCGACCGGGGGAATGCCAGTGTGGACGATCACCTACCATCAGAGCAAGTTTGAAGAGACATGACTTCCCGCTCTTAATGTTCCGTTGTAGCGCCTTGCGTTAGGGCGGCGTGCCGGGCGAATGCCCGGCGCTACGACTGCCCCCTAATACAAATAAATAACTTTTGCTATCCATGAATTGTATTGACAATTGGTTTAACATATGCTAATCTTATAAAGTAAAGAATCGCGTGGCCAAACTGTTGAGACGACAGGCGGAAGCCCAAAAACCAGGGTATCGGGCGTAGGGAGTCGGGAATAGGGGGCCGAATGAGGAACTGCGAAGGGCGAAGAAAGGGCGAATGCGCAAATGCACACTCTAGTAAAGCTTAGTGCGTCGAAATGCGTCCTAAGTGAAGCTAGTGCACACCTCATTTCCATCCAACTATCATGAAATCAACAACATGATCAAAAAAAGCCTCAAAAAAGCACTTTTGACCGAAAACGGGAAAACTGGCGCAATCTCATTTGTGGAAAATCCAAAATCGTCCCAATATCGAACACATCGGATCACCCATCCCGGCAAGTTGCCCGGGCAGTTAAAGTAACACTTAGGCGAGTGCGAACTGTGTACTAGATGGGAATCGGAACGGAAAATTCGAAAATCGGCAGGAATTAAGAATTATGAATTAAAAATTCTGAGTTATGAGTTCTAGTATGGGATATCGTACATTGGATATATTTAACTATATAATACCGTTCAGCATAAATATGGAGCTTCAATTTTGAATTCTTAATTTTGAATTGCACTGCCCTCGCCTTCAATTTTGTCATTTGAATTTTGAAATGTTTTTGCCCCCCGCGCCCGAGTTTGAACATATACTGGTTTCCGCTGCGCCCAAAAGCGCCGCTAATTCTGAAGGGAAGGAACGCCACCGCCATCATGCGCAACCCGAAAGCAATGATTTTGTTTCCAATGGTCCTCCTCATGAGCACTCCCATATTGAAAAGCCAAGCCAACAGCTACGATCTGATGCCTGTGCCGGCGGAAATTTCCGCGGGCGAAGGGCGGTTGGCGATTGACGGCGGTTTCAGCGTGGCGCTCACCGGCTACACCGAGCCGCGCTTGCAGGAAGCAGCGGCGCGCATGGTCCGGCGGCTGTCGCGACAGACCGGCATTCCCATGGGCGACGGCTTCGCTGCCGATCCGGGCAAAGCGACCCTGATAATTCAGGTGGAGCGCGCGGGCGAGGCCGTCCAATCGGTGTGGGAAGATGAATCGTACACGCTTGAAGTCACCTCGCAACAGGCGCGGCTGAAAGCGATCACGCCGGTGGGAGCGATGCATGGCATGGAGACCTTCCTGCAACTCGTCCGGCTGGACGCGCAAGGTTTTGCCGCGCTGGGCGTCAGTATCACGGACCGCCCGCGCTTCGCCTGGCGCGGCCTGATGATTGACGCCGCCCGCCACTGGATGCCCATGGAAGTGATCAAGCGCAACCTGGATGGAATGGCCGCGGTAAAGCTGAATGTTTTCCACTGGCACCTCTCCGAAAATCAGGGCTTCCGGGTGGAGAGCAAAATATTTCCCAAACTCCATGAATTGGGGTCTGACGGGCACTTCTACACGCAGGATCAGGTAAAGGAAATCATCGCCTACGCGCGCGCCCGCGGCATCCGCGTGATTCCCGAGTTTGACATGCCGGGTCACTCCACCGCCTGGTTTGTGGGCTATCCCGAATTGGCCAGCGCGCCCGGACCGTATTCCATCGAGCGCCACTGGGGGGTGTTCGATCCCGCCATGGATCCGACTAACGAGGATGTTTATAAATTCCTTGACACGTTGATTGGCGAAATGGCGGAGCTCTTCCCCGATGAGTATTTCCATATTGGCGGCGATGAGGTGAATGGAAGACAGTGGAAAGCCAACCCGCGCATCCAGGACTTTGTGCGCGAGCACGGCATGAAGAGCAACGATGAGCTGCAGACCTACTTCAGCACGCGCGTCCAGGCTATCGTGCGAAAGCACGGCAAGAAAACCATCGGATGGGATGAGGTGTTCCATCCCGGCGTGCCGAAAGACATTGTGATCCACTCGTGGCGCGGTCCGGAATCGCTGGCCGCCGCGGCGAAGCAGGGCTATATGGGCATCCTCTCCAACGGCTACTACATTGACCTGATGTACCCCGCGTCCAAGCACTATGCCGTGGATCCACAGGAGGGCGCGGCGGCAAGCCTCTCGCCGCAAGAGAAAGCGCGCATCCTGGGTGGGGAGGCCACCATGTGGTCGGAATTCGTGACGCCGGAAAACGTGGACGGGCGCATCTGGCCGCGCACCGCCGCCATCGCCGAAAGATACTGGTCGCCCCAGAATGTGAAAGATGTGGACTCCATGTACCAGCGCCTGGCAGTCGAGAGCCTGCGCCTGGAATGGCTCGGCCTGAAACATCGCTCTTATTACCCGGTAATGCTCGAGCGCATGGCCGGCGAGCAATCGGCGCGCAGCTTGAAGGCGCTGGCCGACCTGGTCGAGCCTGTGAAGGAATACACGCGCGGAGATGCGCGCGATTATACCAGCCTCACCGCGTATAACCGGCTGGTGGATGCGGCGCATCCGGAGAGCGATGCGGCGCGCGAGTTCGCCCAGCTGGTGATCGACTGGCAAAAGAATAAAGACCATATCGCGGGGCAGCTCACCGCTTGGCGCAACAGTATGACCCACTTGTTGCCAGCAATGCAGAACTCTGCGTTGCTTCAGGAGGACATCCCGGTGGCACAGGACGTTCAGTCGCTGGCCACCACCGGCCTGCAGGCACTCCAGTACTTGCAGACAGGACAGGCGGCACCCCAGACCTGGGTGGCGAATCAAAACGAGTTGCTTACCCAAGCCGCAAAACCGCGCGCCGAGTTGCTGATCATGATCGTGCCATCCATCAGGAAGTTGGTTGAGCTGGCGGCGGGCGGCAAACCATAGATAGCATTTGAGGACCCGCGGAAGCTTAGTCCGCCGGCCAGTTGTCCCAGAACCTACGCACCCAAGAACCCGCTGTCAAGGCAAAGTAAGAAGATCCTGTTCTTAGCAAAGTAAGTAGTTCCTGTTGGGCGCTAACCGAAGGAGCCCGTAGGGCGACTGAGGTTAGCGCCCACGCCGCGCCTCACGGGGTGCTTCCTCCGGTTTTTTCCGCTCCCTGCTCTCGTTTCATAATCTTCCATAGCGGCGGACTTTGGCGCAGGTCGAAGCCTTGCATCCAAGGGGTGGCTAGTGTTCCCCGCCGAGGCGTCGAGATGGGGCGGACCTGGGCGAAAGGGACTGGCTTGGCGGGCTGGGGTACCGGGTCACACCGTCTCAACTCCAGGTAGCGATCCCGGAAGCGCGCCCACATCGTCTGATCCCGCCGCTCCTCCACTCGCACTGTTGCCCCTCTTAACCCCGGACGGATATCCGCCCGAGGGATCTGGTAGATCTTCGCGTTATACCGAATGGTGTAATCGTTGGCCACCACGCGCTCCTCGACGTGGCTCAAGATCGCCGCCAGGTTGTCCTCCGCACGCAGCGCTCGGTGCGCGTCGGTGGCATTCTCCGCCTCCACCGTGAAGCGACGATTCCATAGGGGTAAGAACTCTCGTTCCAGATAAGCGTTGGCTTCGGCCAGAGTGTGCGCCCCCGCCTTGCGCAACCCCTTCACCAGTCGGTCCTGGGCGGTGCCGAAGAAGCGCTCGATGCGCCCTTTGGCCTGCGGCGAGTGAGCGGCAATCCACCCCGTCCCCAGTTCTTTCAGCGCCCGCCCCATCTGCGTCAAGGCCTCTGGCCAAGCCTCGTCGTCGGCCTCCCGCACCGGACGGTTCACCGTAAACATACTGTCCTTGTCGGTGTAAAAATCTCCCGGCCGCCCCCACCGCTTCAGGTAACTCTCCAGCAAGAGAAAGTTCTCTTCCGTCGTGTCGTGCTCGGCAAAGCGAGCCCGGCCGCGGCTGGTCGCGTCGTCCAGCATCGCCAACAGATAGAGCTTCGGCCCTCGCCCCTCCAGCCAGTCATGATCCGACGAGTCCCACTGCACCATCTCCCCGCAACAAGGCCGGCGCGCCCGCCCCACGTGAACCTCCTCGACCCGGCGCCGCTTGCGCTTCCATACTCCCGCCTCCATCAGGATTTGCCGCACGCTCTCTTTGCTGACCACCACCCCGTGCTTCTCCCCCAGATACTCCGCCGCCAGCGTCGGCCCAAAGTCGGCATACTCCCGCTTCACCAGCCGCACCACTTTCAAGCGCACCCCCTCGCTCAGTTTCCGCTTCGACACTCGCCCCCGCAACCGGTGCAGGATCCCTCCATCACCCTCCTTCCTCAGCCGACCCACCAACTCCCGCACCCAGCGCTCGCTCAACTTCAATTGAGCCCCCACCTGTTTCTGCGTCAGGTGTCCCTTCTCCGCTTCGTGTAACACCTTCAATCGATCCCGCTCTCTTTGGCTCATCCACAGCTCCCGTTGTCTTTTCATTCCCCCAGTTTGACGGTTTCCAACAGGATCTTCTTACTTTGCTCCAATAGGATCTTTTCACTTTGCTGCGACACACCCAAGAACCCGCTTGACAGCCCCCCGCGATAACGCTATTCTTATATCCGACCCACATGGTCGGATATGTTGAAACTGAGCAAAAAGTCGGACTACGGATTGATTGCCGTTAAGCATCTGGCTGAACTCGCGGCCGGAGGGGCATGCAATACCAGGGAGATAGCCAAGGCCTACGGCATCCCTACGGAGTTGCTGGCCAAGGTGCTCCAGAAGCTCGCAAAAAACGGACTGTTGGTTTCACAGCATGGCGCCGAGGGAGGCTATGCACTCGCCCGGCACCCGTCCACGGTTACCGCGTTTGACGTTATTCGCGCCATTGACGGCCCGCTCTTGATCACCTCTTGCGTAACCCCAAAGGGTGCGTGCTCACAAGCTCCCACATGTACGGTCCGCGAGCCACTGAGCAAGGTGAACGAAATCATCACCCAAGCGCTCAGCTCCGTAACCATCGCCAGTTTGGGGGAAGACGGCCCAGGCTTGGTCCAGCTCGAGGGGTCCCGATAATGATTGGCACATGCGCCAAACCGGCAGAAGTTATGGGAATCTTGACAGATTTGTATGGATTGCATAGTTTGTTTCACTATCAAGATTCGGCGCAAGACAGGGCAACCAAAGCTGCCTAGCGCGCAAGAGATTTCTTGCTCTAAGTTTTTCAGTAGAGGAGCCTTATGCCTACACCAACCACCGACGTTGCAAGTCTTGCAAATAAGGAATACAAATACGGCTTCGTTACCGATGTCGAAGCTGACGAGGTGCCTCGCGGACTGAACGAGGACATCATCCGCCTCATCTCAGCCAAGAAGCGCGAGCCCGAGTGGATGCTCGAGTGGCGACTGAAGGCGTACCGCCATTGGCTGAACATGAAGGAGCCGACTTGGGCCAATGTCCACTACCCCGCCATTGACTATCAGAATTCCATTTATTATTCCGCGCCAAAAGCCAAAGGCACTGGGCCGAAGAGCTTGAATGAGGTTGACCCTGAGGTTTTGAAGACGTACGAAAAACTGGGCATCCCGCTCAAGGAACAAGAAATGCTGGCGGGCGTGGCTGTGGATGCGGTGTTTGACAGCGTTTCAGTGGCCACCACTTTCAAAGCAAAATTGAAGGAGGCAGGCATCATCTTCTGCGCCTTCTCCGAGGCCGTGCTGGAGCACCCAGACTTGGTGAAGAAATACCTGGGCTCGGTGGTTCCGTACACGGACAATTTTTTTGCCACTCTGAATTCCGCGGTGTTCAGCGACGGCTCGTTTTGCTATGTGCCCAAGGGCGTCCGCTGTCCGATGGAGCTTTCAACCTACTTCCGCATCAATGCCAAGGACACCGGCCAGTTTGAACGAACCCTCATCATCGCCGACGAAGGCGCCTACGTAAGCTACCTCGAAGGCTGTACCGCCCCAATGCGCGACACCAATCAACTCCATGCCGCCGTGGTCGAACTGGTGGCTCATGACAACGCCACCATCAAGTATTCCACGGTCCAGAACTGGTATCCGGGCGATAAGGAAGGCAAGGGTGGCATCTACAATTTCGTCACCAAGCGCGGCAAGTGCCAGGGTGTGAATTCCAAGATTTCCTGGACGCAGGTGGAGACTGGCTCCGCCATCACTTGGAAATATCCCGGCTGCATCCTGCAGGGCGACAACTCAGTGGGCGAATTTTATTCCGTGGCGCTCACCAACAATTATCAGCAGGCCGACACGGGAACCAAGATGATCCACATCGGCAAGAACACCAAGAGCACCATCGTCTCCAAGGGCATTTCCGCCGGACACGGGCAAAACAGTTATCGCGGCATGGTGAAAATCCTGAAGGGTGCGACGGGGGCGCGAAATTATTCGCAGTGCGATTCCCTGTTGCTCGGCGATAAGTGCGGTGCGCACACCTTCCCGTACCTCGAAGTGAAGAACTCCACCGCACAGGTGGAGCACGAGGCCTCCACCTCGAAGATCGGCGAAGACCAACTCTTCTATTGCCGCCAGCGCGGGCTCTCCGTGGAAGACGCAGTGGGTATGATCGTGAATGGATTCTGCAAAACAGTCTTCCGCGAGCTGCCCATGGAGTTTGCCGTGGAAGCACAAAAGCTGCTGGGTGTAAGTCTGGAAGGCAGCGTCGGCTAAGCCAGATTTGGATTTTCAATTTCTGTATTGGGCAATCAGTGCAATCCGCGAAATCTGTGGATTGATTTAAGGAGAATGAATGCTGGAAATTAAGAATTTGCACGCCAAAGTTGGCAACAGCGAAATCCTGCGCGGGATCGACCTCAAAGTGAACGTGGGCGAAGTCCACGCCATCATGGGGCCCAACGGCTCAGGCAAGAGCACGCTCGCGCAAGTACTCTCGGGCCGCGATGTTTATACGGTGACCGAGGGCGCAGTCCAGTACCAGGGCCAGGACCTCCTTGCCCTTTCGCCCGAAGACCGTGCCCGCGCCGGGGTCTTCCTCGCTTTCCAATATCCCGTGGAAATTCCCGGGGTCAGCAATCTCTACTTCCTGCGCGCGGCATTGAACACAGTCCGCAAGCAGCAGGGCCTGGAGGAGCTCGACGCCATGGACTTTCTGGCGCTGGTGCGCGAAAAGATGAAGCTGCTCCAGATGGACGAATCCCTGATGAATCGCCCGGTGAACGAAGGGTTCTCGGGTGGCGAGAAAAAGCGCAACGAGATTTTCCAGATGGCGGTGCTCGAGCCCAAGCTGGCGATCCTCGACGAGACCGATTCCGGCCTGGACATCGACGCCCTGAAGATTGTGGCCGACGGCGTGAATGCCCTGCGCTCCAAGGACCGCGCAATCATCGTGGTCACCCACTACCAACGGCTGCTGAACTACATCATTCCGGATTACGTCCACGTGCTTTCCAACGGCCGCATCGTGAAGTCAGGCGGAAAAGAACTGGCTCTCGAACTCGAAGATAGGGGCTACGTTTGGCTGGAAGAGAGCCCGCAGGCCGTTGCCAGCCGTCAGTAGTCCATGATCCGTGGGTCATATGGCCGCGGTGCCCGCTGACGACTTGACCGAAAATTGAGAACCGAGGATTGGAAATCATAATGACGGCAGTGACAGAAACGCAGGACACTTACTTTAGGAACTTTGCCGGCCTGGAAAGACGGCGTGGCCAAAAGGATCCCGTCTGGCTCCGGAAGATCCGCAAAGAGGCAATCGACCGATTCGCGGAACTGGGCTTTCCCAACAGCCATAACGAAGAATGGAAGTACACCAGCGTGGCGGCCCTGGCCCGGATTCCCTTTCGCCCGGCGGCGGATTATCTTCCGCCCTCCGATGCGCGCCAACCCAAGGAACCCCTGCGGCCGTATCTCGAGGACTGCATTCCGTTGCATTTTTACAATGGCCAATTCGTGGAGGAAATGACCCCTGCGGATACTTTGCCCGCAGGCGTGAAGATCGCCAGCCTGGCCAAAGCCTTCAGTGCCGGCTCTGAACAACTTGAAAAGCATTTTGCGCGCTATGCCAGTTATCAAAAGCAAGCATTTGTCGCCCTCAACACCGCGTTTGTGGAAGACGGAGCTCTGATTGAAATCGCCAAGGACGTTATTCTGAGCAAGCCGATTTATCTGCGCTTTATGGCCGGCCCTACCACGGCGCCCATTGTGTATCATCCGCGAAACCTTATTCTGTTGGGCCAGGGGAGCCAGGCGACAATTGTCGAGCAATACTTAAGCGCGAACCAGGACAATGAGAACCTCTATTTCACGAACGCCGTCACTGAGGTTGTCCTGGGTGAAAACGCCCGGGTGGAGCACGTCAAGGAGCAGGACGAAAGCCGGAGCGCCTTTCACATCGCAACCTTGCA
The DNA here is from genome assembly GCA_041481635.1 of Terriglobia bacterium. Classification (GTDB taxonomy): domain Bacteria; phylum Acidobacteriota; class Terriglobia; order UBA7540; family UBA7540; genus DASYXZ01. The sequence goes on along the minus strand of JBGPCF010000059.1, from coordinate 13,888 downwards.
GTTCCAGCAGGAACGTGCTTCGAGCGTGAACACTCACACCTTGGCGTTTGGCAGCACTCTGGCACGTGAGGAGGTCGTTGCTGTCCTCGACGGCCAGGGCGCCGAGTGCAGCTTGAACGGCCTCTACGTCACCACGGGCAGCCAGCATGTGGACAATCACACCACCATCGATCACGCCCAGCCGCACTGCAGCAGCCGCGAACTTTACAAGGGCATTTTGGACGGCAAGTCGACGGGGGTATTTAACGGGAAGATTGTGGTCCGAAAAGACGCACAGAAAACCGACTCCAAACAGAGCAACAAGAACCTGTTGCTGGCGGAAGACTGCGTGATCAATACCAAGCCCCAGCTCGAGATTTTCGCCGACGATGTGAAGTGCACGCACGGCGCGACCATCGGGCAAATCGACGCCGAATCCATCTTCTATCTCCGCTCACGCGGCATCGGACTGGAACAAGCCCGCACCATGTTGACGCAGGCTTTTGCCAACGACGTCATCGGCAAGATCAAATCTGAAACGTTGCGCCTTCGGCTGGAAAAAACTCTGGTGGATAAGCTCGCGCGAAGGGTCGCTCCGGGAATTGGCAGCCCGGAGCCTGGGCGCGAGCGTTTTCGAATGTCCACCTTGCATGAACGATAGCCTCGCCCGGTGAGCGGGGTGGCCGTCGGACCCCGTACTCCGCGAGAAGCAGGCGCCGCACGAGCCTAGGAGAAGTTTAATGGCAACCGTACCTCACGAAGCTTTGAGTCACGAGCACAATGCACCGGCGACTGCCGGATTCAATGTGGAGAAGATCCGCGAAGACTTTCCCATCCTGAAGCAAAAGGTCAACGGCAAGCCCCTCGTCTACTTCGATAACGCAGCCACCAGCCAGAAACCCAAAGTCGTGCTGGACACGCTGAGCCATTACTATAGCCAAGATAATTCCAACGTTCACCGGGGCGTGCACGAACTGAGCCAGCGCGCGACAAAAGCCTACGAAGATGTTCGCGTCAAAATCCAGCATTTCTTGAATGCGCGGGAATCTCGCGAAATCATCTTCACGCGCGGCACTACCGAGGCCATCAACCTGGTGGCCATGACCTACGGCCGGAAAAATGTCGGTGCGGGCGACGAAATTCTGATCACCGCCATGGAGCACCATTCCAACATCGTGCCCTGGCAAATCCTGTGCGAAGAAAAGGGCGCGAATCTCCGCGTGGCGCCAATCAATGACCGCGGCGAGCTTCTGCTCGACGAATTCGAGAAACTCCTCAGCCCGCGCACCAAAATTGTGTCCGTCGCCCACGTTTCCAACGCGCTCGGCACCATCAATCCTGTCGCGCGAATGATCGAGATGGCCCATCGCGCCAAGGTCCCGGTGCTGCTTGACGGCGCACAGGCGGCGCCGCACCTTAAGATTGATGTGCAGGTGCTTGACTGCGACTTCTACACGCTCTCCTCACACAAACTGTTTGGGCCGACGGGCGTGGGCGTGCTCTATGGCAAGGCCACGCTGCTCGAAGCCATGCCCCCTTTCCAGGGTGGCGGCGACATGATCAGCTCGGTGACATTTGAGAAAACCTTGTACAACGTGATTCCCTACAAATTTGAGGCGGGGACGCCGAACATCGCCGACGTCATCGGCCTCGGCGCCGGCATCGATTACGTGAACAGGGTGGGCTTGGAAAATATCGCGGCGCACGAGCACGACTTGTTGGTTTATGCCACTGAACGGCTCTCCAAGATTCCCGGGCTGCGCATTATCGGTACGGCACGGGAAAAAGCTTCTGTGATTTCCTTCGTACTGGACCACGTGCACCCGCACGACGTGGGCACTGTCCTGGATCAGGAGGGCATCGCGATCCGCACCGGCCACCACTGCGCTCAGCCGGTGATGGACCGTTTTGGCATTTCCGGCACCTCGCGCGCCTCGATGGCGTTTTATAACACCAAGGAGGAAGTGGACGCGCTGGTGAACGGGATCAACAAAGTGCAGGAAGTTTTTTCCTGATGCATTGCGCTAAGTCGCACTTGCGTGGCTGAAGCCATGTGCAACCCTTGAGGAACTAGATGACTGACCTTCACGGTTTATACCAGGAAGTGATCCTGGACCATAACAAGAAGCCGCACAATTTCCGGACCATGCCGCAAGCCAATTGTCGTGCCGACGGGTTCAACCGGCTCTGCGGCGACAAAGTAACCATCTTCGTGAATATGGAGGGCGACCGCATCAGTGACGTCAGCTTCCAGGGCTCGGGCTGCGCCATTTCCACCGCCTCCGCCTCTATTCTGACCGATGCCGTGAAGGGCAAGACTCGCGCCGAGGCGGAGAGCCTCTTTAAGGTGTTTCACGATCTGGTCACCGGACACAAAAACCAAGCGCAGTCACAGGCGGGCCAACTGGGCAAGCTGGCCGTGTTTTCCGGCGTCTCGGAGTTTCCTGCCCGAGTCAAGTGCGCCAGCCTGGCCTGGCACACACTTTACAATGCACTTCAAGGAAGCCACGAAGTCGTAACGACGGAACTCGAAGAACCCGTGCCGGGAGAAATACGATGAGCGATGTAGACGTCAGTCTGATCAAGGAAAACGTCATCGCAGCCATGCGCACCTGCTACGACCCGGAGATACCCGTCAACATTTATGATTTGGGATTGATCTACGATACGCGGGTGGAGCCGACCGGCGAGGTCTTTGTGCAAATGACCCTAACCGCTCCGGGATGTCCCGCGGCAGGCACCCTGCCCGGGGAGGTGGAAGACAAGATCAGAGTTGTGCCCGACGTCAAGGACGTCAAGGTGGAAGTGGTCTGGAACCCGCCCTGGGACAAAAGCAAAATGTCGGAAGCGGCGCTGCTCCAGTTGGGACTGATGTAGATTGAGAAATTAAGAATTATGAATTAAGAGTTATGCAAGGCAAGGTGGTTACCAAGCTCTTGTATTCAATTTTGACTTTTTGATTTTGAAATTGTTCGAGTTTCTTCCCATGAAGGTCAGCTCACAGGAAGAATACGGTCTGCGTTGCCTGCTGCGCCTGGCGCGCGAGGGCATGGGTGGCAGTCTCACCATCCCGGAGATCAGCAAAGCGGAAGGGATCTCGATCTCCTACGTGGGCAAACTACTCCGCCTCCTTCGCCGGGGCGGATTTGTCACCAGCGCGCGCGGGCAGGCCGGCGGCTACACTCTCTCGCGCCCTGCCGGGGAGATCAACGTCGGCGAATTGCTGGCCCTGCTCGGCGGCCGTCTGTTCGAATCCGAGTTTTGCGATCACCACGCTGGCGTCGCTCAGGTCTGCACTCACTCGGTGGATTGCTCGGTCCGCTCGCTGTGGCACGCTTTGCAATTGGTGGTCGACCAGGTTCTGAATAAAACCACTCTGAACGATCTGCTCGCCAACGAACAAGAGATGACCACATGGATTCTCCCGCTCATCCAGTTTGTCGGCGAGAAACCGCTTGCCCCTTCGATCGAGACGCACCACCACCCTCGCTAGTCCACCTTTCCGCGTTCCTGAGTATCAATTTTCTTATTTGGTGTGAAAGAAGGCTTCTTTGAAGGTGCCGCGTTCAGCCTGGATTTTCTTTTGCAGCATCATGATGGCGTAAATCAACTGCTCGGGACGTGGAGGGCATCCCGGCACGTAAACGTCCACAGGAATGTACTGATTCACGCCCTGGACGATGGCGTAGTTGTTGAAGACGCCGCCGGAGGTCGCGCACGCGCCCATGGAGATCACCCACTTGGGCTCGGGCATTTGCGCGTAAAGCCTCTTGATGACCGGCGCCATTTTTTGGGAAACGCGCCCCGCGATAATCATCAGGTCGGCCTGCCGCGGCGACCCGCGAAAGACCTCGGCGCCAAAGCGGGCAATGTCAAAGCGCGACGCGGACATCGACATCATCTCGATGGCGCAGCACGCCAGGCCAAAACTCATTGGCCATAAGGAGGACTTGCGCGCCCAGTTTACCGCGTTGTCCAGTTGCGCGAAGACGAGGCCTTCGAACCCGCCGGCTTCGCTCACTTGTAATTTCGGAGAGCCCATTTCATTTTTGATTATCCCACGAACTACCCTGCGCTTCAACCTCCTAATCCACTCGCTGAGTCTCAGGAAAGGACCTCGGCCTCCGTTGTTGACCCTGCCAAGGCCTTTAACCTGGTGTCGAAAGTAACGAGCGTGGCTCGTCGAGCCCGGGCAAGGGACAACAAGTAGGCATCAGTCACTTGTTTGCCGCCCAAGAGCGCATCGAACTCCGCGACAAAATCTCGTGATATGGGCGGAGGCAGAGTGCCCAGGTAAACGTGGAGAGGATCTCTGACTATCTCTGCGAGCAATCGCGCGGCCTCGCCGGGCGTCTTTGGCGTTCCTACCGCGGCCGCGGTGGAAGAGAGTCGTATAAACCCCAGTTGGGTGAGCGCGCAGGTCGCCCAGCGCTCCCGATTGGTGTCGAGGCGCTTTAGGGCGCTGGCGTGGAATTGGTGATTGGGCCAAGCGATCGCCAGAAGCACGTTGACGTCGAGAAGCAATAGCTTAGAAGAGGCCTTCTTCATCGAGAATGCGCTGGACTCGGGACGCGGGAATCAACGGTGCGCCAGGGGGTATGCGAAAGCTTGGAAATCGCCGAGATTTTCCCCGCGACGGAGGCTCGTGCGCGGCCAGCCCGCGACGTGCGAGGCCGGAAAGGACTTTCCCCAAACGCCGGCCCGAAACGCGTGAAAGATGCGTGGCCGCTGTGTAAATATCGTCATCCAAGGTCACGGTCGTTCTCATACTATCATTGTGATACGTTGATACAATGATGTCAAGATGCCGTCATCCGGCACCCTCTAAAACACCTTAGGGGTGCAACAGAATCTTGCCGAAGAAGTTGCGCGATTCCATTTTCCGATGAGCGGCGACGGCGTCCTGCAATGGGAACGCCGAATCAATCACCGCTTTAAGCCGGCGCTGGGCGATGAATTTAAGCGCTTCCATCAACTCCCCTTTGCCGCCCATGAAGGAGCCAAGCAGTGAGCGCTGGCGGCCATACATGATACGCAGATTGAGTTTCACTTCCTCGCCGGAAGTTGTTCCGCAGGTCACCATCCGCCCATAGGTGGCGAGCGACTCGAAGCAGGCTTCCCAGACCGCTTCGCCCACGTGCTCTACCACCACATCTACGCCACGCTTGTCGGTGAGCCGCGCAACCTCAGCCGCGATGGACTGCTTCGCGTGGTTGATGCCAGCGTCGGCACCAAGCGCTTTGGCCTTATCGATTTTTTCGTCCGAGCCTGCGACGGCAATCACACGGCAGCCCACCAACTTCGCCAACTGGATGGCGGCACTGCCCACCCCCGAACCTGCGCCCACCACCAAGACATCTTCGCCGGGCTGCAACTTCGCGCGTGTAAACAGCATGTGCCACGCGGTAATAAAAACCAGCGGCACCGCGGCGGCCTCGTCAAAACTCAAATCGCCCGGAATGGGGATCACGTTCATCTCCGGCGACTTGACGTATTCCGCGTAACCGCCGTCCACCATCACGCCAAAAAGCGTGTAATCCCGGCAGGCGCTGTCCAGGCCTTTAAAGCACTGCTCACACTGGCCGCAGCTGATGCCCGGGCAAAGCAGGATGCGGTCGCCAGGCTTTACGCGCGTCACCAGCGGGCCCACCTCGGCCACCACGCCGGAAATATCGCTACCCACGATGTGCGGCATTTCGAGCTTCCAGCTTCGCACGCCCATGCGCAGCCAAATGTCTAGGTGATTCAGCGCGCAGGTCTTTACCTGCACCAGAACTTCGTTGGTGGCGATTCTTGGGTCAGGCGCGTCCTCATAAGTCAAAACATCCAAGCTGCCGTGCTTGTGAAATCGGACCGCTTTCATGAAGTCGCTCCTGGCGAATGGGGATGGGTGCCTGGACCGGCGTTCAAGCGTTTTTTGGAATTGCTTCTCTTAACGGCGGTCACGACGACGATGACAATCGAAACCAGCATCGAGCCAAAAACGATAGCGAGAGAGCCGAAAATCGTGGTTAGCAACCCCATTGTGAAATCGTGGCCGACCGCCAGCACGACTTCCGGCCCCGCTTGGCCCTCGGGATAGGCAGCTGAAAGTTCGTACACGCCTGGGTCATGAATGTTGAAATCAAATACCGAGGTGCCTGCACGACCGCCGAATTCGTAGTTGCCGCTCATAGAGGCCACACTCAGGGGCACCTTGGCCCCGGTCGCCTTGGAGATTACCGCGCACTCCAGGCCAGATAATTCCTGCGCGGTCGAGTAAACCTTGTTGCCCACTACACTCTTATGTTCGTAAAAAATTGTGTAGGTCCCCGCATCGCGAAGAGTAATCTCCGTCCGACCTGGCACAACCACCTGCTGCAACTTCCCTTCCATCCCCCACAGGTTCATGAAGAGGATCACGGCGAACCCCACCCAGCCGCCGACAAAAACCAATGCGGCCAAAACGTAAAGCCACCGGCTGGGGCGAATCTCGTCGTTGTCCATGGCGCCTTCAGTCCTGATTCTAACTCTCCCCGATGCAATACCCCTTCTCGCGCTAAACGTTCCCCGCGCCCACTTTTTCGAGTTCGGCGCCGGTCGCCGTGGCCACATCCTCATGCAGCGAATTACCATGCGCGTCCATGGTGACGATGGCGACAAAATCCTTCGCGTCATAGTGCCACATGGCTTCCGGGACGCCGAGTTCTTCCAACAAATCCACACCCGTCGCCTTCAAGCAGCGCGCGTAGAACTGCGCCGCGCCACCAATCGCGTGCAAATAAACTGCGCCGGATTCCTTGAGTGCGGCCAAAGTTTTCTTACCCATCCCGCCCTTGCCCATTACGGCGCGAATTCCAAAGCGCTTGATGATGTCAGCCTCGTAGGGTTCCTCGCGGATGCTGGTGGTGGGCCCGGCGGCGGCCACGCGCCACCCCGCGCCCTCCTTCATCATCACGGGGCCGCAGTGGTAGAGAATCGCCCCGTGCAAATCACATGGTGAGTCATGATGCAGCAGATAACTGTGCGCAGCATCTCGGCCCGTAACCATCGGCCCGTTGATCAGCACCACGTCACCCACCTTCAGCGCGCGTACCGTGGCTTCGCTCAGTGGCGCCTCCAGGCGAATCTCGCGCCCGGTCAATTTGAATCCTTCGCCCTCGGGTAGCAACCGTTCGACGGGCCGGCTCGGGTCGCGGTAGAGCCAACTCTTGATGGCTCCGGAGTCCGCGTCCAGCAAAACGCCCAGGCGGCGAAACGCCCAGCAATCGTATGCGACCGAAACAAAGAAGCTGGCGGGCAGCCGGTTGGCCGCGGCAATTTTGCAGCCAATCAAAGTTTCGGTGCCGCCAAACCCCATCGCCCCCACGCCAAGTTTATTGGCGTCGTCCATGACTTCCTGCTCGAGCTTGGCCAGCGCCGGATCGGGATTCGCGTCATCGAGTGACCGAAACAATTGCAGCTTGGCAATGTGGTACCCCGAGTCGCGATCGGCGCCAATGCACACGCCCAACGCACCCGGCCCGCAGCCCTGTCCCTGGGCCTGCCATACCGCGTGAAGAATGCATTTTTTCACACCCGCCAGGTCGCGGTCAGCCCGCCCCAAATGCTCCAGGGTGCAGGGCACGGAATACTGGATATTCTTGTTCTCGCACCCTCCGCCTTTCAATAGAAGACGCACTTCAATGTCCGGGTCTTCCCACTGTTCAAAGTGGATGGCTGGCGTTCCCGGCCCCAAATTGTTGCCGCTGTTCTTGCCGGTGATCGAGTCAACGGAATTTGGGCGCAGCTTGCCGCGCTTGGTGGCTTCCGCGACGGCGTCCCGAATCTGTTTTTTCATCTCAATTTGATTTACGCCCACCGGCGTTTTGATTTCGAAAGTCGGGTAGCCTGTGTCCTGGCAAATGGCCCCTTCATCCTTGAACGCCATATCCACATTCTGCCCGATGATGGCGAGCGCCTGTCCGGCCTGCGTAGCCGGGTTCTCGCGCTTCAGCGCGCGGCTCATAGCCTGGCGAACGTCGGGCGGCAAGTTGGTGGAAGTCTGAATCAAGAGTTCAAGCATTGAATCGCGAAAAAATTGCATGACCAATCCCTCCGAGACGCGAGCGCCTGGATACCGCCTCGCGTGCCTCCGGCCTTTGTGTATCAATCTCGATTATACGCCTGTCTTGAGGCTGTCCAGCGCGCCTTATCCTCTTGCTTTTTCCTGCCGGGTGAACAGGAGTGCCAACCCATCGCAACTTACCAGCACCGCCCGGTCGTCCACGTCCTCGATCCGGCAGTGCGTGGCTTCCGCGTCTGTGACACGAATCTTCTGGCATACCTGCCCCGTGTCCACATCCAGAACCCAGAGGAAGTATTGCGCGGGATTGTCTTTGACGAACAGCGGCTTGCGCGGATCGATGGGCACAGACTGCGGCCGGTCGGAAACCATCATGTAGACGCATCCGTTGGAATACCGGTAGGAGAAATAATTGCCGCGAATGTGGTACCCAGAATTCGCGATGTCAAACGACCAAAGTGCACGCCCCTCGGCATCACTCAAGAACAAATTAAAAGTGCCGTCGGGAAAACCACCAACCTTCTTGGGCGCGCCAGGCAGGCCGTGGCGCAAGATCCGGCCTGAGCCGCAGTCCACGGGATGCCTCTCGTAAAGTGTCCTGGCCGGCGAAGTCGCTTTCCAGAACGCAGGCCAATCCTCTGTGGGAGTCACACGGCGCACTTCCTTACCAGTATGAATGTCCATAACGCGCCCCACCGCCGTGATGCATTCTGAGCCTCGCACGCCGGTGGCATGGTCTTCATTGGCGATGCCGAACCAACTCAACAGCGCCCCGGCAAACCCGCGCGTGCCGCCCTTCGCCGTGTGCGATGTCCAAAGGAGCTCGCCTGTGTCGAGCGAAACCGCGAAAACACCAAACGTATAAGTACAGGGGCCGCTCATGCGCGTTTCGGTGGCGATGATGACGCCTTCACTCACTTCAATCACCGAATCCGCCGCCGCGACATTGCGATCCCACAGCACGCGCCCACCCTCCCGCTCCACGCAGAACCACTGGCCCAGAACGTGATTGGGCAAAAGATGAACGTGGCCGTAGCCGAGCGTAATCGTGTGCTGGGTTTGGTACCGCCAAGCCGGCGTCTCGTGGACCATGTGGCTTTCTAAGGGGCACTATTTTGCAAATAAGGGCCCGCTCGCCGCGACGAGGCGTGCCCTCACCTATTCGCCCAGAAATCGGCAGAAGCGAGAACTGGAACGATTTCAAAGTCCACCAAGTCATGCCAGTGGCTCACCCAAGTATTCAACAATTCTTGGTTCGGTGCTTCCATCACCTGGTAACAGCGCGTGCCCGCCAAATCCACCCAGCTCACGTGGTAGGTAACTCCGTCGGGCAACATCCGACCGCTCTGCTTAAACCGTTTGCCGATGGCACCGGTATCGCCGTCCTTGAAGCGTTCGATAACCATGAATAGCATAAACCGGAGTCTACACCACGTTGGTCGCCCTTGAAACCGTACCAATACCGGCCGCCTTCGTTGACATTGCGCGAGGCCGCGATTAACCTTAGGGTCGATGGACATTTACACGGAAATCGCCAAGCTGAGAAAAGAAGGGCGCAAGGCGGCGCTCGCCACCATCATCCAGGTGCAAGGGTCGATCCCGAGCTACGAGAGCTCGAAAATTCTGGTGCGCGACGATGGATCGATCGTGGGCACAGTGGGTGGCGGGTGTGTGGAAGCCGAAGTGTGGGCCGTGGCCCAGGACGTGATGCGCGAAGAGAAGCCGCGCCGCCTGCACTTTAACCTGAACAGCGATCCTGAATTCGACAACGGCTTGATTTGCGGCGGCTCGCTCGACATTTTCGTGGAGCCCATCCTGGCCGCGCCCACCGTCTATCTTTTCGGGGGCGGGCACGTCTCGCTCTCCATCTCCAAGGTCGCCAGCCTGGCGGGGTTTGACACGGTGGTGATTGACGATCGCGAAGCCTTTGCCTCTCGCGAGCGCTTTCCCGAAGCGCGCGAGAATTACGCTGGCCCGTGGGAAGAGATTTTTCCCAAGCTCAACATCAACGAGTTTTCTTACCTGACGCTTGTTTCGCGCGGGCACAAAGGCGACCTGGCGTGCCTGCGCTGGGCCGTCACCACTCCGGCGCGCTACATTGGCATGATTGGCAGCCGGCGAAAATTCATCGAGATTTGCAAGGTTCTGGAAAACGAGGGCGTGCCAGGTGAGAAACTGGAATGCGTCCACTCGCCCATTGGCCTCGACATCGGCGCCCTCACCCCGGAAGAGATTGGCGTGGCGGTGGTGGCGGAAATGATTGCCGTCCGGCGCAATGCTGTGCCTTCCCTGCCCTCGCTGGCGTACGCGAGAAAGGAGTCAGGAGTCAGAAGCCAGAAGTCAGAATAGGAACATCGTCGAGCACATCATTTCCTGACATCTGCCGGACCCACGAAAGGAGATTTCCACATGACAAGAATTTCAAGAAGAAGCTTCCTCGGAAAGACTGTCCTCGGTACAACGGCGGCAGGGTACCTCGCGCAAAATGCCTCAACCCTTCTCGGCGACCCACACGGAATGCCCATCGGTGTCCAGACCTGGGAAGTGCGAGACGAGATCGGGAAAGATTTTGACGGCACGCTGAGCAAGTTGGCCGCGGATGGATTCCGCGCCATCGAGATGTGCTCGCCGCCCGGATACAAAGATTATGGCTTTGGTCTCCTCGCCAGCATGAAAGCGTCTGAGATGCGCGAGCGCATCCACAAGGCGGGCTTGACTTGCGAGAGCTGCCACTACGGATTCAAGGAATTGAAAGATTCCCTGGACGAACGAGTAGCTTTCGCCAAGGAACTGGGCCTGAAGCAGATGATCATTTCCACATTCTCGCTCCCCCAAACCTCCACGCTTGCCGATTGGAAGACCGCGGTGGAGGCGGCCAACAAGTTGGGTGAGCGGGCGCACAAGGCCGGAATCCAACTTGGGTTCCACAATCACAATTTCGAATTCGCCAAGATTGACGGGAAACTGGTCTATGACGAAATCATGAGCGAGTTCGACCCCAAATTGATCAAAATGCAATTCCAGGTTGCGGTGGTGGAACTCGGCTACCAGGCCGCGGACTTTTTCGCCAAATACCCCGGCCGATTCATCTCGATGCACCTCGCGGACTGGTCGGCGACGGACAAGAAACAAGTTCCGCTCGGTCAGGGCGTTGTGGATTGGAAGAAATTATTCGTCGCGGCCCATAAGGCCGGGGTAAAGAACTATTTCGTTGAAATGGAGATGGACCTCATGAAGGCGAGCATGCCGTACCTTCATGGCCTGGGCTGAACGGCTGGCCGCACGCCGCGCTGACTCCTTGCTCCTATGCTTGCCGGACTCATTTTGGCCGCGGGTGAATCCTCCCGCATGGGGAGGGACAAAGCCCTGCTCGATTACCACGGCCGCACGTTTCTCGAACACATCCTGGTTACTCTACGCACGGCGGAATTGGCCCGCGTGGCCGTAGTCTTGGGCCATCACGCGGAAGAAATCCAGCGCGCAGTCAAACTTCAAGGGGCGCGTGTGGTGTTCAACCCGGACTACCGCCGCGGGCAGACTTCGTCATTTCAAGCGGGTTTGAAGGCCCTCGAATCAGAAGGGGTGGGAGCCGTGGTGCTCTGCCTGGTGGACCATCCCGCGATCTCCTGCGAAGTCGTCAAACACCTCATCGGCGCTCATAAGAAGTCGCGCGCGCCCGTGGTTATTCCCACATACCAAGGCCACCGAGGGCACCCTGTATTGATCGCGCGCCCGCTCTTTGCCGAACTGCTCGCGCTCAGCCCAGATGAGGGCGCCAACACCGTGGTGCGCAAATACCGAGAGGACACGCGATTTGTGGAAGTGAATGACCCGGGGGTCTTGCTCGACATCGACGACCCGGAGGCCTATCGTCGTATGGCCCTTCAGAAGGTTTAGTCAGGATCTCCATCGGACCTCCTGATTTGGCGCGAAGGATGCTCAGGACCATCACAATCAGGAAATTGCCGGAAGAAGAGCTGAGGGTCATCCCGATCAACAATCTACCGGGTCTTTCCCATGCCCCTCTTTCACTCCCACGTAGTGAATGCTAATTCCTGTTCTGCTCGCGCGCTTTCTTTATATCCTGATGCAGCTTTCTGATTACCGATCCCGCAGCAGTGAATTCCTCCCGCTCGGCGTGATGCCAAAAAGGTGTCGCGCGCTCGTCCGGAAGGGCGCCACCCTTAAAAATTGAGAGATCGTCAAGGACGCGATAACCAAAAATTGTATCCGAGTTTACCTCGCGGATCACCAGCACAAGGTCAGCTTGGGAGGGTTCATCAACCAGGCTGTATACCTTCCATTTCCTGATGGCGTTTTTCAATACTTTTTCAGCCCGGTCTGCATTCGCATTGCTTCCCTTCCGCGCATACCCGATAAAAAATCCGCCGACACCTTTCGGCCGGGGCCCGACGGACAGAACGAACGCGGTTCTTGCCGAGCGCAGCAGATCCTGGGGCGATTCGCTGCCTTTAGTCACGTCTGCTTCAGGGTTGTGCCCCCCGGTTGCGCTTTGCATCTCTGCCTCCGCCGCAAGAGTAGTCTGCCCTTCGCTAAAGCTCTTTTGCTCTGTCGTATCTGTTTCCTCCGGGCTCAGGGTGGCGAGGGCTGTCAGTTCTTGAGGCTGAGTTTCAGATTTCTTTTCTTTGTTTTCCAGAGTGGAGTCCAGAATTTCACTGACTGGCACGCTGACCATGCCCTTCGCAGTGTTGATGTCAATCGCAGGAATCACTTCGATGGTGTGCTGTTGTTTGTCGACCCGAAACTCGCCGAGCAGGTATTCTTTCTTCTGTGGACAAGGTTTTTCGAACCCTTTGAAGCTCCCAATTACTTGCCCCCCGCTGGGTAAGTCTCTCATCAGCAACTTTTTGCCGGACAATTTCTGGTCTCTGAACCACTGCACCGCTTCGAGTACCTCGGACCCTCTCTTTGCGTCGAGGCCCAATACGGACAAGCCACGGCCCTCCCTCACGCGAATACCCTCTTCGTCGATTCCAAGGACATCTTTCACCTCCACCGCACAATAAAAGGTCGCGGGGCCGCGCTCTTTCAGAATGATGGTTCGCTGAATTTCTCCCTCGATCACCTCTCCGTTCCTCTTCTTTACGTTGGCGGCAAGGAGCGGAATCTCTGCGACAATAAGCAAAACCAAAATCAAAACTGACGATGGTATTTTCATGAGGTCCTCCTCTATATTCGGTTCACGCGCCCGTCTGCAAACCTATCCAGGCGTGGTAATCAGTGGTTCCCTTTCTTCTCCAAGTCCTCCACGTATTTCTGGAACTTTTCCGTGACTTTGGTAGCGGGCAAAACCTTGAAGCCCTCTTTAGCCTCACCCTGCCAGAGCGGCGCAGAATTTTGATCCGGAAGGCTGCCGCCGGGAAAGACCAGAAGGTTATCGTAAAGCTGACCTAGGATCCCGAGCTTGAGGTGGTTGCCCTCGATGACCAGCAGGACGAGGTCTGCATTTGTGGGGTCGTCTGTTATATTGAACCGTCCCCATTTTCTCAGCGCCACCTCAACCTTCTCTTTCCCTCTAGCAGGGTTGGCATCGAGCCAGCCCCGGCCCGTCATCATCACTTCTCCTAAGGCGGCGATCACAGTTACCGTCTTCGCGGACAAAATTCTGCTCTCCGAATCAATGGCTCCAGGTTTGGCAAGATTCGGCGACCCGCTCGGTTGAGCGTTAAGGGTATCGGCCCCCTGCGTTAGTCCTGAGGGCGGATTTGCGGGAGAAGTTCTAGCAGGCCGATGAAAAATGCGCATCAGTGAACCATTTTCGTTGCATTCCACATTCGGGAGTCGTGAAGGCGACGCGAGCGAGGTTGCCGGAGGCCTTTCCGTTGGCCTTCGGGAGCCTGGTCG